>NZ_LHZA01000089.1 GCF_001580535.1 Acetobacter cerevisiae | reverse complement strand
AAGATGTCGCACAAGGATCGTCATGCGCGCTGGACGCTGAAGTTCACGAAAGCAAAACGGCAGGATGATGGAACGATCCCCGCAACGGATCTCGCCATCCCGTTTTTTGGCTACAAATCCCACGTCTCCATCGACCGGAAGTTTCGGTTCATCCAGAAATGGAAGACGACGGATGCCGCCGCCAGTGATGGTGCGCGATTGAGAGAGGGGCTGTTAGGCTCAGGACTCATTCTTTGAGGTAGAAGCTGAAGCTTGCTGCGATGTGGATAGCGGACATGAAAGTGTGTGCGCAGCGGTCATATCGTGTTGCCACCCGCCGCCAGTCTTTGAGCTTTGCGAACATGTTTTCGATGAGGTGGCGCTTTTTATATAGATGCCAGTTGTAAAGTAGCTTTGATTTCCGGTTCCCATACCAATAGTTCGGCCAGATCACCCACAAAGAAGTCAGTGAGGATGCCTGCCGAAGTATAGGACGCACCAATCAAACCGCCGCTGCCGCCGCACACCAAAGGCACCGCTGTCGGTGCACGCGTAACAGGTGCCGCGTGGGTTAAACCGGCAGCTGCGGCAATAGTGTCTCCGTTGTAGGTGGCTCCGAGTATCTGCCAGTGCCCCAATGCAGCATTCAGCCGCCCGGCAAACCCTTTGGCCGAAGCTGAGGTGCCAATCTGCAACCCCTGTGCCCTGGCGTATGCTCCGGCCACTCCCATGGGAATATACCCGCGCAGGGCCCAGGCTGGCGTGCCTGCTGTTGCGCTGTCACTCCCCATGATGACCGGCTGTGCGGAAGCAGTGCAAACCGTATTGCGATAGACAGCAATGATGGTGCCGGGGACTTCCAGCATGGTATGGGCCAGAGCCGAAGCACCGTCAAAATGCACGGCATACCCGGAGGCTGTCGCGTAGCGAACCAGCTTGCCTGCCTTGGCCGTGACCGTCCAGGGACTTGCAACACGGCTGGACTAGGACTGCACCACACCACTGTCATCGGTCACAACACCGGCAGCGGCATCAAGCCACAGCGCAGGCGCGTGCTGCGCAATCCGTCGCTCGTAGTCCGGTGCATCCAGATCAAGATACGATCCGTCGGCCCCAATCAACCGCAATGCCGCGTCCTGGGCAGGATCGACATCAAGAGTGCTGCCGTCATACAGACTCAGTCCCAGCACCCGCAACGTGCCGTCCTGCGCTACCTGTAACGCCACGTTGCCTGCCGGGTCGCGGATCTCAAACGGCAAATCGCCATCTGCAGAAACCTCATGACTCCCCACAAGGATCGACCGCAGCGCATAGATAGACTGTGCGACTGCCGCCCAGGACGCACGGGCAAAATATTGCCAGTGGCCGCCAGTAAACCAGATGCCGTCCCCAACGCCCCACGACGCTGTCCCGTCTATGGACGTCGTGCCGGCAACAGAGACCAGATAGAGGTCGCCCTCAGTCCCTGCGGCACTGGCCAGTTGGGGGCTGTTCGTGCTGGCATTCCAATATCCGCGATACGTCAGCGGGGCAGATCCGGTCAGGGCTGCCGTCAGCATGACCTTGACCGCAGCAGCATCAGCCGTAACACCCGCAACCGCATTGGTTGCCGCTGTCAGTAACGGCACAGCCTGATCTGCTGCCACCTTCGCGTCAGATGCGTGCTGTCCCGCCACAATTGCAGAGTTACCCGACCCTTCCGCAGCATCCTGTGATGTCACGGCAGAAGATGCCGCAGCCAGCACACTGGCTTTCAGGTCGTCAAAATTTGTCCCAATCGTTGTAGCTGCCTGCATCGCAGCCAGTTGCACAACAGCATCCAGCGGCAGCGTGATCGTCGTGTTGTCTGTCTTGGTGATGACCAGCTGCCCTGCGGCATTAACCAGCGCGGACGCAATCCCAACGCCCGGATCACCTTTGGAGCCTGGCGCGCTGCCATTGATCACCACATTAAGCGGCCCGTTACTCTGGCCCGAATCAATCCCAACACTCATTGTGTCACCCTATCCACGACCGCAATCGTGACCGTGTTTGTTTGTTTGATTGTGCCGTTCAGGTCGCTGATACGGATGTCCGTGCGCAGGGTGCCCAGCGGCCAGCCTGACGTGTCACCGGGAAAGCTCAGCGTATAGGTGCCCAACTGATCTGCCACCTGAGCAGGCACCAGAGGCGCAATCAGCGCGTTCTGGCTATCGCGCAACTCCGCCCCCACCCAGAGCCACCGGCACGCCCTGTGCGTCCTCATTGATGCACGTGACGAGGAACGTAGTCCGGCGTTTGAAGAGGAAATCAGCCATCAGACTGCTGGCTCCGCAGGCAGTGCGGTGCTGGTGGTGTCTGTGCCGTCAGCAATGACTTTCAGAGCTTTCTGATAGGCAATCCATGTCTGTGGCACAGCAACACCCATGGCACCGTAATTTGCCCAGGTCGAAGAAGCGGCTGCTGTCAGCGCGCTTGTTGCCTGTGTGGTAAGCGGCACTGGCGGCGCGGGCGGCGTGTAATCAACAATTTTCCCTGCCTCAACACCGCGTCCTGTTGGAAGTCGGAAAGCAGTGGTGTCTGCCCAGTCCTGGCGAGATACAGCAATCAGCGCACTGGCAGCCGGGACGTTGGTCACGCTGGTCAACGTCCAGGTATCATACCATCCCGTCACGCTCGTGGGCTGTGCCGCCTCTGTGTCATACCCTGCATATAACGCGCCGGATAAAGAATAGCGCCGCCTTGGACCCAGATGGTTTGAGCTCCAGCCGTCAGCGCCCACTGATCTTCGGTGAGTGCGATCATCGTCACTGCAGCTGGCAGGTTTTGCACAACAGTCTGCGGTGACTGAACATCATAGAGAGCCGTCACGCGGGTAATGCTGGTGGCTGTCGTATCGTATGCCGCATAATACCGTGCAGGCCACGCAGCAGCGATCACCGCTGCTCCAGTGAGAGAGGCTGTCGTTGTCATTTTGATCCTATCGCGATGATATTGGCTGAGCCGCCCGTGTTGCGGGGACGCACATACATGCCGGTGGCTGTTGCGCCGTAACAGAAATAATCAGTATCAGTGGGATCTGAGAGGTTCCCGCAGGAGTTAGCCTGGTAAAATACTGGCACTTCTGAAAAAGCGACCGGAAACGTGACCCATGTGCCTGCCGCTGAACCGTTACCCACGCTAGCCTGAAAAGCCTGTATGCGGTGGCCATAGGCTATATTGATCACACGATTGTCTGATGTGCCAAAGTCGCTTGCGTATGTAGATGTCGGAACATAGCTGACCAGATCCGCCGTGTAGGCTACGTCTCCATAGTCACTGTCATTTATTCTGCGGCCTTCTGGAATACCAACATAACGCCAGTTTCCACTCGACCCTCTTAAAGAGAACAATCCACTAAAATAGTTGCCAACATACTCTTGAATTTGGCAATGGAACTCGCCGCCTCTTCCTTCTGCAATGGAGGTAAGACCCGGATAATTTATGAAGGTGTCTGATGCCGGCGAACCGGGATTGTATCCGCCCAAACGCTTGACGCTGTATTGGTTTTATCTAGGCTCAGGACCTATTAATTTATTGAACTGAGCGAGACGTTGTGATTCACAGGCTTACCAATTGTTACCGACCAAGAAGGATGGAACTTACCGACAGGTAGTGAGTGACCGGGATTATATGGGACGATCCGGGATCTGACGGGACAAAATGTGGCGGACGAAAGCCATTTGTGCCGGTATCTGAAAAATTTTGAGCTGCCGAAATGCCCCGGCCTCTTTGGATGGAAATTTTCGACAAGTCTGCGGTATTGCCTGTTTCAGCCATTTGATTTGGAACCCATCGTATTTTTATACAATGAGTTCCGAGACCCTTTTAAGAGCCTCTTAAAAGCTGTTTCTGGGGATCTCATTAAGAGGCAGGAATTGCTTTTCCTGCGACCAGTCGCGTTTGCGGCTTGATAGAATGTCTTCATCCACTGGCTGGCCGCATAACCATAGAGGCAACGGCATCTCCATAATTGCACCCGGCTTCGATCCGCCAGACAGGCCCATTTCCATATGGCCGCCCCATTGTGGGTCTCTTAAGCCTTGAGGAAGGGCTTTGAGGCTGTCTGGAGCCAAATCCAGCTCTACATCCAAATGAGCTGATGTTCCTTCCCAGCCGTTTGGATAATAGTCCACCGTTAGGTTTTCTCCGTGCGCGGCATATTTCGGTATATTCGGGCAAGCCTGCAAAAGAGCTGCAATGGCTCTTTTGGCACCATCCAGTTTTTGTGGTGGCATCCCACGGAATTGGGCGTTTTCCAGCATATCTTGCCGTGGAGCTGTGTCTGGCTGCTGTGTATTATCCTGGGCGATAAATAATAACACTCCCAAAAATAGACCAGAACACAGCACAATAATTACAAATGCAGTTTTTCCATATGTCTGTTTTTTATCAGCCATTTCTAGGATAACCCTTAAAAGACATTAAGACATTGCCTGCAATCTATAGGCTACGCGCCCTATTACTGTAATTGTGTCGTTCCCGTCAGCTTCTCCCCACCGGAAACGGCTGATTTCTGCCTCTTGTGGCGGGTAACGGTCATTGTCTGAAATGATCATGACCGTGCCCGATGCTGTAGGAGACAACCTCTTCACCATCAGCTGGCCGTTCACGACGAACACGGTGACCCCACCTAGGAGCATGGTGGGAGCTGTATTCAGGATAAGCCGGTCGCCAGATTTAAGAGTCGACTCCATGCTGTCGCCTGCGACGCGGAGCATAATTGTATGATGCGGCAACAGTCCCAGATCTTCTAAAAAGCAGCGAGAAACAAAGACTTTCCGTGGTTCAGGGCGGTCATGCCCATAGCGACCAAAGCCCGCGCTTGCCTCGGCTTCTTCATAGTAAGCCACACCAACCCCGTCAGAGCTTGCATGATGCATGTCCACATCTGAGCGGGTCCCGAACAACAGCCATTGCGGATCGACCCCGCATATCTCCGCTAAGTGAATGGCCGTACTGACCTTCATCTCATGGCCTTTAAGGTAGCGGTTAAGAGAGTTGCTAGAGAATCCACTTTTCTCCAGGACCGTTGAGTATCCACCCCCGCTTTTAACCGCTTCACGGACACGAGCGGCGAATTCTGTCTCTTGTCGGTTAGAAGTGTTTTCTGACAAATCAAAAATCTCCGCTATTTGCACAGAAAAAAGTGGGGGATAACGGCCATTCCTGAGCGTTATCCACAAAACTACCCCCAAATAAAACCAACAAGCGGAGATTTATGGTTTCTAGGGAGATTTTTGTGTGTAATCTCACGTTATTTCCTACGGAAGAAAAGACCGGGCGAAAGCTACGGTAAGGGGACAAAAAAGAGGGGCAGCTGGCACTGCCCCGGTGAAGGAGGCTAGTATGGCACGAAAGCCATTAGGAATGCACGTGGAGGACATTAAATCGTCTCTCCGCAAGAAGTGGGGCAGCCTGTCTGCGCTGTCCCGGCATTTGGGCAGAAACCCCAATGCCGTCACCCAAGCACTTGGAACCCCCGGCTATTCTATGCCGCTTGAACAAGCGATTGCAGACGAACTTGGTCGTGAACCCAGCGATATTTGGCCGGATCGTTATCATATGGACGGAACTCCTGTTTCGTTTCGTGCTGAGAGAACTCCTACCGCGCTCACTGGTGGCGCACACCGTCAAAATGAGGTGGCAGCATGAACATGTCTGTGCCTCAGCCGCTCTCAGCAGTGGTGTCTATCCCTCTGGCAGATATTGACGTTGGAGAGCGCCTGCGGGGCGTTGATGTCGATGCTGCTGCCGTTATTGCAGCCAGCATGCAGGAACAGGGTCAGCGCACCCCGATTGAAGTGCGGAAATCTGGCAAGCGGTATCGTCTGATTGCCGGCGCGCATCGCATGCGGGCACTGGAACTGGCCGGTATTGAGAGTGCCTTTGCTGTTGTCGTGAAGGCGGATGACCTACAGGCCCAGCTGCTGGAAATTGATGAAAATATCTGCCGACGGGAACTGAGCCCGTTAGATAAGGCGACCTTCCTGGCACGGCGTAAGGAAGGTTACGAAGAGCTGCACCCGGAGACGAAACACGGTGGAGACCGGAAGTCGGATCAAGTGGACAGTCTTGTCCACTTGATCCCCTCATTCACCGAGGCAACTGCCCAGAAGCTCGGTTTAAATGCGCGCTCTGTGTCCCGTTATACCAGCATTATGCCTGATGTGCGCGAAATCATTGCCAATACATGGCTGGCAAGCAGCGGTGCGCAGCTGGATGCGCTGGCGCGGGAGACGCCGGATGTGCAGCGTCAGATTGCTGACTTTGTGACCAAGTGGGACGCGGTGAGAAATATCTCCGAGATCCTGCGGCAGATCCGTAATCAGCCACGGAAGAAGACCACCCGGCTGCATGGCAATCCAGCGGCAGGTTTTGCGCAGGGTTGGATCCGTGATGCCCCATGCATCGAGCAGCTGATAAACGTCTTTGGCCGCTGAAAAATACCAGCATGACACCCCTAATGTCTGGATGATGACCGCTGACAGCAGCATGCGCTCCCCCACAGCCATTCTGCGTGAGCTGACGGAGCTGCTGGACGCGAATGAGAAACGTGGTCCCCGCATGATGGCTTCTGTCATCCAGCGCGTGAAGGGCACGAGGGGGCTGATCATTGTTGATGAAGCCCAAAATCTGACAACGGAGGCGATTGATCTGCTCCACACGATCTTTGACCGTGGAAGAATTGGTCTCGTGTTTATGGGGAATGAGCCGCTTAAGGGACGCATTGAAGGCATGGGCCGTCAGAGTTCCCATGCACAGATTTTCTCCCGCGTCGGTATGCGGAAAAATCGTGTTAATCCACTGGTTATCCTCCTTAACTAACGACACGGCGTAAAGTGACGAGATAATGGTGTCTGAGACAGCATCACAACAGGCGGATGTTTGGGAACCCGGAGCCTGTTTTGGGGTTACGAGTGACGGACTGTCAGGATTGAAGGAACACCCGGTATGAAATCAGGTTTGACGAAAGCGCTGGCAGCAGGACTGTTGCTGGGCGTAATGGCCTCTCCGCTGGCCAGTGCGGCGGAAACGGCGGACGGTACGCTGGTGGGCGCGGATGGGGCGGAAGTCGGCACCGTGAAAGTGACGAATGCGCCCGGTGGCGTGCTGCTACGGGTGAGTGTGCGCAACCTCTCGCCGGGGTGGCATGGCATGCATTTTCATGAAAAAGGCAGTTGTGAAGCCCCGAAATTTACCAGTGCGGGGTCACACGTGCACACCATGACACCGGTGGTGCATGGGCTGTTGCATGACAATGCCAATGATAACGGAGACTTGCCGAACCTGTATGTGGGGCCGGACGGTCAGGCGACTGTGGAGCTGTATTCCACGCTGGTTTCTCTGAAATCCGGCGGAACGCGGCCGGCTCTGCTGGACCATGGAGGCTCGTCGCTGGTGATCCATGCGCACCCGGATGATTATACCTCGCAGCCGATTGGTGGCTCGGGCGATCGGGTGGCGTGTGCGGTGATTAAAGCGGGGTCATAAGGCCAGAATGCGCAAAGGCAGGGGAAACCCGGTGAGGTGCCCCCTGCCCTGCTGCTGAGACGAGATCAGGCTTTTTCGTCTTCAGCGTCTTCTTCGGGGTCTTCATCGTCTTCAAAGACCAGTTCAACCGTGATGGTTGCGCTGTCGCCTTCCTGAAGCTTTTTGGCGTCAGCGTTGGCTTCGTCCTCGCTTTCGTAGAACTTGCCCTCGTTGGGGTCTTCCTGCCACTCGTTGCGCGGGTCCCAGAACGTTACGTCGCCGTCCTCGTCTTCACGCTGCACGAGATAGCCGACGATCACGTCGTTTTCGTCGCTCATGTTTTCATCGCTCATGGTCTTTATCCTTTACTGACCCGTCACCTATGCAGCATGGACAGAAAAAAGGAAGAGTCTCAAGTGATGATTCTGCTTCTTTTGCCTGCAATGACAGTGGGAGTTGCCTGATCACTCGTATTCTGACACCGATGCGCCGCCTGACCCGGCTGGCGCTCCTGACCCCGATGCTGGCCGGTTCTGCCCTGCTGGCCGGTTCTGCCCTGCTGGCCACGGGGGCCATGACCCCTGCGGCGCACGCAGCGCTGGCCAACGGAACCACCGCCCCGGATTTTACGCTGGACGGCGCGCTGGGGGGGGAAGCCTCTTAAATTCTCGCTCAAAGAGGAGCTGAAGAAGGGGCCGGTGGTGCTGTATTTCTTCCCCGCCGCCTTTACCAGTGGCTGCACACTGGAAGCGCATGCCTTTGCGGAAGCCATCCCGACCTTCCAGAAGCTGGGGGCGACCGTGGTGGGTGTGACGGCGGGCAATGTGGACCGCGTGGCTGAGTTCTCCAAAGACGAATGCCGCAGTGCGTTCCCGGTGCTGGCGGACCCCGGCGCGAAGGTGGCGGGGCTGTATGACAGCCAGAAGACGCAGGGGTCTTTTGCGCTCTCCTCCCGCACATCCTTTGTGATTACGCCGGAGGGCAAGATCATCCTGAGCTATACGTCCACCGACCCGGAAACGCATGTGCAGAAAACGCTGGAGGCCGTGCAGGTCTGGCGGGTGGCGCAGCCTGCGCGTGAAGGCCAGTAAAGGGCTGGCTCTTGTCCTGCACCGGGGTGGAGGAGTAAGTCTGGCAGGCTGATTTCATCCTGATTGCGGCAGGGGGCGGTGTGCGGACTGGCATGCGGAAAGCCCGGACTGGTCTGCAATCGCACTTCTGGACTGGTTGTTGCCGTGACTGATACCTCTTTGCCCGTCTGCGTTGCTGCGCTGTATCGCTTTACGCCGTTTGAAAACTTTGCCGAACTGCGCGGCCCGTTGCAGGCGGCGTGTGATGCAAACGGTGTGCAGGGCACCCTGCTGCTGGCGCGTGAGGGCATTAACGGCACCATTGCGGGCACGGACGCAGGCATTGCGGCGGTGCTGGAGCATATCCGCGCCCTGCCCGGCTGTGCGGAAATTGAGGTCAAGTTCTCCCGCGCGCCCAGCATGCCGTTTTTGCGCATGAAGGTGCGGCTGAAGAAAGAAATTGTGACCATGGGTGTGCCGGGGCTCGACCCGCGCTCTGACGTGGGCCATTACGTGCCCGCCGAAGAGTGGAACGCGCTGCTGGAAGACCCGGACACCATTCTGATTGATACCCGCAACGATTATGAAGTGGCGGCTGGCACCTTTAAGGGTGCGATTGACCCGAAGACAAAGACCTTCCGGGAGTTCCCGGACTGGTTCCGCACGCACCGGGAAGAGCTGATTGCCGAAGGGCGCACGCCGCGTATTGCGATGTTCTGCACGGGCGGGATCCGGTGTGAAAAAGCCACTGCGTTTGTCAAAGCCGAAGGGCTGGACGAGGTGTACCACTTGCAGGGTGGCATTCTGAAATATCTGGAAAATATTCCCGAAGAAAACAGCCTGTGGCGGGGCGAATGTTTTGTGTTTGACCAGCGCGTGACGGTGAAGCACGGGCTGGAACCCGGATCACTCGACCAGTGCCATGCCTGCCGCATGCCGCTGACGGCGGAAGAAATGGCCTCCCCTGAATATGAGCATGGGGTGAGCTGCCCGCATTGCTACAAGGAACGCGATGAGAAGCAGCGCGCCCGTTATGCGGAACGTGAACGGCAGGCGCAGCTGGCGGCGGAACGTGGGGAAGTGCATCTGGGCGCGCATATGGATGAAATCCGTGAGCGCAAGCGGCGGGAACGGGAAGAAGAAATCCGTCGGCAGAATGAGAAGCGGCAGGTGAGGCACTAGAGCGTTTTCTGCGCTGAATG
>NZ_LHZA01000012.1 GCF_001580535.1 Acetobacter cerevisiae | reverse complement strand
ACGACTGCGGTAGGGGGAGAGCGAACGCTAAAGCTACGCTTCAACCTGAGTCAGCGCATCGCTAGAGCGTTTTCTGCGCTGAATGAATCGGTTGGGATTCCCAAAGTGGTGATGATCTGATTCAAGATGACCGCCGGGATGGGGGCCGGTTCTGGATGTCATCACGCACATTGTCTCTGGATCTCCGCGAACGTGTTGTCGCGGCTGTATCGAATGGTCTGTCGCGTCGTCAGGCGGCCGAGCGGTTTGGCGTCAGTCCGGCGAGCGCCGTTCGCTGGTGCGCCCTTGCCACCGCGACCGGCAGCGCCGCCGCCAGTCCGCGTGGCGGGGATCGTCTGTCTCACCGGATCGAGGCGCAGGCAGCGCGTATTCATGCGCTGATTGCCGAGAAAGACGATCTGACCCTGGCCGAAATCCGAGCCCGACTGGCTGAGGACGGCCATCACTTTGCAATCGGCACACTGTGGCGTTTCTTCGCACGCCATAGGATCACATGGAAAAAAAGACCGCTCACGCGGCGGAGCAGGACCGGCCGGACATCCTGACACGACGACAGGACTGGTTCGATGTCCAGCCCGATCTCGATCCGAAGCGGCTGGTTTTCATCGACGAAACCTGGGCCTCCACCAATATGGCGCGCCGTTATGGGCGGTGTTTGCGCGGCCAGAGGCTGCGTTCCGCCGTACCACATGGTCACTGGAAAACGACGACATTCGTCGCCGGGTTGCAACTGACCGGCATCGTAGCGCCCATGGTGCTCGA
>NZ_LHZA01000151.1 GCF_001580535.1 Acetobacter cerevisiae | reverse complement strand
GCGTATCCGCGAGCCAGGAGACCTGCTGTTGTCGTTCAGGACCGTGCCGCCGGGCGGGATGTACCGGAAGGCAGGAGTAAACACCGTGAGACCGTTCTCGCCCCTTTCCTCTTTGCCCCGCCCATATCGGACGGCTGAGGCTTATCACCCGACTTTTGCCAGACTGCTGCGCTCATGCCCGCCCCGTTTCCATGCCCTGCAGGCCGCCCGTCTGGCTTTGCTACCGCCCCCGGAGCAGGAAGACGTTATTGCACGCAACGGCCAAGCGCTTTTCCTGAAACTGACACCCAGCCTGCCCGCCACACACCGGGAACGCGGGGCCATGCTGGAAGAGGCTTTTCGCCCCCTTCTGCTAACGGCCACTGAGTATCTCGAAACCATGCCGGCGCTCACTCTGGATATGGCACCCAAGGCCGCACAGCAGATTGTGCAGGCCTATGTGGCCGTGCATTGGACGCGCGGCGCACAGGCCGCCGCCATGGCTTTGTATAACGCCCCGGCATGAAGGCACTCCGCAGAGCGCTTTATCTGACACACAGATGGCTGGGGCTTGGCATGGGGCTGCTTATGGCAGGCTGGTGCGCGTCCGGCATTGTCATGCTCTGGCACACATGGCCTCAGCCGGATGACCGTGCCCTTGCCCATGTTCCGGCAGAAATCCAGTGGCCTGCACACCTTCCGAATTTACGCGATCTCGACAGGGACAAACGCTTTCAGGCGTTCCAGATCAGCATGGTCGGGCAGGAACCCGTTCTGACGCTCACCCCGGAAAACGGGCCGCCTTTTGCGCTCAATCTGCGCACAGGCCTTGCGGGCCGCATTCCCCCGACAGACGCCGCCACCAGCGCCCTACGCTATGCCCGCGCGACTGGTACACAAGATCAGCCAGTGTTTGACGGCCTCACCACGGACGACCAGTGGGTTCTGGATACTCATGGCCGGGAACATGGATTTTATCGTTTTCTCTTCCCGGACATTCACCACACGCAGGTTTACGTGTCCTCTCTGACAGGCGAGGTCATGCAGGCGACAACCCGCACGACCCGCGTATGGGCATGGGTTGGCGCTATCCCGCACTGGCTCTATCCGGCAGAGCTGCGCAAACATCCCTCTCTCTGGCAGCAGGTCGTGATTGTGCTGTCTGGCACAGGCGTTTTTCTGACGGTTACCGGGTTGTGGATTGGCGTTTTGCGGCTCCGGCGCAGGTCCCCTTTTACGCCTTACCGGGGGTGGCATTGTGTCCATCATGTCAGTGGAACGATGTTTGGCGTGCTGGCCCTGCTCTGGGTAACAACCGGGCTGCTCAGCATGTCACCGGGCGGCCTGTTCCACAGCAAACCGGACGCGGTGAACCCGTTGCGCGTGACCGGCACCGTGACGGGTGCAGAGATTCGGGCTCTGCTTTCCCGGCTTGACACCGCAGCCCCTACCGGCTGGACCGGCGTGAAAAGCACCTTGCTGGACGGGCATGTTTTCCTGCAAGCCCTGCAAAAATCTGTCTTTCAAAGGCTAGACGAAACACTCGCCCCCGCCCCTCTCACCAAAGAGCAACTTGTCCAGTTTCTACGCCCTGCAGGCTTGCTCAAAACAGCAGAGAGCCTGACCTTTCTTACCAGCGCAGACGCCTATTACTTCAGCCGCCCCACGCATAAACGGCATTTTCCCGTCTGGCGTGCGCAGGCCGCAGACGGCACTTTGATCTATCTGGACGCACAATCCGGAGCGGTGCTGGCCATGCTGGATCAGCCCGCTCGCCAGTCGCGCTGGCTGGTTTACGGGTTTCACGATCTCGATTTCTGGCCATGGTTGCGTGACGCCCCCACACATTGGGGCATAGCCTTGCCGCTCCTGACTGGCGTGTTCTGCGTGTTTCTGTCAGGCGTCATTATCGGTATCCGACGCCTCCGGCTGATGCACCTCAGTCGGATGAAAAGGTCCGGCTGACCAGCCTGACAGAGTTTTTAAACAGCCCTACTGCGTCACAACAAAATCAAGCTGATAAGACGCCTGATCCGCTGAGCGCTTTTGCCCCTGCACCTGAATGCCCGGGTCCTTCGGTTGCAGGCAGTTCACCAGATACACCGTATCTGCTCCGGCCCCGTGATTGGTATAGGCCAGATGATAAGCACCTTTTTGCAAAACGCGCGGCACAGAAAACTGGAGAGCAATCACCCCCTCCCCGCCTTTTATAGCAGAGAGCGTGGGGAAGCTGGCTGATACTGCCTGCAAGGCAACCGGCTTTCCGTTCAGCGTAACACTCAGAGAATGAGCAGTTTGGGCCGCATAGGCCTGCTGTTCCGCCGCCGAAATCACGCCATCCCCATTCCGGTCAATCTGCGGGATCACCCGCCCCGCCACATCCACGCCGGGCGTCAGGCGCAGGCGGAGCGTCACGCCCTCCCGCGCCAGATTTACAGTTGTGGCCTGCAAATATTCATCCAGCCGATGGGCCGAGGCCTGATGAACGCCAGCCAGACACACCAGCCCGCCAATAAATGCTGCTTTGGGTAAGGTCATGCGCACACTCATTTGACGGTAAACCGGCTGCCGTAACTATTGGTCGGGTCCCGATAGACCGTATGCACATGCAGGGTCGGGTCACCCCCTACGCCCTGCGGAGAAAACTCAATAACCAGATGCGGCCCCTGAATACGGTAATACGAGGAACCGTTACGGTCCGGCGCATGGGAGGTCGGCCCGCTCCATGCAAACCATGTTTCATTGAGATCGCTCTCAATTTCTTTCAGGCGCGGGGCGGCATAAACCGGATTGAAAATGCCTGCCCATTCACTAATCACATCCAGCAGCAGCGTTTTCTGCGCGGGCGTCATGGCGGAACCTTTCAGCCCTTCCGGCACAATGGTTTCGCCATCATGCCCCGGCCCCATCACCAGATCCTCCACTTTATACGGCAGAATGGCCTGTTTGCGCTGGGCAGGCGTCAGCGCGTCCAGCAGGGCAAAAGCCTTGTCATTCTCGCCGGCCAGAACACGCACGGTCTTGCCACCGGCCTGATACACAGCAGGTTGCGCGCCCGTCAGAGTGGGCGTCATCACGCCATGTGCGCCATCAATCACAATATTCAGGCCCAGATGATGGCCACCAAACTGCACCATCCACGGCGTTGTGGCACTCGGTTCCCCAAAAACAGCGATGGTGTAAACAGCTTTCCCGGAGGCAAAATTTGTGCCTTCATCCGTCAAAGCCTGATCCGACCCCATGATGTCCTGCACTTTCTGAAACCCTTTCTCGCTCAAAAGGGTTTTCAGAAGCGCCATGGCCGCCGCGCGCTGCGGCGCCGTCAGGCTGCCCATCTGGCGGCCGGGGCGCGGCACGTCGCTGACCGGGAAGTTGGACCACATGGCCTTGCCGTATTGCTCACCAAGAAAACCACCCGGCGGCCCCATGCCCGGCCCGCGCGCTACGGGAGCATTTGCGTTGGCGCTCGTCACCGGTTCAGCCGGGCCCCCCGGTGTTGTGCGACGGAAGCGCGCCAGCACAGCAGACTTTTGCGCCACAAACGGAAACTGCACAGTCGCTTTCCCCTGCGTATCGAACGTCGCGAGAAAGGCCTGCGCCGCGGCCACGCCCTTTTGTGTCTGCTGCACAGGTCCCTCCTCCTCAGTGGAGGCCGCAACGGCTGGCTGCACCATCTGAGCCGCGAGAGAAGGTGCAGCCAGCAGCAATCCTGCCGCCACAACAAAAGTCTTTTGCATGAAACGCACTCCGCGCCCGCAGCCGGGCAATTTTAACAACTCTTCTGTGCTGCACAGACTGCCTTCCAATTCTGGCGGGATCAAGGTGCTTCCCCTATGGTCTGTCAGGCGTAGAGTTCAGTCTCTTAATAACAGGAGCTTTCCATGCCTTTCCGTGCTTCTCTGAAGCCTGTTCTGGCCCACCGCACACAAACACTGTGTCTGGCGGCAGCTGTTCTGGCAGTCTCCGCCCCCCTCCTTCGCCCCACAAACGCCCACGCCACCAGTTGCGCCGATCTGGCCCGGCAGGCCTTGCCCGATACCACGTTTACAACCGTGCAGATGGTGGAAGCCGGGCAATGGCAGGCCCCCCAGACGCAGCTGACGCGCATTATGTCCGCACCCGGCATGAATGTAGCGGGCAAACCTACACGAGGCAGCACTCCGGCCTTCTGCCGGGTTGCCGCAACGCTGCATCCCTCGTCTGACTCTGCCATCCGCATTGAAGTCTGGATGCCGCTGAAGGGCTGGAATGGGCGTTTTCTGGGCGTTGGAAATTTCGGCTGGGCAGGCTCACTGATGTATCAGGGCATGGAAACCGGCGTGAGCGAAGGCTACGCCGTGGCCAGCACGGATACCGGGCATGATAGCAGCACACCGGAAGGACAAGGCGGCCGCTTCACCCTCGGCCATCCCGAAAAAATGGTGGATTACGCCTACCGCGCTGATCACCTGATGACCACTACCGCCAAAACGCTAATCCATAGTTTCTACGGCCAGAACGCCAGCCATGCCTACTGGATTGGCTGCTCACTGGGTGGGCTGGAAGGCCTGATTGAAGCCAAACGCTTCCCCGAGGATTATGACGGCATTGTTGTAGGCGCACCACCCAACCCCATTGTGAATTTCAATGCCGAGCAGCTCTGGGCCGGGTGGATGAGCTACCATAACCCCGCCCTGCGTGTGCCGCGCGAGAAATTCCAGCTTTTGAACAAGGCTGTGATGAACGCCTGTGCAACGCCTGTTGGCAAAAAGCAGGGGTTTCTGGATGAACCTGACGCCTGCCATTTTGAACCTAAAGACCTGCTTTGTAAGGGCGCGGACACCTCCAGCTGCCTGACCGCGTCTGAAGTGCAGTCTGTTGAACAGATTTATCAGGGTCCGGTCAACCCGCGCACGCATCAGGTTCTTTTCCCCGGCCCGGCCAAAGGCAGCGAGGACGGTTTTTCTGCAGACGGAAAAGCCTTCCCTGTAGCACTTGATCTTTTCAAATATGCAGCATTCCAGAACCCGAACTGGGACTGGACGACCCTGAACTGGGATACTGACATTGCCAAAGCCACGCAGGCCGTCGGCCCGCTGCTCCATGTGGATGACAACCTGACCCCGTTCTTCCGGCATGGTGGCAAATTGCTGATGTATATTGGCTGGAATGACGGGCACAACCCGGAACAGCTGGCAGACTATTATCAGGCTGTGATGAAAAATGCTGGTGGCAGCGCAAAGGATGCCATGCGTCTGATCACCATCCCCGGCATGGGCCACTGTTATGGCGGGGCCGGGTGTGACACATTTAGCAAACTGGGCGCGATTGATAACTGGGTAAGCAACCAGACTGCCCCGGACAAACTGATTGCCGCCCGCGTGGAAGACGGCAAAGTGACCCGCACCCGCCCCCTTTGCGCCTGGCCCGCCGTTGCCCGCTATGATGGTAAAGGCAGCATGGACGATGCGGCGAGTTTTGCGTGTGTAACGCCCGCAAAAGCGAACTGACACACACCATCCAAAAACAGTTCAGGCTGCCCCATCCTATCATGGGTCAGCCTGAAAACTGGTTTTTTGCACTCTGGTTTTTCACTGACAGAGTGCAGAACAGCCCTTAGTGATGCGGCTCCTCATGCACCATATCCAGATCGGCAAAGCGTGTGTATTCGCCTTCAAAGAACAGATGCACGACGCCGGTGGGGCCGTGACGCTGTTTTTCCAGAATGAGTTCGGCCTTGTTATGCACAAGGCTCATCTTGCGCTGCCAGTCATCCAGCGCTGCTGAGTATTTCTCCATGGAATCAAAGGCTGTTTCCTTGGGCATACGCTGCTGGAGATAGTATTCATCTCGATACACAAACATCACGGAATCCGCGTCCTGCTCAATCGAGCCGGATTCACGCAAATCCGAGAGCATCGGGCGTTTGTCTTCGCGGCTTTCCACCTGACGGGAGAGCTGGGAGAGAGCGATAACCGGCACTTCCAGTTCCTTCGCAATCGCCTTCAGGCCCTGTGTAATCATGGAAATTTCCAGAACGCGACTTTCCGGGCGGGTACCAACGGAGGGGCGCATCAGCTGGAGGTAATCGACCACCACAAGGCTTAATCCACGCGTCCGCTTCAGGCGGCGGCAGCGGGTGCGCATGGCGGAAAGGGAGATGGCCGGCGTATCGTCAATCACCAGTGGCAGGCGGGCCAGTTCACGGCTTACTCGCACAAAGCGGTCAAACTCTTTCTGGCCAATGTCACCACGACGGATTTTTTCACCGGAAACCTCCGCCTGCTCGGACAGAATACGGGTCGCCAGCTGTTCAGCCGACATTTCCAGCGAGAAAATAGCGACGGTGCCAGTTGGCTCAACACCCGGCCCTTTTTCTTCCGCCTCAATCATCAGCGCACGGGCTGCGGAGAAGGCAATCTTGGTGGCCAGCGCCGTTTTACCCATGGCCGGACGACCAGCCAGAATCATCAGATCCGACGGATGCAGGCCACCGGTTTTCTTATCAAGGTCGCGCAGGCCGGAGGTCAGGCCGGACACATGCCCTTCCCGCCGGAAGGCCAGTTCGGCTGTTTTAATGGCGTCGGTCAGGGCGCGGTCAAACACCACAAAGCCGCCGTCCTGTCCTTTTTCGGTGGCCAGACGGAACAGCGCCTCTTCCCCCGCGGCAATCTGGTCGGGGCCGGACAGGTCAGAGATCGTACCGAACGCGCTGTTCACCACGGTCTCGCCAATATCAATCAACTGGCGACGGATCCACGCATCATGAATGGCGCGGCCATAATCCCCGGCATTGATAATGCCGACCATGGAGGTCAGCAGTTTGGCCAGATAGGCCATGCCGCCTACATCATTCAGGATACCGGAATTTTCCAGTTCGGCCCGCAGGGTCACAGGGTCCGCCAGCTGGCCGTTTTCAATCCGGCGAGCAATGGCATCATAAATGCGGCCATTCACCTGATTGGCAAAATGCGCGCCAGTCAGAAAGTCCGAAACGCGGTCATACGCCCGGTTGTTCGTCAGCAGCGCACCCAGAAGGGCCTGCTCTGCTTCAAGGTTGGCAGGAGGATGGCGAAGGGAGAGCGACAGAAGCGTTTCTTCTTCCTGCCGCGCGGGTTGGGTCTGGGTCATGCTCATGCCTTCTTTGCCGCCTGATCCAGCGCATCAAACGCGGTGATGATGTGGTAGAGGGAACTGGTCGGGATTTTTGTCACCGCAGGCGCACCCGCCGCATCCAGCTGGTCTACCCATGTGCCCACCGGGCAGCCGGTAAAATAATGGTCCAGAAGATTGTCCGCCAGACGCACTGCCATACCCCGGCTGTCCTGCTTATCCTGGCTCAGCACACCACGCAGGGCTTCCCCCTGCACCCACAGGCGGGAGCCGCCCCGCAGTACCGTGCCATCCCGGCGCAGTACATCACGCACCCGGCCCGTTTCCGGCACCATACCAAAACGGGTCGCAAAGCTGGCCAGCCGCATGGCGGGTTCGGACGTATCCACGCCACTCAGGCGGCTATATTCGCCCAGCAGCCAGACCCATTCAAAATGATGCCCCGGCTCAACCCATTGCCCGGCCTCACCGGGTGCAAGCTGCCAGTCTTTTGTGAAGAACTCGCCCAGCGTGCCCGTTACAGGATCAAAAAAGCGCGTGCGGAACAGCCGGTACAGCGTATGCGCCAGAGCAAGATCAGGCTCGTGCTTGGTGGTGACATACAGCGCCAGCACGGCTTCCAGCAGGTGCATATGCGGGTTCTGCTGCCGGGGTGCGCCGTCATCCGGCAGGCAGTTCAGAAAGCCACCGTCCGGCGTGGCCATATTTTTCTGAATCCAGACCAGCGTTTCCCGCGCCAGCTTTTCCGCCCGGCCAGAGCCTTCCAGCCGCCCGTACCAGGCCAGTGCGAACACCACAAAAGCGAGGTCATACAGGTCTGCCGTGTTGTCTTTCACACCGCCGTCCCGCGTGAGGCTCCGCACCCAGCCACCATCTTCGCGCCGCGCACGCAGCATGAAGCGGAAAATACCGTGGGCGCGGGACACACCTTCTTCCCACCCCTGCAAGGCCGCCCATGAGAACGCAAACAACTGCCGCGCCTGCACGCGCACCCGCTTGAACGGCGGCAGAGCGGGCTCTCCCTCCAGCGTCAGAGATTCCTGCGCGCCCAGCAAGGCCAGATCATGCGGCGTGCCATCACACCCCGTGGTGGCCCAGAAGGGCAGAGCCTTCTGGAACAGCCAGTCAGAAAACCGGTCCCGCACGGCCACCAGCGGCAACGGTGCGCCATCTGTCTGGGCATCTGTCAGAGGATTTGGAGGAAGTGTGCGACTCATGATCCCTGAATCCGTCCAATCGTAGCCGTTGTGGAATGCCCTGCGGCCAGAGTGGCCAGCACGAGCCGCCCGCCATTGCTCTGCACAATATCTGCCCCCACAACCTGCTCCGGTTTATAATCCGCCCCTTTAATCAGCACATCTGGCATCAGCGCGCGAATGGTTTCCAGCGGCGTATCTTCATCAAAGGACACCACGGCATCCACATAGCGGATGGCGGCCATCACACGGGCGCGGGCGTCCAGAGAGTTCACGGGGCGCGTCGGGCCTTTAAGGCGGCGGACGCTGGCATCGGTATTGAGCGCCACCACCAGCCGGTCACATGCCGCGCGGGCTTCGGCCAGCAGGCCGACATGGCCGGGATGGATGATGTCAAAGCAGCCATTGGTAAAGCCCACCTTCAACCCCTGCGCCTGCCACCGCTGCACCTGCGCACAGGCTGCGGAGAGTGGGAGCAGATGCGGAATGTCATCCGGGCCGGACTGTTCCTCCAGTTCGTGCTGCACTTCCTGCATGTCTGCCGTAGCGGTGCCCAGCTTGCCCACCACAACACCTGCTGCGGCATTGGCCACACGCATGGCCTGCTCGAACGACATACCTGAGCCAACACCCAGCGCCATGGTGGCGATAACGGTATCGCCTGCCCCGGAGACGTCGAACACTTCCCGCGCACGAGCAGGCACAGACAGCACGGGGCCGTCGCGCCGGACCAGCATCATGCCTTTTTCCGACCGCGTAGCGAGAATAGCCGAGGCATCCGCCTGCGCCATGACGGTACGGGCTGCCAGTTCCGCCCGCGCTTCCGTCCCCACCGGCATGCCGGAGGCCAGAGCGAGTTCCTTCGCGTTCGGCGTGATACAGGTCGCACCGCGATACTGGGTGTAATCCGCCGTCTTGGGGTCCACAAACACCGGAATGCCGCGGGCGCGGGCCATGGTGAACACATGCGTCAGCACGGTGGGGCTGCACACGCCCTTGCCGTAATCCGACACCACAACGGCCTGAACCTGATCAATCTGCGCATCAATCGCACGGCACAGCGCCTCGGCCTCTTCCGGCTGAAGCGGAGCCCGACTTTCCTCATCCGCGCGGACCACCTGCTGATGCACGGCAATAAACCGCGTCTTGCAGATGGTGGGGCGCGCAGGCGAGCAGACGGTGGCATCCACCACGCGGGCCTGATTACCCAGAGCGTTCCGCAGCACACCCCCGGCTTCATCCTGCCCGACCAGCCCGACCAGAATGGCGCGTCCACCCAGAGAAATGACGTTATTGGCGACGTTCCCTGCCCCGCCCGGCATTTCCCGCCGGGAGTCCAGCAGAAGCACCGGCACCGGAGCTTCTGGCGAAATCCGCTCCATGGTTCCGTAAAGGAACCTGTCCAGCATCACATCCCCAAGGCAGAGGACCGAAACTGACGAAAAATCCATACCCATCAGGCTCCGAAGGTCTGCACAAAATCGGCCAGCCCGGTCTGCCGGCGCGTCAGCAGGCGTCCGGCTGTCAGCACCGCGCGGGCTTCAAAGATGGCACGGTCCAGCTCTGTATTGACCACCACATGATCAAACTCCCGCCAATGGGAAATTTCATCCCGTGCGGCAGCCATGCGGCGGGCAATTTCATCCGGGTGGTCGGAGGCACGGGAATGGAGGCGGCGTTCCAGTTCGACCAGAGAGGGCGGCAGCACAAACAGGCTCACCACATCATCCGGCAGCGCCTTACGAATCTGCTGGTGGCCCTGCCAGTCGATATCAAACACCATATCATGCCCGGCGTTCAGCGCTTCTTCCACCGGCGCGCGAGGGGTACCGTAGCCCCGGCCAAAGACAATGGCCCATTCCAGCAGCTCGCCGTTGGCGGCCATCTCTTCAAACTGCTCCATGGTGCGGAAGTGGTAATGCACACCTTCCTTCTCACCGGGGCGCGGCTGGCGCGTGGTGACGGACACAGAATGGCGCAGCTTAGGTTCAGACGCCCGCAACGCGTTGGCAATGGTCGATTTCCCCGCCCCCGACGGCGCGGAAATGACAAAACACACACCCCGACGTTTGATGCCCTTACCCTGTTCAGACGCTGCGTTCGACATACCGCCGTTCCATCCTATTCCGTGTTCTCAACTCACCACTCACCCTGCGTCTCTGCCACAAGCGCCGTCAGGGTGCCATAATGGGGAGATCTTCTAACAGTCTCGGGTTAAGAGGGCGACATGAAACACGATACCGTTCTGATTACCGGCGCGTCATCCGGACTGGGGCGCTCGCTGGCTCTGACGCTGGCCCGGCCGGGCCGCAGGCTCTTTCTGGGGGGCCGCAATAGTGACCGCCTGACCGACACGGCCCGCCAGTGTATCTCGCGCGGAGCAGCAGCAGAAATCCGACTCTGTGACGTGACGGACCGCCTCGGCATGGAAGAATGGGTGCATAATACCGGCCATCTGGACATGGTTCTGGCCTGCGCCGGCATTACCGGCGGCACTCGCAGTGCCCCGACCCCGGACGATGCACCGTATGAACCGGACGCGCAGATCCGCCGGATGTTTGAAACCAATGTGCAAGGCGTGCTGAACACGGTGCTGCCTGCCCTGCAGATCATGCGCCGCCAGCCGCGCGCGGATGATGGAATGCGGGGGCGCATCTGCGCTATTTCCTCTGTGGCAGGCATTGTGTCCTACCCCGGCACCCCGTCCTACAGCGCCTCCAAGGCGGCAGTGGACCGCTTCATGGTCGCCACGGGCGGCAATATGAAGCAGGCGGGGATTTTGATGACCTCCGTGGTTTGCGGGTTTCTCAACACGCCTATGGTGGCCCGCAACCATTTCCCCATGCCGGGGCTGACGGATGTGGAGAATGCCAGCCGCCGTATTCTGCGTGGGCTGCGGCGGAACGAACGGCGCATTGTCTTTCCGCGCTGGCTGGTCGCCGGGTCTCGTTTTATGGACCTTCTGCCTATCCGTCTGGCCGAAGCCTATTATAATCATCAGCCAACCGGCGCTGCTGGCAGCATGCCGGAGCCGGATCTGTCTTAACGCGCCTCTTCGGCCTCGCCTTTTCAGGACCTGACCCGGCATGACAACGCCCCCCGCCTCTTCCGGCCCTGCCTCCACCCAGCACCACCTGATGGAGGATCTTTCCGAAGCGTCCGTGCGGGAGCCCGTGCCTGCGGACCAGAAGACCATGGCGCTGGACAAAGTCTTCTGGAGCCACTTCTCCCCCAATCTGGGGCCGGGCGGCTGGGTGACGGGGGCGCTACTCATCAGTCTGGGGCTGGACTTCAAGACCGGAGTGCTGGCGGTTCTGCTGGGCAACCTTATTGGCGCGCTGCCAGTCGCCCTTGCCGCCTCCATTGGTCCGGCCACCGGCCTGACGCAGATGGAAGCCTCCCGCCGCGCACTGGGGCGTCTGGGCGTGCGCCCTCCGGCTTTCCTCAACTGGATTTACTGTGTGGGGTGGGACGCGGTGAACAACGTGCCCGCCGCCACGGCCCTGATGGCGCTGCTGATGCTGGCGGGCGTCTCCCTGCCCTTCTGGTTCGCACTCGCTGTTCTGGCCTCCGTGCAGATGGTGGCCTCCATTTACGGGCATCATGTGGTGCAGGCCGTGCAGAAATATCTGGGCGGGCTGCTGCTGGTGACGTTCATTCTGATGGGCGTGGTGTTTGCCGTGCGCGGCGCTGCTCCCATTGCAGCCCACCATCCGGTCAGCCTGTCCACCTTCCTGCTCGCCACGGGGATTCTGGTCAGCTTCAACCTCTCCTGGGCGTCCTATTCTTCGGACTACACGCGGTATCTGCCAGCCGATACCAACCCGAAAAAAGTGGTCTGGCTGGCGCTGGCCGGGTTGCTGAGTTCGGCTATTCCATTCCAGATTCTGGGGCTGATTAGTGCCGGGAGCGTCGCCAATCCCTCGCCTACTGCCGTGATTGCCTCGCTCCAGCAGGCCATGGGACCACTGGGGGCTGTGGCGCTGGCAGCGATTGCGCTGTCTTCCATCACCGGCAATTCGTTTAACGATAATACAGCCAGTTACAGCCTGATTTCCGCTGGGCTGCATGTGCCGCGTGTTGCCGCTGCCATCCTGACCGCATTGCTGGGTTATGGGCTGGCCGTGGCGGGTGCCGGGCGTTACACCGCGCTTTATACGGATTATCTGCTGGTCACCATGTACTGGATTGCGCCGTGGATCGGCATTGTGCTGGCCGACTGGTATTGCGGCACCCGCCAGCCGCGCCCGGTGCCACCGGGCTGGACCTATGGGGCCACGATTTTTGCCGTGACCTCCGTGCTGACCATCCTGCTATTTTCTGACAGCCAGCTTTACACCGGCCCCGTCGCCCGCTGGCTGGACGGCGCCGATATTGGCTCTTACGTGGGCTTCTTTGTGGCCGGGGGCTGGTATGTGCTGGGCATGCGTTCACGCGCCAGTTCATAAAGCCCAACGGCTGCGGCTACGGACACGTTCAGGCTTTCCATCTCACCCGGCATGTAAAGCCCGGCAATTTCATCACAGCTTTCACGCGTCAGGCGGCGCAGGCCCTTGCCTTCCGCCCCCAGCACGAGGGCCACACGGCGGCCCTTGAAGGACGGACCATCCAGCAGGCCACCGCCTGCATCCAGCCCGACTGTCCAGCAGCCGCCTTTTTGCAAGGCTTCAATAGCGCGAGACAGATTGACTTCCCGCACCATCGGCACCGTTTCCAGTGCGCCGGAGGCAGCCTTGGCCAGCACGGCGGTTTCTTCCGGCGCGTTGCGGTCCTGCACCACAAGGCAGGCCGCGCCAAAGGCAGCGGCAGACCGCAGGATTGCGCCCACATTGCGCGGGTCCGTTACCTGATCCAGCACCAGCACCGGGCCGGGGCGTTCCAGCGCTTCTTCCAGCGTCAGGTTAGGCAGCGCCTTGACCAGCACGGCCACGCCCTGATGCACGGCGTCCTCACCCAGCATGTCATCCAGACGGGCACGCTGGACAATTTCCGGCTCAATGCGGATCACAGCCCCGGCTTCTTTTGCCGCCAGCAGCGCCGGATGCTCGGGCTCCGTCACCAGCAGGCGCTGGAACACACGGTTCGGGTTAGCCAGAGCGGCAGCCACGGCGTGGGTGCCAAACAGCCAGCAGGCGCCAGCGGGTGCGGCCCCCTCGCGCCCAGCGGGAGAAGCACCGCGCGAGCGGCGAGGCGGACGGCCAGAACGGGGAGTGCGCATATAAAACCTTGAGCTATCGTGTTCAGCCCCTTCCCTACCGCAAACTGCCACCGCCGGGCTATCCCCTTTGCCGCAGCTTCCGGGGCAGATGACGCACCTCTGGCTGCCTTACTGGCCGCCACGGCCCCTGCAAGCAGGTGCGGCCCATCCGTCGCATCCCTTGCAACCATGCAGCTACGCGGCCTAGGACTCAGAGCATGATACGTATTTTTATAGACGCCGATGCCTGCCCGGTGCGGGATGAAACCTATCAGGTGGCCGGACGCCACGGGCTGAAAACCTATGTAGTTTCCAACCGCCTGCTGGCCGCCCCGGCCTCCCCGCAGATTGAGCGCATTGTGGTGACGGACGGCATGGACGTGGCGGATGACTGGATTGCCCAGCACGTCAAACCGCATGACATCGTGATTTCCTCAGACATCCCGCTGGCCGCCCGCTGCGTGGCAAAAAAGGCCTGTGTGCTGAACCCCAATGGCCGCATTCTGGATGAAAACGCCATCGGCATGGCGCTGGCCATGCGCAACCTGATGGAAGACCTCCGCTCCACCGGAACCATGCTGGGCGGCGGCAAGAGCTTTACCAAAAAAGACCGTTCCGCCTTTCTCTCCGCACTGGATACAGCCGTGGTCCGCGGTAAAAAACAGGCGGCAGGCAGCGTTCTGGCAGCGCGTCTGGCAGCGCCGCCGGGTGGGCGGAGTGTTTGAATTTGAAGGTGCGGTCAGCACACCCGGCTGGTAAGACTGTCAAAGACCCGACGACAATCAGGCGTACTAACCTCTTCAGCGAGACGATCGAAGAACTGCCATGCCGCAGCCTGCCTTCTCCCGGTAAAAGGTTTGCGGCATGGTCCGCATCACCCCGTGCGGTTCTGTCGCACTCTCCTGCACAAGGACACCTGACCCCTGCTGCACCATCTGGACACGCTGCTTCAGCATTACGGCTATGGCATTGTCACCCTGATTGTCATGATGGAGAGCATGGGTGTGCCTGTGCCGGCTGAAGCCTGCATCATCACGGCCTCGCTGTACTGCCTGAAGACCCATCACCTTGCTATTGGCTGGGTGGCCGTTGCCGCTGTGGCAGGGGCGATTATTGGCGATAACATCGGCTACCTTATTGGCCGCAAAGTCGGGCTACCGCTGCTGGAAAAATATGGCCCACGCTTCGGCCTGACCTCCCAGCGGCTCATTCTGGGGCAATATCTGTTCCACCATCACGGCAGCGCCATTGTCTTCTGTGGCCGGTTTATTTCCGTGGTGCGCGTATTTGTGGCCGTGCTGGCCGGGGCGTGCCGCATGCACTGGCCGCGCTTCATGCTGTTTAATGCACTGGGGGGCACGTGCTGGGCGGGCGGTTATGCGTTGGGCACTTATGCTCTGGGGCGCAAGATTTCAGAAGTCTCTGGCCCGGTTGGCATTGTCATCGGCATTGCGGCCATTGGCGGTATGGTCGCCATGGGGCGCTTCCTGAAGAAAAATGAGGCCCGGCTGACCCAGCTTGCCTTGCAGGAATCCCGGAACGGCACGCTCTCCGCATCCTGAAGTCGCTACCGTCACCATCAAATCGCCTGAAAGCCTCGGCAGGGTGTCCAGAATGGACATTCCGCCATCCCGGCTGTATCCGTCTGAGCCTGATCAACAACAAGGCATGGAGCGGGTCATGAACGCATCCCGGAGCTCTTCCGAGGGCAGCATCACTCTACATCGCAACGACCTGCCCGACGGGCTGACCTTTACCGGGTCTGTTGCCGTGGATACGGAAACCATGGGCCTCAACCCCCATCGGGACCGGCTGTGCCTTGTGCAGCTTTCCGCAGGGGACGGCACGGCGCATCTGGTGCAGATCATCCCGGAATTCCTCGGCGGCAAAGGCTATAACTGCCCGAACCTCAAACGCCTGATGGCCGATCCCGCCGTGACCAAGATCATGCATTTTGCACGGTTTGATGTCGCTATTCTCCAGCATGCGCTGGGCATTACCGTCAGCCCCGTGGTCTGCACCAAAATTGCCGCCCGTCTGGTCCGCACCTTTACGGACCGCCACGGTCTGGCCGCTCTGTGCCGGGATATGCTGGGGGTTGAGATGAGCAAACAGCAGCAGACGTCTGACTGGGGCGCTGTGGACCTCAAGCCGGAACAGCTGGCTTATGCCGCGTCCGATGTGCTGTATCTGCATGCGCTGTGGCAGAAAATGGATGCGTTGCTGCACCGTGAGGGCCGTCGTGAGCTGGCTCAGGCCTGCTACGACTTCCTGCCCGCGCGTGCCCGGCTTGACCTTCTGGGTTATGAAGACCCGGATATCTTTTCTCACCGCGCCTGATCCAGCCCGGACCGGAGCCTGCCCCGCATGACAGAACACGCCACCTTAGACGCACCTGACCGCCTCGCGAAGGAGGCCGCAACCGTTATTCAGACCGAGCGCGCCGGGCTGGATGCGCTGGACTGTGCGTTGCAGGACCCCTCCGGGCTGGGGGGCGCGTTTGCGCGGGCTGTGGAGATCTTGCTGCATGTGTCGGGCCGGGTGGTCGTCACCGGTATTGGAAAATCCGGCCATGTGGCCCGGAAAATTCAGGCCACTCTCTGCTCCACCGGCACCCCCGCCCTGTTTGTTCACCCTGCCGAGGCCTCACACGGGGATCTGGGCATGGTGCAGCCGGGCGATGTGGTTCTGGCGTTCTCCAACTCCGGTGAGACCACGGAACTGGGCGACATTGCCGCCCACACCCGCAAGGCTGGCCTGCCGCTGCTGGCGGTGACCAGCCGGGCAAATTCCACGCTGGCCTCTGCGGCGGATGTGGCGCTCACCCTCCCCGCCATGCCGGAAGCCTGCCCGATGGGGCTGGCCCCGACCACCAGCACCCTCATGCAGCTGGCCTTTGGGGATGCTCTGGCTGTGGTCCTGCTGCGCCAGCGCGGCTTTACTGCGAGTGACTTTGGCAATTATCACCCCGGCGGTCGTCTGGGCAGCCGCCTGCGCACCGTGCAGGAACTGATGCGCACCGGCGCAGACATCCCTCTGGGGCGTGAAGACACCCCGATGCGGGATGTCATTATGGAAATGACGCGTCAGGCTCTAGGCTGCATTGGCATTCTGGACCATAATGGCCGACTGGCGGGGCTGATCACGGATGGTGACCTGCGCCGCGCGCTGGACCATGATCTGACAACCACGCTGGCAAAGGATGTCATGAACCGTCACCCTCTCACCATAGGGCCTGACATTTTTGCTGCTGATGCGCTGCGCATGATGAACGAACGCGACCGCCCCATCACCTCCCTGTTCATTCTGGATGCAGACCGCCGCCCGATGGGCGTTGTGCATGTGCATGATCTGCTACGGGCAGGTGTGGGATGACGGAACCTTCCGGCCGCCCACCTCAACGCGATGATTTTGCCCGCTCGGAAGAAACCGTTCGCCAGCAGCGCGAACGTATGGCCCCCTCCATCGCCCGCCGTCTGCCGCCTGATGCGGGAGAACTGGCCCGCAGGCGGATGCTGCTGCGCTGGGCCAAATGGGTTCTGCCCGCCACGGCTCTGCTGCTGCTCAGCTCCATTGCCGTCTGGCCGGAAGTGGACCGGCTGATTAACGCCAACAAGGCGGCGCTGAAGGAAATCTCCAAGGTTAAAGTGGAAAGCGGCAATCTGATTGGCGCGACCTATCGTGGTCTGGATGAGCATAACCGCCCCTTTATGATTACGGCGGACAGTGCGCATCAGGCCAACCCGGAACGGATGGATCTGGACAACCCTGTGGCCGATATCCTCAGTCAGGGAGGAAGCTGGCTTCTGGTCCGATCGGAAAAAGGGGTCTACATGCAGCATGCACAGATTCTTGACCTGACCGGAGAAGTCACCCTGTATCGTGATGATGGCCTTATGATGCGCAGCCCTGTGGCGGATGTGGATGTCCGCACGGGCATTATTGCGTCCGATAGCTGGGTGCGGGCGGAAGGGCCGTTTGGCGTGCTTGATGCAAAAGGATATCTGGTGTCTCAGCATGAAGGCATTGCCCAGTTCCGCGGGCCGGGCCGACTGATTTTGAACGACGACCGCGGCAGCCATCCGGCTGATGGGAAGGCCTCCTGATATGCTCCTGACCTTATCCTCCCGCCTGCGCGGCCTGCGCCGCCCGGTGCTGGCTCCTGCTTTCGGGCTTGCTGCACTCCCGCTGCTGGCGGCCCTGTTCTGTGGCACGGCGCACGCGCAGTCCATCGACCTCTCGCATGGCGGCCAGATTACCGTCACCGCAGCCGGTGGGTTTGACTGGGACCAGAACCAGAAAAAAGTCACGGCGTATGATCAGGCCAAGGCCGTGCGCGGTGACGTAACGGTGACGGCGGACAAGCTGATTGCCTATTACCGCAAGAAGGCCGCCCCCGACGGCACGCCCGCTCCCGCGCAGGGTGACGCTCCGGCTGGGGCGGTTACCGGCACAACGGCCAGCGCCAAACCGGGGTCAGACGCCGTAGCCCCAACCGGCCAGCCTCCCGCCCCGGCCAGCACGCCGGCTCCGGCAGACGCCAAGCCTGCGAACGGCAAAACCGAGGGCGGTGACCCGGATTCCTCTGGCGCGAACGAAATTTATCGACTGGAAGCCGTCGGCCACGTTCATATCTACACCCAGACCGATCAGGGCTGGGGCGATAAGGCCGTGTATGACATGGATCAGGCCGTACTGGTCATGACCGGTAAGGCGCTGAAACTGACCACCCCACAGGATATTCTGACGGCGCGGGATTCCATGGAATATTACTCGCAGCAGCGCATTTCCATTGGGCGCGGCAATGCGACTGTGACAACCAATGACAACCGGCAGATCCGTGCGGATGTGCTGGTGGGCTACAGCGCTCCGCCGGACCAGTCCGCGCAGCCGGCAGACCAGAAGAAAGACGCAAACCAGAACTCGTCTGACCCGCTGGCCAATGGTTCTGGCAAGCTGGAAAAGGTCAACGCGTTTGGCCATGTGTGGGTCCGCACCCAGACGGAAACCGTCACCGGGGACCGGGGTGTGTATGTGCCGGATACCGGTATTGCCCGCATTGTGGGGAATGTGCACATCACCCGTGGACCGAACCAGATCCAGGGCGCTGCGGCTATCATCAACATGCATACAGGTCTGGCAACCATGACAGAACGCCCGGGCAGCCGCGTGAGCGGTCTGGTTGTGCCCAACAGTGGCGACTCATCGGACAGGAAATAACGGATGACGCAGGAGATCAGCTGGACTTCGGAAGAAACGGTGGAAGATCAGGTCATCGGACCGGGTCCTGAACCAACCAACCCGAACGCCCCGCACGCGCCCGGCCACGGCCTGTTTGCCAACGGTATTGGCAAATCCTACAAAAAGCGCGAGGTGGTGAAGAACGTCTCCATCGAGGTGCATCGGGGCGAGGCCGTTGGCCTGCTCGGGCCAAACGGGGCCGGGAAAACCACCAGCTTTTATATGATTGTGGGCCTTGTGCAGCCTGATACCGGCTCCATCACGCTGGATGGTGCGGACATCACCCAGCTCCCCATGTATCGCCGCGCGCGGCTGGGCATTGGCTATCTGCCGCAGGAAGCCAGTATTTTCCGTGGCCTGAATGTTGAACAGAACATTATGGCAGCGCTGGAAGTGGTGGAACGTGACCCGGACCAGCGGGAAGTAATGCTGGATGGCCTGCTGAGCGAATTCGGCATCTCCCACCTGCGCCGCTCCCCCTCCCTCGCCCTTTCAGGCGGTGAACGGCGGCGTCTGGAAATTGCCCGCGCACTGGCCAGCCAGCCGCATTACATCCTGCTGGATGAACCGCTGGCCGGGATTGACCCCATTGCGGTGGGCGAAATCCGAGACCTCGTCTCGCACCTGAAAGACCGTGGCATTGGCGTGCTGATTACCGACCATAACGTGCGTGAGACGCTGGAAGTCATTGACCGCGCCTACATCATGCACAGCGGGCAGGTGCTGATGCAGGGCGTGCCGGAAGAGATTGTGGCGCATGAAGACGTGCGCCGTGTGTATCTGGGCGAGAGCTTCTCGCTCTAACGCCGCCCTTTAATCACCAGCTGTGGCGGGGCCATCTCCGGCACGGGCGGTGCGGGTTCCAGCGTGATGGGCGGCACTGGCAGGCGGGCGGCATCAGCTTTTGGCTTCTGCTTGACCACCTCTACCGGAATCACCACCTTTTCCATCGGCGGCTTATAGTGCGTCATGTACCACATGATGCTGCCGTAAGCGGCCAGCAGCACCAGCAGGATCGCGACTTTGGCCCGCCACTTGTGGCGCATTTTGGGCATGTTGACGGGCGGGCTGGATCTTAAAAGCATGGCATCCTGTCTGGCTTGCAACTCTGTCTTGTGTTGTATGCGCCAGCTTTCCGGCACAGCAACCCCGAAAGAGGTGGTTTTTTCAGAGTCTGCCCTAAACGCGGCCGCTATAACGCCAGAATACCCCCGCTGGTTCCTATATTAAAACTGTCACAAACCCATAGACAGACCCCCGCCAACCATGCCCAAATACTGGCAGGCATGAGGGAGTCACCCCGTGTCCTGATGAGTTAAGCCGCCTGCGCCTGAGAGAGGGCTGCATCTGTTACGGCTCCGCGCTCAGGCAAAGACGGTCCTGCTCTTAACCAGCGAGGAACGACATCCGATGCATATTCATGTTTCCGGTAAACAGATTGCTCTGTCCGATGCGCTCAAACATCGGGTCAATGCTCACCTGGGCGGCCTTGCAGAACGATATTTTGACAAGGCGCTGGAAGCCAATGTGACTTTCAGTAAAGCCCGTTCCTTCTTCACCTGCGATATCAACGTGCATGCAGGCCGCGGCCTGACCCTGCGCGGAGAAGGCGAGGCCGCAGACGCGAACGCCGCGTTTGATGATGCCGCCGAGCATATCGCCAAACGCCTGCGCCGCTACCATCGCCGCGTCACCTCCCACGCCCGCGCTACCAAGACGGCGGAGGCTCCGCCCGAAACCGGGCGATCCTACGTGCTGAAATCCACCCCATCCGCTGCGGACACCAAAGCCCAGCAGGACAATGGCGTAGACCATGAAGCCACGGCGGAAGCCGAAACCTACGCCGCCATTATTGCGGAACACACCACGGATATCCCCACCCTGAGCGTGAGTGAGGCCGTCATGCGGCTGGACCTCGCCGCATGCAGCATTCTGCTGTTCCGTAACCGCAAAAATCAGCAGATCAATCTGGTTTACCGGCGGGATGACGGGAATATCGGCTGGGTGGATACGGGGCCGTCCTGAAGGACGTCCTCACCCTTTTGCTCAAAAAAATGCCCTGCCACACGACGGAAATTTTCTCCCGTATGTGGCAGGGTTTTTCATAAGCTGGCCTTGCCCGAAGGTTTACTGAAGGCTGGCCGGCACCATGTCGTGCTGGAGAATAACCCCCCACGCGGTTTCCAGATCATCCACCACCGCCAGCGGTGAGCCATCGGCAGCATGGATGGCGCAGCCTTCCTCGCCATCCTCTGTCAGAGCCGGGCGCACATAGGCGACATTGACAACCCCCAGAGACCGAAACTGATTTTCGGAAAGCTGATGGACATCCAACGGTTTATCCGACTCATCGGGCATAAGAACAACACGTCCGTTCCGGGTCGTGACTCTCATGGTGTCTCCTTTCCGTATCTATAACGCCAACGCAGGCTGGCGGGGAAAGATCCCCACCCGTCCTGAGCCGGGCTTTTCAGTCCTCCACCACCGTATGCAACATACGGGAGGTGCGCGGCTTCAGCCCGCTGGCCGAGGCTGCTGCACTTTTCGGGGTGCCGGGCTGCATGATCTCAATCCGTTTGACGCGCACTTCCGGCTGCGGGCGGAACAGATCAATATGCAGCAGGCCATTATCCAGCCAGGCCCCGCCAATCTCTATCCCCTCAGCCAGCACAAACGCCTTCTGGAACTGGCGGGAGGCAATGCCACGATGCAGATAGACATGCTCTTCACCGTCTTCCACCTGCCGGCCACGGATCACCAGCTGATTGTCTTCCTGCGTAATCTGGAGGTCATCCATCCGGAACCCGGCAACCGCCAGCGTAATCCGGAGCCCGTTGGGGGCAATCTGTTCAATATTATAGGGTGGATACCCATCCCCGTTCCCCTTGCTGGCCCGTTCGAGCATCTGCTCGAGATGGTCAAAACCTAGGAACATGGGTGAACCGAATACTCTGCCAGACATAAAGCCTCCCCTTTCTGAGCGAGACAGAAACCGGGCCCTTCATGGCACCCGGCTTTCCTCACGATATGGGAGACACCCGGCCAAACGCAAGACTGCACGGAAGCCCACGCATGCCTGAAACTGCCACTCCGGCGGGTTTGCACCCCATAACAGAGGCCGAGTGCGGCATATTTCCCACGGTTTTTGTGTCATCAGCGCCATCTCCCTCTGGCGTAGCCGGGCGCGGGAGGTTAAATCGGGCGTATGACAGACGCAGCCATGACAGATGCAGCTTTTTCCGCTGCGGCGGCAGATGCCGCTCCTATGCCCATTCTCATTGCCCCGCATGCCGTGCTGCGGCGCAAGACGCGTGAGGTAAAACCGGAAGATATGGCGGACATCCGCCGGGTTCTGCCCAGCATGTTTTCCGCCATGTATGCCGCCCCCGGCATCGGGCTGGCCGCCCCGCAGGTGGGCCTCGGCCTGCGTTTTGCGCTGGTTGATCTGGGCGAGGAAGACGCCCGCGAGCCGATCGTGATGATCAACCCCGAAGTGATTGCCGAGACGGAAACACTGGCCGCGCGGGAGGAAGGCTGCCTTTCCCTGCCCAACCAGTATGCCGAAGTCACCCGCCCGGAAAAGGTGCGCGTGCAGTGGCGCACTGTCGGTGGCGATGTGATGGAGCGTGAAGTGGACGGCCTGCTGGCCACCTGCATGCAGCATGAAATTGACCATCTGGAAGGCATCCTGTTTGTGGATCACCTCTCCGTGCTGCGCCGCAATATGATCCTGCGGCGGCTGGCCAAGGAACAGAAGCGGAAATAAGCCGGAGGGCTGGATACCATGCGCCTTATCTTTATGGGCACACCGGATTTTGCGGTGCCTGCCCTGCACGCCCTCCATGCCGCAGGGCACGAGATTGTCGCCGTGTATTCCCAGCCCCCGCGCCCCGCTGGGCGGGGTAAGGCGCTGCGGGCCTCGCCCGTGCAGCAGGCGGCGGAAGCCCTCGGCCTGTCGGTGCGTCACCCCGAAAAGCTGCGTAAAAATGAGGAAGAATGGGCCGCCTTTGCTGCCCTTGAGGCCGATGCCGCTGTTGTGGCTGCTTATGGTCTCATTCTGCCACAGGTCATGCTGGACGCGCCGCGCCTTGGCTGCCTGAACATCCATGCCAGCCTGTTGCCGCGCTGGCGCGGGGCCTCCCCCATCCAGAGCTCCATTCTGGCGGGTGATACGGAAAGCGGCGTGACCATCATGCAGATGGAAGCGGGCCTTGATACCGGCCCCATGCTGCTGCGTGAAGCCGTGCCCATTACCGCCGAGACTACCGCCAGCAGCCTGCATGACGCGCTAAGTGCTATTGGCGGGCAACTGGCCGTGCGCGTGCTGGCCGAACGCCCCGCCCCCACGCCGCAGCCGGAAGACGGCGTAACCTACGCCCCGATGCTGACGCGTGAAGATGGCCGTCTGGACTGGTCCCAGTCTGCTACGGCACTCGATCTGCGCATTCGTGCCCTCACCCCCTGGCCCGGCACCTTTACCTTACAGGCCGATGGCACCGTGCTGAAAATTGGTGCGGCTACCCCGCTGCCCGACCGCAAGCACACCGCTACCCCCGGCACGACGCTGGATGATGCTCTGACCATTGCGTGTGGAGACGGCGCCCTCCGCCTGACCCGCCTGCAAAAGCCCGGTCGTGGCATGATGGACGCCGATGCCTTCCTGCGCGGCCAGCCCATGCCCGCAGGCACGCGCCTGTATCACACGCCGCCAGCCGCACCCGACGCCGAATGACCGAGCTGCCGTCGTTTCTCTCCGAACCCTCGCCCGTTTTTCCGTCTGATCCGCATAAGGATGCCCAGACCGAGCAGGCATTCCAGCGCTGGGCTGTCAAAATCGAATATGACGGCACGGGTCTGGTCGGCTGGCAGAAACAGAGTGTTGGCACCTCCGTGCAGGGCCTGCTGGAAGCAGCCGCCACCCGCATGGCCAATGGGCGGCGCGTCTCCAGCATTACCGCAGGGCGGACGGATGCGGGCGTGCATGCACTGGGGCAGGTCGCGCATCTGGACTTCCCTGCAGATATGAACCTTGCCCCGCATATTGTGCGTGACGGGCTGAGCTACCATCTGAAACCCCACCCTGTTGCCGTGCTGCAGGCGGCACTGGTGACGGAGAAATGGAGCGCGCGGTTTTCCGCCACATGGCGCTCCTACCTCTACCGCATTATCAACCGCCCCTCGCCCCCGGCCCTTGGAGCCACCCATATGTGGCATGTGCGCGCCCGGTTGAATCTGGACAAGATGCGCGAAGGTGCAGACAGGCTTGTGGGCACGCATGATTTTACGTCCTTCCGGGCCGCCGCCTGTCAGGCCAGAAACCCGGTCCGCACGCTGGACAGCCTGACGGTGGAGCGTGTGGGCGAGGAAGTGCATATCCGCACCCGCGCGCGGTCCTTTCTGCACCATCAGGTGCGGAACATGGTCGGCACGCTGGTTCTTGTTGGCCGGGAACGCTGGGCCCCGGAGCGCATTACCGCAGCGCTGGACGCCCGCTCCCGCACCGCCGGAGGCCCGACCGCCCCGGCAGAAGGCCTGTATCTGACCGGCGTGGGCTATAATCCTGATCCGTTTGCAAACCCGCCAGCCTCATACTAACGCAGACACTGGCTCTGGCAGTCGTCAAACCAGTCCCGCGCGCTTAATCTGGCGCGACCGCTGTTTCAGAATTTCCGTGTATTCCGCCTGAATTTCCCGAACCAAGCGGGCCACAGGCAGAGCGCGGGCCAGCGGCGCCCCCTGCCCGGCCCAGTGTGCGCCAAAGCCTGCCTCCCCGTGGGAACCGGCTGCTTTCGCCAGAGCCTTCCCGGCATCATACGCAATGGGGTAATCCGGGCACGGCGGTACATCGGGGCTATCAGCCAACGCAGTAAACCGGTTGGATAGCCCTCGCGCGGGCCGACCGGAAATCAGGCTGACCATGCGGGTGTGAAAAGCAGCCTGCCCCATCAGGGCTTTTCGATACGCCTCATCCAACCCCGTTTCCGGGCAAAGCAGAAATGCCGTGCCCATTTGCGCCGCCACGGCCCCCAAATCCAGCGCGGCCGCCAGCCCGGCCCCGTCCATAATGCCGCCAGCAGCAATCACCGGACCATGACACTGGCGGCTGAGCAGACGGACCAGCGGGAACGTGCCCAGCGCATCATCCGGCGCATGCGGGTCAAACATGCCCCGATGCCCTCCGGCCTCAATACCCTGTGCAATCACCGCATCCATCCCGGCAGCTTCTGCCACCTGCGCCTCGGCGGGGCTGGTGACAGTCGCCAGAAGGAAAGCACCCGTCTGTTTGAGGGCCATGACAGAGGCAGCCGGGGGCAGTCCGAAATGGAAGCTGATGACGGGCGGTTTGACCTCCAGCAGGAGCGCCAGCATCTCCGGGTCATCCAGAAAACTTGTGTAAGGTGAAGAGAGTTTTTCTGGTGCGGCCTCACCATGCTCCGCAAAAAGAGGGTTCAGCCACTCCAGCCAGCGCGCCTCACGCTCTGCATCTGCTCTGGGCGTAGGATGCACGAACAGATTGACGTTGAATGGCCGATCAGTCCTCGCCCGAACTTCCGCAATCAGTGCACGTGCCTGCTCAGGCTTTGTCGCCCCCAGCCCCAGTGCGCCCAACCCGCCCGCATTGGAAACCTCCGCCGCAAGCGCTGGAGTGGACACACCGGCCATCGGAGCCTGAAAGACCGGAACTGTCAGGCCGAGTTGTTCAGGAAGGTGCATCTCTCTTCAGTCCGCCGAACGCTGGGCAATAAAATCTGTCAAAGCCTCAACGGCGTGGCTGCGGTACCGTTCCTTGTGCCGCAGACCGAAGAACACGCGCGGGCCAAAAGTCACCGGGGCCACATGCAACATGCCCGCCGCCAGAGCCGGGGCCACCACCAGTGAGGACAGGCCCGCAATCCCCGCTCCAGCTTCCACTGCCGTGCGCACACTCTCGTTGGAGGGCAGCACAAGTGCCTCATGCAGAGTTTCTGGTTTCACGCCAATCTGCCGCAAACAGTCATCCAGCGTGGACCGCGTGCCGGACCCTTGCTCCCGCATAATCCAGCGGGCTTTTTGCAACGCTTTGGCCGTGCAGCTGTGTGCATCAAACGGTGTAGACTGCACCAGCACCAGCTGATCCTGCGCAATGGGCCACTGCGCCAGAACTGGATTGTCCACCTTGCCTTCCACAATCCCAAGGTCAGACTGCCCGGCCTGCACATGCGCGGCCACCTGCTGGGTGTTGCCAATTTCCAGCACGATTTCGATATGCGGGAACCGCTCACGGAAGGCCGCCAGCAGCGGCGGCAACCAGTAGGCCGCAATGGTCTGGCTGGCCACCACGCGCAGGGTGCCGCGCTTCAAACCGCTCAGATCATCCAGCATGGCTTCCGCCGCCTGCACACGATCCAGAATAATGCGGGCTTCAGCCAGAAACAGCGTTCCGGCTTCCGTCAGCACAATGCCCCGCCCCACCCGATGAAACAGCCGGACCCCGTGCCGAGCCTCCAAAGCTGCAATAGCCGCCGAAACAGCAGACTGCGTGACATGCAGAGCCCGGGCGGCCTCCGTCATGTGCTCACGCCCAGCCACACATAAAAAAATACGAAGCTGTTCCAGTGTCATGCCAATCCGCCCCCTCATTCATCACTTTTACTGATTGAAATAAGAAAAACAATGCGTTGGATTGATTGATCTTCTGCGCCTAGATCAAACGGCAGAAGGACATCGAGATGACGAAACCCGCCAATTTTTCCCTACTGCACACCGCTCGCACTCTGCTGCCGGGCATTGGTTTATGCGTGGCGATTACCGCTGCCGCCTACGCCCTTCAATCGGTCGAAGTGCTGTTATTTGGCAAGGCGTGGTTGGAAGCCCTTGTGCTGGCCATTCTGCTGGGCACCTGCGTGCGGAGCCTGTGGTCGCCGGACGCCGGCTGGCAGGCGGGCATCTGTTTTAGCGCCCGCACGCTGCTTGAAATTTCCGTGGTCCTGCTGGGCGTGTCCATAAGTGCTGCCAGCGTGGTTTCCCTCGGTCCTGTATTGCTGGTGGGCATTGCTGCGGTTGTCGCCGCTGCCATTCTGGTCAGCTTTGGCATTGGCACGCTGCTGGGCCTGCCGCCCCGTATGGCCCTGCTGGTGGCTTGCGGCAATGCCATTTGCGGGAATTCCGCCATTGCCGCCGTCGCCCCCGTGATCCGGGCAGACGCCAAGGATGTGGCCGCCTCCATCGCCTTTACTGCTGTGCTGGGCGTAGTCGTGGTGCTTGGTCTGCCAGTGCTGGGCATTGCGGCGGGTATGACGGGCATCTCCTTTGGTATCTTTGCCGGGATGACGGTCTATGCCGTGCCGCAGGTTCTGGCCGCCACCTTGCCGCTTGGCACGCTGGCGGTGCAGATGGGCACCGTGGTCAAACTGGTGCGGGTGCTCATGCTGGGGCCGGTCTGTTTTGCCCTCTCTCTCCTTGCCCCCAAACTCCCCCCGGAAAAGCCTGATGGGAGTGACATCACCGCCGGGCCTGCCTCCCCCAAACGGGCCGGTTTTGCGCAGTTCGTGCCGTGGTTCATTCTGGGCTTTCTGGCTCTCATGCTCTGCCGCACCTTCGGTCTGGTGCCTGCCGGATGGATTGCGCCAATCAATCAGGTCGCCACGGTGCTGACCGTCATCTCCATGGCCGCCCTCGGGCTTGGCGTCAATGCCCGAACCGTGACCAGAGCCGGGGGCCGCGTAACAACGGCGGTCGTCCTCTCACTGGCCGGGCTTGGCGTGCTGAGCCTGCTGTTACTGGATGTCGTGCATCTGCGATAAGACCGGGGAAAAGGTGCTCTTCGCGCTGAGCCAGTGAGCCAGTGAGCCAGCCTATGATCCGTAACCCAGCACCTCACACCATAAAAAAGCCTGTGCAGTCTGAGAGAAAATATCTCAAACCAGCACAGGCTTTCTCGAAACAGAGCGTCAGCACTCCGACGCACAAACCGCTCTGTTTAGTGAGACGGTTTGACCGCAATCATCGGCTGAAGCAGATCCTGCATCACGATGTAATGCGGCGGCAGAAGTGCTGCGAGGCCATAGAGAACCAGTGTGACAGCCAGAACCGAGACATACAGCAGCAGCGCACGGCTCCGGGTCAGTCCAAGCCCGACGCGGGCCACATACCATTGCAGCCACATCTCATAAATGGAGACGGTGACCATCAGGGAAGCCATGAACCCCGGCTGATGCAGCAGCGGCGGGAATAGCAGGCCCGCCAGAACTGTGGCCACCAGAGAAATGAGCACCACCACCCAGCCGCACCATGTGGCCGCCGTGATGTAGCGCATCCAGAGCGCATCCCGCCCCCATTTATGGGCATAAAACTGGGAGACAACAGCTGGCAGCAGCACTACGCAGAGAGACAGCAGAAGCTTGGTAAAGCCCAGTGCCTTATCCGGCTGCATGGCCGCCTGAAACAGGCCGACCAGCAGCAATGCCAACTGCGGTGCCAGTGCCGCGCCAAAGGAATCCGGCGTGCCCTGAAAGCACGCAATGCCTTCACGCCGCCCACTGGCCAGCAGCAGCATACCCTGCAAAATTCTGCGACCGTTACCCTGCTTGCCAGAACCCGAACTTGAAATCACGCCATGACCCCTTCCAGAAAGGTCTTGTAAATCACCGTCAATGTTTCCAGATCAGCCAGTGTGGTGTGTTCATCCACCTTATGGATGCTGGCCCCGACAAGCCCAAATTCGGCCACCGGACAATAGTTTGCAATAAAGCGGGCGTCAGACGTGCCGCCCCCGGTATCCAGCTTGGGCGTGCGGCCCGTGACAGTCTGCACGGCCTGCACCAGATGGTCCGTCGCCGGCCCCGGTGCCGTGAGGAACGATTCCCCGCTAATCCGCACGCTCACCCGCGCCGTGGGCGCATGCTGGCGGCAAATGGTTTCCAGCCAGCCTTTCAGGCCAGCCCCCGTATGCAGGTCATTAAACCGGATATTCAGCCGGGCTTTCGCCGTGGCGGGAATGAGATTGGTGGCCGTGTTGCCCACATCCATGCTGGTAATTTGCAGGCTGGACGGTTCAAACCACTCGGAGCCGTTATCCAGCGGCGTCTCCCGCAGGGCGGTCAGCACGCTCAGCAGTTTATGCACCGGATTATCGGCACGATGCGGATAGGCCACGTGCCCCTGCACGCCCTCCACCACAATATGCGCGTTCAGGCTGCCCCGGCGGCCGATCTTGATCATATCGCCCATGGCGGCGGGATTGGTCGGCTCACCCACCACACAATAATCCGGGATCTGGTCTTTCTCCGCCATCCATTCCAGCACCTTGCAGGTGCCGTAGGTGGCGGGGCCTTCTTCATCGCCGGTAATCAGAAGACTAATGGAACCGGGCACGCCGCCCTGCTCCACGCATCGCGCCACGGCGGAAACAAACGCGGCAATGCCGCCCTTCATGTCACACGCGCCACGGCCGAACAGAATGCCATCAGAAATTTCCGCCGCATAAGGCGGATGCGTCCACGCACTCTCCGCACCCGGCGGTACAACATCGGTATGCCCCGCAAAACAGATGTGCGGCCCAGCCGTGCCCAGCCGCGCGAACAGGTTGGGCGTGCGTTCTGCCCCTTCCCCATAAGGAAGAGACACCACAGTAAAGCCCAGCGCCTCCAGCATAGCCGCCAGAGTCTGCTGAGCCGGACCGGGATCGGGCGAGACAGAGGCATGACGGATCAGCGCCTGCGTCACCGCCACCGGGTCTGTCAGCTCGGGCAAAAGCCCGGTCTGGGGTCCGGTTGGAAGGGTCTGGTCCGGCGCTGAATATGTCATTGCGTGTCTGCCCGAGGTTCCCTCTGCTTAGTCGCGCAGCAGGTCGTTAATGGAAGTCTTGGAGCGTGTACGCTCGTCCACCCGCTTCACAATCACGGCGCAGGCCAGATTGGGGTTCGGGCGGCCATCGGGGCCAACCGGCTTAGAAGACGGCAGCGTGCCCGGCACCACAACGGAGTAGGCCGGAACGCGACCCATGAAGATTTCACCCGTTGCACGGTCCACAATCTTGGTGGACGCGCCGAGGAACACGCCCATGGACAGCACGGAACCGCGCTCCACAATCACGCCTTCCGCCACTTCGGAGCGCGCACCGATAAAGCAGTTATCTTCAATAATGACCGGAGCTGCCTGCAGCGGTTCCAGAACACCGCCAATACCAGCACCGCCGCTGATATGGCAGTTGCTGCCAATCTGCGCACAGCTGCCAACGGTCGCCCAGGTATCCACCATGGTGCCGCTGCCCACATGGGCGCCCACGTTCACAAAGCTCGGCATCAGCACCGCACCCGGTGCGATGTAAGCGGAATAACGCACCATGGCACCCGGCACTACGCGGAAACCGGCTTTTTCAAAACGCGCCTGATCCCAGTCCTGAAACTTGACGGGCACCTTGTCAAACGCCGGGCCGCCCGCAGCAGCACCCGGCATGATAACGCTGTCATTCAGACGGAAAGAAAGCAGAACAGCCTTTTTCAGCCATTCATGCACCACCCAGCCATTTTCGCTGGGGGCTGCAACGCGCAGACGCCCGGAATCCAGCGCCTCGAGAGCGGTTTCAATCGCCTTGCGATCGTCACCCGTCGTGGCGGAGGAAATCCGGTCACGAGCTTCCCACAGAGTTTCAATTTGAGCGCGGAGAGTTTCTTCAGTCATGAGACACCGTCAGACAGGATGGAGAACAGGGCCGGGGCAGCGCCACCGACCGGCAAAAAGAGGAAGGAACCATGCGGACAGGGCACGCTCCTGTCAACGCGCCGGTGCCGGACACCTGCCATCAGCACGGTTCAGAGTCGGGCTCTGATCCACCGTGCGGGCGGCAGGTTCAAAACAGCAGGATTAGTCCGCGCGGATCAGCGTGCCGGAACCAGACGCCGTAAACAATTCCAGCAGGCAGGCATGCGGCGTACGGCCATTGATGATGACGGCAGCCCGCGCCCCGGCCTGCACGGCCTGAATGCAGGTTTCCACTTTGGGGATCATGCCGCCGGTAATCACGCCATCCGCAATGGCCTGACGTGCCTGTTCCGCCGTCAGTTCGGGGATCAGGTTGCCATCTTTATCCAGCACACCGGGCACGTCCGTCAGCATCAGCAGGCGCGTGGCATGCACGGCCCCGGCCACAGCACCGGCTGCGGTATCGGCATTGATGTTGTAGGTCGCACCGTCTTCACCCAGACCAACCGGCGCAATCACCGGAATCAGGCCGGAGCCGGACAGAGCGTAAATCACCCGCGGGTCCACCTTCACCGGCTCACCCACAAAGCCCAGATCCAGCACGCGCTCAATCTGGCTATCCGGGTCACGCACGGTGCGGGCCAGCTTGCGGGCGGTAATCAGCTTGCCGTCCTTGCCGGAAATACCCACTGCCAGCGCACCGGCCTGACTGATGAGTTCCGCGACTTCCTTATTCACGGAGCCAGCCAGCACCATTTCGATCACATCAACCATGTTGGCATCCGTGACGCGCAGACCATCCACAAAGGTGGAGCTGATATCTAGCCGCTTCAGCATCTGGTTGATCTGCGGGCCACCGCCATGCACCACAACCGGATTGATCCCGACCAGCTTGAGCAGGGCAATATCCCGCCCGAATGTCAGGGCCAGTTCCGGGTCCCCCATGGCGTGTCCACCATATTTGACCACAATGGTGTCACCCGCATACCGCCGCAGATACGGGAGGGCACTGGCCAGCACTGCGGCTTCATGGTGCAGATCAGGCAATGAGGAAGAAGGGTCGGTCATGGGCTGAAAATCCTGCTCGATAATCCTGCCGGGGGGTTATTGCGGCGGCAGAGCAAACGCCGCAAGTTCTGCGCGCAGCTGCTCAATGCCCAGCCCGGTCTCGCTGCTGGTCACGGAAAGGAAGGGGCACGCCGCAGGGTGGCGTTTGGTCAGAGCCAGAACCTCTTCTTCCTTGCGGGCCAGAGCCGTCGGCTTGACGGCATCACACTTGGTCAGCACCACCTGAAAGCTGACGGCTGCGCGGTCCAGCAGCTTCATCACTTCCAGATCATGCGGTTTGACTTCAATGCGCGCATCCAGCAGCAGCATCACCCGCCGCAGGCCGGGGCGGCCACGCAGGTAGTCAAACATCATTTCCTGCCAGTCTTCCTTGACCGACTTCGCCGCCTTGGCAAAGCCGTAGCCCGGCATATCCACCAGCATCAGCCGATGGGCGAGGTCAAAAAAGTTCAGCTGTTTGGTGCGGCCCGGCTGGGAGGACGCACGGGCCAGCGTCTTGCGGCCTGTCAGCGCGTTGACCAGCGTGGACTTACCCACGTTGGAACGTCCGGCAAACGCAATTTCCGGCAGCGTCTGCGGCGGCAACTGCCCGAGCTTCTGCGCTCCGAAAATGAAGTCGCACGAACCGGCAAAAAGCCGCCGCCCCTCTTCCAGGGCGGCGGCAATCTGCTCGTCATTCGTCAGTTCACGAAAGTCTGTTCCGGCTTCAGGCATCAGCGCTTGCTCACTACGGTCGTCTTGGCATCAGCATTTTTGTCAGCCGCCTTGAAGCGCCCGAGGATGATGAACTGCTGCAGTGCGGTCAGAAGGTTGCTCCACGCATAGTAGATCACCAGACCAACCGGCTGATGCGCCATGAAGAAGGTGAACACCAGCGGGATGAAGGCCATCACCTTCTGCTGTGCCGGGTCCATGTTGGTGGAGCTGGAGCTGATCTTCTGCATCAGGAACATGGTGGCCCCATACAGGATCGGCCATGCGCCAAGCGAGAGGATGGACAGCACCTGCGCCGGGTCAAACGGAATCAGCCCGAACAGGTTGAACACATTCGTCGGGTCGGGTGCGGACAGATCCTTAATCCAGCCAAAGAACGGCGCGTGGCGCATTTCAATGGTGACGTAGAGATCCTTATACAGACACCAGAATACCGGAGCCTGAATGAACAGCGGCAGGAAGCCCCCGAACAGATTCACGCCCTCTTCCCGATACAGGCCCATGATATGCTGCTGCATAGCCATCGGGTCGTCTTTGTAGCGGGCGCGGATCTGGTCCACCTTCGGCTTCAGGCGGGCCGTCTTCCACGTCATGCGCATCTGTTTGATGGTCAGCGGCAGGAAGAGCAGCTTCACGATCACGGTAAAGGTCAGCAGAGCCAGACCGAAGTTGCCGATCATCGTGTAGAGCCAGTCCAGCACGAAGAACACCGGGCGCGTCAGGAACGCCAGCCACCCAAAGTCCACTGCTTTCCAGAACATGGGCACATGCAGATCGTGCTCATAGCGGTCCAGCAGACGCACTTCCTTCGCACCGGCAAACACATGTGCTTCGGAAGAGGCCGTCTGGCCCGCAGCAACCTGCACCGGAGCGGTAGACGTAAAGCCAACCTGATAGGTGTGCTGAGCAGGCAGATAGGTATAAGCGCCAACAACCTGTGTGCTCTGGTCCGGCAGAACGGCCATCAGCCAGTATTTGTCGGTAATACCAGCCCAGCCGCCTGTGCCCTGATGGCTCCAGGAGACATTATCCGGCGGCACGCCGTCGTTGCGCAGGGCTTTGTAAGAGCCTTCGTTCAGACGACCATCAATGACGGAAATCGGGCCTTCATGCACCAGCATGCCGCCGGTTGTTTCCGGCGTGTAACCACGATTAACGCGATAGTACGGATACAGCGCCACCGCCTGACCCGTGGCGTTATGCACGCGCTGGGTGACGGTGAACATGAAGTCCTGATCCACCGCCAGAGCGATTTCAAACGTCAGGCCCTGCCCGTTATCCCATGAGAGGGTGACGGGATGGGTCGAATCCAGCTTCGTGTTGTCCGCTTTCCACAGCGTGCGGGAATCGGGCAGACGCACCGAGACATCGGACGGAGCACGCCAGCCGAAATCAATAAAGTCCGGCTTGGAGCCCGTGCCATCCGCCAGAACGCGCACGTCCGGGCTGTCCGGCTTGACGGTTTCCCGATATTTTTTGAGGACCAGATCATCCAGCCGCGCACCGCGCAGATTGATGGAGCCCTGCACGGCGGGCGCATCAATCGCCAGATGCGCATCCGGCCCGTTGGTCTCACTCACCGCATCGCCTGCGGATTGTGTGGATGCTGTGGAAGAAGGCTGCGCAGCACCAGACGGCGGCGCAGAAACACTTTGCGTGGTCTGCTGCGTGACAGGAGCCTTGGGCGCCTGCGGGAAGAAATAATCAAACCCGATGAGAACCGCAGCTGACAGCAGTGTTGCCAGTATCAGACGTCTTGTATCCATTGCTGGCCTGCTGGCCCCCCTGCACGAAACGGAACAGATAATTTAACCGCGAAACACGGAGTCTTCACGGCACTCTGGTTTCCAGCGCAGGATGAGCAGGAATGCAAGCCGGGAAAGCATCTTCCTGCCCTGTAGGACAGGCGGACGTCTTACTTCTGGCCGGGCTTTGCGCTCCGGTCAGCCTGAGAAAGACACAGCTGCAAGGCTTTGCGAAAATCTGCCACCAGATCCGCAAAAGAGCGGTTCAGGGTTGCAGCGCGGCCAATCAGAACCAGATCAAGGCCGTTAAGAGGTGTTTCAGTTTCCACAATGCGGACAACCTCGCGCAGCCTGCGGCGGGCGCGGTTGCGGACCACGGAGTTTCCAACTTTTTTTGTCACGGTAAAGCCAATGCGCGGTGCATTGGAGTCGGCGCGCTGAAAAAGCTGGAGCACCAGCCCCCGCACGGGCGCTTTACGCCCACGCGCGGCCAGAAAGAGAAACTCTTTCCGCTTTTTAAGGCGTTGGGAACGAACAGGCTCAGCCCCCGCTCCCTCCAGACGCTCACGCTGTTGCATGATGCCCGTAAGCCATAAAAAGCTTAAGCGGAGAGACGCTTACGGCCTTTGGAACGACGGTTGGCGATGATCTTGCGGCCACCAACAGTTGCCATACGTGAGCGGAAACCATGGCGACGCTTGCGGACCAGCCGGGACGGTTGATAAGTGCGCTTCATTGCAGCACTCCCTTCATTGATACAGATATGCAGGCAGCCCAAAGCCACCTGTCTTGAAGGGCCGGCTTATAATGTTCAGAAAGGAGAACGTCAATCATATCGGCAGAGTCCCGGCACACTCTGTGCCGACAAAAGAAGGGCTGGTCCTCCATGAGCACCTCTCAATCCCCCCTCAGCACCGTCCTGCTTCTGTTCTGCCTGCCTCTTTTAGGGGCTTTGGTGGCGGGCCTGCTGGGCCTGTCCTTCCCTGCCGGCCTGCTGCCCGTCGCCCTGACCGCAGGGCTTGGGGCCTGGCTGGGAACGCGCTTCCGGCACCCTGCGCCGACTGATTCGGGGCATATTTCCGCCCGACAGCCCGCAGAATCGCTCTCTAATGCCCAGTTCGCAGGGGTTGCTGAATCCTCAGCGCCTTCCACGGCACCTATTGCGTCGGCAAGACCAGCAGCAGAAGAAGCTCCGGTCGGTTCAGCCCCGGTCACGGCCTCGCAGCCGCCGTCGGGTCCGGCAGTGCGCCTTCAGACCTCACTCCCCACACCCGACCCTAAACTGCGCCACGATATCCGGAATATTCTCTCACCGGCGATGCTGGCGGCTGAACAGCTCGGCACCAGCACGGACCCGCTGGTGCTTAAAGCCGTCAAAACCATTGACGAGTCTCTGGACCGCGCCCTGCTCCGGCTGAAGCAGAAGCCGCAGTCCTGAGAAGCCTTAATCCGGGCGCTGGATCAGTTCGATCTTGTAGCCGTCCGGATCTTCGACAAACGCGATAATGGAGGTGCCGAATTTGACCGGACCAGCCTCTCGCGTGACCTTACCGCCCCCGGCACGCACCTTCTCCACCGCAGCCGCCACATCGGGCACACCAACGGCAAAATGCCCAAAGCCGGTGCCGACCTCATAGCCATCATCCTGCCCCCAGTTATAGGTCAGTTCGATTTCGGCCTGCCCGGCAGCATTATCCGCATAGCCAATAAAAACGAGGGTATATTTACCGTCCGGCACTTCGCGCCGGCGCAATTCATGCATGCCCAAAAGCTTGTAAAAAGCGATACTGTCATCCAGATTTTTCACCCGGACCATGGTGTGCAAGTAACTTGCCATTGCGCAGTCTCTCCTCTGTTTCGCTTTGTTTTTAGGGCGTGAGAGGCTCCGGGGTTACCGCAATCAGGAATAATCCTGCCTGATTGGCCTCGGCCACGCAGGCATCCCGATCTGTCAGCAGGGTATGCCCGGCCTCAAACGCAATGCCGCGCAGGCCCGCCAGATGCGCATTCCGCACGGTGACAGGGCCGATGGTCGGCATATCCGCCCGCTTATCCTGCCCCGGCTTGAGGAGCTTGACCAGCACCCCGCCCTCGCCCGGCTGCCGACACTCGCCAGCACGGGCCAGCATGCGGTCTGTGCCCTCCATAGCCTCTACAGCCAGCACAAGACCGTTCTGCACCACGCACCCCTGCCCGATATCCATCCGGCCCAGCGCATGCACAACCTCAATGCCACGGCGGATGTCGGCCATCGCCTGTTCATCTGGTGCAACAGCACCCAGAACGCCCGGAGGCACCACGGCATGAGACAGAAATTCGTGCGCGCCCCGCACACAAAAGCCTTCCTCACCCAGAATACGGACCAGAGCCGCCAGAAGCCCGTCATCGCCCGCAAACAGCGCCCGGCCAAGTCGGGCGAGAATGCGTGCCCCTTCAGCATCGGGATACAGGCTACGGAGCGAGGGGCGACGAATAGGACCAATCAGCACAAGGTCCGTGCATCCATGCGCCCGCAGGAGGGACAGCATCTGTCCGGCCGCGCCAAGACGTACAAGCTGATGCGGCCAGGGGTTGATCACCTCTGGCTCAGCAAATCCATCAAATCCAAGAATAAAAACCGGTCGCCCTTCTGCCGCAGCAGCTTCGGCCACGCGTGCCGGAAGCGGACCGCCCCCGGCCAGAATACCAACTGCGCCGGGCTGCGCGCTCACGCGCCCTCGGTTTCCGCCGTGCTGAAATCTCCACGTGCTACGCGGACAAGGCCGCGCCGGCTGGGAGCATCAATAAACTCAAGAATTTCGCGCACGCGGGGTTCATCCCCAAACTCGCGCCGCATGACTTCAAGACGCGCCGCAAACGGACCATCCTCGGATGCCCCTTTGGGATACAGCGTGAAGAACGCCTTGCGCATCCGGTGGATTTCAGCCGACTGCACACCATTCCGGCGCAGCCAGATCCAGTGCAGGCCGACAAGCCGCGCACGGTTCCCCAGCACGCTGCCGTACGGAATGACATCGGCTTCCACCCCAGCCACGCCGCCAACCAGCGCCGCGTGACCAATCCGCACGAACTGATGAATAGCGGCCGAACCCATGACCCGCGCATCATCCTCAATCGTCACATGGCCGCCCATGACCACGTTGTTGACGATAATCACCCGGTCACCCAGCGTGCAGTCATGCGCAACATGGGCATTGGCCATAATCAGCACATCGTCACCAATGTGCGTCAGCCCGCTCCCTACGGCGGTGCCACGATGGATGGTGACGTGCTCACGCACCACCGTACGGGCACCGACCTCACAGCGGGTCGGCTCACCTTTATATTTAAGATCCTGTGGTGCCATGCCGACGGTGCTGAATGGGAAATAGCGAGATCCCGCGCCAAGGCGCGTATGACCATCCACCACAACGTGGGAAATCAGCTCCACGTTGTCTTCAATCACCACATTCGGGCCAACGGAACACCACGGACCGATAACCACGCCACGCCCAAGCTGAGCCTCTGATGCAACAATGGCGGTTGGGTGAACACGCGCCCCCCCGTTTTCTCCTACTGCATGCACCAGTTCTACTCCTCTTTCACCTGTCTGCTTCCCGTACGCCACAATAAGCTTGCGGGAACACCTGCCCCAAAAAACGGGCGTTTTCCGGGCAGGTCAGGATATTTAGCAACAATTATCTCAAAAATAACGGGGGGCTCAACCCATGATCATGGCGCTGAACGTTGCTTCCGCCACAGAGACACCATCCACTTTGGCCACACCACGGAACTTCCACACATTGGCGCGGTGGCGTTCCTTCACAACATGGATGCGCAGCTGGTCACCCGGCTCCACAGGCTTGCGGAACTTGGCATTCTCGATTGTCATGAAATAGACAACCTTGCCCTCAAAAGCCTTACCCAGCGTCAGCACCACCAGCGTGGCCGCTGTCTGCGCCATGGCTTCAACAATCAGCACACCGGGCATGACAGGGCGCACAGGGAAATGCCCCGGAAAGAACGGCTCGTTAACCGAGACATTCTTGATACCGGTTGCTTCTTCCCCGAGCCTGATATCCACCATCCGGTCGATGAGCAGGAAAGGATATCTGTGCGGAATCGCTTGCATAATGCGCGTGACGTCAATCGCATCGATTGTCTGAACGTCCTGCTGCGATTCTTGTTTCGTCTCCACGTCCCCTAGACCACCTTTTTCAGCCGGACAGCGCCCGGTATCTGTTCAACCCTTGCCCGAACCGCCTTCTGCCGGTCCAGACGCTTTTTTGGACAGCTTGCGCAACACCGCCACATTCCGGAAAAACTCCCGGAACGGCATGGCAGGACTGCCAATCACATCAGCGCCGCCCTCAACATCAGACATCACGCCGCATTGCGCTCCAATACGCGCCTTGGCCCCAATGCGGATATGCCCAATAAGGCCTGCCTGCGCTGCGACGGTCACATAGTCTTCCAGCACAGTGGAGCCCGAAATACCGGCCTGAGACACCACGATACAACACCGTCCAAGCCGGGCGTTGTGGCCGATCTGAACCAGATTGTCGAGCCGGGAGCCTGCACCAATCACGGTATCATTCACAGAACCGCGATCAATTGTGGTGTTTGCGCCAATCTCAACATCATGCTCAAGCACCACCTGCCCGAGTTGCGGCACCGTCTCAAACCCGTTCGGCCCCACGGCAAAGCCGAAGCCATCCTGCCCGATGCGCGCACCCGGCAGAATAATCACCCGTTCCCCCAGTGTGGCGTGAGAAAGGGTGACATGGCAGCCAATGCGACAATCTGCCGCCAGCACCACGCCCTCACCCACTACAGCATGAGAATTGATGATGCAGCGCGGGCCAATTTCCGCCCGTGCACCCACCACCACAAACGGGCCAATTTCAGCAGAGGGATCCACGACCGCGCTGGCATCAACTACCGCCAGAGGGTGAATACCCGGCTGTGCCGGTGCCTTGGGGTGAAACAACCGCGCAACACGCGACCATGCCAGATACGGCGTGGAGGAAACCAGTGCAGCTGAGTGCGCCGGAACCTTGTCTGCAAAAGCCGGAGCCACAATCACCAGACCGGCTTTTGTGCCTTCCAGCAGATGGGCGTAGCGGCGGTTATCCAGAAAGCTGACATGCTGAGCGCCAGCAACCTGCAGGGGGGCGATGCCGGCATAACCCTCAGCGGGAAGAGAGCCTTCCCGCGGCGGGACCAGCGTGGCTCCGGCTGCTTCAGCCAGAGCCTGCCCGTCAAACGGACCAGACCGCGTAAAAAACCGGGGGTCAGCAGGCCCGGAAGACGCTGTGGTGCTGGTCATCCTTACTTATGCGCTGCCGGAGCGGCGGCCGGAGCCGCAGGAGCTGCTGCCGGGGCCGGGCCCGTAGCAGGCGCTTCCTGATCCGCATCTGCCGTGGTCGGCATCTTGCCAGATTTTGCCAGCACTTCCGGATCCACATTGGCGTCCGGAATAAACACGGACGGCAGCACGCCGTTCAGCTGCTTGGCCACTTCGTTGGTAATATCCTGCCCGTCCACATGCAGAGCAACCTGCTCGCTATGCAGCACGAGGTTCATCCCGTGGGAGGCGGCAACTTTCTGGATCACCTGAACCAGCTCACGCTCGATCTGGCCCAGAGAAACCTGAGCGGCTTCCTGAATGATGCGGTTGCGATTACGGAAATCGCGCTGCGCCTTCATCACGCGGTTCTGCAGGCTGCGTTCACGGTTCTGAATCTGGTCAGACGTCATGGACTTGGCCTGAGCCTGCAGGTTCTGCTGCTCATCCCGCCAGCCAGCCTGCTCTTTCTGCAGGTCCTGTGCCAGCGCATCACGACGGCCACCCAGCGTGCGTTCCACCTGCATGGCTGCACTGGACTGACGCATGACACCGGAGACACTGATCACACCAATAACGGTTGCCGGCGGAGCAACGCTCTTGGGCAGATCCTGCATGGAGGGAATGGGCGGCAGCGGCAGAACCGGCGGGGTCTGCTGCTGGTCTGCTTCGCTGCTGTCAGCCGGGGCGGCAGGCAGCGGAACCGGGGACGGTGCCCGGCGCTGGGTGTGAGCAGCCGGAGGCGCAGGCTGCTGGGCGGCCTTAGGCACAAACCAGCCACCGCCCCCAGCGTTCTGAGCCATGGCAGACGGTGCCAGCGCAACGGAAATTGACAGGAGAGCCGCAGAAAGAGCGGCTGTTCTGTTAAACTTGGGCATCATTACCTCAGAATTGCTGGCCGAAGCCAAAGCGAAGGAGCTGTGTCCGGTCATTGTGACTGCGCATGACAGGCACACCCAGATCGATATTCAGCAAGCCAAACGGGCTCTTCCAGGAGAAGCCCGCACCCGCACTTACACGCGGCCGGAGTGTGTTACCGCTGACATCAGGCTTGTCGGTATAAGGATTGATAATATTCCGCCGCACACGCAAACCGGCAACACTCCCGGAGTCAACAAAGGCACGTCCTTTTACACCCATGTCAGACAGGAACGGGATCGGGAAGTTCAACTGGGCGGACGCAGTATACATGAAGCGGCCACCAAGCAGATCTTCCGAGGAGTGGCCGTAGTAACCAATACTCCGCGGCCCGGCGCCACCGTCCAGGAAGCCTCGCAGGTTGTTACCGCCCAGATAGAAGTTATCAATGATACTGCTCTTACCATTGCCCCAGTCTGTCATGTACCCCATGCCAGCCCGGAGGGCGACCGTCCACTCATGGCTATTGGTCAGGTCATCCAGCGGAATATAGTACGCGCCATTCACCTTACCACGCAGATACCGGGTATCCCCGCCCAGACCGGCAAAATCACCACCGACGGAAACCATGTAACCGCTATGCGGCGCCATGTGGTTGTCTCGCGTGTCATAAACCAGGTTGGTGCTCAGCTGGGACAGCGTCGTCGCGCCTTTGTTGTCGAGAACATACCACGAGGACTCATCCCACGTGTTCCCGACGTTACGGCGCATCAGCGTATAACTCCAGGACTGAGACAGATAGCGGTTATAGGCATACCCCATACGCAGGGTCAGACCATACCGGCTTTCAGAATAGTTCTGATAGGTCTGGTATTTGTTCTCAATCCCGTACAGATCGATCCCCGCCACCATGTTCCGGCTCAGGAAGGCCGGATCAGTCACTGAGAAGTCAGCCTGTTTCTGCCACATGGACATGGTGCCAGACAGACCGGCATCCACACCCGTGCCCAGCAGGTTATGCTGTTTGAGGCCAATGTTACCCAGCACACCAACGTCGGTCGAGTAACCACCACCGAGCGAGAATTCACCCGTCGGCTTTTCCGTCACATTGACGGAAACGTTCGTGCGGTCCTGCGTGGACCCCTGATTTTCATCCAGCGAGACGCTTTTGAAGAATCCGAGATCTTCCAGACTCTGCTTGGCGTATTTCTTGTAGCTCGGGGTGTACGGATCCCCTTCTGCAAACGGCAGCTGGCGACGGATAACGTTATCCTGCGTGACGGTATTCCCGTTCACGTCAATCCGCTCAATATACCGGCGCGGGCCTTCGCTCACATCAAACAGCAGATTGACGGTGTGCTTTTCCGGGTTACGCGCAATTTCCGGACGCACCATAGCAAACGGATGGCCCTGAGCCTGAAGGATTTCCTCCATGTCCGTGGCATTATCCTGCACGGCCTTGCCGTCGTACCACTGGCGGGCAAACAGCTCCACATACTTACGCAGGGACTTCGCCGGGACGTGCCGCAGGCTGGAACGGATATCCACCTTGCCCAGACGGTAGCGAATGCCTTCGTTCATCGTGAAGGTCACGTAGAAGGATTTGCGGTCCGGAGAGAGTTCGCCCGTGGCGTTCTTGATCTCGAAATCCACATAGCCGTTGGCCAGATAGAAACGGCGCAGCAGTTCGGCATCATACTTCAGGCGGTCGGGGTTGTACTCATCGGACGATGAGAAGAACCGATACCAGGCAGTTTCCTTGGAGGAGACCACGCTCGCCAGACGCGCTTCGGAATACGCTTTATTGCCGACAAAGCTGATCTTGCGGATCAGCGTCTGCGGGCCTTCATTAATCTGGAAGACAACGTCCACGCGGTTATGCGCCAGACGAACAATCTGTGGCGTCACAACAGCAGCGTAACGGGCTTTCTGGGCGTAAACGTCCAGAATCTTCTGCCGGTCATCCGCTGTGGTTTCTGCCGAGAACACCGCACGCGGACGCAGAGCGATGACCTTGCGCAGGTCTTCGTCCTTCGCGGCATGATTGCCTTCAAACACAATGCGGTTGACGATCGGGTTTTCGACCAGACGCACGTGGAGGATACCCCCCTCGCGCCGCATGGTCACATCCTTGAACAGCCCTGTGGCGTAGAGCGTCTTCAAAGAGCGGTCCAGATCGTCCTGACTGAACGAATCTCCCGGACGCACCACCATGTAGGACAGCACGGTATTGGTCTCGATACGGGTATTCCCGGAGACCGTAATATCTTCAATCACCCCACCGGAATGACCGGCCAGAGTGGATGTGGATGCCGAGAGTCTGGCCTGCCGGGCAGGAGATACGGAGGCTGGTGACTGTGCACCATGATCCGTCGCCGCCGCCCGCGCGCCCTTTCCTTCCACCAGGAAGAAAGGCAGCACGCAGACAGAAACAAAGAGGGCTGAACGCTTACCCGTCAAGATTTGCCATCCTCCATCGGGGGCGTTCCCATCTCAGGAGACCTTCCCCTGTTGTTCTGTCGCCCGCAGGGGGACGTATCCGATATAACCCTTGTCACGCAAGTTCTTCCGTTCCAACCCTGCTGTAATTCAGCTTACGAGCGATGCAATCCACTTAAACAGTCCGAAACCCGACAGGTCATTAAATGTCGAAAACAAGAACAGACCTGCAAGAAGCGCGAAGCCGGCCTGAAAGCTGATTTCCTGAATCCGCTTTGAAACCGGACGCCCCCGTACAGCCTCTATGGCATAAAAAACGAGGCGTCCGCCATCAAGAAGCGGCACCGGGAACAAATTTATTAGCCCCAGATTGACAGAAAGCAAAGCCATGAACGAAAGCAGGCTGGCAAAACCATACTGAGCCACCTGCCCCGACAGCTGCGCGATCTTGAGCGGGCCGCCCAGATCCTTGGCTGTATGGCGGCCGGTCAGAATTTGCCACACGCCGTCGAGCGTTTGCACGGACGTTGTCCATGTGGCCTTCACCCCCGCCACCACAGCACCGGGCACGGAAAGCGGCTTGCCGGCTTCCGTCGCAAACATCACACCAAGCTGGCCGTGCGGTGTGGAGGAGGACGACTCCGGGGCCGTCCCGATGGTGACAGGCAGATCCACATCCTGCCCGCCGCGCCCGACGGTCAGCGTGGTCTTGGCACCGGCCTCACTCAGAATGGTAGCCTGAGCATCCTGCACGCCCGTCACCTCATGGGTGCCGATTCTGCGGATCACATCACCAGCCTGCACCCCGGCAGCAGCCGCAGCGCCGCCCGGCTGCACGGCCGCAATTTCGTTCCGTACGATGGGCTGACCAACCGAGGCGAAAATGATGGTGAACAGCAGGATCGCCAGAAGGAAATTGAACACTGGCCCTGCGACAATCACGATCGCCCGGGACCAGACGGATTTATCATGAAAGGTGCGGCCCGGAAGCCACGCGGCCTTCTGCTCCGGTGTGGCATCTTCCGGGTCTTCAAACCCATGCGGGCGGACGTAACCGCCCAGCGGGATGGGGCAGATGCGCCATTCCGTGCCGCTGCGGTCATGCCAGCGGAACAGAGCGGGGCCAAAGCCCAGAGAGAACACTTCCACATGCACCCCCCGCCAGCGCGCCGCCAGATAGTGCCCCAGCTCGTGAATGCTCACGAGCACGCCAAGCACAAAGGCGAAGGAGATGAGTGTACGGAGGTATTCGTGTATCATGATAATCCGAATATCGGCTCAGAGAGCTGTTTTCTCAAGCGGCCAGGGCAAGAGTATGGGTACGGGCCGCCTTGCGGGCTTCGGCATCCCAGTGCAGCACGGCTTCAAGCGTGTCTGCCGGGGGCGCACCCAGAGCCGTCATGGTCTGCTCGACCACGCGGGCAATGTCCAGAAAGCCAATCTGTTCCTTCAGGAAGGCTTCAACCGCAATTTCATTAGCCGCGGACAGAATGGCCGGCGCAGCACCGCCACTCCGCAGAGCCTCGCGCGCCAGACGCAGGGCCGGGAACCGCACCATGTCCGGTGCACTGAATTCCAGTGTTGCAAACGCGGCCAGATCCAGATGGCTGGAGGTCGTGCTCATACGCTTCGGCCAGGCCAGCGTGTGGGCGATGGGGATGCGCATGTCGGCTGAACCCATCTGCGCAATCAGGCTGCCATCCGTGTACTGCACCAGCCCGTGCACCACGGACTGCGGGTGCACCAGCACATCAATGCGGTCTTCCGGCAGATCGAAAATGCGGGCAGCCTCAATAATTTCCAGCCCCTTGTTGAACATGGTCGCGGAATCAATGCTGATTTTGGCACCCATGCTCCAGGTCGGGTGCTTCAACGCCTGTGCGGGCGTTGCGGCTTCCATTTCCTCCATGCTGGATTTACGGAACGGGCCGCCGGAGGCCGTCAGGATGATTTTGGCAACCTGATCGGCCTGCTTGTCGGCCATGGCCTGCGCCACCGCATTATGTTCGGAATCCACAGGCAGCAACGTGGCCCCGGCGTCTGCCACGGCGCGCAGCATGACATCGCCCGCACACACCAGCGCTTCCTTGTTTGCCAGTGCAATGGACTTGCCGTTCTTGACCGCCGCCAGCGTCGGCTCCAGTCCGGCAGCACCTGTAATGGCCGCCATGGTCCAGTCCGCCGGCAAGCCAGCCGCTGCAATCACTGCCTCACGCCCGCAGGCAACTTCGGTGCCGCTGCCAGCCAGCAGGGTGCGCAGCTCTTCAAACGCTTTTTCATCCGCCACAACGGCCAGTTCGGCTTTCAGGCTTTTGGCCTGCTCTGCCAGCTTTGCCGCATTACTGCCGCCCACCAGCGCCCGTACCCGGAACTGGTCACGCGCCTGCTCCAGCAGATCCACGGTTGAACAGCCAATGCTGCCTGTGCTTCCCAGAACGGTAACGGTTCTCATTGCGCTTTCTTTCAAACCAGATGAAGGCGGTCTGCCCCCACAGGGCCGTGCCGCATGTTGAGACTCACCCCGGCAGTTTTCCTGCCAGAAACGCGAAAACAGCGTGTGCGCCCGCCGTCCAGAACGGTGCCGGAGCCGCCACACACAAAGACACCAGAGCCGCCGCAGGTGCCGCAACAACCAGACCATCAAACCGGTCCAGCAGCCCGCCATGCCCCGGCAGCAGGGTGCCGGAATCCTTCACGCCCAGCGCGCGCTTCATAGCGCTTTCCGCCAGATCACCCGCCTGAGCCACAATGCCCAGAACAGCACCCCAGAACGCGGCGGTTGCCACACCACCCTGCCCGGAGAGAGCGGCTATCAGGCAGCCGCACAGCACAGCACCCACAAGGCCGCCCAAGGAGCCAGACCATGTTTTGCCGGGAGAAATGCGCGGGGCCAGCTTGGGGCCGCCAAACAGCCGGCCCGTCAGGTAGGCCGTGCTGTCACTCGCCACCACAACCGCGACGACAAACAGCACCGGCCACAGGCTTTCCAGCCGCAGCCAGACAAGGGCCGTGCCTGCCAGCACAATCACGCACATGACGGCACATAACTGCGCGCCGAAGACAAAAGAACTCAGGCAGAAAATCGGAAAAGCTTCCCAGCGGCCCGTAACTGCCGCCAGACCGGCCCCGATGGCCCACAGCACATAAATGCTGCCGCGCCATGATTTGGGGGACAAGCCAAACAGAATAGCCGCTTCTGCCGCCATACCGCCCATTACACCCAGAATGAGGATGTCATACAGCAGGCCGCCCATGCCAATGCACAGCCCCGCCACCAGAACCAGCACACAGGCAGACATCAGGCGGGTACGCAGGTCTCTCCAGGCAGAAGCGTCAGGCTGCGTCATGATGCAGAAGGCCTTGTGCCAAACCGGCGTTCCCGGCGGGCATAGGCCTCCAGCACGGTTGCAAAATGCCCTTCATTGAAGTCAGGCCAGAAAATATCCAGAAAAACGAGTTCCGCGTAGGCGCTCTGCCACAGCAGGAAATTGGACAGCCGGAATTCTCCACTGGTCCGCACCACCACATCCGGGTCTGGCACGCCAGCGGTCCACAGCTTGTCCGCAAACAGGGTTTCGTTAATCTCTTCGGGCTTCAGATCGCCTTGCTGCACGGACTGCGCCAGACGACGCGCCGCCTGCACAATATCGCCGCGGCCGCCGTAAGACAGGGCCAGCAGCAAGGTCAGGCGACCGTTATTGCGCGTGAGCGTTTCCGCCCGCGCCAGCTCTTCCCGCAGGCTGACGTCAAACCGCGCCAGATCGCCAATAAAGCGAATGCGCACGCCCTCGCGGTGTAGTTCCGCCACCTTATGCCGCAGGTAATAGCGCAGCAGGCTGGTCAGATCCGCAACCTCGGCAGGCTCGCGGGACCAGTTTTCGGAAGAAAACGCATACAGCGTGAGGTATTTCACACCACGATGCATGGCCGCACGCAGGCAGCGGGAGACAGCTTCCGCCCCCGCTTTATGCCCGGCCAGACGCGGCAGACCTCTCTCCAGCGCCCAGCGCCCGTTGCCATCCATAATGACGGCAACATGCGCGGGGACGACAGATTTCCTGTCTACAGTCCCGGATGATTTTGTTGGCACGGCTTCACCACCACGGGCCAGAGAGAGGAATCCCGACGCCACTGGCGTCAGACCTGCTTAATCTCGCGGTCTTTTTCAGCCAGCATGTCATCAATTTTTTTCACATACTGGTCCGTGAGCTTCTGAATGGCGTCAGACCACGTCTTGACGTCATCCTGACTGATCTCACTCTTCTTCTCAAACCCCTTGGCCTTGTCCATACCATCACGACGCACGCCACGGGCGGCAATCTTGGCCCCTTCGGCATAGCGGGCGGCAGCCTTGGCCAGTTCATGGCGACGCTCTTCCGTCAGCTGCGGAATCGGCACGCGGATCAGCTGGCCGTCGGATGCCGGGTTCAGGCCCAGCCCGGAATCACGAATGGCGCGCTCAACAGCACCCACCAGCACGCGGTCCCACACCTGTACGGTAATCATCCGTGCTTCCGGCACGGCAATGGAGGCAACCTGCGTCAGCGGCACTTCACCGCCATAGGCTTCCACGCGCACCGGCTCCAGCAGGGCCGGGCTGGCGCGGCCAGAGCGCAGGCCGGCAAAGTCACGACGCAGGCTTTCCAGAGCGCCATCCATGCGGCGCGTCAGGTCTTCCAGAAGGGCATTCAGATCAGACACGGTCTCTCTCCCGTTTCCCGACGGACCCGCACAGGTCCGTCTCATCACTCTCAACAACAGGGTCCGGCGGCAGAACGCCGCGGACACAATAGTCCGTTGGTTTTACGCGGTTTCGATAATCCGCGTGTAAGGGCCTTCTTCACGCATCACGCGCGGGAAAGACCCCGGCTCACCAATGTTGAACACAACAATCGGCAGACGATTTTCACGCGCCAGACTGATGGCTGCGGCATCCATCACGTTCAGCTGTTTGGACAGCACATCCATATAGGTCAGCTGCTCATACCGCACGGCGGACGGGTCACGCTTGGGGTCAGCCGAATACACGCCGTCCACCTGCGTGCCTTTCAGCAGCACATCACATTCCATTTCCGCAGCACGCAGAGCGGCGGCGGTATCGGTGGTGAAGAAGGGGTTGCCGGTGCCAGCCGCAAAAATCACCACCCGGCCTTTTTCCATATGCCGCACAGCGCGACGGCGGATATAGGGCTCGGCAATGGCGGACATCGCAATGGCGGACATCACCCGTGTGGGGAGTTCCTGCCCTTCCAGCGCGTTCTGCAGCAGCAGAGCGTTAATTACGGTCGCCAGCATCCCGGCGTAATCGCCCTGGGCGCGGTCCATACCTTTGGCCGCTGCGGCCAGACCGCGGAAGATGTTGCCACCGCCCACAACCAGGCAGACTTCCCACCCGCTGCGCACAACCTCGGCAACATCAGCGGCAATACGCTCAACCGTCTGCTGATCGACGCCATAAGCGCCTGACCCCATCAGGGCCTCGCCGGAAACTTTGAGCAATACGCGTTTACGGGGTGGCATCTCGCCAGTGGAAGCAGTCATTGGCCCTCAATCACGCAGATCGTCTGAAAAAGGCCCTGCCCCCATGCAGGGGCAGGACAAGTCGCCCCTCTCTTATCCTTCATGACGCAAGGCCACAAGCGGTGAGGGTCGCCTTATGGCACATCATCCAGACCAATGGCCCGCAGGCGGGCGCGCTCTTCATCCCAGCCGGAGCGCTCTTTTACATTCAGAAACAGGTGGCACGGACGCTCCAGCAGACCGGAAAGCTGCTTACGCGCGCGCTCCCCAATCTGGCGGATTTTCTGTCCGCGCTCACCAATCAGAATCGCCTTGTGCCCTGTGCGCCCAACATAAATGGTCGCGTCAATCCGCACGGAGCCGTCCGGCCGTTCCTTGTAGCTTTCCGTCTCCACTGTCGTGCCATACGGCACCTCTTCATGCGTTTGCAGGAAGATCTGCTCACGCACCAGTTCGGCAGCCAGAAGACGGTCCGGCAAATCGGTCAGATCATCTTCCGGATAAAGATACGGGCCTTCCGGCAGGCTGGCGGCCAGACGGTCCAGCAGATCTTCCACCCCGCTGCCAGAGCGGGCGCTGACCATGAAGACATGCTCCACCGTCAGCTTTTTTGTGATTTCCTGCGTGAGCGGCAGCAGTCGTTCGGGTGAGACCAGATCGGTCTTGTTCAGCACCAGCCAGACCTTGCGGCCTGTGGTGGCCAGACGTTCGATAATGCTGCTAACCGCATCTGTCAGGCCGGAGCGCGCATCCACCAGCAGCAGCGTGATGTCCGCATCTTCCGCCCCGCTCCATGCGGCTGCCACCATAGCGCGATCCAGCATGCGGCGCGGCTGGAAAATTCCGGGGGTATCCACCAGCAGAATCTGCGTGGTGCCGCGCATCAGAATCCCCAGCACACGGGCGCGGGTCGTCTGCGCCTTCGGGCTGACAATGGAGAGCTTAGCCCCCGCCATTTTGTTCAGCAGCGTGGATTTACCGGCGTTCGGTGCCCCCACCAGAGCGGCAAACCCGCAGCGTGTCGTCTCACCCATGTTGCGGGCCTCCAAGTTGTTCAAGCAGATCCGCTGCTGCGGCACTCTCGGCGGCCCGCTTGCTCCCGGCCCGCCCTTCTCCACTCCGGCCACCAGCGGTAACCTGCACCACAAACAAGGGCGCGTGAGAGGGGCCATCGGCCCCGATTGTCTTATACACCGGCAGGCTCTGCCCCCGGCCCAGAACCCATTCCTGCAAGGCCGTCTTCGGGTCCTTGGGCGGGCGGGCCTGCGCATCCAGCAGCGGCTTCCATGCCGTGCGGACAATGTTCCGGGCCGGGTCCAGCCCGCCATCCAGGAACACCGCGCCCAGCACGGCTTCCAGCGCATCGGCCACCACATTGGCGGTGCTCTGCACCCCAACGCGGGCTTCATGCGTTGCGACAGCCAGACTGGCGGGCAGATCAATCCGCTCGGCAATTTCTGCCAGCGTTGTGCGGGAGACCAGATGCGCCAGACGGGAGCCCAGCGCGCCTTCCTGCTCCGCCGGATAGCGTTCCAGCAGCCATTCCGCCATCAGCAGACCCAGCACGCGGTCCCCGATAAATTCCAGACGTTCGTTGGAGCCCATGCCCCGCGCTTTTTGCGGACGCCGCCGCCCGCCTGCGTTCTGATGCGCAGCAGAGCGATGCGTCAGCGCTTCATGCAACAGAGCCGGGTTGCTAAACTGATAGTCCAGCCGGTCCTGCAAGGCTATGGCGGCGGAGGCTTCTCCGGCGAAGAGTGCGGGGCGCTTCACGTGATGCTCCGGAAAATACGAGCCCAGCGGATTTCCACCGGCCAGTACCAGATCTGCCAGAACGGATGCGCGGACTCTACGGAGAAGAACACCCGTGACGCATGGCCAACCAGATTTTCCATCGGCACAAAACCAAGGTCTTTCGGGCCATCCCCCATAAAGCGGCTGTCCGCGCTGTCATCCCGGTTATCGCCCATGGCAAAGAAGTAGCCCGGCGGCACAACATAATCCGGCGTATTGTTCTGCGCGCCATCATCCATTAGCTTGAGCACCTGATGCGCCACGACGCCCTTGCCCCCACTGGCGGGCAACTGCTCATCACACGCCTCACCTTCCATCGGGACGTGGGATTCATCCAGTGCCGTATAGGGATGCGGGGCGAGGCAGGGCACCATTTGGTCGTTCAGATACAGATGGCCTTCCGTCACACGGATATGGTCACCCGGCAGGCCGATAATCCGTTTGACGTAATCAACCGACGTATCCTTGGTAAAACGGAACACAGCCACATCACCCCGATGCGGTTCCGCCCCCCAGATGCGCCCCTGAAACAGGTTGGGCGAGAACGGGAAGGAAAAGCGGGAATAGCCGTAGCTGTATTTGGACACCATGATGTAGTCCCCCACCTGCAGGGTCGGGATCATGGAGCCGGACGGAATCACGAAGCTTTCAAACAGGAAGGTGCGGAACAGCGTAACCACCAGCACCACGCCGATGATGGTTCTCGCATAGTCCAGCACGAGCTGCCCGATGGTTGCCGGCCCCCCTGCGCCTGATGCCGTGGGAGTCTGGTTCGGGTTGGTCATGTCCTGCACCGCCTGTCTGCGTCGTTAGGAAAGAAAAGAAAAATCGGCGGGATCAAGCCGCGCACCCCAGGGGATGTCAAGCGGGACGCCCCGAGATAATCACCTCAGCAAAGGCATACGGATGCTCGTCCGTCATGCTCAGCACCAGATGCGGCACCTGCCCCGCTGGCATGATCTGCTGCAACCGCAGCAAGGCCGCGCCGGTCAATACCAGTGTCGGCTGGCCAGAGGGCAGGTTGGCCACCCCGATCTGGCTCTGCGCCACACCCTGTGCAAACCCGGTGCCCAGCGCCTTGGCGCAGGCCTCTTTGGCGGCCCAGCGCTTGGCGTAGGCCCCGATCCGGGCCTGCCCGCTCCGGCGGTCCGCCCGCGCACGCTCCGTCGGGGTGAAGACCCGGTTGAGGAAGCGGTCCCCAAACTGTTCGATCACGCGCTCAATCCGGCGCATGTCACACAGATCCACTCCGGCAGCGATCACACTCACGCGCGCGCCCTGTCAGCCTGAGAAATACCCTGCGCGGCCCGAAGGGCGGCGATCACGGAAGACAGATGCCGCAAATCCCGCACCTCCACATCCACAAGGATTTCCATGAAATCGAGCTGCCGATGCACAATCTTCAGGTTCACCACCGACGCATCCGCTTTGGACACCGTATTGGTAATGGCGGCCAGCACGGCAGATTCGTTCTCGGCCACAATGGTAATGCGCCCCACCCGCAGCTCTCCGCTGCCGGAGCGGGCCATGGCGTCATAATCCCAGTCCACATCCAGAAAACGTTCCGGCGTGGCGGCAAAGCTTTCCAGCGTCGGGCAGGTTCGTGTGTGAATGGTCACACCCTTACCAGTAGCAACCACACCTACAATCCGGTCCCCCGGCAGGGCGTGGCAGCAGGCGGCAAAATGGACGGCGACACCCGGACCAAGCCCCACCAGCGGAATAGCCCCGCCAGACCGGCCACTGCTGGCCCCACTTGTCGCCCGTGGGCGTGGCCCGGCGGTGCCCAGAACACCCGGCAGGCCAGCCACCATGCGCGGCACACGCGGGGCGCGGCGCAGCTCCGGGTACGCCGCATGGACAACATCCCGCGCACCGAGATTATTGTTCCCCACCGACACATACAGATCCTGAAGCGAGTTCTGCTTCAGCGTCTTCAGTGTGGTTTCAATAACCTTTTCGGAGCCATCGACCCCTTCCTGACGGAAGGCCTTGGCCAGCGCAGCACGCCCGCTATCCAGATAGGTCTGGCGCTGCTGCGCGGCCACATAGCGGCGGATACGCGCCCGCGCCTTGCCGGTGACCACAAACCGCTCCCACGAGGGAGACGGCGCGCCCCCGCGAGCGGTCATGATCTCGACCTGATCCCCATTCTGCAGCTCATGCCGCAGCGGCATCAGGCGGCCATTGATCTTGGCACCCACGCAGGAATCGCCAATCTGGCTATGCACCGCATAGGCAAAATCAACCGACGTCGCCCCACGCGGCAGCGAGATCAGCTGGCCTTTGGGGGAGAAGCAGAAAACCTGATCCTGATAGAGTTCGAGCTTGGTGTTTTCCAGAAACTCATCCGGCGCGGAGGAGGCTTCCAGAATTTCCAGCAGATCCTGCACCCAGCGCGGCCGACGGAAGCCGGCAATCCCACCCCCGGCCTCAGGTTCACCTTCCTTATAGGCCCAGTGTGCCGCCACGCCGTTTTCGGCAATGTCATGCATGGCCTCGGTGCGGATCTGCACTTCAATCTTCTGGTTACGCGGGGAACGCAGCGTTACCCCGGTATGCAGGCTCTGATATCCGTTAGCCTTGGGAGTGGAGATATAGTCCTTGAAGCGGCCGGCGATAACCGGATAGGCGGCATGCACCGCCCCGAGCGCCATGTAGCAATCCTCGCGCGTATCCACCACCACACGGAACGCCATGATGTCGGACAGCTGCTCGAACGCCACATTATGCCGCTGCATCTTCTCCCAGATGGAATACGGAGACTTTTCCCGGCCAGAGACGTGAACATTCTTCAGCCCGGCTTCTTCACACAGGCGCAGCAGTTCCCGCCGCACCTCTTCAATCACATCGGCCCCCTGCCCGCGCAGATAGTTCAGGCGGGCGCGGATGGTGGCGTCTGCTTCCGGCTCAAGCTGGGCAAAGGAGAGGTTCTGCAGCTCGGTCTTGACCCGATCCATACCGATACGTTCGGCAAGGGGGGCGTAGATATCGAGCGTTTCCCGCGCAATACGCTGGCGGCGGTCCACCCGCTCCACAAAATGCAGCGTGCGCATGTTGTGCAGGCGGTCCGCCAGTTTGACCAGAAGAACGCGGATGTCCTTCGACATCGCCAGCACGAGCTTGCGGAAATTTTCGGCTTGTTTGGTGCGGTCAGACTGGAGTTCCAGCCGGGTCAGCTTGGTGACACCATCCACCAGATCCGCCACCGTGGGGCCAAACTGTGCCCGCAGGTCTTCCTGCGTGATGCCGGTATCTTCAATGGTGTCGTGCAGCAGAGCCGTGAGAATGGAGGGCACGTCCAGCCGGAAGCCGGCCAGAATCATCGCAACCGCCAGCGGGTGCGTTATGTACGGGTCACCATTATCACGAAGCTGGCTCTCATGAGCCTTTTTCGCCACGGCAAAAGCGCGGCGAATACTCTCCAGATCAGCATTGGGCGCGTAACCACGCACAACGTTGATCAGCCGGTCACACGTAATGTCTCCACGCCCGGAAGGCTCAGGAGAAACCGGCACGGGGGTGGAGTCCCCCGTTGCAACAGGCAGAAGCGCAGAACCGGCTGAGGAGTCTGCCTCAGACACCAAAGTCCCGGTCCTGTTGTCGCCCCCCGCCTGCGTCACACGCTCTTACCGCCGTGCGCGCCCGCTGAGAGCGGCTTCAATCGCACCGGCATCATCAGAGGCCTCTTCTTCCGGAGAGACTTCCTGCAGACCAAAGATGTTCTGTTCGGTCGGGACCAGATCCTGCACTTCTTCATCCACAGGCTCGGGCTCGGGCTCACGGGCCTGAGAGCGGATCAGATCATTGCGCAGATCGGACAGTTTGACAGTTTCGTCCGCGATTTCGCGCAGGGCGACAACCGGATTCTTGTCATTATCCCGGTCAATGGTAAGCTCTTCCCCGCGGGAGATGTTGCGGGCGCGCTGCGCCGCATACAGCACCAGCTCAAAGCGGTTCGGGACTTTCTCAACGCAGTCTTCGACAGTGACGCGTGCCATTACGAAGAGCCTCCAGGTAATTCAGGTAAAAAATTCAGAAAGAGCATTGTAACGCATCCCCCCACCCCTAGGAAGTCCTTATTCCTGAATCCGGCGGATTTCCTGCTCTGCGACATCCGGCACCATGTCCGCCAGCGTTTTCCCGCTAGAAGGGTGCACCCACTCGGGCGCCACATCCTGGATGGGCAGAAGCACAAAGGCCCGCTCATGCGCACGCGGATGTGGCAGAGTAAGATGCGAATCATTCTGACAAAGGGAGCCGTATGTGATAAGATCAAGATCTAACGTGCGGGCTGCATTTGGTATGGAACGCTCGCGACCGAAGCGTGTTTCTATAGTCTGAAGCGCGTGTAGCAGGGCCTCGGGCCCAATCCTGGCGACCCCCCGAACCACACCATTGATATAAGGAGGCTGACCGGAAGGTGGGACAGGAGCACTTTCATACCAGGCTGACACAGCCTCTATACACAACCCCGGTACGTCTTGCAGCGCAGCGACAACCCGCTGGCATGTCTCACGCGCCACCTGACCCGCGTAAGGCAGATTTGCCCCTATCGCAATCAGGACGGTTTCTGGCTCATCCGGGGTTTTTGTCAGGCCTGATATAAATGCCATAGCTGATGTATCTTTTTTTCTGAACACGGGTATAATCCGCCACCCTTACCGTTAAACCCCTGAATGCGATAGATTTTTAACCAACATTCAAAACACCTTATCATCTAATTTAGAGGAAAAAACTCCAATGAATCTCAAAAAAGAAGAGAGGACCTGCCTCTTCATTGATGGCTCCAGCCTTTATTCAACATCCCGCGGTCTGGGGTTTGATGTCGATTATAAAAAGCTGCTGGACTTCTTCACATCCAAAACACACATCATCCGCGCTTATTATTACGCCGCCATTCTGGATACGGAAGACTATTCACCCCTTAAACCGCTGACGGACTGGCTGTCCTACAACGGCTATTTTCTGGTGACCAAACCCGCCCGCGAATTTACCGATTCCACCGGCAAGCGCCGCGTGAAGGGCAATATGGAAATCGAAATTGCCGTGGATATGATGGAAATGGCGCCGCATATCGACCACGCCATTCTCTTCACCGGCGATTCGGATTTCCGCCGTGTGGTAGAAGCCGTGCAGCGTCAGGGCACCCGTGTTTCCGTGGTGTCCTCCATGCGCTCCTCCCCGCCGCTGATTGGGGATGACCTGCGTCGTCAGGCCGACAACTTCATGGAGCTGGCAACCATTGCCAACAACTTCACGCGGCGGCAGCAGGCAGACACCCAGCGCCCCCGCGTGGGCAACCCCTCCCCTATCCGCCACCCCGCAGATCAGATGAGTGAGCCGGATCTGGACGACGACGAGACCGATATTCTCTGATCTATCCGAGCGAGTGGCCCTTTTCCAAACGCCACCCGCATGACTGATCCGTTTTAAGACACTACCCCTGCTTCAGCTGGTCCTTCCCCTTTTCGGACCACGCTGGCAGGGGTATTTTTTAGTGGACTGTGCCGGCCACCTGATTTTCTGTAAAAAAAATTTCAGACAAACGGAAAAAAAGCCGGTGCCATGCGTTCTATTCAACTCTATCATGCAGAACAGAAGTCCCTGGCCACGACCGAAGCCTGCACCCTTATGAGTATTTTTTGGAGAAGCCTATGCCTACTTGTTCTGAAGCCCGAGCCAGCCTCCTTTCGCTGCTGCGCGGCGTTGAACACTTCAACACTGAAATTTTCCCGGCCAAGCAGAACCTTTTTGCTGCTCTGGCAGATGGCCAGTCTCCGAATGCCCTGTTTATTGCCTGCGCGGACAGCCGTATTAACCCCAGCCTGATTACCCAGACGGAACCGGGTGATCTGTTCATTCTGCGCAACATTGGCAACATCGTTCCGGCCTATGGCGAAATGCTGGGTGGCGTCTCTTCCGCTGTGGAATACGCTGTGGCTGGGCTGGGTGTGTCCGCCATTATTGTCTGCGGCCATTCCGATTGCGGCGCGATGAAGGCCCTGCTCGCTCCGGAAAAAAGCGGTCTGGACAAAATGCCGACGGTCCGCAGATGGCTGCGCAATGCAGAAGCCGCCCGCGCAGCCCTGGGCGACCTGAAAGCAGAAGATGCTGGCCCGGCCAACGTCCGCAGCCTGTCTGAACAGAATGTGCTGCTGCAACTGTCCCACCTGAAAACGCACCCGGCTGTGGTAGCCGGTATGGCGCGCGGCACACTGTTCCTGCAGGGCTGGTTCTACGACATCGGCACCGGCGAAATCACCATTCTTGATGAACAGACCCGTAAAACCACCACTATTGCGGAAGCCATTTCGCATCTGGAAGCCGAACCAGCCTAAGAGTCAGACGGTTTGCTTTCAAACAAGACCAGGACCGGCGGAGCGCCTGCTTCGCCGGTTTTTCTTTGCATGAGCCGCTTTGCACACTCTCTGGCGCTCGCTGGTGCCGTGTGCCTTCTGGGAGCGGCAGTGACCGGCTGCCTCACGCAACGCGCTCTCGCCAACTCCCCGGCTGAACACGCGCTCATCACTCCCCCATTACAGCCAGAGCACGCACCTTCGACGCCGACAGCCGCTTCGGCTTCGGCTCCGGCCCATCCACTCAAACTGGCGACATGGAATATGGAATGGCTGATGGCGGAAGATGGGCCGCTAGCCGCAACCGCTCCACCGGACCGACCACATCGCACTGCCGCCGATTTTGAAAAACTGGCGGCCTACGCGCAGCATCTGGATGCTGATATCATCGGACTACAGGAAGTGGACGCCGCCACCACGGCAGAGCGGCTTTTCTCCGCCCGTACCTATCAGATCTTCATGACGGATGACGCCCTTCTCCAGCACCCGGCGCTGGCTATCCGCAAACCGCTCCGCGCCCACAAAAACCCGGATCTGGTGGAACTGGACGTCGCCCCCGCAACCGCCGCACATCAACTGCGCCGTGGGCTGGATGTGACGGTAGAGACCGGCACAACGCCACTCCGTATTCTGGTTCTGCATCTCAAAACCGGCTGCTGGGACAATCCGGTTGCAGACAAGCAGCATAACTGCCCCATTCTCGTGCAACAGTTTGGCGTGCTGCAAAACTGGATCAGCGCCCGCGCTGCTGCGCATGAAGCCTTTGTGATTATGGGCGATTTCAACCGGCGCATGACGGTTTATGATCCGTTTTTCCTGCTGCTGACTCACGCAGCCCCGCTGAGCCTGACAAGTGCCGGATGGGCCAGCCCGTGCGAAAACGGCTCTTATTTCATTGCCATATTCTGCTGGGCGGCGGCACACAAAGCTGGCTGCAACCACATTCCTTGCGTGTGATGACCTATCGGCCAGATAGCCAACCTCTCTGACCATTGCGCCGTATCGGTGCGGCTTAGTCCACAAGCGCCCTTACCCTCTGCCGCACGCACCCCAAAAACTCCAACAACTGGCAGCCAGCCATAAAAAAAGCCGCTGAGGATTGCTCCCCAGCGGCTTTTTTGCACTCACCGTAACCCCGGAAGGGGTCAGGATAACTCTTAGAAGGCGCGGCCACGGCCAGACGATGCGCCGCCACCGGAGCGACCACCGCCACCCGGACGGCCACCGCCACCATTGCCACCACGCGGCGGGCCACCACGGCCACGACCACCGCCGCCGCCATTCCCGCCACGCGGCGGACCACCGCGCCCACGGCCACCGCCACCCAGCACGGGCGGACGCATGGTAGAGACCTCAGCACTTTCGGAGTGCCAGGGGTGGTCACGCACCACCGGAATGGGCTTGCCAATGGTTTTTTCAATATCACGCAGCCAGGCGCGCTGTTCCGGGTCACAGAAGGACACGGCCCAGCCATCACGCCCTGCACGAGCCGTCCGACCAATGCGGTGGACGTAGCTTTCCGGCACGTTCGGCAGATCGTAGTTGAAGACGTGGCTCACATCGTCCACGTCAATGCCACGTGCTGCAATGTCGGTCGCGACCAGCACTTTAACGCTGCCAGCACGGAAACCGCTCATGGCCCGCTCACGCGCACCCTGAGACTTGTTGCCGTGAATGGCTTCCGCCACCACGTTGTTTTTGTTCAGGAATTCCGCAACCTTGTTGGCCTCATGCTTCATGAGGGTGAACACCACGGCGCGGGCAACCTTGGGGGATTCCACCAGTGTCAGCAGAGCATCGCGCTTGTCGGTGCCTTCCACAAACATCACAGCCTGCTGGATACGGTCCACCGTGCTGGACGGCGGGGTGACTTCCACCTTGGCCGGATCATGCAGCAGAGAGTTCGCCAGATCCGCAATGCTGCGCGGCATGGTGGCAGAGAACAGCAGTGTCTGCCGTTTTGCGGGCAGATAGGTCATGATGCGGCGGATATCGCGCACAAACCCCATGTCCAGCATGCGGTCGGCTTCATCCAGCACCAGCACTTCAAGGCCGGAGAGGTCAATATAGCCCTGACCGATCAGGTCCAGCAGGCGGCCGGGAGCTGCAACCAGCACATCCACGCCACGGCGCATGGCTTCAACCTGACGCCCCTGCCCCACGCCACCAAACACAACGGCCTGCGTGAATTTCATGTGACGGGCATAGGCCTTAAAGCTTTCGCTGATCTGGGAAACCAGCTCACGCGTGGGAGCCAGCACCAGAACGCGCGGCTTTTTAGGGCCTGCAACCTTGGGGTGAGCATTAAGGTGGTTCAGAATAGGCAGAGCAAACGCTGCGGTCTTCCCGGTGCCTGTCTGGGCCAGACCCAGCAGATCACGGCCTTGCAGCAGATGCGGGATGGACTGGGCCTGAATGGGGGTCGGGGTTTCATACCCCTGCTCAGCCAGCGCCTTCAACAGAGGAGGGGCAAGATTCAGTTCAGAAAACGTAATCATCAGGGCAAACCTTTTCGTGCAGCCTGAAAAGCGAGACGAGACCACCCTTTTTCAGTTACGCACCATATCGTGTCAGGACGGAGTGAAAACGGCACACCCTGTGCACGATCCCTCACCCGCATTCATGAACATTTTTTAACAATGCTGGCAGCGTCACGTCTTTTCAGAAAAAGCCAGTCTGAAAACCCTGCCTTGATTTGTATATAAGTGGAGTTTTCCTGCCCCGCAAGCCTTCCGTACCATATTGGTCCTAAAAGAAAGCCGCCATATAATCGTCACAGTCTGTTCACGCCTCAGGCCGCAGCGCGCAGACGCAATGAAACAAAAGCCATCGCTGCTCAATTTTAAAGGAGGTTTTAAAAAACAGAACAGGCGCTTCCTTTTCCAAAGAGAGCATCCGGTTCCGTTGCGAACTAACCAAAGTTTTAGAAGAAATCTTCACAAGTTGTTCAAAACCGCCGCTTCAGCCCGCAAAACGGCCAGCGCAAACAACGCCTCTTCGCTTCCGGTCAGCTTTCCTCTGGCGGCGGCGGGCACTCACCTTCGCGCCGCAGCAGGAACAGCGCCTGCTCACCAAACAGGTTGGCCAGCCGGATGGACCGCCGCCAGGGGGCGCGCTCGCCATCTTCATCCACCGCCATCCATTGCTGCACGCAATAGCCCTCTTCCGCGCACAGCGCGATGAAGTCCCGAATGGTGCAGGGATGAATATTGGGCGTTTCATACCACGGGGTATGCCAGACGGCTGTCATGGGCATCCGCCCGCTCAGCAACAGTTTCAGCCGCAATTGCCAGTGGCCAAAGTTGGGGAAGGAGACAATGGCGTGCCGCCCGATGCGCAGCATTTGCCGCAGCACTTCCCGCGGGCGTTCCACGGCCTGAAGCGTGCGCTGCAACACCACATAATCAAACGCATCATTGGGGTAATGCGCCAGATCGTGGTCCGCATCCCCATGCACCACGGGCAGGCCGTGGGCAACGGAGCGGGTCACTTCCCGCATATCAATTTCAATACCACGGGCATCACAGCCGCGCAGGCGGAACAGATGGTCAATCAGCGCGCCATCACCGCTGCCGACATCCAGCACCCGGGTACCGGGTTCGATCATTTCTGCAATCAGCCGTTGATCAAGACGCATCAGGCAAGCCCTGCATGATCTGCCACACCGCACAGGAAGCCCCGCACGGTTCTGTCAAAATCCGGTTCATCCAGCAGAAAGGCGTCATGCCCCTTGTCCGTTTCAATCTCCACAAAGGAGACGTTAGCCGCAGCCTGATTGAGCGCGCGCACCAGATAGCGGGAGCTGGACGTGGGGAACAGCCAGTCGGACGAGAACGACACCACACAGAACCGCACCGGCGTACCCGCAAAGGCCGCAGGCAGTTCGCCGTCATGCTCGGCAGCGAGGTCAAACCAGTCCATGGCGCGGGTAATGGTCAGGTAGGAATTGGCATCAAACCGCCGTACAAAGGCCGAGCCCTGATAGCGCAGGTAGGATTCCACCTCGAACACATCCCCAAACATGGCCAGAGAGGCTTCCGGGGCCTGCGCATCTTTGGGTTCCTGCCGCACCCGGCGGCCGAACTTGCGGGTCAGGGCTTCTTCCGAAAGATAGGTGATGTGCGCCATCATACGCGCCACGGCCAGCCCACGAGCCGGGACCACATTATGTTCCCAGTAGCGCCCGCCATACCACTCGGGGTCAGCAAAAATGGCCTGACGCCCGACCTCGTTAAACGCAATATTCTGGGCCGAATGGAAGGGTGCCGTGGCAATCGGCATGGCCGCCAGCATCATGTGTGGATACGTCACGGCCCATTCCAGCACCTGCATGCCGCCCATGGAGCCACCGACCACGGCAAACAGCCGCTCAATCCCTAAAGAGCGCACCAGCTTATACTGGGCACGCACCATGTCCCGGATGGTGATGGGCGGGAAATCCGTACCCCAGCGCTCTACCCTGCCTTCTGCACAGGCTGGCTTGAGGGAGCGCGGACCGGTGCTGCCCATGCAGCCCCCCAGCACGTTCATACAGATAACGAAAAAGCGGTCGGTATCAATCGGCCGCCCCGGCCCCACCATGCGCCCCCACCAGCCGGGCTTGCCGGTTTGCGGATGCGTTTCCGCCACATACTGGTCCCCCGTAAAGGCGTGGCAGATGACAATGGCGTTGTCCCGTCTGGGGGAAAGCTGGCCGTAGGTGCGATAGGCCACATCAAGGGATGGCAGATGCACACCGCATTCCAGATCCAGCCCATCGGGGAAGGTGGCGTGCTGATGGTCGCCGACATCAAGAGGCGCTGTGCTGTTCATGAAGGTGATACCAACTCCGGCTGGAAGACCTCCGACATAGGAGCGAAAACAGGACGGATCAAGTCCGCCTTAACGCTGCCGCAGGCCTGCCATGCCAGTGTTAGCCATCCATTTTCAGAGCGGCGAGGAAGGCGCTCTGCGGAATTTCCACTTTCCCGAACTGCCGCATGCGCTTTTTACCCTCTTTCTGCTTTTCCAGCAGTTTGCGCTTACGGGAGATATCACCGCCATAACATTTGGCCGTCACATCCTTGGACAGTGCACCAATGGTCTCACGCGCAATCACCTTGCTGCCAATGGCCGCCTGAACGGCGATCTTGAACAGCTGGCGGGGAATGAGGTCTTTCAGGCGGGCACAAATAGCACGGCCACGGGTTTCCGCTGCAGAGCGATGCGCAATGAAGGACAGCGCATCCACCGGCTCCTGATTGACCAGAATGGAAATGCGCACGAGGTCACTCTCCTCGTACCCATCCATCTGATAATCAAAGCTGGCGTAGCCGCGTGTGAGAGACTTCAGGCGGTCATAGAAGTCAAACACCACCTCGTTCAGCGGCAGGCGATAGACAGCCATGGCGCGGCTGCCCACGTAGGTCAGGTCCACCTGCACACCACGACGCTCCGTGCACAGGGTCAGCACAGCGCCCAGATATTCATCCGGCACCATGATGGTGGCCTTGATCCACGGCTCGTCAATTGTCTCGATCTGGGAGAGGTCCGGCATATCGGCCGGGTTGTGCAGCTCTTCTTTCTGTCCGTTGGTCAGCGTGATGTGGTACACCACGGACGGCGCGGTGGCGATCAGATCAAGATCGAACTCGCGGGACAGGCGCTCCTGAATAATTTCCAGATGCAGCAGACCAAGGAAGCCGCAACGGAAACCAAAGCCCAGTGCTGCGGATGTCTCGGCCTCATAATGGAACGAGGCATCGTTCAGGCGCAGTTTGGACAGGCTGTCGCGCAGCTTTTCAAAGTCATCCGCCACAATGGGGAACAGACCACACCAGACCACCGGAATGGAGGGCTTGAAGCCTGCCAGAGCCTTGTCCGCCGGGCGACGGTCATCGGTAATGGTGTCACCCACGTTACAGTCAGCCACGGTTTTGATGGCGGCATTGATGTAGCCCATCTCACCCGGACCGAGGCTTTCCACCGCCGTCATACGCGGGGCGAACACACCGACCTGATCAATCTGATGCACAGCGCCGCTGGACATCATGCGCATTTTCATGCCGCGCTGCAGCCGGCCTTCCTTGACGCGCACCAGCACGATCACGCCCAGATACGGGTCATACCAGCTATCCACCAGCATGGCCTGAAGCGGCTTTTCTGCATCGCCCACCGGCGGCGGCAGGCGGGTGACGACGGCTTCCAGCACGCCTTCAATATTCAGGCCGGTCTTGGCGGAAATTTCCACCGCATCATCTGCGGGGATGCCAATCACTTCCTCAATCTGCGCCTTGACGCGCTCGACGTCAGCTGCGGGCAGATCGACCTTGTTCAGCACCGGCACAATTTCATGGTTGGCATCAATGGCCTGATACACGTTGGCCAGTGTCTGCGCTTCCACACCCTGCGAGGCATCCACCACCAGCAGCGAGCCTTCACACGCGGCCAGCGAGCGGCTGACTTCATACGCAAAGTCAACGTGTCCGGGCGTGTCCATCAGGTTCAGGACGTAGGTCTTGCCGTCCCTGGCCGGATAGGTCAGCCGGACGGTCTGGGCCTTGATGGTGATGCCACGCTCACGCTCAAGATCCATATTATCGAGCACCTGATTCGTCATCTCGCGGGCGGTCAACGCCCCGCAAGCCTGAATCATGCGGTCGGCCAGTGTCGATTTCCCATGGTCAATATGGGCGATAATCGAGAAATTACGGATGAGCGAAAGGGGTGTGTCGGTCATGCTGCTCCCTTTAAGCGATACGGAGAGACTTGTCAGCCAGTTCCGCTCTACTTGGGTCTGTTTCCCGGTAAATTTTTCCACAAAGGCAAAACATCACGCATCGGGTGACGTCCGACCATCATTTTCAGAACGTGCCCATCACTACGCGATGCAGCCAGACACCCGCTTTTCCCTCCGGAACGGGTACGAGTGCGTCTTCTCTCACGAAAGGTGACGACACGTGCATGTCCTCCTCCGCCGCCGCGTAGGCTGGGATCCCTCGTAAAGGCGCGGCACTGGCGGTAAACGGCTGCACAGCCCAGCGGGATGAGGACAGTGCTCTCCCACCCGTTCTGCCAACCGGATCGACCTGCCTGCTTTCCGGCACACCCGCTTTCCTTTGCGCACCCGCCTCCAGCGGATTATCCAGCAGAATCCCCAGAACCGGCTCCATCCCCGACCGCCAGAGCAACACACGGTCAGAACGCCGGGGCGGCATATCGGGCATCAGCACCAGTGAGCTGCCTTCGCGCAGCAGCGGTTCCATACTGTCCGTATCCACGCGCACGACATACGCGTCTCCCGTTACGGCGCAGGGGAGCGTCACGTCTTCCCACAACACGCCGTTAGGGCGGCCTGTGCTATCAAACAGGCCGCTGCCCCGCAGGCGGGAGAGTGGCAGGCCGCGAATGCGCCGCGCTGCACCAATCCCTTGCCCGCGTCCCTCGCCTTCCAGCCTCCGAATAAAATCCGCCGGGGAAATTTTGAGAACATCCAGCGCCCGCAGCAGGGTGGGTAATGCCATCCACCGCATGTCACCATGCGGGCTGATCCTGCGAGACGGATTAAAGGTGGTCGGGTCCAGTCCCGCCGCACGAGCAAGACCGGAGGGTGTCAGGCCCTGTTCCAGCGCCAGTGCATCCAGCGCCTCCCACAGATCATCCGGGCGAATCATTCATGTGGTACAGACGCTGGCTTGAGCCCGTCTGCGATTTTCAGCACTTCCCGCGCATGGCGAGCCTCACCCTCATCGGTGACAAAAAAGCGGCCCTGTCCATCATCCCGCACAAAGCCCATGCCTTCCATCCGCACCAGACACGGATCATCCCGCTGCCCGGCGGGACGTCCCACCGCTCCCGCCAGACACAAACGGTGCAAGGCAGAGCGACAACAGGTTTCCAGATACGGTTCATTCCACATGGAATGCAGGATCATCAATCACTACGGGGAATGCAAGCGGCTTCTCTGCTCAGGCCGCATTCGGCGCCAAAACCTGCTGAAAACAGGTTTTCAGATTAGTCGTTCCCTTTAAAGGGCTGGCAGGCACATCATAGGCCTGCGTGACAAAAATCTCTGTCATATGGGCGTAAGACTGCGCGGCACTGTCTGAAAACCCATTCCGACGATACGCTGCCAGCAACTCGGCTTTAGGAAGAGACGCCACGCGCACCGGCTGGTTCAAAACCTCCCGCAGCAGCTCCGCCACATCCTCTGGACTATACTGCTCCGGGCCTTCCACCGCATACACGCCGGTTTCAGAGCCGGACTGGCGGGCGGGTTCAGCACAAAGGCGCGTCTGGCTTTTTGAAACAAGGCGGCCAGAGCTGATGTGTCCTGCACATTCAGTATCGCTGCCTCCGCCCCTTTCTGCCGCCATGCTTCGGCTTTTGCCGCACTGCGGGTTACGACCGTGACAGCCTCTCCCGCCTCCAGCAACGCCCGCGCCACACTGCCCCCAACATGGCCCGTGGCCCCCATCACGACATACATTTACGCACCTTTTCTTACCCACATTCTGGCAGGCCATCTGTGGAAATACGCCGGCTCCAAGACCTACGCTTACAAAGCCCTTCCCGTCAGAAAAACAGGTGGCGCTCTACCTCTGCACGCCACAGGCACAGCCTCATTTTCCCCATAAAAAAAGGGACGAACCCGTTTCCCGGTTCGCCCCTTCCCTTACGTCATGCCGGAACACCGTCCGGCAACAGTTTGGTCAGATCAATGCTTTTCCGCACCATCCGGCAGCGCATAGGCCACAATATAGTCACCCAGCTTGGTGCCGAAGGAGCCGTGGCCGCCGTCGGCTGTCACCACAAACTGGCGACCATTGGCTTCATACGTCATCGGTGTGGACTGACCACCGGCAGGCAGACGGTCCTGCCAGAGCTGGCGGCCGGTCGTGACGTCATACGCCCGGATGTAATAATCCGCCGTGGAGGTCAGGAATGCCACGCCACCAGCCGTGGTCAGCGGGCCACCCAGAGACGGAATACCAACCTTGAAAGGCAGCGGCAGCGGAGAGCTGTCCCGCACTGTGCCGTTGCGGTGCATCCACATGATCTTGTTGGTCTTCAGATCAATGCCCGCCACATAGCCCCAGCCCGGCTGTTTGCACGGAATGCCCAGCGGGGAAAGGAACGCATGCAGGTCCACACCATACGGCGTGCCATATTGCGGCTGCACACCACTTTCTGAACCGGACGGCCCGACATTCGGATTCGGCTCAGCCGGGTTACTCGGCCCACGCGGGATAAGGGTAGAGACAAACGGAATGGCAATCGGGTTGGTAAAGGCAATCTGACGCACAGGATCCACAGCCAGACCGCCCCATTCAAACATGCCCAGATTCCCCGGGAACACCAGCGTGCCCTGCTCGGACGGCGGCGTAAACGGCCCCTCATACCGCAGTTTCTTGAACATGATGCGGCACACCATCTGGTCCAGCATCGTGCCGCCCCACATATCCGCATCCGTCAGGTTTTTCTTCGGGCGGAAAGTGAGTTCGGAATAAGGCTGGGTAGGAGCCACATGGTCACCGGGGGCTGCACCCTGCGGCACCGGCGTTTCCGGAGCGGGGACAATCAGGTGCCCGTTGCGGCGGTCCAGCACAAAGATGTTGCCCGTCTTGGCCGGAGCATACAGCGCCGGAACCACCGTGCCGTCTGCCTGACGAATATCGACAAGGCTGGGCTGGGACGGAATATCCATATCCCACAGATCATGATGCACCGTCTGATAGAACCAGACTTTCTCACCCGTATCGGCGTTCAGTGCCAGGATACCGGACGCATAGCGTTCCTGATCGGCAGAGCGATGACCGCCCCAGATATCCGGCGTGGCCACACCCGTGGGGATGTAGATCATGTTCAGCCGGGCATCGTAAGACGATGTAATCCAGGAGTTGGGAGAGTTCGCCACATATTTGTGGGTGTCGGACGGCAGTTCGTTCGGGTTGGGGTTACCCGCATCAAATGCCCAGACCAGACGGCCCGTATACAGGTCATACGCACGCGTCACACCGGAGGGTTCATGCGTGGAATAGTTATCCGTCACCGCACCGGAGACAATAACAACCTTCTGCGTCACCACCGGCGGAGAGGTCGGCTCATAGAACCCGGCCTCATGCATCGGCATGCCGCCCTTCAGGTCCAGCTCGCCATCCTGACCAAAACCGTGGCAGCGCTCACCCGTTTCTGCATCCAGCGCAAACAGGCGACCGTCATTGGTCGGCAGAAACACGCGGTGGCTGCACTCGGTAGGAGCCGGCGTGCCATCACTCGTCACATCACCGGGATGCATCTCAGAATAAGAGACGCCACGGCAGGTCATGTGCTGGAAGGTCGGGTTGTACTGAAGTTTCGGATCGAACTTCCACCGTTCCTTGCCCGTGGCCGCATCCAGCGCAAACAGGATCTGGTGCGGGGAGCAGAGATACAGTGTGTCGCGCACCTTGATGGGCGTGACTTCATCCGTGAATTCGCCCGGGTCATTCGGGGTCTTGAGGTCATGCGTGCGGAACACCCATGCCACTTTCAGACCGGACACATTGGCCGGGGTAATCTGTTTGAGCGGAGAATAACGGTCACCAAACTGGGTGCGGCCATAAGCGGGCCAGTCGGCATCCGCTGCGTCCTGTGCATCACCCGGCACAATGGCAGCCTGCGGTCCTGCGGAGGGCAGAACGCCGGCAAGATCCTGCGGGTCCTGCGTCAGCGCAAAGCCATACACTGCCAGACCAGCCACCACACCCAGCGCCAGCGGCGCACGCCCCATGCGGGAGTGCGGGTAGAGGTCTCTGGTCACAAATGGCAGGAGCATCCACAGGCCCAGCGGCAGCAGCACGTCCCCACGCGGAGCCAGCGCCCAGAAGTCAAACCCGACTTCCCCCACGGACCAGATGAGCGTTGCGAAAACCAGAGCGGCATACAGCCACAGGGCTTCCTGCCGGCGCCGCCAGAGCAGCGCAGCCGTGACCAGCAGGACCAGCCCGCACAGCACATAAAAGAGAGAACCGCCCAGAGAAGCGAGCCATGCGCCGCCTCCCGTCAGGAACAGGCCCAGCACTGCCACAAGGACAGTCGTAATCAGTAACGGCATACCGGGCCGCGAAGATGGTGGCGTCATTCAGGTCAACCAATGTTGTCAGAAATGTAAGAAAGGACCACAACCGTATAAGATAAATTCATTTTTTTCCAGAAAAATTCTGGAACTGCGTCGCGCCTGATAGAAAACAGAGCAACTGATTGCTCTACGCACCCACGCGGCATGCTTTTTATCTTTTCTCAAGAAAGAACACAGGCTCTCTATCCTGAAGAAATAGAAATTTCTTCAAGAAGTCCTGAGAGAATTTTCTTTTTTTATCGACTCAATTCTAAAAACATTCCGGACAAGACTGTCAAAACATACAAAACCACAGACAGACACCGCCTGGCCCGTGGCCCTGGACATGAACTTTCATGCCCTCATGACGTTATTGGGCAGTATACGCCAACGCGACGTACGGGCATTTGTTCCGGCCAGTACACATGAACGGTCTTACACCATGACTTCACGCTTAGTTTCGCCTGCTGCCAGACCACACGGCCTCATGAGCCCCCTCTCCCGCTCCGCAACACTGGGGCTGGCCGCGCTGGGGGCGCTGCTGCCGTCCCTGTCCCACGCGGCCCCGCCCGGAGCGTTTGAAGCTGAACCGTTTGGCGCACTGGCAAACGGGCAGAAAGTCTCGCGCTACACGCTGCGCAACAAGGCTGGCCTCACCGTGCAGTTTCTCTCTTATGGCGGGGTCATTACCGCCATTTCCACCCCGGATAAGACCGGAAAGCAGGCCAATATCGTGCTCGGTTTTCCTACGCTGGAGGGCTACACACGGGATAGTGCAGAAGGCGGTCTGTTTTTTGGCGCGCTGGTGGGCCGCTACGCCAACCGCATTGCAAAGGCGTCGTTTGATCTGGACGGCACGACCTATCACCTCCCGGCCACTGAACCGCCGAACACCCTGCATGGTGGCCGGAACGGGTTTGATAAAAAGATATGGTCTGTCAAAAAACTTTCCGACCTGAGCAACGCCACCGGTGCGGAACTCACACTGGTCAGCCCGGATGGGGATGAAGGCTTCCCCGGCACGCTGACGGTCCGTGTGTCCTACATTCTGGATGACAGTAACCGCCTGAGCATCCGCTACCGCGCCAGCACCGACCGCCCCACCGTTCTGAACCTGACAAACCACAGCTATTTTAATCTGGGCGGTGAAGGCTCCGGCACGGTGGAAAATCACGTCCTAAGCCTGAACGCGGACCATTACACCCCGACAGATGATGCCTCCATCCCCACCGGCGATATTGCCAAAGTTGACGGCACACCACTGGATTTCCGCACACCGCACCGGATTGAGGAGCGACTGCGCAGCACGTTCGGGCAGATGCGCCACGCCAAAGGGTATGACCATAACTGGGTTCTCACCGCGCCAACCGGTCCGGCCCCCCGTCTGGCCGCCACGCTGACGGACCCGACTACAGGCCGCACCCTGTCCGTTTTCACCACGCAACCCGGCATTCAGGTTTACACAGGCAACAGTCTGGATGGTCGTTATGCTGGCCCGTCCGGCCGGACCTACCGACAGACAGACGGTATTGCGCTGGAAACCCAGTTTTTCCCGGACGCTCCGCACCACGCAAACTTTCCCTCAACCGTGCTCAGACCGGGTGAAGAGTTTGACCACACCACAGTCTTCGCCTTTGGGGTTCAGCCGTAAAAGCTCCTGACGGCCTGCCTTTACAGAGCCGCAGCATGACGCAGCAAAAACGCATCAAGCCTTTCAAGCTGGTGCGTCAGGGCATCATCATTCAGAAAAGAGCCAAGGAAGCTGTTCCGGGCCAATGTCGCAATATCCCGGTTTGACAGTTTCCCGGCATCAACGAGCGCGCGGTAATTCTCCGCAACATAGCCGCCAAAATAAGCCGGATCATCCGAGTTCAGCGTCGCCCGCAGCCCCTTTTCCAGCATGATATCAATGGGGTGGTTCCGCAGATCCTCCACCACACACAATTTGAGGTTGGAGAGCGGGCAGACGGTCAGTGTCATGGCGTCCCGCGCCAGACGGCTGGTCAGAAAAGGATCTTCCAGTGATCGATTGCCGTGGTCCAGCCGGTCCACCCGCAGGATATCAAGGGCTTCATACACATAAGCGGGCGGCCCTTCCTCCCCCGCATGGGCCACACGCTTCAACCCGGCATCGGCTGCGGCGGCAAACACTTTTGCAAATTTTGATGGTGGATGCCCCACTTCTGAGGAATCCAGCCCGACACCGCTAATCTGGCCAAACCATTTTTCAGCTGATCGGAACGTTGCAAAAGCCGACTCTTCATCCAGATGGCGCAGAAAGCACAGGATCAGCAGAACACTCATGCCGTGTCTGCGCCGGGCGTCCTCCACCCCCGCAAGCAGCCCTTCCATCACCACATCAAACGGAACACCTCGCAGCGTATGCGTTTGGGGATCAAAAAAGATCTCGGCATGGGTTACGCCATCTGCCGCTGCACGATCAAAATAGGCGACGGCGAGATCCCGAAAATCCTCCGCCGTCAGCAGCACATCCGCCCCGGCGTAGTAGATATCCAGAAAGTCCTGCAATTTTGTAAACTGATAGGCGGTGCGGACATCTTCCACAGAGGAAAACGGGATGGAAACCCGGTTCCGCCGCGCCAGCGCAAACATCAGTTCCGGCTCCAGACTGCCTTCAATATGCAGATGCAGCTCAGCTTTTGGGATAGTCGAAATAAAATCCTGTGTAGACATTTTTGCTCCATCTCACCTTTTACTGCTGTGCAGGCTGAGTTGAAGCTGCGACTTCAGGCGGGGTAATACGCACCAGAATATACGGGCGTTCCTGCATGTCCTTGCCATTATGGAAGTCCGGCAGGCGCGCCCACTGGCCGACTGTCAGCAAAATGGTGTTGCCATCAAACGCCATGCTGTCCGGTGCAATCAGACGGGCATCCTGCGCAACGAGGGACAGGCTGCCATCCGGCGCGCGGCGCACCACGGCATGGCGCTCAATATCCGTTACATACAGGCTGCCATCAGGGGCGGTCATCATGCCGTCCATAATCCCGACTTCCCCTTCGTCCTTCACGGCAGCTTCCAGCGTGGCTTCTGTCGTGTTGGGGTCTGCCAGCACGGCTGTGGGCGCGCTGTAAAGGCGGCGGGAGGACAGCGGAGACCAGTAAAGGCGCGTGGAATCCGCACTCAGCGCCACACCGTCCACCCCGCCCTGCGGCACGGTGGGATGCTCGGCATCATACCGGCCAAGGCGACCGTCCGCTTCCATCACAAAACCCGGCACCGGGCTGACGGACACGGTTTCTTCCAGAATGCGCCGCACCTTGCCACTGGCCAGATCCACCACCAGCAGAGCGGGGTGCGTGGTCTGGGACGTATCGCTGACAAATGCCGTGCCGGCGCTGCCATGGGTGAGGTCAACCCGCACATCATTCACATGGCTGTCTGGCCGCACGGCGGGCGCGCCAAACGCATAACGACGGACAATCCTGTTCGTCTTCGGGTCAATATGCAGCAGGGCCGGTTTGGCTTTGGCCTTGCTGCCAGCACGCACGCCTTCATCCAGCAGCCAGAGCTGGCCGTTGGTATCCACCGTCATACCCAGCGGAGAGATAATCTTACTTTGCGCGGCTTTGCTGGGGAACGGCGTCAACTGCCCCTGCGTCCACGTAACCAGCACCGGGCCTTTATGCCGCTGAGCACTCGTGGGCAGCGACAGCACAATCCGCCCGTCCGGCAGCCGCGCAATGCCGGACGCCTGCACATCCGGGAAGCGATCCGCCACCGTCACATTCCCGCTGGTGGTCCAGTTATGCACCGTGCTGTCTTCCGCCAGCGCCGTGCCGGAGACGGATGCACAGAGCAGACCCATCAGCATGCCACACCGTACCAGTGCCTTAAGCGTGCGACGCACCGGCTGGCGCTGTGTGGACTGTGTTTCGGGGCGTTGCGTGACCATACGGGAAAAACCTTTCTGAAATACGTCTCAAACTGTCTTGTCACTCTAACGCATGGCGTAAAAAAGGCCATTTGCCTTCTGGCATGCGCCCCGTGCGGGATCAGTAATTCAGCGTAAAGCCACCATATCCGGCGCGACCGGGCTGGAGGTAGCCAATCGGGTCTTCATACTGCCGGTTGAGCAGATTATCCGCCCGCGCAAAAACCGAGATATAGCGATTGATTTTGTAATGCGCGGTCAGATCAATCGTGAAATATCCATGCCCCTTGCCACAGGTGCTGCAATAGTTTTCACCCACTAACGGGTAATCCCGCCAGCCGCTGGTGTAGAGAATATTGCCAGACAGCGTGAAGTCCTTCACCGGGGACCATGTGGTGTTGAAATTGAACTTATGCTGTGGGCGGCGCTGCAACGGCGCATTATTTTCCGTATCCCGCGCGTGGGTCCAGGTATAGTTCAGCGCAAAGCTGAGCGTATCCAACGCCTTCCAGTCCAGGAACGCTTCCACACCATACATCCGCGCATGGCCCACATTGCCGTAGGAATAAATGTAATCCCCCCACGCGCTCCCTGCCACTGGCAACACGTAGGATGAAGACTGGATGAGATTCCGCACCTTGTTGTCATACCATGTGGCGCCAAAATGCAGTTTGTCATGCAGCAGTTTCTGCTCCACACCCACATCATACCCAATCATGGTTTCGGCTTTCAGGTTAGGGTTGCCCTCTTCCCCCCAGCCTGCCCCACGCTGATTGACAAACAGCTGATACAGCGACGGCGCATGGAAGCCGGACCCGGCACTGGCTTTGATAATAGTGCCAGTGTTCGGCACATGAATGGCCGGGGCCACACGCCAGGTGACATGGTTGCCGTAGCGGGAATTGGAATCATACCGCACATTGGCCGCGCCGTAGAGAATGCGGTTCCAGTTGCCTTCATACTGCCCATAGCCCGCTGTGGTATCCATGCCTGCTGTAGTGTGCATGGGTTCCGTCGGGTCACTGGTCGAGACATCAATCGTGTCATGAAAATGCTCGGCACCCACAAGAAGAGTGCCGTATTTTCGCAGATCCACCGTGCCGTGCCAGTCCACCTTGAGCCGGGTTGAACGGTAATAGTACGGGTCCGTCATGGCGGGCTCGCCATCCGCGTAAGACCCGTCCTGCATGTAGCGGCGGCGGTTGGTCATGTAACCGAGCCCCAAAACCTGATCGAACATTCCGCCAAACGATGACAGATGCGCCGTACCGCGCACAACGGCCTCATTCTGCGTATTCTGGTCCCGGATCAGCTGGTTACCGTTATACGGTGTGAACACGTCATCATACGATGTGAAGGTATGATAATTGGCCTGTATCAGGCGCGCCGTCAGACCGAGATCAAAATTATGCGTGACATCATAACCGAGTTTGACGTTTGCGCTGCGGTTATCATTCCGGTCGCCCGCGCGGCGCTGAGCACGACTGGCCTCATTATACCGATCAATATAACGCGGGATTTCATGAAAACCGTCGGTGCGGTAATGGGACAACACGACATTATAATGGAATCGCCCGCTGCTGCCGGACGCGCCGAAGGCCTGATTGAACGTGCCGTAAGACCCACCCTCAATCCGCACAAACGGTTTGAAGCGTCCCTCACCCTGTTTGGTGTTGATATCAATCACCCCGGCCATGGCATCTGCGCCATACAGGCCGCTCTGCGGGCCGCGCAGAATTTCAATGGAGCCAATACCGTCCGTTACAAACTGTCCGGCATCAAACGCATTATCAGCGGAGCTGCCATCATTGATGTCCATGCCATCGATCCGCACCTTCACGTCATTGGCGTTTGAACCGCGCATGAAGATGGAGGTCGTGCCGCCAAAGCCACCGGACCGCACCACATTCAGCCCCGGCTGACGCGCCAGAATATCAGGCAGTGTGCGCCGCTGCTGGGTAGCAATCTGCTCATCCGTGACCACGGTGACGCTGGAGCCCACATCATCCGCCCGCACTGGCCTGCGCAACGCACTGACCGTAACCACTTCCGGCAATCCCTGCGACGGGCTGAGCGAGACAACTGTACGCCCCGCCGGTGCCGTGCCGACCGGCTGCTGAGCCGCCGCACCGGCCCGACCTTTCAGGGTCTTGCCGGAAGAGGCGGCTTTATGGGCCACCTGTTTGCCGGAAGGAGTCTGGGCTTCAGAAAGGGCAGCAGCCTGCGCTACCCCGCCATAGCCAGCCACAGCCAGAATGGTGGAGGTTGTCAGCACGCAACGAAGGAAGGTCATAATACTCGTATCCTGTGGTCAGCCGTTGCCACAGGACAGCGTCTCCGGCCTGCCCCATACGGCAGTAGCCGGGGCAGAACTCAGTTACGCACGCCAACACACCCCGACTGGCGTTTCCTGGTCGCAACCACTTGCTGGATGGCAGGTCTCCTGGCTTGCGGCGTCGTAGCTGAGCAATCCCTTCCCGGAGAAACACCATCTCCAGTGGGCCGAACGCCTTGCGTCCGGACTACTCAGCCATACCGCTTACAGTTGCGGGGACAGCCCGGGACTAAGGCCAGCGAGGCCTGCACCCGGTTCCCTTTTCATTCCCTTGTGTGGGGGAAACCATCACAGGCGTTGTCTTATCGCCTCACCCCGCCGAGTCAATCACCCAAAAGGCACAGTGCAGCCCGAGCGCAGGCACAAAAAAAACGCGGCCCTCCGAAGAAGGCCGCGTTCCTGATCGACTGAACCTCTAAAGGAGAGGGATCAGACGGAGTAGTACATTTCGAACTCAACCGGGTGCGGGGTGTGTTCAAAGCGATACACGTCTTCCCACTTCACCGTCAGGTAGCTTTCGATCTGGTCTTTGGTGAACACGCCACCAGCCAGCAGGAACTCATGATCAGCGGCCAGAGCTTCCAGCGCTTCACGCAGGGAGCCGGCAACCGTCGGGATCTGCTTCAGCTCTTCCGGCGGCAGGTCATACAGATCCTTGTCCATGGCATCGCCCGGGTGGATCTTGTTCTTGATGCCGTCGATACCGGCCATCAGCATGGCGGAGAACGCCAGGTAGGGGTTGGCCGTCGGGTCCGGGAAGCGGACTTCAACGCGCTTGGCTTTCGGGTTGGTGGCATACGGAATACGGCAGGACGCAGAGCGGTTGCGCGCAGAGTAAGCCAGCAGCACCGGAGCTTCAAAGCCCGGGATCAGACGCTTGTAGGAGTTGGTGGACGGGTTGGTGAAGGCATTCAGCGCCTTGGCATGCTTGATGATGCCGCCGATGTAATACAGGGCGGTGTCGGACAGGTCCGCATAGCCATTGCCTGCAAACGTCGGTTTGCCGTCTTTCCAGATGGACTGGTGAACATGCATGCCAGAGCCGTTATCGCCATAGATCGGCTTCGGCATGAACGTGGCGGTCTTACCGTAGGAATGGGCCACGTTGTGCACGCAGTATTTGTAGATCTGCATGAAGTCGGCAGAGCGGACCAGCGTGTCGAACTTGGTGCCCAGCTCATGCTGAGACTGTGCGACTTCGTGGTGCTGCTTTTCAATCGGCAGACCCATCTCACCCATGGTGGCGAGCATTTCGGCGCGCAGGTCGTTCTCGCTGTCCACCGGCGGTACGGGGAAGTAGCCACCCTTCACACCCGGACGATGGCCCATGTTGCCTTCCGGGTAGTCCTTCAGGGACGCGCCGGGTCCTTCGATGCTGTCGAGCTGATATTTGCCGAAGTTCGGGCCCGTGCCAAAGCGCACGTTGTCGAAAATGAAGAATTCAGCTTCCGGGCCAAAGAAGGCGGTGTCGCCCAGACCGGAGGACTTCAGATACTGCTCAGCCAGCTTGGCGGTGGAGCGCGGGTCACGGTTATAGGGCTGACCTGTGGACGGCTCGATGATGTCACAGAACAGGATCAACTGCGGGCGGGCCGTAAACGGGTCCATCACGGCTGTTTCCGGGTCCGGCAGCAGAACCATGTCACTTTCGTTAATGGCTTTCCATCCGGCAATGGAGGAACCATCGAACATGAAGCCCTCGGTAAAGGTGTCTTCTTCAATCGTGGTGACATACTGCGTGGTGTGGTGCCACTTGCCGCGCGGATCCGTGAAACGCAGATCGACAAACTCGACCGAGTTTTCCTGGATCAGGTCAAAAACCTTAGCAATCGCTGCGGCTTTGCTGTCACCCGCAGTGGTCGTTTTCTTCACCATATGTCTTCACCTACAACCTGTTGCGCACCACACTCTTGCGGCACGTCTAGGATTATAAAACTCGCGTCCGCTCTCGGGGCGCCCCGGGCCGGGCTGCCTCAGATAGCATCTTCCCCTCGTTCCCCCGTGCGGATTCGCACCACGTCTTCCACCGGGAGAATAAAGATTTTGCCGTCACCGATTCGTCCGGTGCGCGCTGCGGCCGAGATAGCCTCCACCGCGCGTTCCACCAGATTTGCGGGACACACAACCTCAATTTTCATCTTGGGCAGAAAATCGACAATATATTCCGCGCCACGATAGAGTTCCGTGTGCCCTTTCTGCCGGCCGAAACCCTTGGCTTCGATCACGGTAATGCCTTGCAGGCCGAGTTCGTGAAGGGCTTCCTTCACCTCGTCCAGCTTGAACGGCTTGATTATGGCCTCGATCTTTCTCATGTCACGTCATCAATATATCTGGTGCTGCACTGAACAAGAGGGGGTCCTTCCTGCGCGTAACCTGCCCATAAGGCATGAAGGCTCAGGGCGAACAGCCCCAAACTTGCACGGGTTGGCCGCGCGGGCAATCGGCCTTGTGCGAAATATAACGATCCGGCATCAAACTCCCCTCTTTTCTCCCCTTGCCAGCCCGTGGCAGTCTGCCCGCCACTTTTGTAGTTTCCACTGCGTTTTTCCCCCGGCAGCCCCCAGGACATACGGCCATGACAAAACCGCTCAACCGGCAGATTGCCGCCCTGCCCACCACCATTTTCACCGTGATGTCGGAGCTGGCCCGCGCGCATGACGCCATTAATCTGGGGCAGGGCTTCCCGGATACGGAAGGCCCGCAGGACATGGTGCAGGCGGCGGCGGATGCCCTGCTGGATGGCCGCAACCAGTATGCGCCGCTGACCGGCCTGCCGGAACTACGCCGCGCGGTGGCAGACTCCAACGCCCGCTTTCAGGGGCTGGAGATTGATGCGGAGTCGGAAGTGGTCGTCACCTCTGGTGCTACGGAAGCGCTCGCTGCCGCGCTGATGGCGCTGATCGAACCCGGTGATGAAGTGGTGCTGATTGAACCGCTTTATGACACCTACCTGCCCATGGTCCGCCAGCTTGGCGGCGTTCCAAAACTGGTGCGGCTGGAAGAACCGGGCTGGACGCTCCCGCGGGAGGCTCTGGCCGCCGCCTTTTCTGCCCGCACCAAGGCCATTCTGCTCAACACGCCCATGAATCCCACCGGCAAGGTCTTCACCCCGGAAGAGCTGGACTTCATCGCCGGTTTGCTGATTCAGCACGACGCCTATGCTGTATGCGATGAGGTGTATGAACATCTCACCTTCGATACGCCGCATGTCTCGCTGATGAGCCGCCCCGCCATGCGGGAGCGGTGCCTGCGCATTGGCAGTGCGGGCAAGAGCTTCTCACTCACTGGCTGGAAGGTGGGCTACGTCACCGCCCCTGCCCCGCTGGCGGCTGTGGTCGCCAAGGCGCACCAGAATCTGGTGTTTGCCACCGCCCCCAACCTGCAACGCGCCGTAGCATTCGGCCTGAACAAGGACGAGCAGTATTTCCGCGATCTGGCCGGGGACATGGCCCGCAAGCGCGACATCCTCTCCGCAGGCCTGCGCGGCGTAGGGCTGGACGTGCTGCCGTGTGACGGCAGTTACTTTGTGATGGCGGACATTAGCCCTCTGGCCAACGGGCTGGATGATGTCGCCTTTGCCCGGATGCTGACGGAAGAAGCCGGTGTCACCACCATCCCCGCCTCCGCCTTCTATGACCCATCCAACGGCACCCCGCCAAAGCATCTGGTCCGCTTCGCCTTCTGTAAGCAGGAGAGCGTGTTGCAGGAGGCCGTGGCCCGTATCGAACGCTGGGCAAGCAAGCGCGCCTAACCCTCCCCGGACCTCTGGCGGCCCATAAATCAAGACACCGGACCGCCAGAGCGCCGCACCATCCGTGCGGCAAAAGCGGGTTGTGGAATTTTTTGCCCCTTCTCCGCATCTCGGTCTTGACGGGCCAGCTCCGTTTCTCTACATGAGCGCTTGCTGTGTGGCGGATGTAGCTCAGCTGGTAGAGCGCCGGTTTGTGGTACCGGTTGTCGCGGGTTCGAGCCCCGTCATTCGCCCCAGCAATTTTCTCCAGAAAATCGATAATGCCTAAAGCCAAGCATCACAGATGCTGTTTTCGTGCGTCTGGATTTGGCGTGTCGTGCCTGCACACTCAGATGCCATTTGACAGCTCATCCCTCCTGCTCCCCAATACATTTTACGCATCACCATAATGCACAAAATCGCACAGTAGCCCCCATTTTCCGGGGGAACGCTGCGTAACTGTATTATTCCTGCATCAGTCCGATGATTATATTCCTTCATATACAGGTTTATGCACGGCCATATATGGACAACACCCGGCAGGCTCGGCAGAACCGGCTCACCTTTTGTTCATTTCTATTCCGGACCTGCCAGAGCCATGCATGATCGTTTTCCCCGCCTCCTCGCCACAGGGACATTTGGCGCACTCCTGCTGACGAGCTCTGCTCTGGCCTCAACACCCGCCCCGGCTCCGCAGGCCGCGCCCGACAAACAGGCCGCCATCAAAGCAGCGCCCGCCAAAAAAGTTGCGCTTAAAACCCCTGCGACTGTGAACTCCGCAAAACGTACCTCCACTCCCATTGCCGGAATTCTCGACGGCTCCAACGGGGAAACGATCAACGTCCACGGCCACCATGCCGCCGACGGCACTGCCGCCAAATATATGAACAAGGTTGTCTATCTCGGCCCGCTGGGGAACCGCGATACGCTGGACACGCCCTATTCCGTCATGGGTGTGACGCATGACGTTGTGGTCAACCAGCAGATCCGCAGCATCAATGACATGGCGCAGTATCTCCCCTCCGTGCAGCTGGAAGTGCGTGGGGACCCCAACACATCCCGCCCGCAGTCCCGTGGGTTTGAATCCGATGTTGTCGCCAACTCCCGTCTGGACGGCCTGAACGTGGTCTCCACCACGCCATATCCCGCGGAATGGGTGGATAACCTTCAGGTTCTCAATGGTCTGGCAGGGGCCATGTATGGGCCGGAAAACCCGGCTGGTGTGTTTGAATACACGCTCAAACGTCCGACTGACCGCCGCACGGAGCGGCTTTCCGTTGGCGTGGATTCCATCGGCACCCCAACCGTCAATGGCGATATTTCCGGTCGTCTGGGCCGCAATGGCTGGTTTGGCTACCGCCTGAACATGCTGCACGCCGATGGCACAGCCTACACGCAGGGCAGCTCCATGCGCCGTGAAATGGTCAGCGGTGATTTCGATTTCCATCTGGATGACAAGACAGTTATCGAAATTGACGCCAGCCACTATACTTATGACCAGCGCGGCGGCGCGCCCGGCTTTGGTATTCTGGCCACCGGCGTGGGGGGCGACAAGCTCCCGGAAGCTCCGGATCTGAGCAAGCGTCTGGCTCCGGAATGGAGCGGCTACCACATGGAAACCAACACCTTCCTCGGCAAAATCAAGCATCAGTTTAATGAAAACTGGAGCTTCACGCTGGGTGGTTTGTATCAGGACGCTGCGCGTCAGGCTTTTGGTGTGGCTGATACGCTGTGTGACGGCGGCAAAACCTGCGGCGGTCTGCGCGGCAGTGACGGCTGGTACAGCTCCAAAGCCACCGCCACCACCACCGCGAACGATTTCCGCGTTGGCAGTAACATGGCCTACATCAACGGTCGCGTTTACACCGGCCCCATCCGGCATGATCTGGTGATTGGCACCAACGGCTACATGATGGGCAACTACAACCCGGTTGCGGCCTCAACGGCGGCGCAAAATCTGGGTATCCACAACATGTATGGCGCGAGCCAGAACGGTGGCACGCAGCCTTATTATCATGGCCGCTATAAATCCAGCAGCATCATGAGCCAGTCCTTCATTGTGGGGGACACCCTGCAACTGAACAAACACTGGTCCATCATGGGCACGCTCTCATGGGGCTGGATCCATCAGCGCGGTGCGCTGAACGCCAAAAGCGCTCTGCGGGATACGTTTGAAACTTCCGCAGCCTTCAGCCCGACCGCCAGCATCATGTATAAGCCGACCGATAACCAGACCTTCTACTTCACCTATGGTCGGTCTATTGAAGCCGGACCTGTTACCCCCAACAGCACCAGCTACACCAATACGAACATCGCGCTGCCCGCAGCCCATTCCGAAGAATATGAAGTGGGCTACAAACTGCGTTACAATACCATGCAGTTTAACGTGGCCGGTTTCCGCATGACGTCGCCCTACGCCATGTATGTCGCCGCCGCCAACCCGAACGCCGGCTGTGCCGCCATGACCAACTGCCAGACCTACCAGTATGGTGGCACGCAGCGGAACTACGGTGTGGAAGCTCAGATTTCGGGTGAAGTGCTGCCCAACCTCTCCGTTCTGGCGGGCATGACCTGGCTGGATGCTGAGCTGGTGCATGCGGCCTCTCCCACGCTGGACCGCAAGGAAATTGTGGGCGCGGCCCCGCTGCAGGCCAACCTGCTGCTGGACTATCGCCTCCCAGCGTCTCTCGGTTCCTTCGCCTCCGGCTGGGCGTTTAATGCCAACGTGCATTACATGGGCAACCGCGCTGCCAACGTGACCAACACGCTGCACACCGGCTCCTACACCACGCTGGATCTGGGCACACGCTACACCTTCCGCGCGACCGAGCGCCTGCCGATGGTCCTGCGCTTTGGGGTGAGCAACGCCACCAACGAGCGCTACTGGGCCTCCGTCTTCACCGGTGCGCCCAGCGGCACATCCGGCGCGTCTTCCAGCCTGTATGCCGGCCTGCCGCGTGTGTATCACTTCACGCTGTCTGCTGAGTTCTAAGCACACCAGCCCTGCCAGCACTGCGGTGCAACGATCCTTCCTCTGACGTGTTCTGGTTACGCAAAACCAAGAGACTGGCCGGGCCTCCATGGGCCCGGTCGGAGTGAGGAAGTCTGTCGTTGAAGCTCTATATTTACGAACACTGCCCGTTCTGCTCCCGCGCCCGCATGATGGCGGGCCTGAAGAATATCCCGGTCGAACTGTGCGTTGTGATGGAAGGCGATAGCGAAACCCCGCTGCGCCTTACCGGTAAAAAGGGCCTGCCCATCCTGCAGAAAGACGACGGCACCTGCATGCCGGAAAGTCTGGATATTGTGCACTATCTGGATGACACCTACCCGCCACGCCTGCTGACATCCCCCGCCAATGAGCCCCTGATGGCCTGGAGCAAAGAGACCTGGTCTCTGGGGCTTAAACTGATTGTGCCGCGCTTTACCCGTGGCAAATTTGCAGAAGTGGCGACCGATGCCGCGCGACAGGCCTTCATTACCCGGGAAGAGCAGCATTTTGGCAATCTGGATGCCCTCATGGCGCAGACAGACACGCTCCTGCCCCCCGTGCAGGCGCAGCTCGATAAGCTGGACCCTCTGCTGGCCAGCCCACCTCCCCTGACAGAAGCCGACTTCCACCTCTACCCGGTGCTGCGCTCCCTCAGCATTGTCAAAGGCCTGACCTTCGGCCCCAACACTCTCCGCTATATGCAGGACATGGCGCAAAAAAGCCGTGTGCCGCTGCTGACGGATCAGGCCCAGTAACTGCTGATATTGGACGAACAGGAGACCCCGTATGACACCGCACACATCCGGCCAGTTTTCAGGCAAAATTGCTGTAATTACCGGAGCCGCTGGCACCATCGGCCTTGCTGTGGCCGAACATCTGGCCTCTCTGGGGGCGGACATTGCCCTTCTTGATCTGCAAAAGGACAAACTGGAGGACGCAGCAAGCAAAGTTCGGCAATACGGCAGCACTGTCCGCCCTTATGTGTGTGACGTAACGGATGCGCAGTGCGTTAACAGCACAACAGAGCAGGTTGTTTCCGATTTTGGAAAAATTGATTTCCTGTTCAATAACGCTGGTTTTCAGGGGGCTTTTGCCCCGGTGCAGGATTATCCGGAAGAGGATTTTAACCGCGTCATCCAGATCAATGTCTGTGGCGCATTTCATGTCCTGCAAGCTGTTGCCCGGCAAATGGTGGCGCAGAAATCCGGAGCCATTGTGAACACGGCCAGCATGGCCGGGGTGCAGGGTCCGCCCAATATGGCAGCTTATGGCGCGTCCAAATTTGCCATTGTGGGGCTGACGCAAACAGCCTCCAAAGACCTTGCGCCGCATAATATCCGCGTCAACGCCATTAGCCCTGCCTTCATGGGGCCGGGGCCGATGTGGGACATGCAGGTGGAAAAACAGGCCAAAGCCAAGACACAGTATTTCTCCACCGATCCTGAGACCGTAGCGAAGCAGATGATTGGCAGCGTGCCCATGCGTCGCTACGGCAATATTTCCGAAATTCCGGGTGTGGTGTCATTTTTGCTGAGCGACGCCGCAAGCTACATGACAGGCGTTAATCTGCCGATTGCAGGCGGCATTCTGTAAAACCCGCATGGGGCACAGACCCGGCATACCGTTTTTACCCAGAACCTTTTGCAGCACACTGCGTTTGGCCTCCAACTTTATTTATGGAGACCTGGTGTGAAAACGCTGCCGCCCTGCCCCGCAGATGCCCTTCAAACGCGGCGCAGACACGAACTCTGGACAAAGAGCAGCCTGTTTGCCCGCCCAGACGCAAACGGGGCGGAGGATTTCCCTCCGCCCCGTTCGGAACTCATGCAGGCAGGAACACCGCCGCTTACTCCGCCGCAGCCTGCGCGGCGCGGTGCTGGGCGTCCCACCGGCGGGTAAAGGGCAGGCACACCACAAACAGCAGCGTGCAGCCAATGCCCAGCAGGAACAGCATACGGAACAGGCCCGCATAAACCGGCAGGGTCTGGGACGGGTCACCGGACGCCACAGCAGGCCCCACCGCCGCCAGATTGGCCAGCGCGCTGCCAAGATACATCGCCACACCGTTGGACACGTTGTAGCTGCCCATCATGAACCCGCCGACATTGGCGGGCGCATAGCGCGCCACCACCGCCAGCCCGAGCGCGCTGATCAGCAACTCCCCGATAGACAGCGCCCCATAGGCCCAGAACATGACCCAGGGTGAAACCAGATGGTTGCCACCCGTCGCCGCACTCCACCACCAGATGAGGAAGGAGAGCGAGACCAGCGAGAAGCCGACAATGAACTTCTCGGCAATAGGGAAATTCCAGCCCCGGTCCGCCATGGATTTATAAACCCACGACAGAAGCGGACTGGCCAGCATGATCCATACCGGGTTAAGCGCCTGAAACTGCCCGGCTGACATGTGGAACAGCGTCACGCCACCCAGCGTAAAGGCAGAATCCACATCCCGCAGCGCAAACAGCGTGAGGGACGTGACCATCTGCTGGTAGAACACGAAATACAGCATGGTCTGCACAATCAGCAGATAAGCCAGACGCAGGCCGGGCCGCACGGCGGCAGAGGCGCGGCGATACAGCAGCGTCCACACCACACCTACGCTCAGTGCGGCAACCCACACACAGGCCCGGCCCGCTGCCGGATAGCGCAGCAGCCCGACCATAACCGCCAGAACCAGCACCATCCCGCCCAGCACCGCCATAAAGCGGGAGAACACCAGCGGCTCAAAATCCGGGCGGGAGCCAATGCGCGCCAGCCACTTGCGGCACAGCGTGTAACACGCCACCCCAAGCGCCAGCCCGGCCGCACAGACCAGAAATGGCGGAGACCACCCATACTTCTCCTGCAACCACGGCGTGAGCAGCAGAGAGAGCGTGGAGCCGACATTGATGCTCATATAGTAAATGGTGAAGGCGACATCGATGCGGGCATCATCCCCTTCGTAAACCCGGCGGACCAGATTGGCCGCGTTGGATTTGAACAGTCCGTTCCCCAGAGCGATGACCGCCAGAGCGACAAACAACGCCATCTGGCCACCCAGATCCACGCCCAGCAGGACATACCCCAGCGTCAGCACCACAGCGCCCATCACCATGGTGCGGCGGGCGCCCAGAAGGGTGTCCCCCACCCAGCCCCCTACGGCGGGAGCGGCATAACAGACGGCGGAAAAGGTGCCCCACAGCAGGTTGGCCTGCGTATCGGAAAAGCCAAGCCGCTGGATCATGTAAAGCAGCAGGATGCCCTGCATGCCGTAAAAGCCGAACCGTTCCCACAGCTCAATCGCCAGCACGACAGAAAAAGACTGGGTTCGGGACGGCAGAGAAGACGCAGATGCTGTCATGAAGTCCTGACCATATTGTGATGCCCCCTCCTACACCAGTTCCGCCACAAGCACACACCCCGCACAAATCCGGCCTCCAGCGGCACAAAACCGGGGAAAACATCCCTCTTACGGGGATTTTCCTAACCGGAATGTGAAGCGACAGACTGCCCCGGTCCTCTTATCCCGTTCATCCGCCTGCCGCATGATGCCCATACGCCTCATGCGGGTTTTTATGGTCCCGTGCGGGGACGAGGGAGTATTCACCATGACAAAAATTAAAGTTAAAAATCCCATCGTCGAGATGGATGGTGATGAGATGACGCGCATCATCTGGCACTTTATCCGTGAGCGCCTGATTCTGCCCTATCTCGATATTGACCTGAAATATTATGATCTTGGCATTGAACACCGCGACGCAACGGATGATCAGGTCACCGTCGATGCCGCCGAAGCCACCAAACGCTACGGCGTGGCCGTAAAATGCGCCACCATCACCCCGGATGAAGCCCGCGTGAAGGAATTCGGGCTGAAGCGCATGTATCGCTCACCCAATGGCACCATCCGTAACATTCTGGATGGCACCATTTTCCGTGAGCCCATCATCTGCTCCAACGTGCCGCGCCTTGTGCCGCACTGGACCAAGCCGATTGTGATTGGCCGCCATGCCTATGGTGACATCTATCGTGCGGTGGAAACCCTCGTGCCCGGCCCCGGCACCGTCAAGCTGACCTACACGCCCGAAGGCGGCGGCGAGCCCGTGACGCTGAACGTGCATGACTTCAAAGGCCCCGGCGTGGCACTGGGCATGCACAACACCCGTGCGTCTATTGAAGGCTTTGCCCGCGCCTCCCTCTCCTACGGGCGGGACCGCAACATGCCGGTCTATCTCTCCACCAAGAACACCATTCTGAAAGCCTATGACGGCCTGTTTAAAGATGTGTTCCAGGAGATTTATGACAAGGAATTCAAAGCTGACTTTGAAAAGGCGGGTCTGACCTACGAACACCGCCTGATTGATGACATGGTGGCCTGCGCCCTCAAATGGCCGGGCGGGTATGTCTGGGCCTGTAAAAACTACGATGGCGACGTGCAGAGCGACATTGTGGCGCAGGGCTTTGGCAGCCTCGGGCTTATGACCTCCGTGCTGCTCAACCCGACGGGCGAGGTGGTGGAAGCAGAAGCCGCGCATGGTACCGTGACCCGCCACTACCGCGAGCACCAGAAAGGCCGCCCCACCAGCACCAACCCCATTGCGTCCATTTTTGCATGGACCCGCGGGCTGGCCTACCGGGGCCGGTTTGATAACACGCCGGACGTTGTCCACTTTGCCGAAACGCTGGAACGGGTGTGTATCGAAACGGTCGAAGGCGGCCAGATGACCAAGGATCTCGCTCTTCTGGTTGGCAAAGACGCCAAATGGCTGAACACGCAGGACTTCCTTGATGTGCTGGATGCGGGGCTGAAAAAGGCTCTTAAAACAGCCTGATGGGAACGGGGATTGTGCGGATTCGGAAGACAAAAAATCCGCGGCACAGTCCCCCTCTCTCCTCATACCCAGCAGGCAGTCTGTAAGTTATTGCACACACCTGTCTGGGCACCGCCTGCTGTGATATCCTAACGATACCTCCTGATACGGCACGTCAATTAACACCTCATCCATGATAGAACCTTAGCCCGCACAGCCTCTCCCACTTCAAACATATCTTTCAAATGCTGCGGACCTGTTTCAATATCGATCATATCTTCGTATAAATATTTATTCTCATCCTGAACAAAAAATGGAAATCTGTATTCACATGTTGATTTCAGGTGCCCATTAAGTGTTGGGGAACAGGACACAACTTTTTTTACGTTATTAATTTTTTTTTCATAAAGTGCATTCACTATTCCATAATACTCATTAAATCCTAGTTTATCCTTAAATGGATTATTTAAATTCTTTATTCCTCCTATTTCTACATTTCTATCAAGTAACGCCTGACCAGAAACATTCCCAGGAGAGTTAGAAAAAATAGAAACCATGATCACACCTCGGTCTTCCAAAGGACCATGAGACGTCGGATCTGGATGATAGAATTGATAAGAATTTGGAGATAAATCAGGCCACTTGCTTATAAATTCAAGATAATCTTCTCCGCCAGGCTTATCTGAGAGCCCTTTTGGAAATTCGCTAT
>NZ_LHZA01000059.1 GCF_001580535.1 Acetobacter cerevisiae | reverse complement strand
GTCGCCCCCTTGCCAGACGCATGTCATGCGGTGCATTGTTCTGAAAACGACGAAACCCCCGGAGCGATTAACTCCGAGGGCTTCAAAACTCGCTGCTTGCCCGGCGAGATATGATGCAAAGGCGCTTGGAACCGCCAGAGCATCCAAAGGCTATAATAGGCATGAAGCCGATTGGTTTCAACTGCCTTTAAAGCCGGGGAAGTGTCTCGCCGTCTGAAAGGACGGATTATGACCAGTTTCGCTTCCCAGATTTGGACACTCACACAAGGCCGTCAGATCACGGGAAAGACGCACCTGGTATTGCAGGCACTAGCCAGCTTTCAAGGACACCGTGGTTTATTCCCTAGCCATGAAAGCATCGCCGCCCGTGCTGGATGCAGCACCAGAACCGTTATAAGGGCCTTAGAGACGGCTTACCGTTTAGGGATAGTCGAACGCACACGCCAGCGTCAGAGGGTATCAGGGCGCATCTGTAACGGCGCTAATCGCTACCGGCTTATCGTTAAACCATTGGAGCAGGCTAAAGCCGCCGCCGCCCATGCTGCACAGCGTTTGAGAGAAGCCCTTGCCCGCAGAAAACAGGCGTTTCTTTCTAAGTGCCAAAATGGCAGCGGAACCAATTTTCAGAGTAATTTATTTAATGCAGATCCGCTTTCAGCCGCCGGAATGTCAAGGCATGACCTAATCACGTGGTGCGAGAGCGTAGGATACCGGGGCAGAACCTAACCCCAGCCCTCCGACACACCAAACACCAGCACCGCAAAGGCTCATGAAGTAGGAGCCGATGGGGGAGGCTTATTCTCTGCCTTGTATCTCTGACCAAAAATAACAGAGTTTATTGTGAGAATGACGCCTAGCATGACTGAGATTGTCGCTGTCATGTCTCCATCTTTGGCGTAAAAATATCTTGTAAATTGCGGGCAGGACAGGTGGCGTAGGCCCACGCCCTGCTTTATTCGCTACCGGCTCAACAGGATATTGAATGAACGCCAAGACCGAGCAGCTAACCTATAGGCAGATTGCAGACCGGCTTGGTTTATCAGTGGACGCGGCCCGCGCCCGTGTCAGGCGTGGCGGCTGGCTCAAGATCACAGACAACAGTGGAACCGTTCACGTGAGTGTGCCAGCGCACGCGCTAACCACCCCGAACATGCAGGGCGAACAGACCCCTGAACAGTCAGAAATGACCGCCCCGAACAGTCCACCCACGGACGGGGTGAACGCTGAACTGATGAACACCCTACGCCTAGCCGTGACCACCCTACAGAGGGAACTGGACAGACGGGCAGAGGAAGCAGCGCAGGACAAGGAAGAGCTTTCCCGGTTGCGTGATGACAATACCGATCTAAGGGCGCGGTTAGCGGTGGCAGAGGCGCGATTGACTGAACGCGAACACCCTACGGACGGGGCGAACGTAGAGGGTGAACAAGTGCCAGATGTTCAGGTGAACGATCAGGGGGAACGTACCCCCAGAACATGGTGGCAGCGTCTCTTTTCGGTATACCCAAAAACCACAAATACAATAAAATAACAGACACAGGAAAACCGCGCCCCTTTTGCGTCTCTTTTGGATTGATTTTAATTTGGAGACATAGCAAGGGGCTAGGGTCTAAACCCAAATGAGACACATTGCCATGAGATACGGTTACGCTCGCACCTCGACCACTGACCAGAACCCAGAAGCACAGGTTGCCGCATTGGAAGCCGCAGGGTGTGACGTTATCCGCACAGAGCAAAAAACAGGCACTAAGCTGAAAGGCCGCACGGAACTGGCTACCCTGTTGGAGTTTATGCGCCCAGGTGATGCTTTGGTGATAACCCGCGTTGATAGGCTAGCGCGTTCGATTGGAGACCTTCAAACCATCGTGCAGACGCTCAGGGCTAAAGGCGTTTCGCTAGTCTGCACTGAACAGCCCGTGGACACGTCAACAGCAGCCGGGAAAGCGTTCTTGGACATGCTCGGGGTATTTGCGGAGCTGGAGACGAATCTCAGAAAAGAGCGTCAGGCGGAGGGAATCGCCAATGCGAAGGCCAGAGGCGTTTATAAGGGCCGACCGGCGGACAATGAACGGATCGCGACCATCTTCGATCTGAAACGCCAAGGCATCGGTGCGACAGAGATCGCTCGCCGGGTCGGGGTCGCTCGTTCATACGTTTACAAGGTTCTTGCCCGGCAATTAGCTTTGCCGTTGTGACCCTCCGACCCCAGAAGAACAACCAGAGCCAATTTTCTTTGTGACATAATATAGGTGTGCCACTGGCACACCTATATGGCACTATTTATTTATATAAATCAATAACTTAACCATATAAAGGCACACATCCGCACCTTAGAGGCACTCAACACATATTACGTAATGCATGTATTGGGTGTTATACTCATATATATCTTTATATATAAAAAGGTATATAGGTATGCCACGGCCGCAGAAATCAGCCACAAAATAGAGGCACACCTCCTTTTTAGGTGCGTCAGTAGGTGTGGAGGTGTGTCCCTGGAGAGGGTTTACTACGCGACCACCCTGCGGACTTAGTGGGTGTTGATGTATAACATGCCCGTAAAGGCATCACAGTTGGCCGCTGAGTGCGTTCTAAGTTCTTTCTGGTATGTGGGTAGCTTGCGGCGTATAAAACGCACGTAGCGTAGAATATGAGAGTATTCGGGACACGATCACAGCGGCACATGCCCAGAGCAGCCAGAGCGACCGTCTGACAGTTGCGGGACTACTAGCCAACGTAATCGACAAGAAAGCACCAGCCAGCACCCAACAAGTTCATGCGTGACCTTCTGGACATGATGGGGATTAGTGCGGTGCGTGGAACCTATCAGATCAAGGGGGAACGTGAAGAAACATGCCGGGTTTGTGGCCCAGACTTGGAGGCAATGACCTATGCAATGCAACGCCTCAAAGTGTGTAAGATACCCTATATTTATAATACTAAATTAGGCGTTTCTTACACACTTTTGGAACCTGAACATTCGACCCCATCACCTGCAAATGATGCCACGAAACAGCCGGTTGTCAGTGCCGCGGCCATTGCTTCATTGCAGGAGATTGCCGAGCGTTTCCGTGGCCTGAAATGTTCCACCCGTGCCAGTCTATGGGTTGCCGGTCAGGAGATCATCCTTCCCGTTCCCGATTGTGTGGCAGCAACGAATCCCCGTGAGATCGTTCTGGATGGGGTGCCGGTTATGTGGCCGTGGGATTACAGCATCTCTGACGAACTGCTTGAGATGGTCCGGAGGGACGTCAGATCATACGCCTTCCAGATCGGGCAGAATATCTGCTTGCTCCGACCACGGAAGGGTGCTGGCAGTCCTGAAGAAATAATCAGGGCGCTGAGGGCGGCAGATACGGCAGCATAAACCCGGAGGGGCGGCTTCACG
>NZ_LHZA01000142.1 GCF_001580535.1 Acetobacter cerevisiae | reverse complement strand
AAAGGGAAATCAATCAACGGTTCTTCAATCCCTCCATCTGCGCTTTGAACAGACCGGGGAGTATCGCCACCGGGATGGCTACGTGCTCGCGTTCAACTTCTCGAGGAAGAGGAAGCGGCGCATGTTGTAGACAATATTGGCCAGCCCGATCCTCATGGTGGCCCGCGTTATGCCAACGGTTCGTATGAACAGTCCTGTCTGCGATTTCTGATCGGCAAAGACATGCTCGACACGCGACCGGATAACGGAGTTTCCTGCATTTGATTTCTGGATATGTCGTGGCATGGGCTTGAGATGCGGCTTTTTCCTGTGAACCTTTGAGACAAAACCCTCTTTGTCCATGAAGTCCTCATTCGCTTTCGAGCGATACGCGGTGTCGGCCCAAACGGTTGAGGCCGTATTGGTTTTATCCAGCAGACCCTCGCGCAGTCTGGCACCATCACTGGCAGCGGCATCCGTTGTCTTCCATTTCCGGATAAGTCGAAACTTTCGATCGATGGAAACATGCGATTTGTAGCCAAAGAACGGAATGGCGAGGTCCGTGGCCGGGAGCGTCCCGTCCTCCTGCCGCTTTGCCTTCGTGAACTTCAGCGTCCAGCGGGCGTGCCTGTCCTTGTGGGACAGCTTTACCGGCTTGTCTTCCCACCCTTCGGGGATCCGGCCTTCCCGAAGATCGGCTTTCTCCCCGTTGGTATTGCGCTGCTTTGGCGCTGCCACCAGCGTGGCATCCAGGATCTGGCCGGACATCGGCAGATACCCCGCGTTACGCAGGATGGCGTCCAACCTCGAGCTGATCGCCAAGCCCGCTTAACCGGGCAAGCCGGTCGTCAACATCAAAGAAACCCGGCTGCTTCATGAGCCATCCCCCAATCATCACACAAGGTAGGGGATCACAGCCAACAGTTCAGAGCCAGGGGTTTTTCGAACCCTCCAAATTCAATCACCGCCTCTTCGGTCCCTCCTCCCGCTCAAGAGAACAAGAAGCCTGGAGATTCTACACTAAGCAAAAATGCTTAGTTCATATCTGAAAACGCTACAGACCGATCATCCAGCGACGAATATGTCCTTTCTGAAGGGACTGCGGCCCTAACAGTTCTGATAATGCACCATCATCATTTTCTAACGGCCAACACCTTCCTCCACAGAGTTATTAAGAACCCTCAATGCTTGTCATCTATGTACAGATCTCATAACTTAATAATTTTCATCAACTATTTCACCCAACCTATAATTATGGTTTTAAATATGATACTAAATCGAATCATCTCACCTTAGAAACCAATGGATAAGATTCACACGGAGCTCCAGATCAATGAACTCGAGGTTTTTAACAGGTTCACCTCGTGCAAGTGTCTTTAGCAAGCTTTCAGCGTTATCCGCCTTAGCCGGTAGTGTTGTCTTCTTTTTAAGTGCTCGCATAGCTCACGCAGCCGATACAGCCCCTACTATCGATACCGGTGACACCGCATGGATGCTGGTCAGCACGGCTTTTGTGCTGATGATGACCATTCCGGGGTTGGCGCTGTTTTATGCGGGTATGGTGCGTAAGAAGAATGTGCTGGCAACGCTGATGCAGTCCTTTGCGCTGTGCTGCATTATGTCCATTGTCTGGATGGTTGCAGGGTATTCTCTGGCTTTCACCACCGGCACACCGTGGATTGGTGGCGTGTCGCGCATGTTCCTGAGCGGGATTGGCGCGCATATCCAGAACGGGGCTGACATTGCCTTCACGCTCGGCGCTGATTCTCTCAATGCCACGACGATGACGATTCCTGAGAGCCTCTTCATGATGTTCCAGATGACGTTCGCCATCATCACCCCGGCCCTGATTTCCGGCGCGTATGCAGAGCGCATGAAGTTCAGCGCCATGTGCATCTTCTCTGTTCTCTGGTCACTGCTGGTCTATGCGCCGATTGCGCACTGGGTCTGGAGCCCTATGGGCTGGCTGGCCGGTCTCGGCACTGCGGATTTTGCTGGCGGCACCGTCGTGCATATCAATGCCGGTATTGCCGGGCTTGTCTGCGCTCTTGTGCTGGGTAAGCGCAAAGGGTTCGGGCAGGATGATCTCTCTCCCTTCAATCTGACCTACGCCATTATTGGCGCCTCTCTGCTTTGGGTCGGCTGGTTCGGCTTTAATGCTGGTTCGGCAGTCGGGGCGAACGGGCGCGCTGCTATGGCCATGGCTACCACGCAAATTGCTGCTGCCGGGGCCGGTGTGGCCTGGATGCTCGTCGAATGGCTGCGCAGCGGCAAACCGACCGTGCTGGGTGTAATTTCCGGGGCTGTGGGTGGTCTGGTTGCCATTACGCCGGCTGCTGGGTTTGTGCTGCCGGGCAGCGCGCTGATCATCGGCCTGATTACGGGTGTAATCTGCTACTGGAGCGCCACATCGCTGAAGCACATGATGGGCTATGATGACAGTCTGGATGCCTTTGGCGTGCATGGCGTGGGCGGTATTGTCGGGGCCATGCTGACGGGGCTGTTTGCTTACGGTCCGCTCTCTGCCACGGACGCCAATCCGTCTGGCATTACGGGGTCTCTGCATCAGTTCATGGTTCAGGGCGAAGCCGTTATCGTCACCATTCTATGGTGCGGCATCATCTCCTTTGTTCTGCTGAAGGCCATTGATCTGACCATGGGTCTACGTGTGACCCCCGATGAAGAACTGGAAGGGCTGGACATGTCCCTGCATGGAGAGCGGATCAACTAACCCTCTCCTCAGTTTTATCATGCCGCTGTTCGAGCCCCTTCCCGCCTCTGTGCCGGAAGGGGCTTTTTTTATGGCACTTTCAGTGCACTTCCATTGCCGGACCACTCATCTTCATCTCTTCTGACAAACATTCCAGACGACAATGACGGAAAAGCTGCATCAGACAAGATGAAGGCCCGCGGCTTGCATGATTACGTAAAGGACCAAAGCAAGCCTGTTGGGGATAACCCTTTTCCAAACACATTTATTCATCATAAGATGTAACAATAGTCAGGGCGCTGCGGCATGGTGCTGCATCTTCCAGCCCTGGTATTTGGATGAGGTTTTTCCTTATGACATCTTCCGCTCGCTTTGCGCTTGCAGCACTGGCTCTGAGCTGTGCCACCGCCCTTTCCGCTCCGGCTGCTCATGCCCTGAGCGCAAAGGAATGTCATGCCAGCTTCGCTGCTGCTCGCACCGCTGGCACACTGGATGGCCAGAGCTACAAGCAATTTAAAGCTGCCAAATGTGATGCGGCAGCAACGCCCGCAGCGACAACTGCTCCGGCGGCCACAACTCCGGCAGAAACCGCAAAAGAGGCCGCTCCCGCTGCCCCGGCAACAGCACCGACCGCAGCCAGCACAGCAGCTCCGGCAGCCGCCACCACGGCTGGCGTTGTCTTCCCGAGCGCTGTTGCTCCGCAGTATGCGAAGCTGAGCGCTGGTAAAGCCCGTATGAAGACCTGCCTTGACCAGTACAATGCCAATAAGACCGGCACTGGCAATGGCAGCCTGAAATGGATCCAGAAGGGTGGCGGCTATTACAGCCAGTGCAACACCCACCTGAAAGCGGGCTGATTAAAGGCCGGGGCATCCACAAGGTGCCCCGGTTTTTTTTCAAGGCCGAGCGTTTAATTCCGCCGCTTGAGCGCTGGCATGACGTAGAGCATGCCTGTCTGATACGAAATCCAGACACGATGCGCCGCAAACCAGTCTGACCCCAACAGCATATCCACAGAATCATGAATGGGTGCCACGGTTAAAACCGGTGCTTTTTCCTGCTCTTGCCCAATCTGGAACGTGTGGAACTTATGCCAGTGATAGACTTGCGTATGGCCATCCACCCCACTGGTCAGCCCCCCCGGATCAGCCGCTAAAATGCGGGCCGTAACCCCCAGCCTTTCAGCGGCTTTGTCTGACAGAATACGGGACCGTGCGCCGCTATCCACCAAAGCGCGCAACGGCATGCCGTCCAGCAGCACCTGAACAATGACACGCCTGCCTGCTGATTCCAGTGGTACTGCCCGGTAAATCACATGCCAGTCCACTGGCCCGGCACAGGCAGAAGAACCGCTTTTGACGGACCAGAAAGTCAGCCAGCCCTCCGCAACATCGAATTCCACATCATAGTGCGAAAGCAGATCCCCTCCGACCAGACCTTCAACCGGAGGTTGCGTGACGGGCTTTCCCGGCAGGTCCCCAACCGGCATGGAAATCGGGCCGGTTTCCAGCCCCCCTAGCGTAAGCGACCGCACCACACCATTGGGCACCATCCGCCCGACCCCGCCCGTACCGTGCATGAGGGTATGAACAGACGGGTCCAGCTGGACATCAAAACCCTCAGCGGCCTCGGGGGAGAGCAGACTGCCCTCTGCCCCGGTATCAACAATCATACGCGCCGGATGTTTGTTGATTTCGACCGGGATGTTCAGAAACCCCAGATCATCATGTAAAGGCACACGGGCAATCCGTTCATGATGGCACAGCCCTTCCGCAGCAGTGGCCGCCTGCGTACCAAACGCAGGTGAGACCGCCGCACAGAATGCGGTGAGAAGTGCTGCCTGAACTGCCCGTGTGCGCATGATCAGCCTAATTCCCGCGCAAAGCGGTCTGTGGCATCCAGCAGTGCGCTGAGAATGCCGGGTTCAAACAACGCATGGCCGGCAGCGTTGATCAGTTTGAAGTCCGCTTCCGGCCAGGCTTTATGCAGATCCCACGCGGTACGCACGGGGGTCGCCATGTCGTAACGCCCCTGCACGATAACGGTTGGAATATGCCGGATACGATCCACATCACGGATCAACTGACCTTCTTCCAGCCAGCCCCCATGCACGAAGTAGTGGTTTTCAATCCGTGAGAACGCCAGAGCGTAATCGGTCTCTTCATGCTGGTTTTCAATGTCGGGGGCTGGCAGCAGGGTGAGCGTACGCCCTTCCCACAGGCTCCATGCCACAGCCGCTTCCTGCCGGACGGCCACATCATCAGAGACCAGACGCTTGCGATACGCCGCCATCATATCCCCCCGCTCTGCCTGCGGAATGGGGGCCTGAAAATCTTCCCATTTATCCGGGAACAGCCAGGAGGCTCCTTCCTGATAATACCAGAGCAACTCAGCTTTCCGCAGCGTGAAAATGCCGCGCAGCATCAGGGCCGTCACGCGGGTCGGGTGCGTCTGGGCATAGGCCAGCGCCAGCGTGGAACCCCATGAGCCGCCAAAAACCGCCCATTTATCAATACCAAAGAAAACCCGCAGGCGTTCAATATCCGCCACCAGATGCCATGTGGTGTTGTTCTCAAGCGAGGCGTGTGGTTTGGAACGACCACAGCCACGCTGGTCAAACAGCACAATCCGATAACGGGACGGATCAAACAGACGCCGCTGTGCGGGGGAACACCCGCCACCGGGGCCACCATGCAGGAACACTACGGGGATACCATGCGGGTTGCCGCATTCTTCCCAATAGATCTCGTGCCCTTCTCCAGTATCCAGATAGCCATGGGCGTAAGGGTCTATAGCGGGCCAGGGAGCGCGCAGGGCCTCGGTCATCAGTCTCGTGTTCCTTCTCTCGGCTGAGCAGTTTTTTGCGCACGCGGGTGCGCGCGGCTCCACACATCAAGCAGGCGGGCTTCATCCGCAAGAGTGTATCGTTGTGTGGTGGACAGGCTGGCATGCCCCAGCAGCTCCTGAATGACACGTAAATCCGCGCCGCCTTCCATCAGATGCGTCGCAAAAGAGTGCCGCAGAGCGTGGGGTGTCACATGCTCTGGCAAGCCAGCCAGTGCCCGCCATTCCCGCATGGCTTTCTGCGCCACACCGGCCTGCAACCGCCCGCCCCGCACGCCGGGGAACAAAGGCGACTCTGGCAGCGGAGACGGGTGCCGTTTGCGCCACGTCTCCAGCGCCTGCTGCACGGCGGGCAGCACGGGCACCAGACGCTCCTTGTTGCCCTTGCCTTTGATGCGCAGCACACCGCTGCTCGTCAGGCTACCAAGGTCGGAAATATTAAGATTTAACGCCTCGGAAATACGCAGCCCGCAGCCATAGAGCAGCAGGAACAAAGTCCCATCGCGCTGCTGCGCCATGGGTGTCAGGGCTAGGGCGGCAATATCTTCCGGCACGGCTTTGGCATCTGTCACACTCAGGGGCCGCGGCAGAGGTTTCTTGCTGCGGGGCGTCGCCAGCAGGGCCACAGCCGGGTTTTCCACCCCTTGCCTGCGTGCCAGATACCGGAAAAAGGAGCGCACAGCCGACACGCGCCGCGCCCGTGTGCGGGCGGCCCGGTCTGGTGTGCTTTGGCGAGTGCGGGATGCTGCGGAACGGGCCTGTTCCTGCGCCAGCCAGGCGCGAAAATCCCTCAGGCTGATACGCCCCAGCCCGGCCATGTCCGGCAGGCCATCCAGATGCTCACTCATGAAACCCAGAAACCGCGCCAGATCGGCCCGGTAGGCATCAATAGTCAGGGGGGATGCCCGCTTTTCCGTCGCCATCCACTCCAGAAATTTCTGGACGGCTTCTTCCGCTGTCATCGCACCCTCTCAAACAGATCTGCACTCTTCAGCATGCTCTGAAGGCCCTGCTGACTTGTTCAGAGTTTTTATGGTTTCGCAAGCACTGTTCTTTAACCGGACCTCCGCTTACATAGAACCCCATGGCGCCTGCACCTTCTCCCTCTCCTCAGCCTGCCCGGCTTCCGGCTTCTGCTGCCGGGTCTGCGCGCCAGAGAGTGTCCGTGCTGTTGCCCATGCCGTTCCCCGGTCCGTTTGATTATGCGGCCCCGGCAGAAATGGCGCTGCAACCCGGCGATATTGTAACGGTCCCCCTCGGCCACCGCAGGCAAACCGGGGTGGTGTGGGATGCTACCAGCTCTCTGCCCCCGGAATTCGCGCCACCACCCCAACGCACTGTGGATGCGGCAAAGCTGCGCCCTGTAGCGGAACGGCTGGAACTGCCGCCGCTCACTGCCGAACTGCGACGCTTTGTAGACTGGGTAGCGGCCTATACGCTCTCTGCCCCCGGCATGGTGCTCGCCATGACGCTCCGCCTCCATATGCGCGGGGTGCCCACACCCTCCACGGGCTGGCTGGCGGCATCCCCCCAGCCGGATGGACTGCGCCTGACACCGGCCCGCCAGAAAGTACTGACCTTGCTGGCCGATGGCACGGCCCGCACCACTACGGACCTTGCGACCGCCGCAAGCGTTGGTCCCGGCGTGGTAAAAGGTCTGGCCGATGCAGGCGCTTTAACCCCCGTTCCCCTTGGACCGGAGCGCGCCTTTGCCGCCCCGGACCCGTTCCATAATTTACCCGTGCTGGAAGGCGCACAGGCTGAGGCCACAGATGCCTTGCGCCAGACCGTGGCGGAAGGGCGCTTTTCCGTCACGCTGCTGGAAGGCGTGACCGGCTCCGGCAAAACCGAGATCTATCTGGAAGCCATTGCCGCCTGCCTGGAGCAGGGCAAGCAGGCGCTGGTTCTGCTGCCGGAAATTGCCCTTTCCGCTCAGTGGATGGAGCGCTTTACACGCCGCTTTGGCACGCAGCCCGCCATCTGGCATTCGGAAGTCGGCCAGCGTGCACGCCGTCTGACATGGCACGGCACGGCAGATGGCAGTGCCACGGTGGTTGTGGGGGCGCGGTCGGCTCTCTTCCTGCCGTTCAAGAACCTCGGCCTGATTATTGTGGATGAAGAGCACGAGGCCCTGTTCAAGCAGGAAGAAGGTGTCATCTACAGTGCGCGGGATATGGCCGTGGTGCGGGCGCGGCTGGCGGGGTTCCCCATTGTGCTGGTCTCGGCCACGCCTAGTCTGGAATCGCTGGCCAATGTGGAGGCCGGGCGTTACCGGCATCTGGTTCTGCCCTCCCGCCATGGCGGCGCGGCCCTGCCGGAAACCCGGATTCTGGACATGCGGGACCATCCCCCGCCCCGCGGCCTGTTTCTCTCCCCGGCCCTGACGGAAGAACTGACCGCGACCTTTGAGCGCAAGGAACAGGCCATGCTGTTCCTCAACCGGCGCGGCTATGCCCCCCTCACCTTATGCCGGAGCTGTGGGCACCGCATGGAATGTCCGCACTGTACCGCATGGCTGGTGGAGCACCGGAACCGCAAAATTCTCTCCTGCCATTTTTGCGATCATACCGAACCCATGCCCGAAGCCTGCCCCTCCTGCGGGGCGGAGCAAAGCCTGACGCCCATCGGGCCGGGCATTGAGCGCATTACGGAAGAAGCCCGCCATCTGTTCCCCGATGCCCGCATTCTGGTGATGGCCAGTGACACGCTGGGCGGCCCCGCCGCCACGGCGGAAGCGGTTGGCAAGATTTCCCGCAGGGAAGTCGATCTGGTGATTGGCACGCAGATTGTCGCCAAAGGCTGGCATTTTCCGCATCTGACACTGGTTGGCATTGTGGATGCCGACCTCGGGCTTGGCGGGGGTGACCTGCGGGCTGGTGAGCGCACCATCCAGCTTCTGCATCAGGTGGCAGGGCGTGCGGGGCGCGCCAGCACACCGGGCCGCGTTTTGCTACAAAGCTACACGCCGGAACATCCGGTGATGCAGGCCCTCCTTTCTGGCGATTTTGATGCGTTCATGACGCAAGAAGCCGAGCAGAGACGCCCCGGCTTCTGGCCGCCTTATGGTCGGCTCGCGGCGTTGATTGTGAGTGCTGACACCGCCGTAGCCGCTGATGATGCCGCCGCAGCTCTTGGCCGCGTAGCCCCTTATGGGGATGGCATTCAGGTTCTTGGTCCCGCCCCGGCCCCCATGGCTATCCTGCGCGGGCGGCACAGGCGGCGTTTGCTGCTGCGCACCCGTAAATCCATTGCCGTGCAGCCCATTCTGCGCCGCTGGCTGGGGCTGGTGAAACTGGACCGGCAGGTGCGGGTGGATGTGGATATCGACCCGGTCTCTTTTTTATAACGATAGCGCATCATTTTGTCGTAAAACCGCAGGAAACGACATTTGAGGATCGTATCGTGAAGCATTATTCCATTATCGGCATTGCCATCTATTTTTCATCATGGGTGGGAGTGGCCCTGCTTGGACTGGCTTATTGTAACTGGCATGAGGTGGCGTCCACAGTGGTGCTGATGCCGCTCATATCCCTTGCCATTGGCACGGCAATCGTCCTGTTCCTGAAATTCGTGCTGAAAAAAGAGCGGAGGTTGGCTACATTTTATCGGTCCCGTATCCAAAAACCGATCTGGCGTGCGGTCTTCTGGCTTTTGCCTCTGCCTGCTCTCACGCCCCTTGTGCTGCATATTCTGCACGGCCACCCACAAAGCAACGATACGCTGGGCCTGAAAATTCTGGCGCTGCTGAGCATCATCATGGCAGGCGAAGTTCTGGCTTTAGATGTGACCGAGGAAATTGCCCAGAGTGACACGGCGGACGCCCGTCTGGCAGCCGAAAACGAGCCTCTCTAATCTACGCCTCCGGGCACAAAAAAAGCGGGCAAGAAGCCCGCTTTCTGTAACAGCGCCCGAGAATGCGCCGCCTAATGCATCGCACGCTTATTTCTTGGCGTCCGCTACATCATTGGCCGGTTTGGCCGTGCTGGTCAGAACCGTGGTGACGGTGCTGCGCAGAACCATGACGCGGACGTTGGGGGCGATTTCCACTTCAATTTCCTGACTGTCGTCACGAGATTTCTGCACAATGCCGATAATGCCGCCTGCAGTGACAATCCGATCACCACGACGCAGGGACTTCAGCTCATTCTGGAGCTGCTTCTGCTTCTGCTGCTGCGGGCGAATCATCAGGAAATACATGATGACGAACACACCAATGAACGGCAGGAACGACATCAGACTCGAGCCAGCACCCCCGCCACCGGCGGACTGGGCATAGGCTGCGGGAATAAGAAAATTGGACATGATGGCAGGCTTTCCGGAAAGGCTGGTTGCGTAATTAAGATGCGTGACCATAATTTTCACGGCTCACACGTCAAGCATCCCTTGAAGATAAGCCGTCGCACCACCTCCTTTCCTGCCGGAAGTTCCCCGGCGGCACAACCATGGACCCTGCCCTGATGGATACCGCGCCTCTCTCCGTCCTTGAACGTATTGCCTCAGCGCTGGAGCGCCTCTCCCCTCCGCCGCCAAGCCTGGATGGGGTGGATCAGGCTGACGCGTTTGTCTGGCTCCCCGAACGCGGGCGGCTGCTGCCGGTGGCCCATGTGGCGCATGTGCCTGCCGGTTTGTTGCAGGGTGTGGACTCGCAGCGCCAGACGCTGATGGACAATACCGAGCATTTCGCCCGCGGGCTGCCTGCCAACAACGCCATGTTGTGGGGCTCACGCGGTATGGGCAAATCCTCCCTGGTTAAGGGCGCGCATGCGCTGGTCAATCAGGTGGATGGTAAGCCGTGCGCGCCCGGTCAGGGCCGGGTGGCGCTGGTGGAAATCCAGCGGGAAGATCTGGCCACCCTGCCGGACCTGCTGGCCATGCTGCGGGAAAGCCCGCGCCGCTTCATCATCTTCTGTGATGATCTGTCCTTTGAGAAAGAAGACCGCGATTACAAAGCCCTGAAATCCGTATTGGATGGCGGCATTGCCGGGCGGCCGGAGAATGTTCTGTTCTACGCCACCTCCAACCGCCGGCACCTGATGCCGCGTGAGATGATTGAGAACGAACGCGCCACCGCCATCAATCCGTCTGAAGCCACGGAAGAGAAAGTCTCCCTCTCCGACCGGTTCGGCCTGTGGCTTGGCTTTCATGCCTGCCCGCAGGATGTGTTTCTTGACATGGTGCGGACCTATGCGAGAGAACGCGCCCTTCCCATCAGCGATGAGGATCTGACAGCCCGCGCCAATGCATGGGCCATCACCCGTGGCGGCCGCTCTGGCCGGGTGGCCTTCCAGTTCATTGAAGACCTGACGGCAGAACTGGCCTCCAGCCGCTAGATCCTCCTCTCGCCCCACTGTTCTGGCAGCAAGGACTTTCCGCTTCATGGCCTTTCCCGTTCTGGCAGGCATCTCCGCCGAACCGATTGATAGCGTTGCGCATATCATCCAGATCGCGCTGACGCCGGTTTTCATGCTTTCGGGCATCGGCACGCTGCTCAACCTGTTCAATACCCGTCTGGCCCGCGTGTCCGACCATATTGAACAGGCCAATGCCCTGCTGATGGACGGGAATGACGATCCGGACCGAAACCAGACGCTGGAGAAACACCTTGTCCGCCTGCACCACCGCACCCTGATGCTGGACACGGCCATTCTGGCCGGAGGGCTTGGGGGCGCGGCCTCCTGCGGGGCAGCGTTTGTGCTGTTTATGGGCAGTGTGCGGGATTCCTCCGTCGCCACCTGGCTGGTGGTTATGTTCGGGATGGCCCTTGCCTGCACGGTGGGAGCGCTGGGCCTGTTTCTGGGGGATAGCCTGATTGCCTGGCATGGGCTGAAGCGCGAGGGACCTATGCCCAGACCAACACCCAAAGCAGCGTAACATTCAGTTTCTGAATAATTTGCAAATAAAAAGAGAATAACCGGGCATTCCGTTCCCTCTGCGTCTTGCCTCTTTGCGTGATATACGGTTGCATGCATCCGCTAATCGGCAGTGTCAGGATGACGCGGCCCCGAACGTCATGACATAGAGGCAAGATGGACCAGACCGTTCAGACCGACACACCAGACGATACACCCTCTTTTGGCGCGGGGCATAACACCACCACCGGTACGGATCTGCGGCGCATCCGCTCTAATCCGGACTTCTGGTATCCGGTTGCGTGGTCCAAAGAACTCAAGCCGGGCAAGACCATCGGCACGCGCTATGCAGGGACGCCCATCGCTCTGGTGCGCCCCACGGAAGGCGCAATTTTTGCGCTGGAAGACCGCTGTGCACACCGACAGGTGCCGCTCAGCAAAGGCAAGGTCTGCGGTCAGTCCGTCCAGTGCTGCTATCATGGCTGGGCCTATGGCCGCTCTGGTCGCTGCATTGATGTGCCCTATCTGGGCAAGGGCAAGCTGCCCAACGGTGTGCGGACCTTCCCCTGCCGTGAGCAGGATGGCCTGATTTTCATCTTCCCCGGAGACCCGGACAAAGCGGATTCCGTGCCGCTGGCCCCGCGTCTGGCCCGTGTGGGAGACCCGGCCTACAAGACCCGCTTCTTCGGGCAGGAAGTAAAGTGCCACTACAGCTTCATGCATGAGAACCTGATGGATATGAACCATCAGTTCATGCACATGAAGCAGATGGGCCAGATGCGCCCGCGCTTTCTGGGCCAGAAACGTAAAGCCGGTCTGGTGGAAGCCCGCTATTCCTTCGCCCGGACCAGCGGCAAGCAGCCGCTGGGTGAAGCTCTGATTTTTGGTGAACGCCGCGATTCCTCGGAAAAATTCCAGCATCGTGACGTCATGACCATCCGCACGGAATATCCGTATCAGACCCTGCGCATCCAGACGGGGGATGAAGACCCGGTGATGGATCTGTGGATCGTCTACGTCCCGCAGGATGCGGAAGAACTGACCAACCGGACCTTTGGCCTGTTGTCCGTCAAGCGCCCCAAGCTGCCGGGCGTTCTGGAACTGGCATGGCCGTTCCTTGTTGCCTTTACCGAGCGGATTTTTGCGGAAGACCGTGAAATTGTGGAACTGGAACAGAACGCATGGCGTGAGCTGGGCGGTGACCACAATGTGGAAGTCTTCCCCGTGATTAACGCCCTGCGTGCCCTTCTGGCAGAATGCGGTGTTCCCGCCGCACCGGCTGTGAATGCCTGAGATCACGTCTCTGGTTCTGGAGGCGCCGCCCTACCGGCTGCGCCCTCTGCTGCCTGATGATGCCCCTGCGCTCCACAATCTGGTCAATGACTGGGAAGTGGTGCGCATGCTCAGCCGCCTGCCCTTCCCCTACCCGCGGGAACTGGCGGATGACTGGATTGCGTCTACGCTCTCCATGCATCGGGCCAGAGAAGGTTGTCATTTTGCCATTCTGGATGAGAACGACACCTTTGTGGGCTGCGTAGGCCTGCGTGTGCAAACAGTGCCGCAGGTTGGGCGCGTTGGCATGCTGGGTTACTGGATAGGCCGCACGTACTGGGGCCGGGGCATTGCCACCCTTGCTGCAGGCCGTCTGGCCCGCTGGGCGCTGGCCAATCTGGACATTACCTGCCTGCGCGCCACGGTTGCGGATGATAATGCCGCCTCCGCCCGTGTGCTTGAACATATCGGGTTCCGGGCCATTGGCACGGACAAACAGATGTTTGTGGCCCGTGGGAAAGACCACCCCGTGCGGGTGTTTGAAGCCACGCGCGATGATCTCGATACGCCTGCCGGCCCGCAGGCGGACGGTATCGCTGCTCCCCGCAAGCTTGTTCTTGTGTCTGCCGCCGCGCTGATTGACGCGCAGGGGCGTATTCTGCTGGCCAAACGGCCGGAGGGGAAAAGTCTCGCAGGCCTGTGGGAATTTCCCGGCGGGAAAGTCGAACCCGGAGAAACGCCGGAAGTCGCGCTGATGCGGGAACTGGAAGAGGAACTGGGGCTGGATGTCTCCCGCGCCTGCCTCGCCCCGTTTACCTTCGCATCACACTCCTACAAGGGGTTTGATCTGCTGATGCCGCTTTATCTGTGCCGCCGCTGGGCCGGAACACCGACCCCGAAGGAAGGCCAGACACTGGCATGGGTAAAACCGGAAGACCTGCATGATTACCCCATGCCGGACGCGGATATTCCCTTTGTGCCGCTCCTGCAGGAATTGCTGTAAACTACGCCCTGCCCTGCTGCATAGCTGAGGCCGCAGCCCGGCGGGTGGGTAGACGCTTGACGAACAGAACATGCCTCCGCATAACGAAATGCTTGCGGTGTGTTAAAGCACGCTAAGACCTCGTGATTTGTCCGGCCGGCTTGCGGCGAGGTAAAATAAACGCGCTAAAGAGGCCATGGCGACGCTGTGCCGACGCCACGGTTTCCACGGTCACACTGCGCTGTATGACAGCAAAAGAACCGGATACCTCATGATGAGTGACAGCAAGACATCCTCTTCCCAAAACTGGCGCCCCGCCACCCGCCTGTTGCATGCGGGCCTGGAACGCACCGAATATGGTGAAACCAGCGAGGCGCTTTTCCTGACATCCGGCTTTGTTTACGAAAACGCTGAACAGGCCGCTAAAACCTTTACCGGTGAAATCTCCCACTATCAGTACAGCCGCTTTGCCAACCCCACGGTTGCAGCGCTGGAACGCCGTCTGGCGGATCTGGAAGGGGCAGAAGCCTGTGTGGCCACGTCCACCGGCATGGGCGCTGTGTCTTCCGCCCTGCTGTCTCAGGTCAAAGCCGGGGATCGCGTTGTAGCCTCCCGCGCGCTGTTTGGCTCCTGTCACTGGATTGTGGCCAACCTGCTGCCGCAATACGGCGTGGAAACAGTCTTTGTAGACGGGGGTGACCTTGCTGCATGGGATGAAGCCTTTAGCAAACCGACCGCTGCCGTGCTGCTAGAAAGCCCCTCCAACCCCATGCTGGATGTGCTGGACCTCGCCGCCATTGCAGAGCGCGCCCACAAGGCCGGCGCACTGGTGATTGTCGATAACGTCTTCGCCTCCCCCCTCTACCAGAAGCCGCTGGAACTGGGTGCCGACGTAGTGGTGTATTCCTGTACCAAGCATATCGATGGGCAGGGCCGCGTTCTGGGTGGTGCCGTGCTGGGCAAGGAAGACTGGATTAAAGAAACGCTCCAGCCGTTCGTGCGCAATACCGGTAACGCGCTCTCCCCCTTCAACGCATGGGTCATGCTCAAAGGGCTGGAAACTCTCGCCCTGCGCGTGGAAGCCATGACGCGCAACGCCGCAGCCGTGGCGGACTATCTGGCCTCTGCGCCCGGTATCGTCAGCGTGCGTTATCCGGGCCGCAAGGACCATCCGCAGTATGACCTCGCCCAGCGCCAGATGACGGCCGGCGGCACCATGGTCGCGTTTGAAGTGGACGGCGGGCAGGACGGCGCATTTGCGTTCATGAACGCTCTGAAGCTCATCGCCATCTCCAACAATCTGGGCGATGCGCGCTCCCTCGTCACCCACCCGGCCACCACCACGCACATGAAAATTGGTGCGGAAGAACGGGCCAAACTGGGCATTTCCGACGGGGCTATCCGCTTCTCCGTCGGGCTGGAAGACAGCGCCGATCTGATTGATGACCTTGCCCGTGGCGTGGCAGCTCTCGCCAAAAGCTAACGCCTGACCGCCGCCTGTCTGCTTTGTGCCGGAACAGCAACAGACCAGACAGGCGGCTTCCCTTATCCAATCGCTTCGTGATACTGCCAGCGGACTGTGCCTTGACGTCTGCCTTACGGGATGCCCCGGATGGCATGAAACCGGCCATGTTATTCTTATGCAGGAGCAGAACACCCCATGCCTGACTGGCCGGACTCACCGCCCATGTCCCCCGATCATGATGACGCCCTGAGCGAGCTCTTCGCTTCAGCGCCGATGTATGAAGCCGTGACGGACGATATGCGTGTCTGCGTGCAGGTATTCTGGCTCCCCGAACAGTCGGAACCGGACGAGGATGTCTATTGCTGGGTGTATCGCATCCGCATTGAAAATGGCGGCACGGCCCCCATCCAGCTGAAGGAACGCACCTGGCAGATTACCGATGGCGCTGGCCGCACGGAATATGTGCATGGTGAAGGCGTTGTGGGCGAACAGCCGGTCATCCGCCCGCAGAACGGGTTTGACTACACCTCCGGCGTCTCCCTCACCACGGCAGGCGGCTTTATGCGCGGGTCTTACCAGATGTGGAATGTCAATTCCGGCAAACGGTTTGATATCGCCATTCCGGCTTTCAGCCTTGATAGCCCGTTCCAGTTCCGCCAGATCCATTAACCCGAACTGGCCATGACCGCTTCATCATCATGCAGACCGCAGGAGAATGGCATGAGCGACCCTCTGCCCAAGACTGACCGCCCCACCCGTGAAGAGGCGGAAGACGCCATCCGCACCATGCTCCGCTGGGCCGGGGAAAATCCGGACCGTGAAGGCCTGCATGATACGCCTGCCCGCGTCACCCGCGCCTATGAAGAGTTTTTTGAGGGCTACGCGATTGACCCCAAAACACTTCTGGAACGCACATTTTCCGAAGTTGAAGGCTATGATGAAATCGTGCTGCTGCGCGATATTCGCTTTGAAAGCCACTGCGAACACCATCTGGCCCCCATTATTGGCCGCGCGCACGTCGCCTATCTGCCGCGCCAGCGCGTAGTCGGCATTTCCAAACTGGCACGCGTGGTGGATGCCTATGCCCGCCGCATGCAGATTCAGGAACGGCTGACGGCCCAGATTGCCAACACCATTAATGATGTTTTGCAGCCGCACGGCACAGCCGTCATTATTGAATCCAGCCATGAATGCATGACGACCCGTGGCGTGCATCGCCCCGGCGTTTCCATGGTCACCAGCCAGATGCTGGGCGTGTTCCGCACCAATTCTGATACACGGCGGGAACTGCTGGCCATGCTCAACCGCCCGGGTGCGAGCGAATACTAAGACGACCTGCCCCCGCACAAACGGGGGCATAGACCCAAACAGGCGGCGCTGAGTTTTAGCTCAGAACCGCCTGCATAGGGCCTTCAGAGACTTAATCGTTGGCTTTTTCCGTCAGGTGATAAGTCAGCGTCACGCGCTCATCCTTATGCGGCGCATGGCTTTCCGGCACGATGGTCACGCCGATATTCTTCTTCACATACAAAGCCTGAATGGCTTTTTCATCAGCCAGCACGGTTGCAGGCGTAACCTGTTCGCCCGGCTGACGATGCACGGCCTCTTTCAGCGCTGAGGTTGAGACGTGCAGATTGCCGTCAAACCCGAGGCTTTCCAGCACCAGCGGCTTTTGGAAATCTGCGGGGCCACCTGTTTCTTCAATGGCCCATCCTACCTTCACCCTTTTGCCGTCCAGGCTGAGGCTCTGGTGGAATTTTCCGCCAATATTCTGCTGCTGGTACAGCTTCATGATGTCCTGCAGACCCTGCGTGATCTGCGCCTGCGTGACCATGCTGCCAACATGGAACGGCACCACAGCCATAATAGCCTCGGTGCTGACCCGCTTGTTCCCGGAAACCTTGATGTCTTCTACCTTAACCGGCGTGTTGAGGGTCGGCAGTTTGACGTCCGGATGCATGTTCGGCGCAGGGCTTGGGGCATCATTCGGCGGGAGGGAGGTCGCCTGCTGTGCCCATGCTGCGGCTGGCGGCATGGCACAGGCCAGACTGAGAACCGCAGGGATAAAATGGGCAGTAAGACGTCTCATAAGAGGCTCCATCCTGTTGAACACAATCCTCTATGATGCACAACGGGAGGAGCCTGCCAATGCACTATATTGTCACAGTCGCGCCCAGCACGCTGAGGAACTGCGCCAGCCACGCCGGGTGAGCAGGCCAGGCCGGGGCTGTCACCAGCTCTCCGTCCGTCACGGCGTCTGTCACCGCAATATCGGCGTAGGTGGCACCAGCCATTTCCACTTCCGGGCGGCAGGCGGGGTAAGCGGAGACCGTGCGGCCCTTGATGATATCCGCCGCAGCCAGCAGCTGCGCACCGTGGCAGATGGCAGCCAGAGGCCGGTCTGCAAAGGCTTTGACAATCTCGATCACCCGCGGGTGCATGCGCAGATGTTCCGGCGCACGACCACCGGGGATGATCAGGCCGATATAATCGTCCGTATCAATCTCATCGAACGTCGCATTGAGCTGGAAGGCATGCCCGGGCTTTTCGCTGTAGGTCTGCGCACCTTCAAAATCATGGATGGCGGTCAGAACCTTGTCCCCCGCCTTCTTGCCGGGGCTGACCACATCCACTTTGTAGCCCACCATCAGCAGCGCCTGATACGGCACCATGATCTCGTAATCTTCCACATAATCGCCTGCCAGCATCAGCAGTCTGACGTCTTCAGTCATGGGAATGATCCTCCTTCAATCCTTCACGCAACCGGGGCATGAGCTCCACAAAGTTACAGGGGCGATGGCGGCTGTCGAGCTGGAACACAAGAATGTCATCCCAGCCGTCTTTGACCGCCCCGGTTGAACCGGGCAGCGCAAACAGGTATGTTCCGTCCGCAACACCTGCGACAGCGCGGGACTGAATGGTGGACGTGCCGATCTTGCGGTAGGACAGCATTCTGAACAATTCGCCAAAGCCTTCGATGCGCTTTTCAAGCACACAGTCAAAGGCTTCCGGCGTCACGTCGCGCCCGGTTACACCGGTGCCGCCATTCGTGATCACCACATCAACCAGAGGGTCTTTTATCCAGCTCTTAAGCTGTTCCGTTATCTGTTTGACATCGTCCCGCACAATCGTGCGGTCTGCCAGCACATGGCCCGCCTGCTCGATGCGGGAAACCAGAGCCTGACCCGATGTATCTGTCTCAAGCGTGCGGGAATCCGATACGGTCATTACCGCGATACGCACCGGCAGGAAGGGGCGGTTTGTGTCTATTTTTGTCATAAATGGAATTCATCATCTGCCGCCGCATGCGTCAACGCATTCCGGGCAGCGCTGTGCTGGCGGCTGTCGCTAAAATACCACCCAACAGGCCGAAAGACCCAAGAGAGTGAAAAAAGTTTTAGACATTATGGTGCCGCTTTGAAACAATATGAACACTCGCCTCATGCATCCTCAACAAAAACAAAAAGAAAAATGACAAGATTTTCATCCGGCTTCTCTTTCCTTTGCGCACTCTCTTTTGCCTGTTGCCTGACCCCAGCTTTCTCCTCAAAAGCATCAGCGCAGTTGCTGACGGGCGGGAACAGTGCTGCCGGCCTGTGGCCCAGTCTGGAAGCCAATAATGAGGCTAACCCGGTGGAAGACCCCGGCCCGATGTTTTCAGCGCCCTATGGGAAAAACCACTTTTTTGGGGACTGGTGGGGCGCGCAGCCCTGGCTGCTGGACCACGGCATCCACGTTCTGGCTGACGTGCATGAGGAACTGGCCGGGAACTTCCGTGGCGGCATGCGGCAGGGTGTGACCAACGCCGGGCAGGTCGGCGTGGAGCTGGATGTGGACTGGGGGAAGCTGACTGACCTCAATCTGCTTAAAGGCTTCTGGTCACACATGATGGTGGTAAACGGCCACGGCCAGAACCTGAGCACCCAGTATATCGGGGATTCGATTGGCGGCGTGCAGCAGATTTACGGTGCCCGAGGCAACGTGGTGGCCCATCTTGTCTATCTGTATGGCGAAAAGTCGTTCCTGAATAACCATCTGGATATCAGCGCAGGCTGGATTCCAGTGGGCAGCTTCTTCGCGGCCTCTCCGCTGTTCTGTATGTATATGAACGTGGCTGTCTGCGGGAACCCCGCCCCGAACAAATACACGGAAGGCAACCGTGACTGGCCATCAGGCAACCTTGGTGCCGTGGCCCGCGTCATGCCCACCAATGATACCTACATTATGGCCGGCCTGTTTGCCGTCTCCCCCCACGCTTTTAACGGCGGCATTTCCGGCTGGGCGTGGGCGCAGGATGGTCTGGGCAAATTCTCCACCCCGGTGGAAATCGGCTGGATGCCCTCCTTCGGCAAAAACCATCTGGTGGGCCATTATAAGGCTGGCTACAGCTACGATAATTCCAAATACAAAGACCTGTATGAGGACATTAATGGCAACGCCTGGGTGCAGACTGGTCAGCCAGCCCGTTACCATGCAGGCCGCGCCAGCGCATGGCTACAGGCTGACCAGATGCTGGTCCGTAATGGGGAAGGCCCGACCAACGGCCTGATTGCCATGGGCGGCTATATGTGGACTGACGGCAAGACCACCGCCATGTCCCACCATCTGTGGGGTGGCCTGCTGGAAACGGGTAAGCCCTGGGGCCGCCCGAATGACAGCATCGGCATGATGTATCAGTGGATGAAAATGAGCCGCACCGTAGCGCTCCAGCAGGAAGCGTCCGTCATTGCCGGGCAGGACTTCCAGTCCAACCAGTGGGGACAGGTCTGGGGCATTCAGTCGCATGAAAACGTCTACGAATTCTTCTACAACGCGCATGTGGCGAACGGCCTGACCCTTCAGCCGGATTTCCAGTATATCAACCGCCCCGGCGCCACCACGACGTTCCATGACGCCGCCGTGATGGCCCTTCAGTTCAACGTCGTTCTGTAATCTGCGGGATGGGCCGCAGGCTGAGAGGCCTGCCGCCCAGTCTGGCAAAAGCTTCCGCGCGGCAAGTCAGCACAAGAATCTGGAACCGCGTGGCCGCATCGGCCAGCACATCGAACATCAGTTCCAGCCGCTGAGAATCTGAAAAACTCAGCGCGTCATCCAGTACCAGAATGGCGGGCGACTGGCGGGCATGCAGCAGTTCTGCAAAGCCCAGACGCACCAGCACAGCAATCTGCTCCCGCGTTCCATCCGACAACCTGCCAAATTCTTCCGCCGTCCGCCGCGTCAGGCCGCACAGACCAAACCCGGTATCCATCTCAAGAGACGCCCCGGGAAACACCGTGGAAAATGCGGGCTGGAGAGTACGCACAAGCGGGGCGAGATAGCGTTCGGTCTGCGTTTTTTCCGCATCGCTCAGGGTCTGATCGAGCAAGGCCAAAGCGGCACGCTCCCGCTCATACCCTTCACAGTCCAGCTTGAGGCGGGAGGCGGTGCGTCCGGCCTCGGCGATTTTCTCATCCAGCCCGTCGCCCTCGGCCACGCGCACGCGGGTTTCCCGTTCCTTGATCTCCTCACGCAGGCGCGCAATGGAGGTGCGGGCGTTCTCCAGCGCCTGCTCCCGCCGCATAATGCGGGTTTCCACAACGGAGAGAGGCTGCTCCGTCTCTCGCCCGGCCTTGAGCGCCTGCACGTGCGCTTCTGCCTGCGCCTGAGCCTGCGCGGTCTCTGCTGCACGCGCTGCGAGAGCGTCATCGCTTTCCCGCGCTGCACTCACGGCGAGTTCGCGCCCGACCTGATCTCGTTCCGTCTGCTTCTGCCGAAGTTCCGCCTCTGCTTTGTCCTGAAGGTTTTGGGCCGCGTTATAGGCTGCCTGCTCCGTGCGCTCCCTCTGCCGGGCTTCGTCTGCGACGCGGGCGGCGCGCTCTTCTTCCTGCCGGGCCTTTTGCTGCAACGCCTGCAAGGTCGCTTCCGTCTGGTCTGTTTGCACGCCGCCTTCAGCCTCTGGGCTGCAAACAGTTTCTGTCGCGATCTGAGCTGCACGGCCTTCTGGTGCCCCGGCCAACGCCGACGACTGGCAATCCTGCTCGAAAGCCGCCTGCTCCCGTTCCAGAGCGGCAACCTGGTCACTCAAATCCTGCCGTAACGTCGCCAGAGCCTCGAACAAGGTCGCGTCGCGCTCATCCCGCGCTGAGGGCAGAGAGGCTACAAAGGCCGCACGCGCTTCCGCCACACGGGTTTCGGCTTGTCGCCGTTCTTCAAACAGGGTTTCGGCGTGCTCAGCACTCTGGCATCCGGCGGAGTGCAGGACGGACTGAAGCTGTTGCCGGGCCGTATCTGCGGCCGCCAGAGCCTCATCATGATCTTTGACAGCTGGTGTAATGCGGAACTGGCCAATGCCTTCCACCTGCACGTCTGCTGCCTGTGTGAGAACCATCTCACCCTGCGGACAGGCAGCCCCATCCAGCAGCACACGACCAGCCGCTTCGGGCTGTAAGGTCACAGTCAAACGGGTTGCGCGGGCATTCAGCGCGGCCTGAGCGGCATCCTGTTCCCGCACAGCTTTTCGCACGCGGCGGATTAGCCCTTCATCAACCTGCAAGGCCGCCAGCACCGCACGGGCCTGTTCCAGCCGCATGCAGGCCGCCTCGGCCCGGTGCAGTGTCTGTTTGCTTCGGTCCAGTGCGGCGCGCTGCTGCAAGACGGTAGCTCGGCGAGAAACCGCCAGCAACGCCTGCCGTGCGGCCTGCTGCTGCTGTTCCGCCTGCTCTCGCTGCGTTCGGCTTTCTTCGTAACGCTGACGGGCCTGTGCCGTCCGCAGTGTGAGGGCTTGCAGATCATGCTGCATTTCAGCCGCGTCACGCTCCAGCTTACGCTGGCTCTCCCGCCGTTCCTGCCGTCGCTCCTGTTCATCGCAGATGCTGTTGCGGGTGTGCGTCACTGTGGCGAGGGCCGCTCTGGCGGCCTGCTCTTCCGCATCCGCAACCCGCAGCTTGTCCCGCAACTGGCGCAAAGCCAGAAGTTCGGCCTCATCCTGTGCTTTGCGTTCCGGGTCTTCCTGCTCACGCAAGGCCCGGCGCGCCTGATCCAGCGCCGCCAGATCCTCTTCCAGCGCGGCCCGCCGGTTTTGGAGATCTTGCAAACACGCCTGCGCCTGCACTTCCTGCTCCAGCGCCTGCTTGTATTTGCCTGTTGGCTGGCCGCTTTTTGCTGTCTGGAGCAGATGCAGCCGGTCCCGCACACGGCTCAGCACGGCACTGGCCGCAGCCCCGCCGGTCGCATGGTCCACCCCATGTTCCAGACAACTGCGCAGACTGTCCTGCCCGGTCTGGTTCAGGTCCGGTTGCGCAAAGCTTTCTCCCTGCCCCACCAGCAGCGCGCTCCACAGGCCTGCCGCCTCGCCCTTGCTGGCTTCTTCCAGCCCCAGAAGGTTACGGAGCGCCTCTTCTGCCTGATCACCCTCAAACCGTTCTGCCCCTAGCATCAGACGGGTGAAAGCCTTGGAGATGAACTGCTTTTCCAGGTGGCAGTCCATGCCCTTCCATGTGAAAGACACCGCCACATGCGGCGCCCCGCCACCATAAGGCTGAAGATCCTTGACGGGCTTAGCCTTGGAGCTGGACCGCACCATCAGGACCGCCTTCAGCGCGGCCAGCAAGGTTGATTTCCCGGCCTCGTTCGGGGCGGACAACACATTCAGCCCCGGCCCCAGTCCATCCAGACGCACCGGGGACGCAAAGCGCCGAAAGCCTTCAATCTGTAAATCTGTCAGGATCATCCTGCCTGCGCTCCCATCTCCTGCCAGAACAGAAAAAGCCGTTGCAGGGCTTCCGAGGCCAGTTGCCCCTCCGCCCCGCCTGCCTCTGACTGCGCCAGCAGGTGCTCGGCAGCGGCGCGCACGGCCCCACCGGAGCCAAATCGATCCAGATCATCCAGCCCGGCGGAAAGCTGTGGCGCTCCCGTCAGGCGCAAGCAGGCGACGGCCCCGCTCAGGCGCTTCAGGATATTGCTTTCATAAAGGGCCATATCGTCCACCGAGAGCAGGCCAGACACTGCTGCCCAGACCAGCACTGCCCCCGGGTTATCTGGCGCAATGCTGCGGATACGGGCATCCAGCGCCAGAATATCCTGCTCGGATGTCAGCACCACATCATCCAGCTTCTTCCATGTGTAGCGGCCAGTTCTATGGCGTTTAATCTCTGGTTCCGCCCGAGGCCCGTGCAGCGTGACAACCACGGCCTCACCCCCGCCACCACCGCCACCACCGCCTGTGGTAAAGCGGTCCGTCTCCGGTGTGCCGGAATAAATCGTGCGGGCATCAATCTGACAAAAGCCGTGCCAGTCTCCCAGCGCCAGATAAGCCAAGCCTGCCCGTCTGGCCCGGTCCAGCGCCACGGGGTTGTGTTCAGACTCAACCTCACCACCAAACCCAACCACAGAGCCATGCGCCAGACCAATTCGCAGGGCATCTGGCGGGGTTTCGGCCTCGTCCATATAGGCCGTCAGATCGGTCAGAACGTGGCGGCGCTTAAGCACGGCGGGCAGCGCCCACGCATTATGTGCTGTATCAATCAGAATCGGCCCGGGCTCCCGATGCACCGTCACATTTTCCGGCAGACCGCTGCGGGCCAGACGCGCCCAGACGCCTTCCGGCTGATCGGCATCATGGTTACCGGGGATCAGATGCCACTGGATGTCTGCAAAGTCGCGCATCCGTTCGATGGGCTGATGCAGGGTGCGCTCCGCTGGCGTCTCATGTTCGTACACATCCCCCGCCACCAGCACATGCGCAGCACCTTCCTGCCGTGCCAGCAGGCCGAGCCTTCGGATGACTTCCAGCCGTTCTGCCTGCAACGCGCCGAGCGTATCGTCGTCAGCAAAACGGAACGTCCGGCCAATCTGCCAGTCTGAGGTATGGATAAATTTCATAAAGGTCGCAGTTTTGAGAGGGTGTGCCTTAATTCAGCACATCCTGCCGTGGCATCATACCCATGCAGCCCACCCAAAGGCTGGCCTTTTTCCCATGCCCGCATTTTATGCAACCCGGCTCAGCGTATAAAAAATCCCCCATTGAATTATATTTTATTTTAATAGACTTCTGATTTTTGGGATTCGGCACAGTTACGGTCCGTGCCACCCGACTCTGCATGACCCAGACTGACCTCTTGAGCGGCAAGGACGACGGAAAGGATGAGCCTCAACACCCCAGCCGCCTCGCCTATCAGATTCTGGAAGGGCCTCCGCCCGGCACTCCCCGCCTCCATCTTTCCGCCCGGCTGGTTTCTGTTCTGCCTGCGGACATGGCTTTCCGCTGTGCTGGCCCTGAGCACCGCATTCTGGTTGCAGCTTTCTTCCCCCGGCTCTGCCGCCGTTACGGTGATGATTCTGGCCCAACCCCTGCGCGGGCAAGTGCTCTCCAAGGCCGTCTACCGTTTAATGGGCACCATGGTGGGGGCGTTTGTCGCGCTGTTTCTCACCGCCTGCTTTAATCAGGATCGTGTGGTGTTTCTGGGCGGTGTAGGGCTTTGGCTCACTCTGTGCACCATTGTCGGCACGCTGGAAAAGGACTTCCGCGCCTATGCAGCGATGCTTTCAGGCTACACTGTGGCCATTGTGGGCATTAGCTGCATTGATAATCCGGGCTCTATTTTTGATGTCACGGTCAACCGTGTCTCGGCCATTGTGGTGGGCATTGCCGCCACGGCAGCGGTTAATGATATTTTCGGCTCCCCCACCGCTTGGGAAAAACTGGCCAGCAACCTGCATCGCGTGGCCAACATGGTGCAGCGTATCAGCCGCGATGCCATGGCCGGACACGGCATTCCCGACGATATGGCCTGCACAGGGCTGGCGGGCGAGATTATTGCGCTGACCTCTCAGGTTTCCTTCGCCAAAACCGAATTGCCAGATGCCAGTGTGCGGCTGGCAGGGGCCCGCTCCGCCATGGTGGCCTTGCTGGAAATGCTCAGTTGCAGCCGGGCCATTGCCGCAGTGCTACGCAAGGGCGAAATTTCCGGCCCGGTGCTGAACCAGATCCGCAGCGCCTTCGGGGATGGCACTCCCGTTGCTTCCCCCCGTCAGGCCGTGTGGGATCTGGAAGATCTGGCGAAGGAAGCCCATGCGGAAGAACTGGACCGCGGCCCGACACTGGATGAAGCCTGGCTGATTGAGCGCTCCATGGCGCTCCTGTCCGATGCCCGCTGGGCTGCGGATGGCATTGACGCTTTTGAAAACGGCAAGCGTGCCCGCACACAGGCCCCGGAACTGAAAATCGAGCAGCATCAGGATGTGATTGCTGCCCTACTGGCCGGTCTGCGCACCCTCACCGGGTTTTCCGTTGCGGCCGGGCTGTGCATCATCTCCGATATTCCCGCGACCTATACAGCCCTCTCACAGGTGGCCGTTATCCTCACGCTGGCCGCCACCACCTATAATGCCCGCGGCTTTGGCATGGGCGCGCTGATCGGTACCCCTCTGGCAATCGTCGTTGCCGCAATTCTGAACTTTGGCATTCTTCCGCACGGGGCGGACATGCCGTTTCTGGCCATGGTCATCATCCCCGTTATTTTTGGGGGCTGCCTGCTGTTGATGAACCCCAAGACGGCCACGATCGGCTTTAATGCCGGGGTGTTCTTCTTCGTCATTCTGGGTGTCGCCAACCAGCAGAACTATGAGCCTTCGGCCTTTATTGACCGGAACGTGCTGTATCTGTTTGCTGCAATTGTCATCTTCATCTCACTGGTGCTGCTTCTGCCTCCATCGGCCAACCGCCGGCGCTTCCGTGTAGCGATTACCATTGGGCATGATCTGCGGCTCCAGCTTGAAGGCCACGGGGAACAGGCAGGTTCCGCGCTCATCAGCCGCCATTACGACCGGCTGTGCAAAATTCTCGACTGGAACAGTTACCTCCCGAACACGAAATCCAAGGTCCGCGTGTTCAACCGGCTGTCCAGTCTGGATGAGTTGAATGTCGAACTGGCCCGCGCGCGCCGCCATCTGCAACGCGCCGCCACCATCCCGGCCATCCGGGCCGATGCTGAGGCGGCGTTCCGTTCCACAGTCGTCTACAACATCAACTCCGCTCTGTACCGCATGCGCAAACATGCCCGTATCCTGCTCGATCACGCCATCACCCTGCCGCATGGTGAGATGGCAACAGCGCTGGCAGCCGTTTCCGGCATGGTAGGAGCCATCCGGTTGCTGGAGCATAACCGCTCAGCCCTCCAGATTTACGACATCATTCCCCTGCCCGATCAGCAATGGAAGGCCTTCTGACCATGGAGCTTCGCGCTGTTCTGGATATTGATGGCCTGCTGGTGTCCTCTTTTCTGGTCCATGCGGGTCTGGCCGTTGTCACGCTGCTGGTGCTCAACCCCATTTTAGCAAAAGTGGGTGCCCGCCGGGTGATCTGGAACCTGCCTCTGGCTGAATTCGGGCTGTTTGTCTGCCTGATCGGCCTCTACACCATTCTCTTGTAAAAGGATTGTCCAACCGTGTTTGAACGCGCCCGCCGCGCCCTGCAGTTTGTCACGACGGGGACAATTCTCGCCATTGCCGGCATTGTCGGTCTCGTCTTGTGGGACTACTACACCGCAGCACCCTGGACCCGGAACGGGCAGGTCCGTGTGCAGGTGGCCGATATTGCGCCGCGTGTGTCCGGCCAGATTATTGCCGTGCGGGTCAGGGACAACCAGTTTGTCCACGCCGGGGATATTCTCTACGAAATCGACCCCTTTGACTTCAAGGTCGCCGTCGCCTCCGCCACCGCCCGCGTGAATGAACGGCAGGCCGATATGGTGCTGAAAGACACACAGGAAAGCCGCCGGAATAAACTGACAGAAGTTGCCGCCTCACGCGAGGAAAAGCAGGTCTATCAGGCCACGGCAGACATGGCCAAAGCCCAGTATGGGGAAGCCATGGCGGCTCTCTCTCAGGCCAAGATCAATCTGGACCGTACGTTTGTCCGCAGCACAGTGACTGGCTACGTCACCAACCTGATCATGCGGGTGGGTGATTACGCGACGGCAGGCAAATCCAATGTGCAGATCATTGATGCCTCATCCTACTGGGTGGATGGCTATTTTGAAGAAACCAAAATCCGCTCCATCCATGTGGGGGACCGCGTGCGGATGGATCTGATGGGCTTCCGGGAACCCATGTGGGGCCATGTCATCAGCGTGACCCGCGGTATTGCGACCCCCAACGCCACGCCCTCTACACAGGGCCTGCCCTCCGTGGACCCGGTTTATACCTGGGTGCGTCTGGCCCAGCGTATCCCGGTCAGAGTGCATATCGACAGCATCCCGCCAGGCACCCAGATTGCCGCTGGCATGACCACCACCGTCACTATTGTCGGCAGCAAGGGCAAGCGCGCGCATGATACGCTGGCAGAAACCTTTGACCGCCTGCATGACGCCCTGATGGGGGGAGCGGGCGGAAGTAGTGTGCGTAATTAAGGAGTAGGAAACGGCAGGGCCAGAGCCTCGCTCAGCACGCGTTCCCAAACCGGTGAGAACTGATCGGACTGGGAATACGGCGCCAAATGGTCGAGATACCCTGCCAGATAGAGTTGCTCCTGCCGGACATGCCCGACCAGGTCCGGGTCTTCCGTATGTCGCACAACTAGCAAACGAGCTGGCCCATAGGGCTCTATAGCTTGCGCAAGCTCTTCCGCCACATCATGCGGCACATTGTCGTTACGCTTGCAGACAAGAATAACGGAGGGATCGGCCAGACGCTGAAAGAATTTTCCGACCAGGTAATCCACCTTCTCTTTTTCGTTTTTGTAAATTTCCCGCCGTACCTCTTCAGTTTCGACCCACTGGAGATTTTTTGAAAACATCTTTGTATGGAAGAAAAATCCATACTTGGAATCAGACACCATATTATCCCAGGAAGGCGAGAGGTTTTCAAAGGCATACAGCTCTTCAAACCGATTCTGCAGGGCCTTTATCACGCCTTCCGGAGAGGAAAGAACCCACCGCAACAAGCCGCCGCTTTCATCCCCGTGGGCTCTTTTTACAAAGCCAAACTCACAATTATCCCCAATATTCTCAAATCGCTCTGTATTCATGAGTCTCTTTTCCAAGATCGTGGTCATTTCGTGCATCGTTCATGTCATACTTGGCCAACCGGACGAATTAAAGGCAGCACGATACCTTCCTTGCTTTTCCATTCCTGTAACTGGACGCTAGGGCTGGCTGCTGGCACAAATGGGTTCATGTATGCCCAGTTCCCTTTCCTTCCTCGCGTCGTGCTGGCTGCGGTCTGTTTCCTCCTCTCCATGACCGGTGGCTATGCTGAAGCCGCGCCAACGTTATTAGTCCACACGCTCTGCCTACAAAGCCTTCACCTCGTCAGCAATGGCAAGCTGGCCGAAGCGGCACACGTTGAAGACGGAGCACCGCTGGACATTAGCCTCACGACCGCAGCCAATGGTGCCGTCACCCTTACCCAGACCACCTGTACCAACAGCGGCACTCTGACGGTCTCTGTCCGGCCCGACATCAGCCTGACCATTGACGACGCAGGCACGACGAACATCACAGTGGCAGACCGCACCGGCCCCACCTTTATTCATGCAGGCAGCGGCACCCTGACTCTGGGCAAAACCGGAGAGCTAGGGCTGTTCTCTGATTCCTCAGGCCCCATCACCATTTCAACGCTGGCTGAATCCGCGCGTATCCGGTCGGAAAAGAGCGCCCCTGTCACCATTAATACGGTCGCCGCCCCGGCTCTGGCTTTGTATCTTGGAGGGAGCGCCAGCTTCACGGCCAATGCCGGTCAGCTCAAGGCTCTGGAAATTACGTCCAGCAGCACGGGAGACGCCGTTTTTCATGGTGTCACGGAGGTTGGCATGTTCCATGTTGAGCAGAGCGGAGGGATCAGTGTTGACAAAGTCACAGGTCCACTGGCAACGGAACGAGACGGAAGCGGAAAGATTATCAGTGATGCCGCAGCTCCCCCACCGCTGACCCGGGCAGACCGGGCTAACGTCCTGCCCTAAGGCGGAACGTGCCCTTCCTGCGGTTCCGCAGGGCGGTTTTCGGGGTGTTGGGCCTCTCTGCCCGGTTGAGACATACCGAATATCAATCTTTTGGTGCTTCGTTTAATGCCACGCTGGCCCTACCCATCCGCCAGCTTTGATCCTGGGTAAGGAAGACCGCTTTTGTCCATCTGCCGGCTTTTTATCATGCGTCCCGTCGGCACTATTCTGATGGCCATGGCTTTTGTTCTGGCGGGCATTTTTGCCTATCGCGCCATGCCGGTAGCCGACCTGCCCAACATCTCCGTGCCTGTCATCTATGTTGTGGCCTCTCAGCCCGGCAGCTCTCCGCAGCAGATGGCGAGCTCGCTCACCACACCGCTTGAACGCCATCTGGGCCAGATTGCCGGTTTGACCAGCATGCGCTCCGATTCAACGGACACCAGCGCTTTCATCCTGATGTTTTTTGACAACAGCCGGGACATCAACGGCGCGGCGCGTGATGTAGAGGCCGCCTTGCAGGCTGCACGGGCAGACATGCCGCATACGCTGCTGATGCCGCCGCAATATTACAAGGCCAACCCGTCTGACAGCCCGATCATGCTGGCGACAATGACATCCCCCACCCGCTCCCCCACGGCCCTGCGGGATCTGGCGGAAACCCGGCTGAAGCCCCTGCTGGGAGGGGTAAAGGGTGTTGGCTGGGTGGAAATGGTCGGGGCATCCAAACCCGCCGTGCGCGTGGAGATGAACCCCATGATGCTGTATAAATACGGCATCGGATTTGAGGACGTGCGTTCCGCACTCGCCTCCGCCAACGCCAACACCCCCAAAGGTTTTCTGGATTCCGGCGGCCAGCGCCTGACACTGGAAACAAACGACCAGGCCCGCACGGCAAACGAGTATCGGGACCTTGTCATCGGCTACCGCAATGGCCGCCCCGTACGCCTGACGGACGTCGCCATTGTACGGGATGGCCCGCAGGATGAGCGCAAGGCCGCATGGTATAATGAAAAGCCCGCTATCATCACCATCATCCGCCCGCAGCCCGGCGCGAATGTGATTGAAGTCACGAACGCCATCCGGGCCCGTGCGGACATTCTGGCCAATGCGCTGCCAGCGGATGTGGAGTTCAAACTGGTTTCTGACCGCTCGGTATCCATCCGTGGCGCGCTGGAAGACACGCAATATACGCTGGTCATTTCCGTCGTGCTGGTCGTGCTTGTGGTGCTGGCGTTTCTGCGCAGCTGGCGGTCCACACTCATTCCGGCCATTACCGTGCCCATTTCTCTGGCAGGCTCTCTGGGTGTGATGCACCTGATGGGCTTCTCGCTCGATACCCTGTCCCTCATGGCGCTGACCATTGCCACCGGCTTTGTGGTGGATGATGCCATTGTGGTGGTGGAAAATATTGCCCGCCATATGGAAGCTGGCATGGAGCGGATGGAAGCCACCCTGCTTGGCTCGCGCGAGATTGCGTTTACCATTCTCTCCATCACCATTTCACTGATTGCAGTCTTTCTGCCGCTCCTGCTGCTGGGTGGTATTCCGGGCAAGATCTTCTTTGAATTTGCGATGACGCTGACCACAGCCGTCTCCGTCTCGTTCTTTCTGTCCATCTCGCTCACGCCCATGATGTGCGCCTACATGCTGGAAATCCATCATGAGCCGGACCCAAATGCCCCGCCGCCCAAAAAAGGGGTGTTCACGCATGCGGCTCATCTGCTGGCGGATGGCACAGACAAGGCACTGGAATGGCTGGTTCGTGGGTATGAACGCTCTCTGAACTGGGCGCTGCGTCACCCCTGGCTGATTTTCTGCTCCCTGCCCGCCAGCTTTTTTGCGACCATTGGCATTCTGATTGTCATGTCCAAAACCGTGCTGCCTGCGGAAGATATTTCTCTGCTGGAAAGCTATCTGAGCTCCGACCAGACCAGCTCCTTCGCTGCCATGTCCGGCAAGACGAAAGAGGTCATCAAAGCCATGATGGTGGACCATGATGTCAGCGATGTTCTGGGCTTTGCCGGGGAAGATGCCGCCAATGAATCTCAGGTCTTCGCTCAGCTGACAGACAAGGCGGGGCGCAGCTCCACCCCGGAACAGATTGCGGCCCGTGTGCGGGAACGCGTGAAAAATATTCCGGGCATGACCGCCAGTATTTCCAACGCCGGGGACATCAACGGTGGCGGCGGACGCCAGCACGAGGGCACGTATCAATATATCTTCCAGAGTGACAACGCTGAAGATATTTACACGTGGGTGCCACGCATTACCGAAGCCCTGCGCAAAAGCAAGGTGATTGTTGGCGTCAACAGCCATCTGTCCGGCAATGGCACAGCCATGCATGTGCGCATCCAGCGTGATACGGCGGCGCGTTATCTCGTCACGCCGCAGCTGATTGGGAATGCGCTGTATGATGCCTACGGGCAGCGCACCGCCTCCGCCATCTCCACACCGCTGACGACCTATTATGTGGTGATGGAAGTGGAAAAGCAGTTCCGGGAAAATCCGGACATGCTCAAAACCCTCTGGGTTTCCACCGCAGGCGGCACAGCAGCGGGGGCCACGGCATCCAACACGGTACGTGTGGTCAAACCTTCGGATGCTACGGAATCCAGAGAGGCCTCACTCAGCCAGCAGTCCTTCCGTAACGCTATTGCCAACCGTCTGGCGGGCGGTGGCGCAGGTGCCTCCAACGGCTCTGCTGTGTCCTCCTCCTCTGAGACCATGGTGCCGCTCCCCACCGTGGCAACGCTGGAGACGGCCCCGACCCCGCTTCAGGTGAGCCATGAAAACGGATTCATTTCCGGGTCCATCGCGTTTGACCTCGCCGCCGGAAAATCTCTGGGCGATGCCACGGCGGAAATTCAACGCGCCATGCTCAGCCTGCACACGCCCCAGAGCCTGCGTGGCGATTTTTCCGGTCAGGCCGGGGATATGCAGAAAGACCTGATTAACGAGCTTCTGGTGTTCATCGCCGCGATCCTGACGATGTATGTCACGCTCGGCATTCTGTACGAGAGCTACATCCAGCCGCTGACCATTCTCTCCACCCTGCCCTCCGCTGCCGTGGGCGCAGTGCTAACGCTGTGGATCTGTCAGGAACCGTTCTCTCTCATCGCCATGATCAGCGTGATTCTGCTGATTGGCATTGTGAAGAAAAACGCCATCCTGATGATCGACTTCGCGCTTCATGTGGAGCGGGAGCAGAACCTTCCGCCGGAAGAAGCCATCCGCACCGCCTGCCTGACGCGCTTCCGCCCGATCCTGATGACCACACTGGCCGCAGCCTTTGGTGCGGTGCCGCTGGTCTTTGGCCACGGCTATGGTTCGGAACTGCGTCGCCCGCTGGGCATTGCCGTTATTGGCGGGCTGGCCACCAGTCAGTTGCTCACCCTGTATTCCACCCCGGTGATTTATCTGTTCATGCACCGGCTGGGCCGCTGGGTACAGCGGAAAGGATCTGCAATTGGGGCCAGGTTGCGCTTCACGCGGACCGACTCATCAGACGCCACGCCCTCCCACACGCCCTGAGCAGGGTGACGGGAGCGCCCGCCTGAGAGGGCGATAGGCATTCCGGCCAAAACTCGCTAAGAAAACAGCGTTTAAGACCCTTATCTGCAAGGAATGGTTCATCATGACCGATACCACCGTCCCCGATCGCCTGTCCGTTAATCCGGCCAGCCCGTATTTTAATGAAGCCCTGCTGGAACGCGGCGTTGGCATTCGCTTTAAGGGCGTAGAGAAAACCAACGTGGAAGAATACTGCATCAGCGAAGGCTGGGTGCGCGTAGCCGTTGGCAAAACAGTTGACCGCAATGGCAACCCGCTGACCATGAAGCTGCAGGGCCCGGTGGAGGCATGGATTAAAGACTAACCTGCGCTACAAACATGCCTCCCCAATAATTAATGACTTTATTAAATTATTGATGTTTGGGATACTGCACTCATCAATCGGATGTGAACACGTCTCAGGGAGAGCATGAATGGCCCAGTCTGAAACCGGGAAAACCCCGGATCTCCGCTACACAGTCGTCATCGTAGGGGGTGGTGCTGCCGGTATTGCGGTGGCCGCCCGCCTGCTGCATGAGCGGCCGACACTGGATGTCGCCGTGATTGACCCCTCCACCACCCACGCCTACCAGCCCGGCTGGACGCTGGTGGGTGCCGGGGTCATGACGCTGAAAAGCACGCTGAAGCAGGAAGGCGGGCTGATCCCCAAGGGCTGCATCTGGCTGCGCGCTGCCGTAGACTCCTTCCAGCCGGATGAAAAGCAGGTCACACTGACCGATGGCCGGACGGTGGCTTATAATCGTCTGGTCGTCTGCCCCGGCCTCCAGCTGGACTGGGACAAGATTGAAGGCCTGCCCGAAACACTGGGCCGCAATGGCGTGTGCAGCAACTATTCCAAAGACACGGTGGAATATACCTGGACGTGTATCCAGTCGCTCTCCGGCGGCACGGCTCTGTTCACGCAGCCGCCCATGCCCATCAAATGCGCAGGGGCTCCCCAGAAAATTGCCTATCTGGCCGCTGATTACTGGCGCAAGGAAGGCACGCTGAACCGCACCAACGTGGAATTCTGCCTGGCTGGTGATGCGCTGTTTGGCGTGGCTTACTATCGCCCTGCCCTGCAGCAGGCTGTCGATTATTACGGCATTAACCTGCAGTACAAACACACCCTGATTGCCGTGAACGGCCCGGAACGCAAAGCGACCTTTGCCGTGACAGGCCCGGACGGCAAAACAGAAAATGTGGTCAAAGATTTTGACATGCTGCATGTCACGCCGCCGCAGAGCGCGCCGGACTTTATCAAAAAAAGCCCGCTGGCCAATGCAGGCGGCTGGGTGGATGTTGACCCCTCCACCCTGCGCCACACGAAGTATGACTCCATCTTCGGGCTGGGGGATGTGATTGGCACCTCCAACGCCAAGACCATGGCCGCTGCCCGTGCCCAGACCCCGGTTGTCACGGCAAACCTGCTAGCCTCTCTGGACGGCAAGCCGTTCAGCGGGATTTATGATGGCTATGGCGCCTGCCCGTTGACGGTCGGGTATGGCAAAATTGTTCTGGCGGAATTCCTGTATGGCGGCAAACCCGCCCCAAGCTTCCCCTATGACCAGCGCAAGCCGAGCCGCTTTGCATGGTTCCTCAAAACCACCGTCTTCCCGCGCGTGTATTGGGACATGATGCTCAAAGGCCGAGACATTACCGTGCCGCATCACCCGGAATGGATTAAGCCCTGATATTCGGCTTAATCGGACTCTTAAAAACCCTCGCTTAACAGCGGGGGTTTTTTATTGCCTTTTCACAACACCAGATCCGCACGCCGTTTTTATCGGAACTCACACCGTAACGAACCGTTCGTTGTTGTAAGAGAAACAATAAGAAAGGGCGTTATTCGTGAAAACCGCTGCACCAGAGCCTGCCTCTCAGGTTGACCCGGAAAGCCTGCGGCAGGGCAGACAAAACGCCTTTCTTTTTGCCGGAGCCGCGGGCCTTGCCGGGCTGATGTTTGGGCTGGATACCGGCGTGATTGCCGGAGCCCTGAAATTCATGGGAGCCGAACTCCAGGCGAGTGACCGCGCACAGGAATGGATTGTTTCCTCCCTGATGCTGGGGGCCGCTGCCGGGTCCCTGCTGGCTATCCCGGTTTCAAAACATCGGGGCCGCCGGGGTGCTATGTTTTATGCGGGCCTGCTCTTTCTGATTGGCACAGGTCTCTGTGCACTGGCTCCGTCCATTCCGGTCATGATCGCCGGGCGTATTTTTCTGGGCATAGGCGTGGGGTTCGCCTCCTTTTCAGCGCCTCTTTATATTGCAGAAATTACTGAAAAAAGCCGACGCGGTAAGATGATTTCCATCTACCAGCTCGTCATCACCGGCGGCATGTTGCTGGCTCTTCTCTCAGACAGTCTGCTGTCCTACGGCGGCCACTGGCGCTGGATGCTGGGTATTCTGGCGGTTCCCACTGTTCTCTTTATTCTTGCAACTACGCAGGTTCCGTATTCCCCGCGCTGGCTAGCCATGCAGGGCCGCAAGCATGAAGCACATAGTGTTTTGCAGAAAATACGCGGCTCTAAGCAACAGGCCACGGAAGAACTGAACCGGATTGAACAGAATCTTAAAAAAACCAGTGGCAGTGGGCTGGCTTTGTTAAAATCCTCTCCCGGTTTCAGAAAAACCTTCACGCTGGGCATTCTGCTCCAGATGTTCCAGCAACTGGCTGGCATTAACATCCTACTCTATTACGCCCCGCATATTCTGGAGCATCTGCATTTCTCGGCTCAGGCGGCTGTCTGGTGCACCACTCTCCTCGGGCTGGCCAACATGGTGGCAACCGGCTTTGCTATCCTGCTGATTGACCGCTGGGGCCGCCGCCCGCTGCTGCTGACAAGCACCATTATCGCCACCATCAGCCTGACCCTGTTTGGTTTCCTGCTCTATTCCCATGTAGGGGGCACCTTTGGCAGCGTGGCCGTTGTCACCCTTCTGGTCATTTTCACACTGGGTTTTGCAACGGGTGAAGGTCCTATTCCCTGGACCATGTGCACGGAAATCCAGCCTCTTCAGGGCCGTGGTCTGGCCATTGCCTGCTCGACCTTTGCCAACTGGATTACAAACTGGCTGATCAGCAACGTCTTTTTGTCCGTTATGAGTGTCATTGGGGATTTTGGCGTCTTCTGGACACTGGCTGGTTTTAATGCCGTGTTTTTCCTGATCGGGTATTTTCTGGTGCCGGAAACCAAGGGCTGCTCTCTGGAAGAAATTGAACAGCGTGTGAAGGCAAACGTCCCGCTGCGCGAAATTGGCCAGCCCTTGTCTTCAACATCCTCTTCCACACAGCAGACGGTGCCATTGGGCATGCAGAAAGGATAACTTATGTGCGTGCGTCTTGGCTTTATCGGCACGGGGGATCTGGGCGCTGACCATGTCCGGCGGTGTGCAAACATCATTTCCGGCGCGACCGTTTCTGCACTTTATAATCGCACACAATCCCGCGCTGAGGACGTTGCCCAACAGTTCGCGCCTGAAGCGCAGGTAACGGCCACACCGGAGGAACTGATTGAAAGCCCGCTGGTGGATGCGGTGGTCATTTCTTCCGCCAGCCAGACGCATGAAGACCTTGTTCTCAAAGCCATTCAGGCCGGGAAATACGTGTTCTGTGAAAAACCTCTCGCCACAACTGCAGAGGGGTGTGAGCGCATTCTGCACGCGGAAAGTGCCGCCGGAAAGCGACTGGTGCAGGTCGGGTTCATGCGTGTGTATGATGAAGGGTATCTAAACCTGAAATCCCTGATCGACACAAAAGCGATTGGCACTGTTCTGATGGCCCATGCGGCCCACCGCAACCCAACCTCCGGCCCGCATTACACCCGTGAGATGCTGATGAGTGAAACGCTCATCCATGATGTGAATACATTCCACTGGCTACTGGGCGAAAGCTTTATCGCAGCGCAGGTTCTCTATCCCCGCTCTACCTCCAAAGCTGATGCCGCCTTGCAGGATCCACAGCTCGTGATTCTGGAAACAGAAAGAGGTGTGCTGATTGATGTGGAAGTGTTTGTTAACTGCCAGTTTGGATACGACGTGCAGTGCGCACTGATTGGGGAAAGCGGAGAAATCCGCCTCCCTAAACCCGCGCGGGCTACCCTGCGCCAGAACGGCCAGAACCACACCGCCATCACTATGGGGTGCAAAGAACGGTTTGAAGCCGCCTATGACCGGGAATTGCAGGCGTTTGTGGATGGTGTGGCCGCAGCCAAACTGACTGGCCCGGATAGCTGGGCCGGCTATGTCGCCTCCGCCACCACCGATGCCTGTATCCGGGCGCAGAAAAGTGGAAAAAGGGAAGACATCAGGCTAATCCCGCAGCCTGATGTCTATCGGTAAGACGGCTTTAAGCAGAGCGTGCCAGTAGATTTTCTGCGTCCTGATCCACCACTAAATACGGACCAGACGCCAGAATGGTTATAAACAACATCCCCACTTTTCCACGAGACGCCTGATCACCAAGCGGCAGGATCGCGTTGCCATTTGTCCATGCACATTCGGCATTTTCGCTTACGTGCCAGCCTTTAGGCTTTTCAGTCTGCAAATGCGCTGTGATGTCATGCGAACAGCCATCACACAGCAGATGCACATCGCCAACCGCGACCCCCATAGACCGTCGATCATCCACAAAAGGACCGATCACGTCCGCAGGGCGGCTGGCGCGTGACAGGATGCGAACAAACCGCGTATCCGGCGGCAGCATAAAGCTATATCGTTCGGCTGTCTGCCGCACAGGGTAGAGAGTAGCTCCGGCATCTGTCATCAGGCGCAGATCAGGGTAGTCTGTGGTGTTCACTTCTTTCTTAGGCTGCTCAGACTGTCCAGAAACCTTCGCCTTACGCTCTTCCAGAGTGCGGAACAGGGGCTCGACAAAAGACCGTTCAACACACAGCGGTGCAGCTGCATTCTCCTCCCATGTGTACGGCGCAGCCCCACGCAGAGCTGCAAACTTCCCTTCCTGCTGGAAGGAGGCGCGATCACCTGTTTCCAGATAGCTTTCGGTCAGCATGCCATCAGCAGAAATCACAGAATGGCTGGCCGTTTCTACGTGATAATAGTCGTAAGACCGGATGGTTTTATCGTAAAAAATGGTTTCTCCGTTAACCAGCATCCGAACCGGGACAAACTTATTCTGCAAAAAGAGGCAATGTTCTGCCGTAATAAGCATGTCCTTGTAGGGCACCCCATCGGCAATAGCATCTTTTAGCACACGGACTGGCCAGCCAGCCTCATCATCCGGCAGGCCAGCATGGACAGTCGCCTGTGCTTTCCCGACCCAGACAATTGGGCGAGAAACCTCTTTATTGTTTTCCCAGTCAAAGGTGACAACCTGATCGCCAATCTGAAGATCTTCAACAGCGACCTCACCTTTTTCAGTGCGGATCATGCTGCCCGGAAGGAAACAAACGAGAGAAGACGCCTGTGTGACATGATAGATGCCTCCGGCAGCGATAGTCGGGCTGTCAGACGATCCTCCGGCAGTAACCTCAAGATGGGAGCCTGAACCGATATAACTGCTTGCGACGTATCCACCACTACCAATGGTAAAAATATCACTCCCGCCATCCCCGTTCGCGCCATACAGGAACGTATCTGAGACGGAGGAACCACCTGCAGAAACTCTCCCTGCGTCAGAGACCAGAGTGTTCCGGGAAGAAACGCCACCACTCCTTACGTATGTCCACCCGTTAACGTTCACTGACGATTCCAGAACGCCACCGGATTCGATAAACACATTGTTCACCCCACCAGACACATACGCCCCAGATGCGACCGCGCCACTCGCAACAGTCAGAGTCCCGGCAGAAATAATGACCGGACCAGTATATTTTGTTGCGCCAGAGATAGGCTTCGCGCCAGCGTCAATCCCGGTTGCAGATTGATAGTAAGTGTTGCCATCAGCATCCTTGGTGGCAATCCAGTTCCCGCCACTCAGAACGGTTGCGGAGAGATAGCTGGATTGAGGATATGCCGTGTAATACGCAATGGGATTTGTAACGGTTGCACCGCTGTTGACCACCAGCTTTGTTCCGGAATCAACAATGGTATTGCCCGCAACATATCCACCACTGCTGACTGTGTAGATATCCGCTCCCCCGTCAGCCGCCTTACCTGCCAGGAACGTATTAGAAACAGAAGACCCTCCAGCAGCAACACTGCCTGCATCGGAAACAAGCGTATTGTCGGAGGCGACACCACCGCTGCTCACATACGTCCAGCCGTTGATATTGACTGACGATTCAAAATTGCCGCCTGAGAGAACATAAACATTGTTCCACCCGCCAGACACATACGCACCGGAGGCAACGGCACCGGCGGCAACAGTCAGGTTGCCACCTGAAATGACAACAGGACCCGTATATTTTGCTGCGCCAGAGACGGGGCGCGCCGCGGAATTGATCCCGTTTGCGGATTGATAGTAGGTCTTGCCATTACTATCCTTGGTAGCAATCCAGTTTCCGCCTTTCAGGACAGTCGTCCCGGAGGGTGCAACGGGGTAGGCTGGAGAAATCGTCGTATCCCCAAGGGCCGGTGCAGGCGTTCCACTCCCGACAGTGGAAGAGGGGCTATCAACGTACAGAGTGCCACCATTCTGCACCGTGATCGGCTCAGCAGTGGCGCCTGCGTTCACATTCAGCATCATGCCAGATCCGACGGTCGCACTCCCGCCGATGTACCCCCCCCTTTAGAGACGGCAAAGATATCGCCTCCCCCATCAATAGGAGTGCCTGCAATAAATGTATCTGAAATGGAAGAACCACCTGCGGCGACATTCCCGGCATCAGAGACCAGCGTATTGTCAGAAGACACGCCACCACTGCGGACATAAGTCCAGCCGTTGACATTGACTGACGATTCAAAATTGCCGCCTGAGAGAACATAAACATTGTTCCACCCGCCGGAAATGTAAGCACCTGACGCAACAGCACCTGACGCAACAGTCAGATTGCCCCCTGAAATAATAACAGGCCCAGTATATTTTGTTGCGCCAGAGACGGGGCTTGCTCCGGCATCAATACCGATTGCAGACTGATAATAGGTCTTGCCATCAGCACCCTTGGTGGCAATCCAGTTCCCGTTTTTCAGAACGGTTGCCCCTGCTGGAGGTGAGTAAGTAAGACTCATTACGGAATTCCTTTTCTTAACCTCAAACGGGTTAAAAATGCATTACCCGCCCATTAAGTGATCCTCACCTTTATCCTCCGTGAATTTTAATTTTTAATTAACACGCTCGAAACAAACGAATTTTCTTTTACGGATTTTAAGAAATTATTTGAAAAGAACGTAAGCTTTCCGTTCCCTCTAAAATTGATATTTTTCTTCTGGTGATTAATTCCTGTGGGAGTCGATTACTTACACGCTCACAGGACATCAGCACGTAAAAGAAAAGGCCATTTCCACATTGGGAAATGGCCTTTTTTGAAGTCTCTTTTGCGGGACTTTAAGCCTCGTCCGTCGGCCGCTTAGGCAGCAGAGCCGGAACAAACACCAGCGTCGCCAGAAGTGTACAGCCTAGTGAGAGCAGCAGCAGGCGGCCCATGCTGGCCGTGCCGGGGTGGTGCGAGAGCGCCAGAGAGCCAAAGGCCGTGCCGGTTGTAAGAGCGGAAAACAGCACAGCGCGGGCGGTGGGAGACGCCAGCGGGAATTTCACCCCGTCCCGCCAGTTCATGACGAAATAGATGTTGAAGGAGACGCCAACCCCCAGCAGCAGCGGCAGGGCAATAATGTTGGCGAAGTTCAGCGTTTCAGGCAGTAGCACCACCAGAATGACCGTCATCAGGGCGGACAGCATGAGCGGGGCCAGAACCAGCAACATATCCTTCACCCGGCGCAGGGCGAGGAAGAGAATCAGCGCGATCATGATAATGGCCGCAGCCGCTGCCTGTTCAAACGCACGCACAATGGAGCGCGCACTTTCCACAATATCAACAGCCGTACCGGCAATCTCCGGCTCGACCTTCTGCAGAGCCGTCACAAATTTCCGCAGAGCCCCGCTGCTGGACATCACACCCGTGGGGTGCACTTCCACAAGTGCACGGCCATCTGGCAGCAGATAGTCATTGGCGATGGATGGCGGCACGTCTTTCAACGTTACCGGTGTGGCCTGCAGCATGGTGCGCAGCTGGTCCAGCTGGGAAGGCAGGAACCGCACCAGAGCATTATTGGCGGCCAGAACCTGCGCATCCGGTGCCGTGGAGAGTTTGACCAGGGCCGCCTGAATACGCCGCAGCGGGTCCTGCGCAGAGAGTTTGTCCAGCACGCCGCCCAGTACCGTCGCGGTTGCCCCGGCAGACGCCCGCAGTTCATCGGCACTCGGAGCGGGTTTGGGGTTCGGTACAATCAGGGTTGGCAGCAGAATGGAGCTGGCATCCTGAATCAGCGCCAGTTTCTCATCCTGTTTGGTCGGCACGAAAGACCCCAGCCACAGCACATCATGCACCTGCGGCACGCTGGAAAGACGGTCAGCCTGCTTCTGCGCATCATCCAGAGACTTCACCAGCAGTTCCGCGCTGTAGGGTGAAGACTGCGGGTTACTCATCAGCAGATGCAGGGCGCGCATCCCTTCAGAATTCGGATTTTTGGTGTGCAGCGGGTCGCCGTCAAACTGGAGTTTGGGCACCAGCGCAATACCCACCACGGCCACAACCCCAAACACCCCCAGCAGCGCTGTGCGATGGTGACGGATTTTGACATCCACCGGCTTCATGAAGCTGTAGCCCATATCCGGGCAGTCCAGCTTGGGGTGGAAGATTTTCAGCAGCGCAGGCAGCAGGCTGGTGGTGGAAACAAAGGCCACCAGCATGCCAATCCCGGCGATCAGCCCCAGCTGCGCGACCCCCAGAAAGGCCGTGGGGGTAAAGGCCAGAAAGCCAGCAGATGTGGCCAGAGCCGCCACCAGAATCTGGTGGCCGGTTTCCTCACCCGTCTCCCGCAGTGCTTCCAGAATACCGGCATTACCAGAGTCAGCATGCTGCGCCCGGAAACGGACTGAAAACTGGATAGCAAAATCCACCGCAATACCAACAAACAGAATGGCAAAGGCCACGGAAATCAGATTAAGCGTGCCCACCGCAACGGCCGCAAAGCCGGTTGTCAGCAACAGCCCCACAACCAGTGTCACCACAATCGGCACAACCACGCGCCATGAACGCACGGCAAGAGCCAGCCAGAGGGTAACGAGCACCAGAGAGCCAACCAGACCGCTGACCATCCCTTCAGCCACGGTCGCAAACTCTTCATCATCCAGCTTTACCTGGCCGGTCATATGCACTTTGACCTGACCGCTTTTGACAAATTCGAGCGATTTGATGGCCTGCACCATGGCATCAGATGCCGCACCACCCGGCTGGAAAGACCCATAATCCAGCTTCGGCTTGGTGATGACGAACTGATACCGCCCGGCCAGATCAGACAACTGCCCGCCCAGAAGCTGCTGCCATGAGAGCGGCTGAGGCTGGCCTGCGGCTGCCTTTTCCAGATTATCGGCAAAGCCGGCCAGTGGGGTCTGGAAGCTTTTCAGACCATCCGCCTGCCCCTGTTTGATCCCCTCAGAGATCAGGGACATCGCGCCAAACAGGCCACGGGCAGACGGGTCCTGCGCCAGTGCAGACAGGAACGGCTGGGCTGTAATGGTGTCATTCAGCACTTGCGAGAGCGGCTGCGGCTCCAGAAACATCAGGCCATTGCGGATCAGATACGGATTGGCATCCGGGCGCTCGGCAAAATTGAAGTGCGTATGGTCGGCGGACAGTTTTGCGGCCAGCTCCCGTGCCGTCTCCCGTCCTTCTTCCGGCAGGTCGGCTTCAATCACCGCAACCAGAAGGTTCTCCTTTTGCGGGAACAGGCGGCCCATTTCATCCGAGCGCTGCTTCCACTCCAGACGGTCGGACAGCATTTTGCTGGTGTCTGTCGTCACGCCAAGGCAGGTCATGCCCGCATAAACCGCCCCGCAGGACAGCAGCAGGAACAAGGCCACCACCGCATAGGCATGACGAGCACAGAATGTAATGAAACGACCTATGGGGGCAGAGAGCATGACTGACGATCAGATCCTGAAAAGTTCACGGCACAAGGCCCAAAGCTGCTTTCGTTTGGACCAACCCACTGGCCCGATGCAAGTGAGGATATGCAGATCACGCCTGGCGGGCCTACAGACCAGAGCGGGGAAGCGGGTTTTTGCACCCGTTTTGAGAGCGCGCATCCCACCGGTGTTCCAGCCATTGCCAGACCAGCAGAGACGGCACACCCCATGCAATTTCCCGCACACGTTTAATAAGAGACAGCGCAATGGCCAGAGCGGGGCTGATGCCAAACAGGCTGCCAATCAGCAGATAACCGCCTTCTGAAACACCCAGCGCACCCGGCACGGCAAACCCGACAGACTTGGCGGCCTCGCCCACGCCCTCAATAACAAAGCCGACCGAGAGCGAACAGTCATGCCCCATAAAATGCAAAATGAGGCAGACTTCCACCGCCCCCAGCGCCCAGGCCACAAACTGAAGCCACAGGGCCATGACGGCGTTCCGTTTGACCTTATACAGGCCCAGCACGGCCTGATGCAGGCCCCGGATGCCATCCACGCCACTCCAGCCCAGATGCCCGGCAATTTTAACCAGCAGCACTTCCACAAAGGCCACGGCCCCCAGCCACTGGCTGACAAACAGCGCAAGGCCGACAGCGAGCGCAATCAGCGCGCTTTCCAGCAATTCATCCGTAATGGGGGAACGTTTGACCAGAAACAGCAGCAGGCCCAGCCCCATGAAGGTGAACAGGACCTGACTGAGCAGTTCGAGCGTGAGATCACAAATGGTTGCGGCGGCCGCGTGTTTGGTGCCTAAGCCCCGCCACGCCAGCAGGCGGCTGGACCAGACCTCGCCCCCCACCTGTGCCACAGGGAGCAGATTGTTGATGCCTTCCCGCACACAGCGCAGCAAAAAATAGTCACGCCATGGCAGAGAGGGGGAAAGGCTGTTGCCCGCAATCATCCGCCAGGCCTGCGCGGAGAGTGCCACCTGCACGGCATGGAACAGCGTGGCGGCCAGAATGCCCCAGCCACCCGTCATGATAAGTGAAAGAATGGAGCGCGCGCCGAACTGCATCAGCATCCACACAGTCAGCCCCAGACCTAAAAGACCCGCGATGACGGTAACCCGCTTCATTCTTCCCCCTGTGTTAGAGGGCCGCTGACTCCGTAATGCAGCCCTTTTGCATCAGACCCTGATCTGACGCAGCAAAGCAAGAGACTCCACGCAGGCAGCGGCTGCTTCACGCCCTTTGTTATGAATATCATCGCGGGAGCGCACCTGAGCCTGCTCATCCGTGTAGGTGGTCAGCACACCAAAGGCGATGGGCGTTTCCGTCGCCAGAGAGGCCTGCATCAGCCCGACCGTGGTGCCAAGGCTGATGAATTCAAAATGGGCCGTATCCCCTTTGATTACGCAGCCAAGGCAGATCACGCCTTCAAAGCGCCCGCTTTTGGCCAGTGTCTGCGCCAGCAGCGGCATTTCAAACGCGCCCGGGGCCGCAAAAATATCCTGCTCAGCAACCGTAATGCCGTGCTCACCCAGCCATGCCAGAGCGCCATCCCGCAGGCCGCCGGTTACCTCTTCGTTAAAGCGGCTGACGATCAGCGCCAGACGCGGCATGGGCGTGAGGTTGAGGTCCGGGAGGGAGACAGGAATCCGTGTACTCATGAAAATATCCTTAAAGAAAACTGTGTAAAATCAGACTGCGGCGTCGGCTGGCGCATCACTCACAGAAAAGTGACTCAAGCTGTGCCCCATCCGCTGCCGCTTGGCATGCAGATACGCCCGGTTGTGTGGGTTAACGGGGGTTTCCAGACCGATTCTCTTGCGGACATGGAAACCACGCGCTTCCAGCGCCCGCACTTTGTCGGGATTATTGGTCAGCAGATCGAGCTGCCCGATGCCCAGATCGCGCAGGATTCCGGCCGCTGCCGTCCAGTCCCGCACATCCGTGGCAAAGCCCAGCCGGTGGTTGGCATCGACCGTATCCAGACCGGCATCCTGCAATTCATAAGCGCGGATTTTGTTGACCAGACCAATGCCCCGGCCTTCATGCCCGCGCACATAAACCAGTACGCCACAGGCCGCTTTGCCGATGGCTTTGAGCGCGGCGTGCAGCTGCGTACCGCAGTCACACCGCAGAGACCCCAACGCATCGCCCGTCACACATTCTGAATGCATGCGCACCAGCGGCACAGCCCCCACTGCGGCAGGATTGCCTTTGACGAGCGCCACATGCTCCACACCCCGTGAGTCGCGGAAGGCATGAATCGCCAGATCTTCCCCGCCATAGGCGCTGGGCAGCGCTGCGGTGGCGAGATCTGCTATCGCTTCTTCTGCCACACCGTCTGCATCCGCCGTTCCCTGATGCGCTGACGGAGCCGCTGCGGTATCCGTATCAGACGCAAGCGGCGTCAGGCCGTGGGCGCTGATCCATGTGACCAGCTCCGCAATGGAGATAATCGGCATGTCATGCTGCTGGCCGTAAACTTCCAGCGCCGGACGGCGGGCCATGGTCCCGTCTTCATTCAGAATTTCACAAATCACCGCAGCCGGACGCAGGCCAGCCAGATGCAACAGATCAATAGAACCTTCCGTATGCCCAATGCGCTCCAGAACGCCTCCCGGGGCTGCACGCAGAGGGAAGATGTGGCCCGGCGTTGCCAGATCCATCGGCTGAGCGGTGTCAGAGGCCGCAACCTGAATGGTATGGGCGCGATCCGCAGCGGAAATGCCGGTTGATACCCCTTCCCGCGCTTCAATGGACACAGTGAAGGCCGTGCCATGCCGGGCGGTATTGTCCCGCACCATCATGGGCAGTTGCAGCTTGTCCACCTGTGCGGGGGTCAGCGGCAGGCAGACCAGCCCACGGGCATGGGTGATCATGAAGTTCATGGCGGCTGGCGTCATGAATTCCGCCGCCATCACAAGGTCGCCCTCGTTTTCGCGGTCTTCATCATCCACCATAATCACCATGCGGCCCGCGCGCAGAGCCTCTACAGCGCGACGCATGGCTTCAGACGGCTGGGCCGCCACGGGTGCGACGTTTTTCACCGGTTCTGACATAGAACCTCCACATATTTGGCAATCACATCAACTTCCACATTCACCGCGTCCCCCGGCTGAAGTTTGCCGAGGTTGGTGTGGCTCCATGTGTGCGGGATAATCATCAGCGCGATGCGAAACACGTCGTCTTTCACGTCGCTGAGTTCATTCAGGGTCAGGCTGATGCCATCCAGCGTGATGGAGCCTTTTTCCACCATGTAGCGCCGCAGGCTGGCAGGCACTTCAAACACCACGCGGTGCGCATCACCCGAGGGCGTGCTTTCCACAAAGCGGGCTGTGCCATCCACATGGCCCTGCACGATATGGCCAGAGAGGCGGGTGGCAGGCGTTACAGCGCGTTCCAGATTAACATGGCTTCCGGCCCGGAGCGCGCCCAGCGTGGTGCGGTCCAGCGTCTCACTGCTGACAAAGAATTGCACAAGGCCGGTTTCGGACGGTGCCGTGGCGGTCAGACACACACCGTTGACGGCAATGCTCTCCCCCTCAGCCACATCCCGCAGGCCGGTTTCCACTTCCAGCATGACAGATTTGGCACCGGGTTCGACTTTAAGCACTGGGCCGAGTGATTCGATGATTCCGGAAAACATGGTTACTCCTCAGCGCACCGTGCCCACTCCGGAAACAGAGCAAGCGGCGTTGTTGCATGACGGGTTGTGACGGAAAAATGGTCTGCGCCCTGGGCATCCTGACGAATGGTCAGCCAGTCATCCCACAGGTTCTGCTCCCGCAGGGCGGCCAGCACGCCCGGGCCGGCTTCCACCATTGCCCAGAGGGCGGACGTTTCTGCCAGCAGAGCGGGAAGCTTTTGAATATCCGGGCAGAAGTGCACATCAAAACGTGTGCGGGCCTGCTCCAGCCAGTGCGTCGGCACATGCGCGGAGTGACCGCACACCACCAGATCTCTGCGGCGCTCGGCATGATCCTGCACATGGCGCACAGTAAAGGACGGATTATCTGCCACCACCGTGCCCGTGCCGGTTATGACCAGATCAGTCGCCCGACGCAGGGCATGCGCAAAGCGGAGCGACTCTGGCGTTGTAAAGGTTGTCTGCCCGGCAGGCGGCACCATGCTGCCGTGCTGGTCCAGCGCCTGTTTGACTGTGATCCATGGCCGCCCGTGCGTCATCCGCATGGCGAACGGGGCCAGCAGAGCGCAGCACCGGGCGGCAAGATCCGCGCCGTTCGGGCTTTCCGCCAGCCAGTGCACAGAAACGCCAGCTTTTGTCAGGGCCGCAGCCCCACCGCCAGCGACATGCGGGTTAGGGTCCGGGCAACCGATCCAGACATTCTGAACGGGAGACTCCAGCAGGGCTTCCGTGCAGGGGCGCGTGCGGCCTGTATGGTTGCAGGGTTCCAGCGTGACAACGGCCGTATGCACACGGCTAAACACGCTGGCGCGCTTGGCCTGCTCCAGCGCCAGCCGTTCCGCGTGCAACTCCCCGGCCCGGTGGTGAGCGGCGACAATCAGCACCTCACCGGCCTCATCCAGCAGCGTGCAGCCCACGGCGGGGTTGGGAGCCGTCTGGCCCACAAATCGCCATGCTTCTGCAATCGCCGCCTCAAAGGCCTGCGCGACACAGTTCGGCATCATTTTTGAAGGGTCTTGCGTCACACCCTGCACCCATCTGCCAAAAACAAAACCAGACAGACTCAGGGCAGATAGCAGGGGACACCCCTTACGCCTCCGCGACAGACGCGGAGACCCAAAGGCCTGCACCGTTCTCTCTCATCCGGACTGTAACCGTCGGCTCCGGAATCACACCGGATCTGCTGACCCTGCCGAAGCAGGCGCTCGCGGGCTTATAACGGAGAACCGTTACTTACCGCCGGTAGGGACTTGCACCCTGCCCTGAGAACGTCACGGTCATACAAAAGATGACCGCACTTGTTATGATGGGGTGAATAAAGCCCGCTTGCAAGAGAGAATGCGCGCAAAGCGGGCCAAAGAATGCGTGAGGACCGGGTTAAGTGCTACGCTCTCAAAAAGCCCAGATCGCGTCACAACTGAACCAGAGCATATTATTAGTGCCGTTATTCACGATCGGATTGGACACCGTGCCAGCCTGATTGAACGGGTGCGTGCCGTTCAGCGATTTATCCAGACGAATTTCCGGCCGAAGAGTCAAAGCGCCAAGACCGAGGCGTTTGTTGATGAATTCCGGCTGGTAGGACGCCCCGACTGTCAGTTCCCCATAAGTCGTAGGGGGTGCCGCATAATAAGGATAAGGCTGGTTGCTGAGGGACCGTGTGTAAGACGTAAAACTGGAATATTGCGCCGTCACAGCGCCGGTATTGTCGCGGTAGATTTCGCCACGGGCATTCAGGGTCAGCCAGGGGCTGATGGCCCAGGCCAGATAGGAAGAAACCCCATACACATCATCATGCGTCAAATCATCATGAAGATAGATGCCGTCTACCGTGACGGTCACCTTCTTGTTCACATGATACGCCGCCATGATGTTGCCGTTATACTGCATCTTCTCGTTCGCGAGCGGCCCCATCCCGGCACTTGACCATCCATCGGGGGACATGATGGCGCGCCCGTTATTGCCCTGCGGGCCGAAATGCCCAATGGCGTGCACATCCAGCTTGCCATCCAGAAGGTGGTTAAACGCAAACCCGAAATAGCCTTTGGGTTTATTATTGTTTCCGGACCGTCCGAACGTGGTGGAATTGCCCGCATCCACCCCCAGAATCCAGTCCATATGTTTTGTCAGATGCATGGTGGCAAGAATGCCAACCGTCTCAAACGGCACGATATAATCGGACGCATAATTAAACGTGTAGAACGGCCGCGCCTGCGCGGGTGTGCCCTCCACCCCCATTATCCCGTACATCTGCCCCACCTGCACATCTATCCCGTGGCGGAACAGCCATGGCAGATGCAGATCCAGATGCGCCTGCGTGGGCGCCCACTGATACAGGCTGTTCAGAGAGCCGGACCCCATCCCTATGGTCGGGTCAAACCGGGCATCCGAACCATACATGGCCTCAAAAACAAAGCCGATGCCATAGCCGCCACCCACACTGGTGACGGGATGAGAGAGGGATCCCATAATCTGGTTGAGCGTAAAGGTGTTGGCGCGGTCCGTATAATACTGCGCGAAGTTTCGACCGGAGCGCGTCCATGGGTTTCCGGAAATCCCGGCTTCAACACTCAGATGTCCTTCCAGCCCGTCCCAGTATGTCAGCTTATGCCCGGGCTTGGGGTGAAACAGATTACCGACGTGCAGCTTTGGCATATCCCCCTGATCCGAGGTGCTGGCGGGAACTACCAGTTCACCATCTGACGGCGTGCCAGCTGATTTTTCCGCTTTGGGGGGCTGAGACGCTGGCTTTTGCACAGCGCCCGGCTGCACCCGCTTTTTGGGCACGGACGAACGTCGTGCAGGGGGCTGCTCAGATGATGCAGCATGGGTATCCGGGGAGAGAACCGCACAGCCCAGCAGCAGTAAAGAAGCCAGAGAAACCTGCTTCAGTCTGGTGTGCTTTGCCATCCGCCTCAATCCATTCCAGAAAATATCGGGGTCACAAGACATGATTTGGCCGCTCTATTGAACCGGCTGTTTTCTGGACAGAGCCATGAACAGAACAGACAGCACCACCATGAAGCCCAGATAAATGCAGAATATTGTGCCATTGCAGGAGATGACCGCGACCAGAGCAATCAACGCCCCAACCAGCGCAATACTGGGCAAAATGGGGTAGAGCGGCGCGCGATAGGAGCGATGCAGATCAGGCTCCGTGCGGCGCAGACGGAACAGGCTGATCATGCTCAGCACATACATGGTCAGCGCTCCAAAGACCGACATGGTGACCAGCGTTGCAGTGAGCGACTGCCCATTAATGGAAATAAAATCGTCCGAGAAAATAGCGGCAATGCCGACCACGCCGCCCGCGATGGTCGCCATATACGGAGTCTGAAACCGGGGGTGTAGCTGCCCCAGCACTTTCGGCAGGAAGCCTGCGCGAGCCAGCGCAAAAATCTGCCGGGCATAGCCCATGATAATCCCATGCAGGGACGCCACCAGCCCGAACAGCCCCAGCCAGACCAGCATATGCAACCAGCCGCTATTGCTGCCGACCACACGCTTCATGGCCTGCGGCAACGGATCATTCAGATTGGCGAGGCTGTGCCAGTCCCCGACCCCGCCCGCAAACAGCATGACACCGAAGGCAAGAGAGACGAGCGTGAGCACTCCGGCAATATAGGCAATGGGAATAGCACGTTTGGGGTCTTTGGCTTCCTCCGCCGCCATCGCGACGCCTTCAATAGCCAGAAAGAACCAGATGGCAAAGGGGATGGCGGCAAAAATGCCTCCCATCGCTTCCCAGCCAAAATGCGGAGCAGCGCCCCAGCCATCATGCAGAAAATTCTGCCATGAAAAGGCTGGTGCCACGACGCCCATAAACACCAGCAATTCGATAATGGCCGCGATGGTAATAAAGAGTTCAAACGTTGCAGCAATATGCACGCCCACAATATTCAGCGCCATGAACACCAGATAGGCGCCACAGGCCGCCACCTTTGGCGAAAGCCCCGGAAACTGCACGTTCAGATAGGCCCCAATAGCCAGCGCAATGGCTGGCGGTGCAAAAATGAACTCCACCAGGGTCGCCAGTCCCACAATCAGTCCACCCCAGCGGCCCAGCGCGCGGGAACTGTAGGTAAACGGCCCACCTGCCTGCGGGATGGCGCAGGTCAGTTCTGTAAAGCTGAAGATAAAGGCTGCATAAATCACCGCGACAAACACGGTAGCGACCAGAAAGCCCAGCGTCCCCGCTGTAGCCCAGCCATAACTCCAGCCGAAATATTCACCCGAAATAACCAGACCGACGGCAATGCCCCACAGGTGGAAGGCCCCCAGCGTTTTGTGCAGATTGGTGGGGCTCTGGCTCATGCGTGCGGGTCCTTTTCTATTAAAGGGCTAGGATTTTCAGGAAGAGTGCTGTCAGGTGCGGCATCTTTCAGCCCCACGCCTGTCAGTTTCAGCTGCATGGCTTGCTGCATCAGCCATGCCAGTTTGTCCGCTGCCACCGTGGTCGGCAGACCATGTTGATGAATATTGGACAGACAATTCCGCGCGGAATCCGGGCAGCCTACGTAGGGCGCGTATGTCAGGTAAACGCCCATGCTATCGGCCACACTCAGGCCCGGGCGCTCACCAATCATCATCACAACCATGCGCGCGCCCAGTGCGGACGCAATCTCATCCCCCAGCGCCACACGGCCCTGTGTGGCAATAACCAGTGGCGCAATCCGCCAGCCTTTAAGCCGTGCCTGCATGGCCCGAAACAAGGGGATAGCGCCTTTCTGCGTCGCAATGGAGGAGAGGCCATCTGCGGCGACAAACACAACGTCCCACTCGCCTTTTTGCAAAAAGGCGAGACTTTCCGACGCAAGCCTGCGGCCCAGATCCGGCCGCCGCAGATAAGTGGAACGGTCCGCAGCGCGGCTCCGCACACACAGGCAGGAGATCCCGTTCAACTCCTCCAGCATGGCCTGCACATCCAGCGGCGTATGCACCGCATCCCGCGCCTGCGCATGGGCGGCCTGAAACGTGAGAACATCCGTTGTGCGCTGTGCATTACCGCTGCGGCCCAGGCCGATCCGCGCCCGGGTGAGAGACCGCAGATCCTGCCAGACGTCCGGCGCGCCATCTCTGTTTTTTGAAGGAGGAAGAGGTTTTTTGGTCATGAGTCAGCCAACCAGCTGCGCAAGGCGGGTCTGATGCGGCGCAAGTTCCCGCATGCGGCCAGACTGCGCGTCAAACAGACCCATCTGCTCCAGCCATCCCGCAAATTCGGGCGCGGGCCGGAGGTTGAGCATGCTGCGCAAGGTCAGAATATCGTGGAAAGACAGGCTCTGATAATTGAGCATGATATCGTCTGCACCGGGCACCCCAATCAGGAAGGTAATGCCCGCGGCACCCAGCAGAACCATCAGATTGTCCATGTCATCCTGATCAGCCTCGGCGTGGTTGGTGTAGCAGGCGTCACACCCCATCGGCACCCCCAGCAGCTTGGCGCAGAAATGGTCTTCCAGCCCGGCGCGGATAATCTGTTTGCCGTCATACAGATATTCCGGGCCGATAAAGCCCACGACCGTATTGACCAGCAAAGGCCGGAACGCGCGGGCCACGGCATACGCACGGGCTTCCACGGTCTGCTGGTCCAGCCCGTGATGCGCCTCGGCTGAGAGCGCAGCCCCCTGCCCCGTTTCAAAATACATGACGTTATCGCCCACCGTGCCGCGTTTGAGCGACAGAGCGGCTTCATGCGCTTCTTTCAAAATATCCAGCGTAACGCCAAAGCCCTCATTGGCTTTCTGCGTTCCCGCAATGGACTGAAAGACCAGATCCACCGCGCCACCCTTGTTCATGATCTCAAGCGTGTTGGTGACATGGGTCAGCACACAGGTCTGGGTCGGGATGTCATAGCGGCGGCGGGCGTGGTCCAGCATGTCCAGCAGGGCCAGACCGTTGGCGACGCTATCCGTCGCGGGGTTAATGCCAATCACGGCATCACCCATACCATAGAGCAGACCGTCCAGCGTGGACGCGGCAATCCCTTTCAGGTCATCTGTCGGGTGGTTGGGTTGCAGGCGTGATGCCAGACAGCCTTCCAGACCGATGGTATTGCGGAAGCGAGTCACCACCCGCATTTTCCGCGCGACACTCATCAGATCCTGATTGCGCATGATCTTGCTGACGGCCGCCGCCATTTCCGGCGTAAAGCCCGGTGCTGCGGCTGTCAGAGCAACTGGCGTAGCCTCGTGTGAGAGCAGCCAGTCCCGCAGATCCCCCACCGTCATGGACGCAAACGGAACAAAGGCAGCCCTGTCGTGCGTATCCATAATCAGACGTGTGACGTCATCAGCCTCGTAGGGAATCAGTTCAGTCCGCACAAAAAGGTCGAGCGGCACATCCGCCAGCGCATAGCGGGCAGCAATGCGCTGCGCATCAGACGTGGCAGCAAGCCCTGCCAGTTCATCCCCGGACCGCACGGGGGATGCGGCGGCCATCAGGGCCTTGAGATCATCAAAGACATAGCGTTCACCGCCAAGACTGTACTGAAAGCCCATGCCAGCATGCCTCCCGAGACCCTGCGGAAATCCGCCGGGAACCAAGCCGGGACTCGGTGTTGTGCCCGGCTCTCTCCATTTCGTTCGATACTGAAATGATACCTGTTCCGGGGGCTGGCTGACTTGACGGATACCAACAAACTTTTGACACTTTACAACGTTCAGACTGGTAAACACCGCCACCACTATACTGAGGACACCATGCCCCGCTTTTCCGGCACAGGAGAAAACGCCAGCGTTCTCGCCGCCGCCGCATGGGGGGTGGAACGCTTCATGCAGGACCGTGGCGGGGATATCGACCGCATTGCGGGGCGCGCAGGCCTCTCCACCCGCCAGTTTTCCCTTCCGACCGATGCGCTGGATCTGGGTGCCTATTGCCGCCTGTTTCATGAAGCCGCAGCCGATACGCAGAATGGCAATATCGGCCTCTGGTTCGGCCAGCAGTTTGACCCGCGCAAGCTGGGGCTGATCGGCTATGTAGCGCTTCTCTCACCCACAGTGTCAGACGCGCTGCACAATCTGGCCTCGCATTTCGGCTATCATCAGGCCCGCACAGAAACCCGATTTGTGCAGCAGGGGGATCTGCTCCGGCTGGACTATGCCATTCGGGATCCGGCCATTCTCACGCGGCGGCACGACGCCGAACTAACCATGGGGATGTTCTGCAACATTCTACGCCATGCGCTGGGGCCGGACTGGGCGCCGGAAGAAGTGCATTTTGAACACAGCCAGCCAGAACAGGCTAAAGAGCATCGGCAGGCGTTTCAGGCCAATATCCGTTTCCAGTGCCCCACCAATGCTCTGGTGTTCCGCAAAACGGGGCTGGATCGCCCGATGCCAGACGCGGACCCGATTATGCTGGAAGTCATCCGCTCGTCCCTCATCTCTCTTGCCCGCAGCAGGCCGGAGCTGGCTGCCCCCCATCTTTCCCTGAAAGAACAGGTCGTTCAGCACATCCGGGCAGCGCTTGAAGATGGTCATATCGAATTCCCCGATATCGCCGCGCGGATGACCCTGCCGCCCTGGACCCTGCAACGCAGGCTGGCGCAGCTCAATCTGTCCTATTCCGCTTTACTGGAAGAAACCCGCTACGCAGAAGCCCTGCGCTATCTCGCCATACCCACACATGACATCAGCGAAATTGCCCGCACGCTGGCCTATACGGAAACCAGCGCCTTCAGCCGGGCCTTCCGGAAATGGAGCGGCATGTCGCCCCGCGCATGGCGACAACAGAACAAGAGTGATTTCACTCCCTGAGTTGGAGATGACATCTTAAAAACGGTTCTTATCGCGTCCCGGTGTGGATGGCATGGTGGCCTGACCACTTCACAAACGCGCCTCCAACGCGGCACATTCCGATAAAGATTTAAAGAGACATGTCCGACGTTCTTGTTGTTTATCATTCCGGCTATGGTCACACGCGCAAAGTGGCAGAGCATGTGGCACAGGGTGCGAATGCGACCCTCATCACCATTGATGAAAACGGCAACATCCCGGAAGACGCATGGGACAAGCTGAACGCCGCCAAAGCCATTATTTTCGGCGCACCGACCTACATGGGCAATGCCAGCTGGCAGTTCAAAAAATTTGCTGATGCTACGTCCAAAATCTGGTTCATCCGCGGGTGGGAAAACAAAATTTTCGGCGGCTTTACCAATAGCGCCAGCCTGAATGGCGATAAAGCTGTGACGCTGGAGTGGCTGAACACCCTTGCCTCTCAGCATGGTGGCATCTGGGTCAGCCTTGGCCTGGCCCCGGCCAACACCAAGGCCGCCAAGCGCACGGACATTAACAACCTTGGTGGGTCTGTCGGCCTGCTGGTGCAAAGCCCGGCTGATGCCAGTGTTGATGAAATTCCGCAGGGCGATCTGGATACCGCTACTCTGTATGGCAAACGCGTAGCCGATATCACTGCCCGTTTTTCTGCGGCGTAACGCGCAGCCGCTTTCCTAAAGGGGAGTCTCTCTTCAGGGTCTGCTCATAGCTGACCCTGAAGCCCTCGCCTCCTCCCCGGCCCGGATCTTTCAGGGAACCAACGGCCCGACGAAAGAGAGCGGAGGGCTGCATGGCAGGGCTGCCATAAGCTGGCCGCAGATTGACCGGGGCCAGAAAAGAATGGACAAGCTGCGATCAGAAAATTCATACCAGTTCAGACAACACAATGAAGGCGGAAGCGTAATGACTGTAGGAAAAAAAGTAGCCTTGGTTGTGCTGGTCGCATTCACACTGTCGGGTTGCAAAAACTTCTATCACAGCAGCTGCCCCGGCTATGCAGGCGAAAATCCTGAAGCCCGCGATGGCATCAAATCCGTTATCCAGACCTGCAACTAAAGCTCGTTACGGTTAAATTCTGACATTTCTATAAAGAATGAACACTCTACTGGCTTATACAACCCCCTGTAGAGAATGTGTTTTCATGTCCTCTATTTCGGACAAGACGAGTTACACGTCGCAGCTGATTACCTCATGACGGTACACTCTTAAGACGTACTGAGCCGCAGCCTGAATTCACACCAGTCCGGGCAAACATTGCTCACCTGACTAACTAATATTTTGTATGGAATTCATCATCTGGCGGAGAGGGAGGGACTTTTC
>NZ_LHZA01000121.1 GCF_001580535.1 Acetobacter cerevisiae | reverse complement strand
AGTGCACAGACCACATAGCTTCCACCAACACTGCCTTCTCAGGCCGTGACACCCTCACTGCGTTCAGAACCCGCCGCCAGAAGCAGAATATCGTCAATATTCCAGATCGGGCTCCTGTGGGATGACTGAACTCTACAAAATGACCTGAAATTGCCTCAAGTGTGAGAAATCCGCGTCAGCACAACCACAGCCGGGTCATCCTGCAGGGAAATTCCTATGAACGATGCCGCATTGGCCCGCACAACCAGCGGCACAGAAGGGCGCCCCGCTCCATAAACAGGGTCCTGTTCACTCAGGATCTCCTGATCCAGCAGGTCACGAACCAGTGCCGAAATAGCCGCCTTACTCAGCCCGAGCTCTGCTGCAAGTTCGGTTCGGCTTTTTGCCCCGCTACGGCTGAGAACGCTGAGAATCTGATAATGGCCTGAAGACAGCATGGTCTGCCCTTTACCTGCAAAAACGAGCGGAAAGATAATTTATGACATGAAACAAGTCCCGCAAACAGGTGGAATGTTATTTACAAACTCCTTTTGAAACATTAACCCGGAAGACTATAGGCTTAACGGGGCGCTCTCTTTGCGCATCGTGTTCTCCAGCGCGTTACAATCACGGATGTCCTTATGCTTCTTTGTGCAGACATCGGCGGATCGTTTATCGATTTTGCTCTCGTCCATCCTGATGGCAGACTGGAACAGCGCCACGCCGTGCCAACGCCGACTGACGATGCCGAGACCTTCATTACCGCTCTGCAAACACTCTGCGCGCCTTATCCGGGCGTGCCGCTGCATATCGCCATTGCCGGCGTGGAAAACCCGGAAACCGGCCATGTGCACGCCGCCAATATTCCCGGCATTTGCACCATACCGCTTAGAGAACAACTCAGCCTGCGCACCCATCGCGCCGTTCGGATCGGGAATGATGCAGACTGTTTCGCTCTGGCCGAAGCACGCTTTGGCGCAGCCAAAGGACACCGTAATGTATTCGGTCTTATTCTGGGCACCGGCATTGGGGGCGGGTTTGTGCTTGACGGGCAGATTGTGCCAGGGCTGGGCGGCATAACCGGAGAGCTTGGCCATGCGCCAGTTGTTATTGCGCCGCCACTCATGAAAGACCCGGATGAGATCCGCGCAACCGTGCCACTGTTCCCCTGTGGATCTGGCCAGTCAGGCTGCCTGGATACCATTGCCGGGGCCCGCTCTCTTGAACGCCTGCATCTCTGGGCTGGCGGCCAGGATGAAACAAGCCATACCATTCTCAACCTTTGGGAAATGGGTGATGTGCAGGCCACAAAAACCATGTCCGTCTGGATGACCTATACCAGTGCGGCACTGGCCCATATCCTTAACGTGATTGGCAGCACAGTTGTCCCTGTTGCGGGTGGGCTGAGTAACTCCACTTTGCTTGTTCAGACGCTGGACCGCGCAGTGCGGGACCGTATCCTCTCCCCTACCACTCAGCCCCTCCTCCGGCGTGCCATTCTTGGAAAAGATGCCGGAATTCTTGGTGCTGCCTGCCTTGGGCCGGAGCTTTGTTATGATCCGTGTTGAAATCTGCATAGAAACACCGCAAGGCATTGAAGCCGCCCACTCAGCCGGAGCGGACAGACTGGAACTCTGCGCGTCGCTGGATGTCGGTGGCCTGACCCCCAGCATGGGCCTGATGCAGCATGCCGCCCAGCGCCCTCTGCCTGCCCTCGCCATGATCCGCCCACGGGCCGGGACATTCATTTTTGACGCAGATGAAGCCGTCGTCATGCGGGATGATATCCGTGCGGCCCGCCAGGCCGGTCTGGCGGGCGTTGTTCTGGGCGCACTGCGGCCAGACCGGCATCTGGATCATGAACTGCTTCTGCGCCTGTCCGACGCATGCGGAGACATGGAGCGCACGCTGCACCGTGCCTTTGATCTGACGCAAGATCCTTATGCTGAGCTGGAATTTGCAATTTCCGCAGGCTTTACACGTATTCTGACATCCGGCCAGAAGCCCTCAGCACCGGAAGGTGCCGACTGTCTCGCCCGTTTGCAGCAGCAGGCGCGGGGCCGGATTATCATTCTGGCAGGAAGCGGCGTGAAGGCGGACAATGTCGCCCCCCTGATAAGCCAGACGGGTGTTACGGAAGTGCATGCTTCGTGCCGCAAACCTGCTGTTCCTATCGCAGAGGATGCGGCCTTTGGTTTTGGCTCGCAACCAGTTTTAACGGACCCGGATGCCATTCGCGCCCTGATTGCCGCAACACGGCAGACTGAACGGAGCCGCCCCGTATGAACTTGCTCGACCTGACTGTCATGCTGGCCTATCTGGCAGGGATGCCTCTGCTGGCCGTCATGCTGTCCGGTCGGCAATCCTCCACCACCGCTTATCTGGAAGGTGGGCATGATCTGCCATGGTGGGCGCTCTGCTTGTCCATGGTGGCGACAGAAACCTCCACTCTAACGGTCATCAGCGTGCCCGGTGTCGCGTTTGGGAATGGGATGGTGTTTGTCGGGCTGGCGCTGGGCTATTTGTTGGGCCGGGCGATTGTGGCGTGGAAATTTCTCCCACTTTACTGCTCGGGCCGCATGCTGAGCGCGTATGACTATCTGGGCCAGCGCTTTGGTTCCCGCATGCAGCGTGTGGCCTCCGCCACCTTTCTGGGCACACGCGTTCTGGCGGAAGCCGTCCGGTTGTTTGCCGGCATGCTACCCCTGACGGCCATGCTTGCTGCCACGCATATGGCAGTGCCGCATCTGGTGCTTCTGACAGGTGTTGTTGGCATCACACTGTTTTATACTTTGTGCGGCGGCCTGCGCGCTGTGGTGTGGTCAGACGCCATTCAGTTCTGCCTGTATCTGGGGGGCTCGGCTATTTGTGCGGCCCTGCTGATGCACGGCCTGCCAGCAGGCAGCTTCAGCGCCTTGCAGCATGCCGGAAAATTCGCCCTGTTTTCCCATGCCAGTTCCCCTTTCAGCAGCGCCTTTACCCCTATTGCCGCCATTGGGGGCGGGACGCTGATGACTCTGGCTTCCCACGGCACAGACCAGTTGATGGTGCAACGTGTGCTGGCAGCCCGCAGCTTGAAAGAAGCCCGCATGGCTCTGATGGGCAGCGCGGTTGGGGTCACGGCTCTGTTCTTTTTGCTGTCTGGGGTTGGTATTTTGCTGTGGCTGTATCATGGTCAGGTGCCGTTACAGGCAACCGGCCTGTCTTCACCAGACGCCATTTTTCCTGACTACATTGTGCACGGATTGCCTGCTGGCCTGCGCGGCCTGATGGTTGCGGCCATTCTGGCGGCTACCATGGGGTCCCTCTCCTCCACCCTGTCTGCCATGACCGCCGCCACTGTAGGGGATTTTTCTTCTCTCTGTGCCTGGCTGGGCCGAAAGCTTTCCCTGAGCCAGCTGGGGCTGGCACGTGCCTTTACGGTATTCTGGAGCGTCATTCTTGTTGGCTGCTCCTTGCTGTTTGCGCAGGGGAGCCAGTCTGCTGTGCTGCTGGGATTCTCCATCGCAGCTTGCGGCTACGGCCCCATGCTGGGCACGTTTCTGGCTGGCATGGCGATCCCTTCTGCCCGTGCGACGGAACTGATCCCGGCCTTCTGCCTGACCGTGCCGCTCGTGCTGCTGGCCATGGTCAGCCTGCATCCGGGTGGCCACCCTCTGGCCTTTCCCTGGCTGATTCTGACAGGCATTTGTCTGCTGTTTTTCTTTGCGGTCAGCCTGCGTCTGGCACGCAGTCTCCTGCCCCATTTTGCACGGAAACCTGACGCATGACCCAACTGCCCCGTCGCACTCTGGCTCGCCAAAGCGGCAAGGCCCTGCTTGGGCTTGGTGGTGCCCTGCTTGCCACCCGCATTCCGGCGCAGGCCGCCACGCCGCAAGCTGTCACGTCGTGCCAGAAGCCGCCAGCAGGCCGTGTTAAAATTGGGTTTGAGAAACTGCGAGACGGAGGCTACGCGCCGCTTCTGGGCCACAAGGTGGGTGTGATTGCCAATGTAGCCAGCGTGGATAGCAACCTCACATCTATTGTGGATTGTCTGCATCAGGCTCCTTCCGTGCAGTTACAGGCCATTTTTGGGCCGGAGCATGGGTTTCGGGGTTCCATGCGGGAACGCTTTTCAGAACCGGAAATGCAGGACCCGGATACAGGCTGCACGGTGTATGATATTTACACAAAAACCGGAGACGCTCTGAAAAGTATTCTGAAAAAATCAGGCATTACACTTCTCATTTTTGATATTCAAGATACCGGGTCCCGCTTCTACACCTATATCTGGACCCTGTTTGATTGCATGATGGCCTGCGCAGAGCTTGGACTACCCCTGCTGGTGCTGGACCGCCCCAATCCCATTTCCGGGCTGGACGCATCCGGCCCGGTTCTGGACCCACGGCTGGCGTCTTTTGTAGGCCGTGCGCCCATTGCCCTGCGCCACGGTATGACGGTTGCGGAACTGGCACGTCTGTTCAACGCTGTGTTTGTGAAGAAGCAAACGGGACAGAAAGCCCCTCTCGACATCATCCCGATGGACGGCTGGCAGCGGGACATGTTTTTTGAAGACACCGGCCTGACATGGTGCCCGCCCAGCCCCAACATGCCCACCCCATTAACGGCATTGGTCTATCCCGGAATATGCCTGTTTGAAGGCACCAGTTTTTCGGTAGGACGAGGCACCACCATGCCTTTTCTCTACCTAGGGAGTGCCGCCGTAGACGGTCGGGCCTGGACAGAGACTGCTACAAAATCCGGATGTGCAGGCACGGCCTTTCGGGATGTATGGTTCACGTCCCTTGTTGATCCGTTTAAAAACACGCTGCTCCACGGGCTGCACTGCGCAGTGACGGACCGTGCCAGCTTTGACCCGATTGCCACCGGCATGACGCTGCTCGGCACGGGACGTCATCTGGCCGGACCATCTTTCTGGCGAGGCACAGGAAAAACCTTTGACCAGCTCAGCGGAAATACGCAAATCCGCACCCTGCTGGATAAGAGGGCAGAAGCTCCTGCTCTGGCAGCACTGTGGGAGAAAGATCTCGCATCTTTCCGCGCCCTGCGCCAGACATTCCTTTTGTATTAATCACAGGATTTTTATTACATGACCCAGCAGGTTCCATCTTCCGCCGGTGTTCCGGCCAAAACCGAAACATATGATTCCCGGTATGAAGCGCTGGACCTCTGGCCGACCGGCACGCTGCTGGACGCCCTGCTGGAAAGCCAGCTTGGGGCCGTGGCCTCCGTCAAAGCCGCACTTCCCGGTATGGAAGAGGCCATTACGGCGGCCCTGCCCCGCCTGCAGCGTGGCGGACGGTTGTTTTACGTGGGTGCCGGCACGTCTGGCCGCATTGGCTTGCAGGACGGTGTGGAACTCATCCCGACCTATGGCTGGCCGGAAGACCGTCTGGTTCTGCTGCTGGCAGGCGGCGATGCGGCCCTGTTCCAGCCGGTAGAAGGGGCTGAGGATGATGAAGAGGCCGCCCGCACCGCCATCATAACGCATGAGGCTGGCCCGAATGACGTGGTGATTGGCGTCGCCGCCAGTGGTGGCACGCCTTACACCTGTGCGGCGCTGACCTGTGCGCGTGCTGCTGGCAGCCTGACTATTGGTCTGTCGTGCAGTCCGAACACCCGCCTCCTGCGTGATGCGGAACTGGGCCTGCTGATTGAAACCGGGCCGGAAGTGGTCGCCGGTTCCACCCGCATGAAGGCTGGGACCGCGCAGAAAGTGGCGCTCAACATGCTCTCCACTGCGCTGATGATCCGGCTTGGCCATACATGGCGTGGGCAGATGGTTGATATGAAGATCGTCAACGCCAAGCTCGTGCGCCGTGCTCACCGCATGGTGCAGCAGTTGACGGACTGCACGGAAGCCGAAGCAAAAGACGCTCTGGAAAAAGCCGAAGGCAGCATCAAGCTTGCCGTTCTGGTCTGTTTTGGCTTTGCCCCGGACGAAGGTCGTGCTCTTTTAAAACAACATGCAGGCAATCTGCGGACTGTGCTGAAAAACCGCTAAACGACGCTTTGGGCTAGCCGCTTTTTAAGGTCGCCCGGCCCGATGGTACGGGTGACCGGCGGCAATCGCCTGTGCGCGGTAAATCTGCTCAACCAGCATGATCCGCACGAGCATATGCGGCCATGTGAGTGTGCCAAAGGTGAGTTTGGCGTCGGCCCGCTGGATGACGGATGCATCCAGCCCCTCCGCGCCCCCAATTACAAAGCAGAGCGGGCGTCCGAGAGCGGACCAGTCCGCAATGGCTGCGGAAAACGCCAGACTATCAAAGGCGCGTCCGGCTTCATCCAGCGCCACCAGAAAAGCCTGATCCGGACAGGCCGCCAGAATGGCCTGAGCTTCCCGCCGCTTGATTTCATCCGGGCTGCCGCGACCATCGGCCAGCTCTACAATATCAAGCTTGGGGCGAAGGCGTTTAAGATAGCGTGCAACAAGCGCCTGTTCAGATTTGTCCTTCATGCGCCCGACAGCAATCAGCTTCATCCCGCACTTTCCCCTGATGTAAAAAAATTGGGGAAGCAAAGCTGCTTCCCCATTGCATAAGCGCAAATCTTAAACCTGATTAGGAATCAGACAGGCGTCACAGCCTCTTCATTCCCGTCATCAAGCTCAGCGCCCCACATTTTTTCCAGACCGTAGAGCTCACGCGCTTCCGGTTTGAAGATGTGGACCACGATATCGCCCGTATCCAGCAGCACCCAGTCGGACCCGTTTGCGCCTTCAACCAGAACGCGCTTGATGCCGATATCTTTCAGCTTGCGCTCGATATGCTGGGCCATGGCGGAAATCTGACGGTCCGCCACACCGGTGGCAATGACCATGCGGTCTGCAAAAGAAGCACGGCCTGTCAGATCGATAACAACGATGTTCTCGCCTTTATCATCTTCCAGGCTGCTGACGATGATGTCGAGCGACTGTGCGATGATATCCGGAGAGGCGGCCTCACGCTTGACCTTACCCTTAGGCCCGGCTGCGGCGGCTTTTTTACGGACAGACCCCGTGACCTTGGCGGCCCCGGCCAGAGCCGGCTTGGCGGATGCTGTCTTTTTGGTGGCGGCCGTAGAGGACCTGCTGCGCGCAGATGCTTCGGCGGGTGGCTTGCTGGTTATGATCATTCTCCTGAATTTAACGTATTGGGCACGGTGGCATGGCCCGCACCATCCCCAAAGCCGCCCCGCTGACGAATTGATGTTGCAGATATACCGTTTTGTCGCCCCGGAAGAAAAGTCCATACTGGGGGGGAAAGATCGGGCAGCAGACGTGCCTGCCGCGAGGGCAGGCGATAATGCGCCAGATAATGCGCCGCAGCCCCCCGTAAAGCCTGCATATTCTGCCCCGGTCGGGGCATGACAGCTACAGGCACACGATGCAGCAGACGCTTCCAGCCTTTCCATTTTGGCAGGGTGACAAAGCCATCCGCCCCGGTCAGCCAGACAAAATGCACGTTTGGGAAGCGTATTTGCAGCTTACCCAGCGTATCAAACGTGTAGCGCGTGCCGAGTCGGGCCTCGATATCCGTGGCAATCAGCCTGCGCCCATCGGCCAGAGTCGCCGCTGAGGCCAGCCGTCTGGCAAAAGGGGCCATTCCCGCCGCAGGCTTGAGCGGATTGCCCGGTGAGACCATGAGCCAGACCTGATCCAGCCCCAGCGCCCCCAACGCACGGCGCGCAATGGTCTGATGCCCCAGATGCGCGGGATTGAAAGACCCACCCAGCAGACCAATCCGCGCAAAGCGACGGTCTCCCCAGGTGGGAATCGTGTCCCGGCAGACCATGCCGGGTTTCAGGTCCGCACCTGCCCTGTGCCGATCACCTCGTAACGGAAGGTCGTCAGTTGCTCCACGCCCACTGGCCCGCGGGCATGGAAGCGGCCTGTCGCAATGCCGATTTCAGCACCAAAGCCGAACTCGCCACCATCACAGAACTGGGTGGAAGCATTCCACATCACCACCGCACTATCCGTCCCATTCAGGAAACGGGTTGCGACGGCTTCATCAGACGTGACGATCGCTTCTGTATGGGAGGAGCCATATTTCTGAATATGGTCCAGTGCTTCATCCACACCATCCACCACGGCGATGTTCAGCACGGCATCCAGCCATTCCGTGGAAAAATCCTGCTCTGTCGCGGCAGGCAGATCCGGCATAATCGCCCGGGCTTCTGCATCTGCATGGAAGGTGCAGCCGAACTCCGCCAGATCACTTACAATCAAGGGCAGCAGAGAGGACGCAATCGCGGCATCAATCAGCAGCGTTTCCGTCGCGCCACAAATGCCCACACGCCGCATTTTGGCATTCAGCACAATACGGCGGGCCATGCTCGGATCCGCAGCAGAATGCACATAGGTGTGGCAGAGGCCATCCGCATGAGCCAGAACCGGCACACGCGCTTCCCGCTGCACACGTTCCACCAGAGAACGGCCACCGCGCGGAATAAGGAGATCCACCAGCCCCGCGGCCCCCAGCATATCCGCCACATGCACACGGTCTGCATCCGGGGCGATCAGCACGGCGTCTTCCGGCAGGTCAGCCGCACGCAGGCCAGCCTGAATCGCAGCATGAATCGCCCGCGCACTGTGCAGACTTTCCGACCCACCACGCAGCAGCACGGCATTGCCGGACTTGATGCACAGGCCAGCAGCATCCGCACCCACATTGGGGCGGCTTTCATAAATCACGCCAATCACGCCAACCGGTGTTGCTACACGGCGGAAGCGCAGGCCGTTGGGACGCGTCCATTCTTCCAGAATTCGGCCAACAGGGTCCGGCAGGTCCGCCATTTCCTCAAGCCCAACCGCCATAGCTTCCACCCGCTCGGGGGTAAGGGTCAGGCGGTCACGGAACGCATCGCGCGCCGTAGAAGCTTCCAGATCCTTCGCGTTGGCGTCCAGAATAGCCGGACTGGCCTCACGAATAGCGGCAGCAGCAGCCCACAAGGCCCGGTCCCGCGCGGAGGAAGGAGTTTGTGCCAGAGTGCGGGACGCCAGTCTGGCCCGACGCGCCAGGGCTACCATTGGGCCTGGCACAGCCCCGGAAACCGTCTGCTGTGCCACACCCTGTTGCCCGTCTTCCTGCGCCTTCATGATGGCGTCCTTCATCCCCGTTTCTCTGTTGTCCAAACGCTCTGTGCGGTCTCGCTCAGACGTTAAAGCGGAACAGCAGGACGTCACCGTCCTTCACCACGTAATCCCGCCCTTCAATCCGCAGGCGACCGGCTTCTTTCGCACCGGCCTCACCCCCGAACTGAATGTAATCATCATAGGCTACTGTTTCACATGCAATGAAGCCGCGTTCAAAATCATTGTGAATTACGGCAGCGGCCTGCGGTGCCTTGGTGCCTTCAGTAATGGTCCAGGCACGGGTTTCCTTCGGCCCCACCGTAAAGTAGGTGCGCAGGCCCAGCAGGCCGTAACCTGCTGCAATCACACGGTCCAGACCGCTATCGCTCAGGCCTAGACCTTCCAGAAACTCGCGGCGTTCTTCATCCGCCAGCTGGCTGACTTCGGCTTCAATCGCGGCGGAAACAATCACCACGGCAGCGCCTTCTTCTGCCGCCTTGGCCTGCACTTTTTTGGAGAAATCATTCCCGGTGGCTGCGGAGTCTTCATCCACATTGCACACATACAGAACCGGCTTGGTGGTCATCAGCTGCAGGCGACGCACAGCTTCTTCCGCGCCGGCCGGAATGGCGGTGCGAGCCGGACGACCTTCCTTGAGCGCTTCGATCAGCGGTTCGACCACCTCAACCTGAGCCATGGCTTCGGCATCACGGTTCTTGGCGCGTTTTTGCAGGGCGGGCAGACGCTTTTCCAGCGAATCCAGATCCGCCAGCATCAGTTCCGTTTCGATGATTTCCGCATCACGCACGGGGTCCACGCCCCCTTCAACATGCGTAATGTCATCATCTTCAAAGCAACGCAGCACGTGGATAATGGCATCCACTTCACGGATATTGGCCAGAAACTGGTTGCCCAGCCCTTCCCCGCGGGACGCGCCCCGCACAAGGCCGGCAATATCCACGAATTCCAGACTGGTGGGCACTTCTTTCTGGGATTTACCAACCGTTGCAAGCTTTTCCAGCCGGGGGTCCGGCACGGCCACGCGGCCCACGTTGGGCTCAATGGTGCAGAACGGATAGTTAGCCGCCTGCGCTGTGGCTGTTGCTGTCAGCGCATTGAACAGGGTGGACTTGCCCACATTGGGAAGACCGACAATACCGCAATTAAACCCCATCAGCCTTTACTCCCATCTGCCAACGCAACCTGCGTCATGAATTGATCCGACCGGCCTTCAGCCAGCAGAGGCGCTGCATCTGCCATTTTATCCAGCAGAGGCTCCAGCCAGGTCTGTCGGTCCGTGTCTGTAAAATTTCCAAGCACCCAGCCATGCACGCGCTCCTTGGCACCGGGGTGTCCGATACCAATCCGCACACGCCAGTAGTCCGGAGTGCCAAGCATCTTGTCCATGGAACGCAGGCCGTTATGCCCTGCAGCCCCGCCACCGCGCTTGACCCGCACCTTACCCGGCGCAAGATCCAGCTCGTCATGAAAAGCGGTAATATGGTCGGGCGTAATCTTATAAAACGCCGCGGCTTCCTGTACACTTGTTCCGGAAAGATTCATGTACGTCATGGGGCGCAGCAGCAGCACGCGATGCGTGCCAATCCGGCCTTCCGAAACGAGTCCCTTAAAACGGGTCCGCCATGGAGAAAATCCGTAGCGGCTGGCAATGGCGTCCACTGCCATGAAACCGACATTGTGCCTGTGTCGGCTCATCGAAGACTCGGGATTACCGAGTCCGGCCCAGAGCAACATCACTGGTCCTGCATCTTGGTGAGTTGGGGGCACGTGCTGTGCACATGCCCCCATCCTCTAATTTTCAGAACGTCAGTCTGGCGTTCAGGCAGAAGGAGCTTCTGCTGCTTCGCCTTCTTCAGCTTCGTCAGCTGCATCAACGCTCGGTGCGGCGATCGTGGCGATCACGAAGTTGGGGATATGCACCAGCGGGGTCACGTTTTCCGTGCCCTTCAGGTCTTCCCAACGCACGTTGTCGTTGATGTCCAGTTCGGACAGGTCAACCGTGAAGAATTCAGGGATGTGTTCTGCATCCGCTTCAACTTCAACCGTGTGACGCACGATGTTCAGAACGCCGCCGCGCTTGATGCCCGGAGCTTTTTCTTCACCAGAGAAGTGAACGGAGACTTCAACGGTCACTTTCTGACCAGCTGCCAGACGCATGAAGTCGATATGTTCCGGAGAGTCTTTCACCGGGTGCAGCTGGATGTCACGAATCAGGGCGCGTTCGGTGCCACCACCGGCAACCTTGATTTCGTAAACGCGTGAGCGCCAGCCGGAAGCCTGAATCCCTTTAACAACAATGCGGGGATCAAGAGCGATCAGAGTCGGTTCTTTTTTACCGCCATAAATCACGCCCGGTACCAGACCAGCACGTCTCGTTGCACGCGCTGCCCCCTTACCAGCCTTCGCGCGCGCCGAAACTTCGATAGATGTAATCTTGGACACGTTGAATTCTCCTAAAAACCAAAACATGCAGGCCTCCAGGGGTGCCTGCACGGTGCGGTCGCCATACCGGAAAGGGGTGAGAAAAGCAATGCTCCCGACCATTGGGGGGCAGAAAACCCCGCAATAAGGCTATGACGGACAGAGCCGGAGGCGGTATAGAAGCCCCTCCCCGCGCCCGCCAACCCGGACCATGCCGATGTCAGACACGCCGCAGCAATTTGCCAGTGACAATTATGCGGGCATCTGCCCGGAAGCACTGGAAGCCATCACCCGCGCTTCCTCTACCGTCTCCGCCCCCGCCTATGGGGATGATGCCTGGACCCGTCTGGCGGCCGACGCCATCTGCACCCTGTTCGGCACGCAGGCCTCGGTCTTTTTTGTTCTGACGGGCACGGCAGCCAATGCGCTGGCGCTGGCCACGCTCTGCCCGCCGTATTGCAGCGTGATTGCGTCTGACATTGCTCATATCGAAACATCGGAACGCGGTGCGCCGGAGTTCTTTTCCGGCGGCAGCAAGCTGCTCACACCCCCCTGCCCGGATGGCAAGCTGACGCCAGACGCCATCCGCCTGTGCCGTCGCAAGGCCAGCAGCCCCCATGCCTCGGAACCTGCTGTGGTCAGCATCACGCAGCCGACGGAAAACGGTCTGCTTTACACGCTGGAAGAAATCCGTGCGCTGGCCGAAGTCTGCAAGGAATGTGGGCTAAAACTGCATATGGACGGGGCCCGGTTCGCCAACGCTGTCGCAGCACTAGGCTGCACACCAGCCGCCATGACGTGGGAAGCAGGCGTGGATGCGCTGAGCTTTGGTGGCACCAAGAACGGTCTGGCTGTGGGCGATGCCGTGGTGTTTTTTGACCGCTCTCTGGCCCGCGGCTTTGCCGAACGCGCCAAACAGGCCGGGCAACTGGCCTCCAAGATGCGGTTCATCACCGCCCCCTGGCTGAGCATGATCAAAAGCGGCGCGTGGCTGCGCAATGCGGAGCATGCCAATGCCAGCGCCCGCCAGTTCGCACAGGCCATTGAGACTATTCCCGGCGTGCAGCTGGCCTGGCCCGCGCAGTCCAATGCCGTGTTTCTGCTGATGCCCGAGCAGGCCATGAACAGCCTGCGCGCCAGAGGCTGGCGATTCCATACCTTCTTTGGCGCGGCGGCCCGCTTTCTGTTTGCATGGGATGCGCAAAATGCCGCCATTGAGGCGCTTGCAGCCGATATCCGCGCCTGCATGACACGGCATCCCACGTCTTTTCCTTGACATCTGCGCGGCTCCCCGGCTTCCTCCCGCGCAGTTATAGAAACACAGGCCCTCAATTTCAGGACGAGAGAATGCACCCTTACCGTACCCATAGCTGTTCGGCTCTTCGCGCACAGGATGCCGGCACCACAGCGCGCCTGTCCGGCTGGGTCCACAGCAAACGGGACCACGGCGGCCTGCTGTTTATCGACCTGCGCGACGAAACCGGCATCACCCAGATTGTGATCCCGGCGGGTGACCCGGCCATGGAGCTGGCTGAAAACACCCGTGTTGAAAGCGTGATTACGGTCACGGGTGAGGTGGTCCGCCGTGAGGAAGCCACCCGCAATCCGGATCTGGCCACCGGCGATATTGAAGTGCGCGCCCGTGAGTTTGTGGTGCAGTCTTCCGCCGCTGTTCTGCCCCTGCAGGTCGCTGGCCATGAAAACTATCCGGAAGACCTCCGCCTGCGCTATCGCTATATCGACCTGCGCCGCGAGAGCGTGCACCACAACATGCTGCTGCGCGCCCGCGTGATCCAGAGCATGCGCAAACGGATGACGGATCTGAACTTCATTGAGCTTCAGACCCCCATCCTGACTGCATCCTCCCCGGAAGGCGCACGCGACTTCCTCGTTCCGGCCCGCATGCACCCCGGCAAGTTCTACGCCCTGCCGCAGGCCCCGCAGCAGTTCAAACAGCTGGCCATGGTTGCCGGGTTTGACCGCTACTTCCAGATTGCCCCCTGCTTCCGTGATGAAGCCTCCCGCGCCGATCGCTCTCCGGGTGAGTTCTACCAGCTCGATTTCGAGATGGCCTTCGCCACGCAGGATGAAGTGTTCGCGACACTGGAAGACGTGATGTCCGGCCTGTTTACCGAGTTCGGGAATGGCCGGACCGTCAGTCAGGCCCCGTTTGAACGGATCCCCTACGCACGCGCCATGAAGGTCTATGGCTCCGACAAGCCGGACCTGCGGAACCCGCTGCTGATTTCTGATGTGACGGAAGAATTCGCTGGCTCCGGCTTTGGTCTGTTTGCCCGCATTGCGGCAGGTGGCGGCGAAATTCGCGCCATTCCGGCCCCCGGTGCTGGGGACAAGCCGCGCGCGTTCTTTGACAAACTGAATAACTGGGCCCGCGAGTCCGGTGCTGGCGGTCTGGGCTACATCATTTTTGAGGCAGAAGGCGGCAAAGGCCCGATTGCCAAGAATCTGGAAGCGGACCGCGTTGAAGCCATTCGCACCAAGCTGGGCCTGAACGCGGGTGATGCCGTGTTCTTTGCCGCTGGCAAAGGTGATGAAGTGGCCAAATTCTCCGGTCTGGTCCGCACCCGCATTGCGGAAGAGCTGGACCTGATTGAGAAGAACGCCTTCCGCTTCTGCTGGATTACCGACTTCCCGATGTATGAAATGAACGAGGAAACGGGACGCATCGACTTCTCGCACAACCCGTTCTCCATGCCGCAGGGTGGTCTGGAAGCGCTGAACACCAAGGACCCGCTGGAAATCAACGCTTACCAGTATGACATTGTGTGTAACGGCATTGAGCTCTCATCCGGTGCAATCCGTAACCATCTGCCAGAAGTGATGATCCGCGCCTTCGAGATTGCCGGTTATCCGGAAAGCGAAGTGGAGGCCCGGTTTGGCGGCATGCTGAACGCCTTCCGTTACGGTGCGCCGCCGCATGGTGGGTCTGCTCCGGGTGTGGACCGTATTGTCATGCTGCTGGCGGATGAGCCGAACATTCGTGAAGTCATCCTGTTCCCGCTCAACCAGCAGGGCGAAGACCTGATGATGGGCGCTCCGGCCACCGTACCGCCGGAACGGCTGAAAGAGCTTTCTCTGGCTCTGGACCTGCCCAAGCCGAAACCGACCGTTAAAAAAGACTGACGCACGTCAGATGCCGCATCCGGGGTGGTTGCGCTCCCACCCCGGATGCTCTTTTCTCGCAGGCATGACTGCATTCCTCCGCCGCCATGCCCGTCGGGCGTTCAGCCACATTAGCCCGACACCCCGACCAGACGGGGCCCGCCCCTTCCGGGGTTATCTGGCCTCGGCGTTTCTTTTAAGCGCCCTGCCCTCCGCCTGCCTTGCCGCAGCACACCCTGCTTCCCCCACACCGGCATCCGCCCCAACACCCGCCACCAGCGCACTGGTTGGCCAGCGGGCGCTCTATGACCTCAGTCTGGCGGAATCCGGCGGCAACACGCTCTCCGCCACGGGCAGCATGACCTATGTGGTGCGCGATACCTGCTCGGCATGGTCCACCCAGCAACATCTGGACATTCAAAGCGCGACCCGAAACGGGGGAGCCGTCAATATGGTGTCCGATTACACCACGCTGGAAAGTAAGGATGGGAGGCATCTGGTGTTTCGCACTGTGCAGAAATCCAATGACGCCGTGCTGCAGGTTGTCAGCGGAGAAGCCAATGTCGATGCGCAGGGGCACGGCGTGGTGCAGTATGACAAGCCGATCAAGAAAACGCTAAAGCTGCCGGAGGGCACGCTGTTCCCCATGGCGCACACCGCCGCCATTCTTGCCGCAGCCCAGCGTGGCGCACCGAACATTGCCCCCTTGCTGTTTGACGGCACCGGCCCCGATGGCGCGCAGGAGACATACATCACGCTTCTGGGCTGGGGAACGCCGAAAGACCCGGTCACGTCTCCCGCTCTGGCCAATCAGGCTGCCGGGCGCGTGCATGTGGCGTTCTTCAGCCGCACACCGGACAGCATCTTGCCAGACTACGAGATTGGCATGCGCTATTTTGCAAATGGCGTTTCCGACATGCTGGATATGGATTTTGGCGATTTCCGCATGCGCGGCACCCTCCATAGTTTGACCCTTCCGCCGCGCGCCGCCCACTGCTGACGCCGCGCCCCCTTCGTAAAGCGCGGAAGCACCGCACCACAGGGCCACGCAACGGGCATGGCTGTATGCCCAAAACAGGCTTGTAAGGGAAAAACATCTCGTTTAATTCCGATTGGACGGAAACAACGAGCAAGAGAAGGTTATGGCACGCCCCAGAACCATCAACCGGGAACGGGTCATGGAGTGTGCGGAGCAGCTAGTCCAGAGAGACGGCGCAATTGCCCTCACACTCGACGCGGTCGCCCGGGAGGCCGGAATTACCAAAGGCGGGTTGCAATACTGTTTTGGCAGTAAGGACGACCTGATTACGGCCCTGATTGACCGCTGGATTACAGCTTTCGATTCAGAAGTGCAGAAACACACGCCGCCGGACGCCAGTCCTGCTGATAAGGCACGGGCATATGTTCAGGCCTGTGGCCAGCTTGATGATGCAACCCGCACCCGGATTGCCGGCACGCTTATCACCCTTCTGCAATCTCCAGATCATCTCAAAAAAATACGAGACTGGTATGCCAGCTGGCTGACGAACGATGTCTGCCATTCTGATGAAGCACGGCAGATCCGCACAATGATTTTTGCGGCAGAAGGTGCTTTTTTTCTCCGCAGCTTTGGTTTTATCACCATGCCAGACGCAGAGTGGCATGCGGCCTTTGCGGATATTCAAAAACTGATGTTGCCGAAAGAGGCAGCCAGACCATCAAAAACCTGAATCGTCCAGACAAGATCTTCTATTTTTTGTAGGTGTTTATAGAATGAATATGCCACTATTCAAAAGTATGGGAAACAGCCTGACCCATACTGTCTCTTCCGCCTGTGAGTGGTTGATCAGCCAGCAAAAGCCCGATGGCCACTGGGTTGGGCCAGTTGGGTCCAATGCCTCCATGGAGGCAGAATGGTGTCTGGCACTGTGGTTTCTTGGTCTGGACGACCATCCGCTGCGCCCGCGTCTGGGCAATGCGCTGCTGCAAACGCAGCGGGACGATGGCGCATGGGGGATTTATCTGGGCGCAGGCAACGGGGACATCAACGCGACGGTTGAAGCCTATGCGGCCTTACGCTCACTCGGCTATGCGGAAGACCATCCCGCTCTGCACAAGGCCAGCACATGGATTGCGCAAAAAGGCGGCCTGAGAAACATCCGCGTTTTCACGCGCTACTGGCTGGCGCTCATCGGGGAATGGCCGTGGGAGAAAACCCCCAACCTACCGCCGGAAATTATCTGGTTCCCCAATAAGTTTGTTTTCTCCATCTATAATTTTGCGCAGTGGGCGCGTGCCACACTGGTTCCGCTGGCCGTGATATCCGCGCGCCGCCCCAGCCGCCCCCTGCGCCCGCAGGACCGCCTGAATGCGCTCTTCCCTGAAGGGCGTGCGAATTTTGACTATACGCTCCCCAAGAAGGAAGGTCGGGATCTCTGGTCAGATTTCTTCCGCACGACAGATAAAGGCCTGCACTGGCTCCAGTCCAAATTTCTCAAGCGCAATACAATACGTGAAGCCGCCATCCGCCATATGCTGGAATGGATCATTCGCCATCAGGATGCGGATGGGGGCTGGGGCGGTATTCAGCCACCGTGGGTCTATGGCCTGATGGCTCTGCATGGAGAAGGGTTTCAGTTCCATCACCCCGTCATGGCCAAGGCGCTTGATGCGCTGAATGATCCCGGCTGGCGTCATGATAAAGGCGATGCCTCCTGGATTCAGGCCACCAACAGCCCGGTCTGGGATACCATGCTGGCCATTATGGCTCTGCATGACGCCAAAGCCGAAGAACGCTTCACACCGCAGATGGACAAAGCTCTGGGCTGGCTGCTGGACCGGCAGGTCCGCGTGAAGGGCGACTGGTCCATCAAACTGCCCAATGTGGAACCGGGCGGCTGGGCCTTTGAATATGCCAATGACTTCTACCCGGATACGGACGATACCGCCGTCGCGCTGATCGCCCTCTCCTCCTGCCGCCACAGGCCGGAATGGAAAGAACGCGGCGTTGAAGAGGCCATTGCGCGGGCCGTACGGTGGCTGGTCGGCATGCAGAGCTCCTGCGGCGGCTGGGGGGCTTTTGATAAAGACAATAACAAGACCCTTCTTTCCAAAATCCCGTTCTGTGATTTTGGGGAAGCGCTTGACCCGCCCTCTGTGGATGTAACGGCACATATTCTGGAAGCCTTCGGGATTCTTGGCCTCCCGCGTGACCTGCCGTGCATTCAACGCGCACTGGCGTATGTCCGGGCTGAACAGGACCCGCAGGGGCCGTGGTTTGGCCGCTGGGGCGTGAACTACGTCTATGGCACCGGGGCTGTTCTGCCTGCTCTGGCTGCCATTGGGGAGGACATGACGCAGCCCTACATCACCAAAGCCTGTGACTGGCTGGTCGCCTACCAGCAGGAAGATGGAGGCTGGGGTGAAAGCTGTGCGTCCTATATGGAGGTTTCCTCCATTGGACGCGGTAAAACCACACCGTCTCAGACAGCGTGGGCACTGATGGGGCTGATTGCCGCGGGCCGCCCGCAGGATTATGCCGCGATTGAAAAAGGCTGCCGCTATCTGATTGACCGGCAGGAGCCGGATGGAAGCTGGACGGAAGAAGAATATACCGGCACCGGCTTCCCCGGATACGGCGTTGGTCAGACCATCAAGCTGGATGATCCGGCTTTGTCAAAACGTCTGCTTCAGGGCGCAGAACTCTCAAGAGCGTTCATGCTGCGGTATGACCTGTACCGGCAGTTTTTCCCCATCATGGCGCTTAGTCGGGCAAGCCGCCTGATAACGCCAAACGTCACCACGGAAAAGGCGATTAACGCTGCCAAAAAAAATCTGGCAGAAGCCGTCGCTTAAACTTCCTTCCAACAAAAACGAGCAGCATTTTTACAATGCTGCCCGCTTGCAAAGAGAGAATGATCGTTCCGCGTCTTACTGCGCAGCTGGCTGATGCTCCGCCCGCAAAACAGTAATCAGCTCCTGCATTTCCTGCGGATTGCTCTTCAGAATTGCAACATTGGCCGCCTCCGGTGTCGGGACACCACCCGTCGCCTGCCCCGGCGGCACATTCATCAGGCTGCCGGTCAGACCCACACAGGTCAGGCTCATAACAAATTCGCGTGCCGTGAAACCGTTGGTTTTCAAAATCGGTTCCAGACCCGGCACTTTTCCGACCATAGCAATTTGCTCTTCCAGGGACATGCCAAACCGCCCCGGCGGCTGAATATGCGCAGCCTGAATGGATTTAAGCGTAGACGTCAGACGCGGCACCACATTGGACGCCAGTTTGTAGTGCAGAGCAGTCGTCATATCCCGCTGCAAAGTGGTGATCTGCTCCGGGGTCAGGTTGGGGCGGGCAGCCGGTGCGCCCTGCGTCTGGGCGGGTGCCTGAGCCGGCGCTGCGGTCTGCGCCAGAGCAGGCTGAGCCAGCACGCTTCCTGCCATCAGAACTGCGGCCAGAGCGGCCTTCTTCATTCCATGCATAAAAAGACAATCCTTCTTCATATCAGGCTGAAATAGCCCATTCACCTTTGCGCATCAGGGGCACGGCGGTCCCGTTTGCATCAATGCCATCGACGTCAATTTCACCAGAGCCGATCATCCAGTCGATATGGATCATGCTGCTATTGGCGCCACGCGCGGCCAGAGCGGCTTCATCCTGCCCGGCCGTATCCAGCATGCATTTGGTGTAAGCCTGGCCCAGTGCGATGTGGCTGGCGGCGTTTTCATCAAACAGCGTGTTCTGGAACAGGATTCCACTCTGCGAGATGGGCGAGGAATGCGGCACGAGGGCCACTTCACCCAGCCGGCGCGCACCTTCATCCGTATCCAGCACGCGGGCCAGAACCTCTTCCCCTTTTGCGGCATGCATCTCGACAATCTTGCCGCCTTCAAACCGCACGCGGATTTCATCAATCAGCGTGCCCTGATGAGAAAGCGGCTTGGTGCTGGATACATACCCGTCCACCTTCAGGCGGTGCGGAGTGGTGAAGACTTCTTCCGTCGGGATATTCGGGTTGCAGATAATGCCATTGCCTGCTTTTTCAGACCCGCCAGCCCAGTCGTGCCCATCGGCCAGACCCACCATCAGGTCCGTCCCCGGTCCGGTAAAATGCAGTGCGGCGTAACGGGCGTCGTTCAGAAACTTAGCGCGACGATGCAGGTTGGCGTTATGCTCCGCCCAGTCGGCTACCGGGTCAGCCCCCGTCAGACGAGAGGCTGCAAAAATAGCCTGCCACAGACGCGCGACAGCCTGATCTTCCGGCAGATCAGGAAACACCACTTTGGCCCATGCGGGCGTGGCGGTTGCGACGATGTTCCAGTTCACATCAAAATTGGTGATGATCTCCATGGCGGGTCGGTTCACACGGGAAGCTGCCCGGCTGGCGCGGGAAATATGCTCCGGGTTCTGCCCTGCCAGAAGGGCCGGGTTACTCCCGGTAATAGCCAGACGCGCGGCCCCGGCACGGAAACCCTCCGTCATGCCGCGCGCCATCCAGTCGGCTGCAGTGTCAAACGTGTCCTCATGCCCAAAGCGGTAGCGGGCCAGAGTGGTTTCTTCATCCGCGTAAAAGGTGGTGACGAGCGACGCCCCGGCCTTATAAGCGTGTTCTGTCACGCGCCGCACCAGCGGCACGGCATCCAGCGGCGCGGTGATAATCACCTGCTGCCCTGGTGCTACATTCAGGCCGGTGCGTACAGCCACTTCTCCCAGCCGGTCCAGCATGCGGGCCTGCGTGTTCTCTTCCGGTGCGGCGTTCTGCGCCTGTGACGAACCAGTCATTCCAATCCTTCCCCTACAGGAGCGAGGCATGCGTCCCCGCCATATTCCCGGCCCTGCCGCAGGGACTGTGCTGCGGCCTGACCCTGTTCCTGCTGATCGGATACTGAAGGCGTGCTTTCGTCAACCGTCTGAGCCGCCACGCAACCCTGATCAGGACGCAGGCAGCAGCACAGGCTTGAGAGCAGATGGCAGATAAAGCGGGTGACAGGGGCGGCCATTAACCCCCACTTTCATGGCATACACAGGAATGCCGTGCAGCTGGAGCGTGTGCACAACGGCAGGGCCACGGTCGCGCAGGGCCTTGTGCTGGGGAGAGCCATAGGCGGCGATCACCAGATCCGCCTCGCGCGCCATTTCCAGAAGAGCGGCATCATTCTCTGGCCCGACCGGATCCGGCGTTTCCAGCAGGCGCTTCTGGTCGGTGCAGCGATAGGCAAAGGTATTGCCCACCAGAATGCCGCCGTACCCCCATGCGCGGGCATAGCGCTGGCATTTGGCCACGGTGCGGTCATCCCCCACTTCCGTCGCAACGGAAGGGTTCATCATCAGCCACATCACGACAGGGCGTGACGCATCCCACACACGTTTAAGCGTGTAACGATAGCACTGGTCCGGGCCGCCATAGGTTGCGGTGCTGACAACATCGTCAGACAAACCAAGCGGGCGGGAATTCCCGACATGATGCGCGTTAAAAAGATCCTGCATGTGCAGCCCCGAACAGTGATGAACAACACGCCTTAATCAAAAGACGGATCACCCGGTTTTAAACAGAAACATCTGTCAGGGAAGATGGAGCCGCACGGTAAGTCAGCATAAAGGGGGAAAAGGCTGCACGAAGCAGCAAGGTCGGGCTCTGCTCTGGCAGGCGGCCCGCCCCGGACTGACGTCATTCCTCAGGAATGACGGTCCGGACACCTGCGTTCGCCTTAATGATGTGGCACAACGCCACAGCAGGCTGACACAGGGAAAACAGACTGAAACGCGTAAAAACGCTCAGGCTGTGCGGTCAGAAAACGCGGTAGCCAGCATCAGCATGGCAACAATCGGCAGGAAGGCGAGCATCGGAGCCATCGGGGCAACCTGCATGGCGGCGGACATGGCATCATTAACAACATGAATAAGCATTATTTATTTTCCTCTGGATTTATCGTGTGGACGGCTAAAACCACACCTCGCCTCCTTCCCGCAACAGGAAAATAAAAGCACCCAGATATTCAGAAAATGCAGAGTTAATCAGTCTGCTTCATACCTAATCTTCCAGTAATCACTCCTAAAAAACACTGTATTTTATCAGCATATCCCGATAATATTTGTAGTATAAAAAACGGGCAGTCGTGATACGGAGAGGCGTCCTATCCGAAGGAATGGATCACTTTCAGAGCATTTGATTAAATTTCAGGCATAACGATTTCGTGATAAAAATTTGGCAGTTTTCCGGGATTTTTGCTCTTTTTTCGCAAAAAAATTTGCCTTTCCTCTTTCCTTACCCTGCTCACCCTCAGGAAAAACGGGGAGTCGCGCCGCATTGTGGTCCGCGCCGTATCCCTTGCGTACAACCCATTTTGCGCCCAAGTAGCAGGCTCAACAGTTGTCTTGCGCCCCTATGGACCAGCGATACCGCATCCCCCCTCTGGCTGCCCTGAATGCCTTTGCCGCCTTTGCCCGCACCGGGGGCATTCGGCGTGCCGCTGCGGAACTGCGCGTGGATCACGCTGCCATTAGCCGACATGTGCGCGACCTTGAGCAAATGCTCGGCACGCCGCTCCGCAATCGCACCACAGGCGGCCTCACACCAGCAGGGCAGACTTATTATAGCCAGATCCTTCCTCATCTGGAGGGGTTGGTTCGCGCAACCGCAGAAATCCGGCAGCAGACACCCAGCCTGACCGTGACCTGCGTGCACGGCTTTGCATATCACTGGCTGCTTCCACGCCTTGCTGCCTTTCGCCGGACTTATCCGGGGATCGATTTTATGCTGCGGCCGATTGATGCGAACACGGCCTTCCACGCCACCGGCATTGCGGCCGAGACCCATGCAGACATTTGCTATGTACGGGATACCGCCGCAGCCCTCACCCTGCGCGGCCTGTGCAGCGTGGACATTGCGCGGCCTCCCGTTTTTCCGGTGATCTCCCCGGCAGGGTTGGCCGCACTTGGCGGGCAGCCGGAAACCGTGGCGGATCTGCTCCACGCCCCTCTGCTGCAGGAAGAAGATGATGCAGAATGGCGTTTGTGGTTTCAGACCCAGCATGTGCCGACCAAAACCATTCCCAGCGCAGGCCGCCTCTGGCAGGCCCATATTACGCTGGCTGCCGCCCGTGCGGGGGAAGGCATTGCCCTGAGCAACCCGTTCCTGCTGGGGGATGATCTGGAAACAGGGCGCCTGATCCGCATCCAGCCCACCCGAACGCCCATCCAAAACACGCCCCTCGGCTCCTACGTGCTGCGGACCACAGACAGAGGCTGGGAAAACCGGGGCCTGAGCCTTTTTCGGGACTGGCTGCTGGAGCAAATCTCACGAGAGCGACTAGCCTCCTGATATACCTAAGAGGGGTGGTGACCATTCATCACCATGCACGCAAGAAAAAATCGCCTCCCGCGCAGCCTGAAAACCACTTACGACATTGAAACAATTCTGTTCGGGCAACCGCTTCCGCACAGCCTTCTTTTTCAGGAGCCAGACGGCATGAGCATAACAAACAAGGACCTTCTGACCCGCCGGGCCAATGCCGTGCCCCGTGGCGTGGCCTCCTCCACTTCCATTTTTGCAGACCGTGCCGAAAATGCGGAACTGTGGGACGTGGAAGGCCGCCGTTATATTGATTTTGGCGGCGGCATTGCAGTGCTGAATGTCGGACACCGTCACCCGAAGGTTATGGCCGCCGTCAAAGCTCAGCTTGAACGCTTCACGCATACGGCTTTTCAGGTTTCTCCCTACGAGGCCTATATTGAGCTTGCTGAAAAACTGAACGAACGCGCCCCGTTCTCCGGCCCGGCCAAGACCATTTTCTTCTCCACGGGTGGGGAAGCAACAGAAAACGCCGTAAAAATTGCCCGTGCCGCAACGGGGCGGAATGGCGTCATTGCATTTTGTGGCGGCTTTCATGGCCGCACCCTGCTGGCCTCTGCCATGACGGGAAAAGTGCTGCCTTACAAGGCTCCTTTCGGAACGCTTCCCGGTCAGGTCTATCACATTCCCTTCCCCGACAGCGATGTGAGCGTGGAAGACAGCCTGAAAATGCTGCACTTCCTGTTTGCGGCTGATATTGCCCCTACGCAGGTCGCGGCCATTATTATTGAACCTGTGCAGGGTGAAGGCGGATTCCGTGTCGCTCCGACGGCTTTGCTGAAAGAACTGCGCCGCCTGTGCGATGAACACGGCATCAAACTGATTGCTGATGAAGTGCAGAGTGGCTTTGCCCGTACCGGTAAGATGTTCGGCATTGAACATTCCGGCGTTGAGCCGGATCTGGTCTCGGTTGCAAAATCTCTTGGTGGTGGCCTGCCAATTTCCGGCGTAATTGGCCGTGCAGACCTGATGGATGCAGTCCCGCCCGGCGGCCTTGGTGGCACGTACGCAGGCGCACCACTGGCCTGTGCCGCCGCACTTGCCGTGCTGGACGTGATTGAAGAAGAAAAGCTTCTGGACCGCGCCAATGCCATGGGTGAGCGCCTGCGCACCCGTATTGAAAGCTGGCACAAGCGCTCCGACCTCCTGCCCGTCAGCATGCCACGTGGTCTGGGGGCAATGGTGGCGTTTGATATTCTGGAAACCCATGGGAGCACCGAACAGCGGGCGGGTGCCGCTGGCAAACTCTGCGCTCAGGCCTGTGAAAAAGGGCTGATCCTGCTGGCGTGTGGCGTGAAAGGGGCGACCATCCGTATCCTGACCCCTCTGACCGCCTCTGATGCCCTGCTCGATGAAGGTCTGGACCTGATCGAACAGACGCTGGCAGACGCAGCCAAAGCCTAACGTCGGACAGATCCGTACAGGTTACAAAAAAAGGGGATGCGCCAGACCTGGCTGCATCCCCTTTTTTATTGATATCCAAATGGCGTTTTTTCAGAAAAGCCTTTGAATTAGTAAGGGCTGCCATAGTTGCCGGTCGGATAGCCCTGCGTTGCCGGGTAACCCGGTGCAACAGGCACCATCGGAGTTGCGGGAACAACGGGAACAGCCGGTGTGACCGCCGTCATGCCTGCATTTACAACACCAGCGATAATGCCCGTGGTGAGCGCTGTCAGAAGGAACTGGTTGCCGTAACGCATCCACTGATACCCACTGGGCGGAGCCCACAGACCCGGCTGACGCCGCCAGTCATTCACCATCCAGCGGGATTCACGCGGGCCATCATAGCGTTCGCCACGCGTCCAGCGGCGGTTCATATCGTAAGCCTGCTGCGGGCCACCACGGCCTTTGCCCATGTTATACCAACCATTGTTTGGCCTGA
>NZ_LHZA01000033.1 GCF_001580535.1 Acetobacter cerevisiae | reverse complement strand
ATACCAACCGTTGATTGCTACAACCCATTAGCCCACTTGCGCAGTCCGATTGACATGATGCGCCATGGTTGATCGACGAGCTGGTTCCAGGCATGGCAGGCGATATCGACGATATCGTCATAGGTTCTGAATATTCTGTTTGAGAGCCATGTATTGCGGATAAACTGCCAGAGATTTTCCACCGGGTTCAGTTCAGGAGCCCGGGGAGGCAGCGGGAGAATGGTGATATTGTAGGGAACATCCAGCTTCTGACTGGTATGCCATGCGGCCTGATCCACAATGAGGACGGCGTGAGCGCCCTGCGCGACCGTGCGTGAAATCTCCGCGAGATGGAGCTGCATGCCGTGCAGGTTGCAGACAGGGAGCACGAGGCCTGCGGCCGCTCCCTTTTCAGGACAGATGGCCCCGAAAATCCACGCGGATCTGGTGCGCAGGTCAGCAACGGCCCGGGGCCGGGTGCCCCGTTTCGCCCACCGTCGGGTCAGCTTCGTTTTCTGGCCGATCCGCGCCTCGTCAGACCACCAGATTTCGATATCTTTTCCGGGATGTCCGGACCTGATCGCCGCCATGACACCGGGGAACTCTTTTTAAAAATGTCCTGGGCTTTTGTATCCTGGCGATAGTGCCGTGGCCGGGCTGTCAGCAGACGGAACCCCTCGCGGCGTATGATCTGACCCAGACGCGTTTCCGACAGGCTGACGCCATAGGTCTCATGCAGCCACCCGCAGAGATCACACAGTCTCCAGCGGACAACACCATGCACAGCAGGGATCGGCCCTTCCTCAATGCGGACTTTCAGGTCTGTCAGCATCTCCTGTGTCAGGCGGGCTTTCTGTCCCCCGCCATGACGATCCACAAGGCCATCGGGGCCATCCGCATTGAAACGCAGCACCCAGTCACGGATACTCTGACGGTCTGTCCCGGCAAGCAGGGCCGCCTCGCCCCGCGAGGCGCCATCATAAATCGCCGCAAGCGCCAGCAGGCGACGCGACTGACCCGCATGCCGGCTTCTGCGCGCAAGGCGTCGCAACTCCGAACTATCATGATCGTCACGCAGGGACAGAGGGCTGCCCATCCAGAATGCCTCCTTCAGAGAATGGTCAGCATCCTGTGAATCACATTTTTAAACCGATGGGTACCCCGTGAGTCAGGCCAAACAATGGTTGGCGTTATACCAACCGTTGATTGCTACAACCCATTAGCCCACTTGCGCAGTCCGATTGACATGATGCGCCATGGTTGATCGACGAGCTGGT
>NZ_LHZA01000138.1 GCF_001580535.1 Acetobacter cerevisiae | reverse complement strand
CTGCTTCATCTTCCACCATCCCCAATCAACGCCGAAGAAATGGAATCACACAGAACAGCTCAGTGCCAAGGGGTTTTTCGAACCCTCCACCTACGCTTTACACATGTATCAAATATTTTTTCTAAACATCGAAAAGCCTAATATATATAAACGCTTTTTAAAAACCAGTTTGAAGAGAAACATAGGCCCCGGTCTGATTTCGGTAGGTCGCAATGGTTCCAAGAGAGACATACGCTGCTGTAATGTTCAGATGCTTATTCACAAAATAGCTGGCATACACATCAAACCAGTTACTTTCAGGCGTAAAATTCTGGTTACGTGGTTTGGTCCGATATTCCACCCCAACAACCAGCCCGGGAATGAAGGACGGCAAATAACCAAGTGAGCCTTCAAACTGCGGATAGTAATTGTCGTTCCGATCACCACCAAAGCCGAGGATACCCCACTGGTTGCCTTTGGTCAGGCGCATGGTGGTATCGACCAGCAGGCCGAGTTTGGGAAACAGTTTGGTGGCAGCAATATAAACGTCTGCGCCATCGGTATGTTTGGAGCCCACGGCATGAATGACCTTTGCATCCCCATCATGCTTGTACATAGCCCCCACAGCGACCTGCGGCAAAAGGGTTTTGTCCAGCACATGGCCAAACAGGCGGACCTTGATACCCCCCGTATCCAGATCGAACTGATAACCGTGGCCAATACCCAGCTTGCGCCCTGTCGAGCCAGTGCGGAAGAAGTTATGGGCGTAGGAAATTTCCACACGGTCATAAAATCCCATAACGGCGCCAACATTCTGGTCCGTATAGTTGGTCAGGCTGACATAGCTGTAATGGAAAGCCATCCCCATGCTTTTCTTGCTGCCATAACCCCCAATCGTGGCCCAACTGGCAATACCGCCGCCGCTTGAACCTTCCAGAGAACTCAGGCCACTGGTGCCCAGCGTGCGCTGACCGTCAAAAATCTTGTCAAACGTGAGTCCGGCATCCGGTTCATCTGGGGCTTCTCCAGACGCCCCTGCACTGCACGCGCGCTGGAAGATGTCGCCTGCGCAGTTCCCGGCGCGAGTGTAACACGCGGGGTGCTGCCCGGGGCTGCGCCCGCAGACGAGGCTGCGGAAGACCGCATTTGCGCTCCGGCATTCTGGGCAGACACAACAAGTGCTGAGGCGGCTAGTGCGGGGGCAAACACCTCACGCAAGGACTTCAGTCTGAGCAGAAATGCTGCGGCTCCTTTCTGCAGGATTGGCAGGAGCTGTGTGGCTCGTTGCATACGCTGAAAACCCATGTGACCAACCCTGTTTCTCAGCATAGTGCTCCCCTGAATGCTGCTGCCCTGACATCTCTGACCATCGAGACACTCCACACTGGTCTTGAAATGCCTTATGAAAATTTCAAATTTTTGCGATGATTTTCGAAAACCTTTTTTTGGGTCTGCTATTCCGTTCTTTACCGCCCCATACAGCAACGGACATGCTGGCTATGCATTTTCTGACAAACCCTAAAATCATCCCGCCTTTACAGGACGGTATCCCTGTCTATATTCGTGCGGATATAGATATGTAAACAGAACAAGGCCGCTCTTTTCGTGCTGATTTCAGACTATAAGTTATTCATACTCTGCATATTTCAGACGGGTCAGGTCTGATGACCGAGGCGCACAAGACTCGCCGGGATCAGACTAAAGAGGTGACACAACACGCCACTCGTCTTGCAGGCCCCTTCCCCACCCCTGTATGCTAGACAGACAGAGAAGGGGCGCATATGCCCAGACCTTCCATCCGTCTCACCTTTTCCGGCCCTGTCCTGCAAGAGTTTCATGACCAACACAGATACACCCCACCTGGTACTGGTAGATGGCAGCGGTTTTATTTTCCGCGCCTTTCATGCCCTGCCTCCCATGACCAGCCCGGACGGGGTGCCCGTGAACGCGGTTTACGGGTTTACAAACATGCTGGCCCGCCTGCTGCGCGAGCATGTGGGCACACATCTGGCAGTCATTTTTGATGCAGGACGGCAAACATTCCGGACGGAAATTTACCCACAATATAAAGCGCACCGGCCCGAACCGCCGGAAGATCTGCGCCCCCAGTTTTCTCTGATCCGCGATGCCACACGGGCCTTCAACGTGCCCGCCATTGAACTGGCCGGATGGGAAGCGGATGACCTGATTGCCTCCTACGCCACCGCCGTACGGAAGACGGGGGGCACCTGCACCATTGTCTCATCCGACAAGGATCTGATGCAGCTGATTGGCCCCGGCGTATGCATGCTGGAACCCATGAAGCAGACCGCCATCAGCACGCCGGAAGTGGAAGCCAAGTTTGGCGTCACACCTGATAAGGTGGTGGACGTGCAGGCGCTGATGGGCGACCCAACGGATAACGTACCCGGTGTGCCCGGCATTGGCCCCAAAACGGCCTCCGCCCTTGTGAAGGAATACGGCACGCTGGAAGCCGTGCTGGCTGCCGCGCCTGAAATGAAAAAATCCAAGCGCCGCGATATGCTGATTGAGCATGCAGACGCCGCGCGCATTTCCCGCCAACTGGTGGAACTGGCACGGGATGTGCCGCTGCCTGTGCCGGTCGAGGAACTGGGCGTTCGGGAGCTCGACAAGCTGGTGGTGGCCGACTGGCTGGAGAGCATGGGCTTCCGCTCCGTGTTAAGCCGTCTGGGCGTTGGTCATCCCTCTGGCGCGCATGCTCATCGCACCGCGCGCGCTGCCGCGCATGCGTCCGTTGCCGGAGCCACCGCTCCCACCGGAACAGAAACGCCCACCGCTGAGGCTGGTCAGTCCGCCGAAGCCGCGGCCTCCCTCACCGCCGAATACGGCCCGTATGAAACCGTACGCACGGCGGAAGAACTTCAGAAATGGATCAGTGCTGCTCAGGAAGCGGGCATTTGCGCTGTCGATACAGAAACCGACGGGCTGGACCCGCTGCATGCCAACATGGTCGGCATCTCTCTGTCCACCGCCCCCGGCAAGGCCTGCTACATCCCCCTGCGACATGAAGGCACGCTGGAAGAACCAGCCGGTGAGCAGCTCCAGCCTGCCGCAGCACTTGATATTCTGCGCCCCCTGCTGACAGACCCGGCAGTTCTGAAAATTTTCCAGAACGCCAAGTTTGATCTGCTGGTGTTTGACCATGCCGGGCTGGATTTCTCCACCATCGCGCCGGTTGATGACACCATGCTGATTTCCTACGCGCAGTCCGCCGGGCAGCATGGGCAGGGGATGGATGAACTCTCCGCCCTGCATCTGGGCCACACCCCCATCAGTTATGACAGTGTGACCGGCACCGGGCGCAACCGCATTCCGTTCACACACGTCCCGGTCGCCCGCGCCACACCGTATGCGGCAGAAGATGCCGATGTCACGCTGCGGTTGTGGTACGTGCTGCACCCCACTCTGCGCACCAATCAGGCGCTGGCGCTGTATGAACAGCTGGAGCGCCCGCTTTCCCCGGTTCTGGCTGGTATGGAAAAGGCTGGCATCGCGGTGGATCGCGCCGAACTGGGGCGTCTTTCTGAAGATTTTGCCAGCCGCATGGCCGTCATGGAAAAAGAAATTCATGCGGCTGCCGGACGCGACTTCAATGTCGGCTCCCCGCGCCAGCTTGGGGAAATCCTGTTTGATGAAATGGGCCTGAAGGGCGGCAAGCGCGGTAAGGCAGGCGCATGGAGCACGGATTCTTCCGTGTTGCAGGATCTGGCAGATCAGGGGCATGACCTCCCGGCCCGCGTGCTGGCATGGCGGCAGCTGGCCAAGCTGAAAAGTACCTACACGGATGCCCTGCTGCGTCAGGCCACGGTGGATGACCGGGTGCATACATCCTTCCAGATGGCCATCACTTCAACTGGCCGCCTATCCTCTAATGACCCGAATTTGCAGAACATCCCCATCCGCACGGAAGAAGGAGGCCGTATCCGGCAGACTTTTATTGCGCCACCCGGTAAAAAGCTGATTTCTGCTGACTATTCCCAGATTGAGCTGCGCCTGCTGGCCGATGTGGCCAATATTCCGGCCCTGCGGGAAGCGTTTGCTCTGGGGCAGGATATTCATGCCCGTACTGCCTCAGAAGTGTTCAATATCCCGCTGGAAGGGATGGACAGCCTGACCCGTCGCCGGGCCAAAGCCATCAACTTCGGGATTATTTACGGTATTTCCGCTTTTGGGCTGGGGCGACAGCTTGGCATTCCCGCAGGGGAAGCACGGGCTTATATCGACGCCTATTTTGCCCGCTACCCCGGTATCCGCGACTACATGGAGCGCATGCGTGAGCAGGCCAAAGCCAACGGCTATGTGCTCACGCCCTTCGGGCGGCGCTGCTATGTGCCGGGTATTCATGAAAAGAGCGCGGCGCGCAGACAGTATGCGGAACGGCAGGCCATTAACGCTCCCTTGCAGGGTGGGGCGGCTGACATCATCAAACGCGCCATGGTCAAGTTGCCACGCGCCCTGAAAGATGCGGGGCTTTCCGCCCGCATGCTGCTACAGGTGCATGATGAATTGCTGTTTGAAGCCGACGCTGCAGAGGCCGAGGCTGTCGCCGCTCTGGCGCGCAAGGTGATGGAAGCCGCGGCAACACTGTCCGTGCCGCTGGTGGTTGAGACAGGCATTGGCGGAAACTGGGCAGAGGCACATTAAGTCATGACACCAAGTGAAAAACGATTTGCATTGATTGCGGCTGGCGTTCTGGTTGTTGCCAGCGTGACCGGCTATGTGGGCACACGCGTTGCCCTGCGCTATGGTCCGACGCTGGATACGTATGGCAATGAGGTTGGCGGGTCCTTCCGCCTGATGGACGCAACCACCGGCACCATGACGGACCAGACCTTCCGGGGCCGCTGGATGATGGTGCTGTTTGGCGCGACCCATTGTGCTGACGATGCCTGCACTCCGGCACTGACCAACATGTCCGCAGCGCTGGACAAGACTGACCCCGGCAAGCGGAAGGCCGTGATTATTTTTGTCAGCCTTGACCCGGACCGTGATGATGCCGAACGCCTGCGCCTGTATGGTCAAAGCATCAGCCCGCGTGTGGTGGCTGGGACCGCCGCCCCGGGCCCGCTGGCGGATCTGGCCAAGGAATACCACACCACAGTTGAAAAACTGCCCGACCCGGAATGGACGTATGCCATGCGCATGTCCCCGCGCTTTGTGGTGATGGACCCCAACGCCCGCTATGTTGGCACGGTTGACGCCAATCTGAGCGCTGACGCCATGACGGATGCTGTGAAGAAACTCATGAACCCGGGCCAGTAATCTCCCCTCCCCCAAGAAAGACTGACACCATGAGTGACCATCCAGTTCTGACCGGCCTTCCTGATGACATGAGCGAACAGGCCGCTACAGCGTTCAACACCCTGCGGGGCGGTCCGGACTGGCAGATTTCCTCACACGTTACCGTACCAGCCCTGAGCAAGGCAGCACTTTTCATTCTGGTTAAAGACGAAGCCGATATGATCGGCCTGAATTTACGCCACCATTACCAGTTGGGTTTTCGCCGCTTTTTTATTCTCGACAATAACAGCACAGACGGCACAACAGACATCATCATACAGTTCCGGCAGGATCACCCGGATGCTGGTGTCTTCTGCGCGCTTGATTATCAGGTCGCCTATTATCAGGCATCAAAAATGAAGGCTCTGGAGCAGTTTATGCTGCTCTACCTTGAACATGATGAAATACCTGTTGAGTGGGTATTTTTTGTTGATGCGGATGAATTAATAACCTGCTGCACCCGGAATGCAGACCAGAGCGCTGAAACATTCAACGCCATGCTGGAAGACCCTACGATTTCCATGCTTGTTTTCCATTGGGCGCAGGCTGCGCTTGTGTCCCCAGCGGGCCAGCCTGTTCCGTTTGGTCCCACACTGAATGATACGCAGATCGCGGTTTGGCCGACAATGAAAGTGCGGGTCACCAAAGTTGCTTACCGGTTACGGCAAGGGTTAAGTCCGGTTACTGGCAACCACTTTGTGGAACAGTTCAATCAGCCTGCCTCTGCAATCCGCATCATGGTTGAAGCTGGCTTTTGTATTCTGCATTTTCCTATGCGGTCCAAAGAACAGATTCAGAAAAAAATTGTAAATGGCTTTAATGCTTTACAAGCCAGTAAACAGCCTGATTACGTTGGAGAACACTGGCGCACCTACCACTCCTGGTACAAGCAAGGCGGAGATAATGTCTTGATGGGCCTTCTCCGTGATCATATCCGATCCTGCATCCGCCCTTGAAACAGAGACAGCATGCCACAGTCCCTTTCCATCTTATCTGACCTTGTAAGTCGTTTTGCCAGTCGGGCTGCCGCCTCTGACCAATCTGGCGAGATTGCTACGGATAATCTGGCAGACTTACACAAAGCCGGGCTACTGGCACTGACAGTTTCCCCCCGTTATGGCGGCGGAGGGAAAGGACTGGGAGACATACTGCCCCTTATCGGCACACTGGCGCAGGGAGACCCATCCACCACCCTTATTCTGGCCATGCAGTGCCTGCACCATGCCAGCATTGCGGCAGACCCGCACTGGCCGGAAGAGGTGCGCCGCATGGTCTCGGAAGCTGCTGTGCAAGACGGCGCTCTTCTCAACGCCCTGCGCGTGGAGCCGGACCTTGGCACACCCTCGCGCGGCGGGATTCCGGCCACACGCGTCAGCCAGAAAGACGGGCAGTGGGTGCTGAATGGCTGTAAGATCTACTCCACAGGCTCCACGGCTCTGCGCTGGGGTATTGTGTGGGCCGCGACCGATGAGGAAACCCCGCGCACAGGCCATGTTCTGGTGCCACTGGATGCTCCGGGAGTGCGGATAGAGCGCACATGGGACCAGCTCGGCATGCGGGCTACGGGCAGCCACACCATTCATTTTGAGAATGTGGTGCTGCCGGAAGCGTTTCTTGTCGATTTACGGCAGCCGGAAGACTGGCGTGGTGCCGGACAGGACCTGACGCTCTGGCATGCGCTGCTGATTGCCGCCCTGTATGATGGTGTGGCGCGATCTGCACGGGACTGGCTTGTCACCTTCCTGCATGCTCGTGTACCAGCCAATCTGGGTAAGCCCCTTGCCTCCCTGCCCCGTTTTCAAATTCTGATGGGTGAGATTGAAGCCTTGCTGTTGTCCAACCGGGCTCTCCTGGCAGACGGGCTGGCACGGTATGAGCAGGGACAATGCAGCGCGACAGACGCCAATCTGATCAAACATGTGGTGACAGACAACGCCATTCGCAGTGTGGAAAAAGGCGTGGCTGCTATCGGTAATCCAGCTCTGAGCCGTTCCAATCCGCTGGAACGGCACTTACGCGATGTTCTCTGCGCCCGCATTCACACACCACAGGCTGATACCGCCTTGACTGCTGCCGGGCGAGCAAGGCTGGAACAGCCGTAAAAAGACTACGAACTCTGAAAAGACCGCAGGACCATCTCAAACAAAAACCTGCCATAGACAGATCGTTTATGGCAGGTTTTTTGAACTCTTTCTAATATGAATAAATCACTTCACCTTAGAAGTGCGCGTCAATACGTCCGTAATAATATCCGCCTGTCATTGGCACCTGAGCCGAGTTCGCATCATAGATACGCGCGCCATAGTTGTTGTTCAGCGGGTTTACCTTGCGGGGACGCACGTTGAAAATATTGTTAGCACCCACCGCAAAGTGCCAGTGCGGATTGACACTATATCCCACTTCAAGATCAGTCAGCCAACGCGGCGTATTTTTGAACTGAGCAAAGCAACTGTTGGAATAGCGAAGGGCTTTTCCATTATTTTGGCAAATTGCATTACCGGGCGTCCAGTCCTGATAGCCCAGCATGGTCGTGGTTTCACCATAACGCGTCTGACGCAGGTTTACGTCCCATTTTCCAACGGTCCAGAATGCATTCAGGATCAGTTTGCTGCGCGGATACGCCGTAGTGATGTAACTGGCAGTTGCCGCCGTGAGCAGAGACGTCGGAACACCGTTAACCATGGTCGAGGCCACATGGCTCAAACGCGTGCGGTTCAGGTCCAGCGACGCAGAGAGATTAAGATTGCCGTAGCGATTCATCCTCACCAGATAATCCGCTTTCAGGTCAAAACCCTGCGTACGGGTGCTGGCCCCATTGGCAAAATAGTAGGTGCTGACAGCATTAGGGTCCAGACCGGAAGGCAGCACAAAGCCAAGCTGTTGCAGTGCTGCAATCGCTGTTGTGCCATTGGTAGAGCCACCGGCAATAATACGGTCACGAATATTAATCTGATAGACATCTGCCTCAACATGCAGACCTTTCAAAGGTTCTACAACCAGACCACCACTGGCATTGGTGGAACGTTCCGGCTTAAGGGGCGCCGCCCCGAGCAGGCGGGCCGCGGAAGAACTGACAGGCAACAAACCCGCCACCGTCGTCGCCCCCACGTTAATCGAACTAAAATGCTGTTCTGCAAGCGTTGGTGCACGGAAACCGTTGCTGATGGTACCCCGGATTGCAATGCGTGGCGTAATTTCATACCGAGTGGAGACTTTTCCGTTTTCAGTGTTTCCAACGTCCGTATAATGCTCGAACCGGCCAGCAAAATCGACATCCCAGTTCTTCAGAGGATGGAAATCGCCATCCAGATATCCGGCCCAGATATCGCGGCTCCAGTTGCCGGCATTCTGTGGGCTAAGACCAACATAACCAGCCATACCCCCTGCCTCATAAGACGGTGGCGTGCCGGCCTTGATCTGATACGTTTCCAGACGATGCTCGGCTCCAAAGGCAATCGTGGTAGGCGTTGTAAACCCTGTCTTGAAATTCCTTCTGAAATCAATCGTGTTTGTCCACTGCGCCATACGATAGCTTTCCGCACGAGTGGTGGTAGGAGACCAGCCACATCCGTCTGTCGAGACATAAGCGCTGGTACTGGTGGGATTAGTGCTGCGCGGAATACATTTGCTGCTTAGCATACCGGCGTTAACACTGTTCTTATCCCCAATCGCATCTTCATCCGCGCCGTAGGTCGTGCTGAGATCCCACGCAAACCCAAAGAAATTATCCCCTTTCAGGCCCAGCGTTGCGGCATAGTCATTTTCCTCAATCGTTTCGAGCGGCGAAAATCCGGACGGATAAATCGTTGGCATCGTATTAGGGGTGCGATAGTTCTGATACGATTCCGCATGCCGGTGGACATAGGTAATCAATCCGTATCCCTGCACACCTTCTGTTAGCGTTTTACCAAAGGCAATGCTCAGGTTTTCACGGGTTTCTTCTGGCGTACTCATCACTTTATTGGAATTTTTTGGAACAGAAACCGGCCCGGTATAAAGCGCCGTCCCAGCCCCAGCGGGAGCAGACCCCATCAGACGGTGGTCTTCCGTATAGGGCACCATGTGGTCTGTGTGGTAAACCTGCCCGCTCAGGTGCAGATAACCATCACCGCCCAGAGACAGACCGCCATCGATGCTGGTCTGATACTGCCATCCATCGCCATTATACGCATTAGCTCCGGTCTGCGCACTCATGTTCAGACCATGGTTGGTTTTGCGCGTGATAATATTAACCACACCTGCAATCGCATCAGAACCGTAAAGAGCTGCGGCACCATCTTCCAGCACTTCAATATGGTCGATAGACGCAGCAGGAATCATGTTCAGATCTACTGGCGTGGCACCAAATGACGGACCGGCATCCGCATAAATATTGGCGGTCGTATGCCGACGCTTCCCATCTACCAGAACCAGAACCTGATTGGGATTGAGGCCACGCATGCGGATTGCCGAGGTCAGAGCTCCAGCATCATTCCCCATGGCGCTGACATTGATAGACGCATAGGTGCGTGTCAGCGCATCTGCCAGATTCATTTGCCCGGACCTGCGCAACGTTGCAGCGGACAGCACGCTGACGGGAGAGGTGCTCTGCCGTGCCTTCCGGTTGACCGCATGCGTCCCGGTTACAATCAGAGTTTCTCCGCTATTGGCCCCGGAAGCCTTTTCAGATGCTTGATGTTTCGCCGCTTTGGGTCGCTTTGCTGCAACTTTTTTCGCATGCTCGCTGCCCACTGGTTTCTGCTTATCAGCAGCCGTCGCGGCGTTGGAAACTGGCTCCTCAGCCATCAGACCAAACGTCAGAATAGTTGAAACCAGAAACGCTTTTCTGAGTGTCATGCGTGTATCCAGAACATTATCAAAATGGAAAAATCACGCGTCTGTTATCAAGAGCACCCACTCGAAAAAAGTGAAACTATTATGACATCATCAAACTTATATATTTTCTCTACTCATTTTAATTTATAGATATAAAAATATACGCTAAGAAATCTTACAAACAGCAAAACATTAAATGTAAATCATAATTCATTATTAAACGGTAACCATGTTCCATCTTCACAGACGCTCTCTGATACAGGCTGGCAGCCTTCTGGCACCAGCTCTCTGGGCTGGGCGCGCAAGTCCGCTTCTGGCTGCACAAACAGCCCCGGTAACCCGTGCGCGCCTGAACGTGACAGAAAACCCGTTTGGTCCCTCTCCTGCTGCGCGCAAAGCCATTATGGCCTGCGTACCAGAGGCTCCTTATTATGTGGAAGATGAACACACTCTCCGTGATAAAATTGGTCAGAATGAAAATCTTGAGAGGGAAAAAGTCGCTCTATCAAATGGCTCTCTGGATGCGCTCTCCCTTCTTTCCAGCGACATTGGCCGCAAAGGACACCTTCTGGCGCCGCAGCCAACCTATGCCACACATCTGAATTACGCTCAGCGCCGGGGTGTGACTGTGCGATATGTGCCTCTCGTCAATCATGCGATTGATCTGGACGCCCTCCGGCAGGCTATCACGCCCGAGACGGCAATGGTTTACCTGTGCAACCCCAACAATCCAACCGGGAACATGCTAGACCATGATAAACTTCTTTCATTTTGCAAAGATGTTTCCAAAAAAGTTCCAGTTGTTGTGGATGAGGCCTATTTTGAACTTTTGCCGTCTGCGGAGCTAATGACCGCCTCATCTCTGGTGCATTCGGGGCATGATGTGATTGTTGCCCGCACATTTTCCAAAGTTTATGGGCTGGCCGGGCTCAGAATTGGCTATATTCTGGCGCAACCCAACCGTGTGAAACAGCTTTACAGCCTTACGACAACGTCTCGTAATCAGGCTGGCTATGCCGCAGCCATGGCATCTCTCGGAGATAAGGCCTATCTGAACGGGGCCATCGCCTACCTCAAATCCTGCCGCAACATGATTTATGATATCTGCCAGAAAAATAGCTTATCTTTCCTGCAAAGTCATGGAACTTTTGTTTACGTCAATACACAGAGACCAGCAGAAAAAATGAAAACAGCTCTGGCACAACGAGGCGTCGATATCCGTGTGTTTGATGCCCCAGCCTATCAGACATGGATCCGTGTTGGGACGGCGACACCTGCAGAGCTGGAGCTGTTCGGACGTGCGCTACCAGCCGCCTTGCAGGATGTTTCCAAAGCCTGAGCGAACGGGCTGGTATAAATCAGCTTTTATAAGCCATTCGGCTTTCTGCATTGTGTGACACATCTCACCCTTTTAAGGTCTCTCCCCAGTGCGTGGGGGTGAAACATGGTGCAGAAGCGGTCCTTTTATACGGTGTGCGTGCTAGCTGCTCTGTGCGCAGCTTCTGGTTCGCCCTCATTTGCACAAGTCGCCCCCACCACAGCGCCGGAGCCGCACTCAGCCGCCCCACCCTCTAATGCCCACACAGGCGGCACCTTGCGGCTGGCGGCACAAAATTCCGGGGGCACGCTGGACCCGCAGGTCTCTTATATTTCTCTCATCAAGGAGCTCGAAACACCTGTTTATGATGGGCTTCTGACATTTCCAAAATTTGCAGGCTCCACAGCGCAACCCGTCATCGCCAATCTGGCAGAAGCGGTTCCACAGCCAGAAGATGGAGGGCGAACCTATCGGTTTACGCTTCGTCCCAATCTGCATTTTTCCAATGGGCAGGTTGTGAATGTGGAGGATGTTGCAGCGTCTTTCCGGCGTCTCTTCAAAGTCGGCAGCCCGACTGCCGGACCGTATTACAGTCATATCGTTGGGGCGGAGGCCTGCATGACCCCGCGCACTGCACACTGGCTGGCGGCATAGAGACTGATCCGGCGACGCGCACCATCATCTTCCATCTGACGCAACCGGATGCCGAATTTCTGGACCGTCTGGCCTGGTTTCATGCTGCCATTCTTCCGGCCAGCACACCGCCGCATGATACGGGGAACACAGCCCCTCCGGGCACCGGACCGTATCGGGTGACACGCTATGATCCTGCCACCGGCATGGTGCTGGAACGCAACCCGTATTTCCGGGAATGGGCGCATGATGCGCAGCCCGCTGGATATGTGGACGCCATACAGGTCACGTTCGGGCTGGACCCGGAAGGCGAAGTGACCGCCATTGAAAATGGCCAGTATGACTGGATGTATGAAGATGTGCCGCTGGACCGGCTGGGTGAAGTCGGTAGCCGCTATGCCGGACAAGTGCAGATTTATACGCTGCTGCTCTACTATTACGCCGCCCTGAATGTGCGGATACCGCCTTTCAATTCGCTCAAGGCACGGCAGGCGCTGAACTATGCTATCAACCGGCATGCCATGGTGATCTATCATGGGGGTGCTGCCGTTGCGACGCCCCTCTGCCAGCTTCTGCCACAAGGTGCGCCGGGTTATGAGCCGAGTTGCGCCTACACCAAAGGGGCCTCACCTGCGCATCCGCTCCCACAGTGGCAGGCACCCGACCTCGAGGAAGCCCGCAAACTGGTGCGTGAAAGCGGCACAGCCGGGCAGAAAGTCACGATCATCGCCCCACTGGAGGGACGTTATGCTGCCATGGCCATGGAACTACGCAGCACACTGGCCAGTCTGGGTTATGAGGCCTCTGTGCGCAGCATGACGCAGACTGTGCAATTTCCTTACGTGCAGAACAGTGACAACCATGTACAGCTTGCCCTGACAGGATGGAATGCAGATTACCCCTCCGCCTCCACGTTCCTGCAAACCCTGTTTGCGTGTGCCAGTTTCCGCCCGCATTCCGACAACTCCCCCAACATGTCGGCCTTTTGTAACCCGGACATAGATGCGCTGATGAACAAGGCTTCCGCCGCTGCCCTGACCAGCCCGACTGAGAGCATGCAGCGCTGGACTGAGGCTGACCGCGCCCTGATGGCACAGGCTCCCGCCGTGCCACTGGTGCAGATCAAACGCGTCAGCCTGTTGTCAAAACGCACGCGTAACGCCATCGTAACACTTAATGATGAAATCCTGCTTTCCCAGCTTCAGGTCCGATGACAGCTGAAGCGCCTCCCCCACCCGGCCCATGGCGGCAGGCGATGCGTGGCCTTGCACGCAACCGCGCGGCCATGGCGGCCCTTGCCGTTCTGGTGCTCATCACCCTGAGTTGCGTGCTGGCTCCCCTTTATGCGCGGGATATTGCTGGGACTGACCCATTCACCTCCAACGTCGCCGGCAGCATCACGCTGGACGGGCACGAGGTGGATATCATGCAGCCGAACGATAACCCGCTGCATCTCGGCCTCAGCCCCATCGGCCCGACCGGCCATGCAGCCTATCTGCTGGGTGCGGACAGTCAGGGGCGGGATGTTGCGGCCCGCATGCTGTATGGCGGGCGGAACTCGCTGCTGATTTCCTCCTGCGCCGCCGTGCTGTGCCTGATACTGGCCGCTGCCACTGGCATTGCTGCCGGTTTTTTTGGTGGGCTGGTGGATGCTGTTCTGTCCCGCCTGATGGATATCATGTGGGCCGTGCCGGTCTATCTGTTTGCAATCTCGCTCTCCATTGTCACGGTCAGTCAGGGGTTAAAGCTGGGGCCGTTTGTCGTGGAAGCGGATAGTCTGCTGATCCCGATTGTCATTATTGCGCTGGTTTATGTGCCGTATGCAGCACGGCCCATCCGGGGGCGGGTTCTGGCCTTGCGGCAGGCGGAGTTTGTTACCGCGGCCCGATGCCTTGGCGTGCCGCGCTGGCGCATTGTGCTGTTTGATATTCTGCCGAACGTAACCACCACGCTCGTGGTGCTGGGGCCGTTGCTCATGGCGCTTTCCCTGCTGGCGGAAAGTGCACTTTCTTTCCTCTCTATCGGCGTGCAGGCTCCGGCGGCATCATGGGGCACCATTATTCAGGATGGCGAGGGGCTGATTTACACGCGCCCCATGGTCGCCATTGCTCCCGGCCTCGCCATTGTGCTGGTCGTGCTGGCGCTGAACATTCTGGGCGACGGCCTGCGGGATGCGCTTGATGTGCGGGATGCCGCACGGCGGTCTTCATGAGGAGGGCTGACGCATGATGATGGCGCTCCTCCGCCGACTTGGGCAGACTGTGTTTGTTCTGTTCGGAATTTCTGCGCTGGTGTTTCTGGTGTTTTTCGCCACACCAGGGGCAGACCCCACAGCCCGTATTGCCGGACGCAACGCCTCCCCGCAAACCATGGAAAAAGTGCGGCAGGAATACGGGTTCGACCGCCCTCTGCCTGTGCAATACGCCACTATGATGAAGAAGCTGTTCATCACGCAGGACCTCGCCTCTTATGTGGACCGGGGTGAGCTTGTGGTGCCGGAAATTGCCCGTGCGGCTCCGGTTACGGTTTCTCTGGTATGTGGAGCGGCTCTTATCTGGGTGGTGCTGTCCATTGCCATGGGCACCATCGCTGCGGCCCTAAAAGGCACATGGATTGATCGTGGGCTGATGATGCTGGGGCTGATCGGTATTTCCATGCCGGTGTTCTGGCTGGGGCAGGTGGCCAATCTCATCACGCAAAGCCGGTATCATGACACATGGCTGTTCTCGTGGGTGCCGGGGCTGGGCTATGTGCCGCTGACGGAAAACCCGTGGGGATGGTTCAAGGCACTGGTCATTCCGTGGATTGTTCTGGCCGTCATGTTCATCGGCATTTACAGCCGCGTCTTAAGAGCGGATCTGGTGGCACTCTCCGGCGAGGACTTCATGCGCACGGCACGGGCCAAAGGGCTTTCCCCTACCCGTATTCTGCTGCGCCACGGCCTGCGCACCTCTATGGTGACCTTTGTCTCCCTGTTCGGGCTGGATTTTGCGCAGCTTGTGGGCGGCGGCGCTTTGCTGACGGAAGTGGTGTTCGGGCTGCCCGGTGTGGGGCGGCTAACCTATCAGGCGCTCACCAATCTGGACCTGCCGCTGATTATGGCCACCGTGATGTATTCCGCCGTATTTGTGGTGCTGGCCAATGCGGTGGTGGACATCCTCTACCTTTTTCTGGACCCGAGGGTGCGTGATGCCCGCTGAGATCGCCCCTCCTATGACCGCTCCGCTACTGGATGTGCGAGACCTGTGCGTCAGCTTTCCCTCCCGTGGGCGGATGATCCCGATTGTGGAGCATGTGTCCTTCACGCTGGGTGAGCGGGATATTCTCGGGCTGGTGGGGGAATCCGGCTCAGGCAAATCCGTCACCGCCATGGCGCTGATGGGGTTGATTGACAGTCCCGGCGTGCAGATTACCGGGTCTGCGCTGTTCCGGGGGCAGGAACTGGTCGGGATGCCGCAAAAACAGCTCCGTCGCCTGCGCGGGCGCGAGATTGCCATGATCTTTCAGGACCCGATGACGGCCTTTACGCCGGTTTACACAATCGGCTGGCAGATTGATGAGCAGATCCGCGCGCATGAGCGCCTCTCCCGCAAACAGGCCCGCGCCCGGACGGTTGAACTGTTGGCTGAGATGGGCGTGCCTGACCCGGCCCGCACGGCCGACCGCTACCCGCATCAGCTTTCCGGGGGCCTGCGGCAACGCGCCATGATTGCCATGGCGCTCTCCTGCAACCCGTCCCTGCTGATTGCCGATGAACCCACCACAGCGCTGGACGTAACGGTGCAGGCGCAAATTCTGGACCTGATCCGCTCCCTGCGCAGCACCTACGGTTCCTCCGTGCTGCTGATTACGCATGACATGGGCGTTGTGGCCGAAACCTGTGACACGACACTGGTGCTGTATTCAGGTCGGGTGGCGGAAACCGGCCCGACAGAGGTCCTGTTTGCCCACCCCGGCCATCCTTATACGGCTGCTCTTCTGGCCTCTATTCCACCACTGGATGGCCCGCGTCCGCACCGCCTGCCCGCCATTGCCGGAGCACCGCCAGCACCGCTGGAGCGCCCGGCTGGCTGTGCCTTCGCGCCGCGCTGCACCTATGTGCATGACACTTGCCTGCCCGCTCCACCGCCACCGCTGGTGCCGACGGGGTATGATCCCCTCGCTGCTCCGCAGGACGACGCAACCGCACAGGTCTCTGCGGCCGCCCCATCGACCCAACCTGTCCAGTTTGCCGCCTGTGTTCTCCCGGCAGAAGGCACACCTTTGCCTCCACGACTAACGTACAGCGAGCTTTCGGCAGGCGATGAGGCTGATGCGACAGGTTTTCCCCCTTCCTCATTTGCTGCCGGGGAACCTCATTAATGACCACGTCAGCCACTTTCTCCGCGACTAGCGCGCCCTCCAGCGCGAGTGCCAGACCGCTGCTGGAGGTCCGGGACGTGCGCAAGACCTATCACCTGCCGCGCGGGCAAACCCTGAAGGCTGTTGATGGAATTTCGCTCTCTGTCATGCCGGGAGAAGTGTTGGGGCTGGTTGGAGAATCCGGCTGTGGCAAGTCCACGCTGGGCCGGTGCCTGCTGCGTCTGACGGATGTTTCGTCCGGGCAGATCCTGTTTGAAGGACAGGATATCACCCATCTGAGTGAACGTGCTTTGCGCCCGGTCCGCCAGCGGATGCAGATGGTGTTTCAGGATTCCTATGCTTCGCTCAACCCGCGCCGTCGTATTGGGGATCTTCTGGCCGAACCGCTGAAGGTTCATCCCGGCCCGGACGGTCGGAAACGCTCGCGCGCGACCATCGCAGCCCGTCTGCACGAACTGATGGATCTGGTCAGTCTGCCCGCTGCGGCACTGGACCGTTATGCGCACGAATTTTCCGGCGGCCAGAGGCAGCGTATAAATATTGCCCGTGCGCTGGCGCTCTCGCCTCGGCTGGTGGTGGCGGATGAGCCCGTGTCCGCGCTGGATGTGTCCGTGCAGGCGCAGATTGTTAATCTGTTTGCAGACCTTCAGGCCCGGCTGGGGCTGACCTACGTGTTTGTGGCGCATGATCTCGCGGTGGTGCGACAGATTTCCACCCGCGTGGCCGTCATGTATCTTGGCGCCGTAGTGGAACTGGGCGAGACAGATGCCGTACTGCACCGCCCCGCGCACCCTTATTCTGCCGCGCTGACGGCTGCGGTGCCCCGCCCTGTGGTGGGCGCCATCCGGGCTGCGCCGCTGGGTGGCGATATTCCCAGCCCGGTGGCACGGCCTGCAGGCTGCCGCTTTCATACCCGCTGCCCGTTTGTGCAGGGCCGCTGCCGGGCGGAAGAGCCTGCCCTGCGCAGGATCGGGCCGAGCCATTCTGTCGCGTGTCATTTTCCACTGGCAGAAGGGTGAGCTGGCCAGTATGCAGAAAAGCCCTCACCTTGCAGGGCATCACTCTGACGGATAAAGCCTGAGCCCGCATGTTCCGCCTCTCTGCTTTAAGCGCCTGCGTGCGTTTTTATGCCTCCCTTTTGGGAATTGCCGTGATTTTTCTGGCACTGGATGCCGGAGCTTTTGTGCTGCGAAACCTGCTGCCAGAAGGACCTCGGCGGCGCAAACTGGGCCGCTTCTGGCTCTATCATGTCGCCCGTTTTTCCGTGCGCTTTCTCCACGCCATGGGCATTCTGGACTGTGACCTGCGTGAGCTTGCTGCCATCCGGCAGAAAAGCGGGCTGGTGCTGGTTGCCAACCACCCCTCCCGTCTGGACAGCCTCATTCTGGCTGCGGCCCTGCCCCGGCTGGTATGTGTGACCAAAGCGTCCATCTGGGAACGCCCCACCCTCGGTAGCACCCTCCGCACGGCAGGCTATATCCGGCATGATAGCTTGTTAAAGCTCATTGCCCCTGCAACGGACAGCCTGAAAGAAGGCTGTCAGCTTCTGCTATTTCCCGAAGGAACACGCTCCCGTGCAGGCGCAGAGCCGGGAGCGTTTCAGCCGGGCTTTGCCGCCATTGCGCAACGCACCCGCTCCGCGGTGCAACCCATTCTGATTGAAACGGACTCCCCCTATCTGTCTCAGGGCTGGCCCTTCCTGCGCCGGCCACCACTCCCCATGCGCTACAAGATCCGTCTTGCCCCACGCCTCCCCGCACCTGCCCGCGACGAAGCCAGTGGGCGCATACTAGTGGAAACAACAGAAACCCTGCTGAAACAGGGGCTAACGCAAACAACGTTACGAGAGACGTAACGACTTGCAGATCGAAAATCAGAGCACAGAAGCAGAAAATTTTACCAAACCACCTTTCTGCTTTATGAAAGTGGCCTCTGATAGCCTATTTTTCTTTCTGGATATTTCGTGATGCCTGAAAACGCCGCCTCCGCCGCAGAGCGCCTGCACGCTGTTCTGACCACACTGCGGACCACCATGGATACGCAGATCAGCACTGCGCCTTCCGTGCGGGAAGAGCATAGCCATGGCGAGGCGATGAATGCCTCCTGCCTGCCAGCAGCGGTGGTTTTTGCAGAAAGCACGGAGGATGTTTCCGCTGTTCTCCGTGCCTGCCACGCCCAGCGCGTGCCGGTGGTAGCGTTTGGGGCTGACACATCGGTTGAAGGACACGTAGTGCCGCCGGAACATGCGATCAGTCTCGACCTCTCCCGCATGACGGGCATTCTTGCAGTTAATGCGGAAGATCTGGATTGCCGCGTGCAGGCTGGCCTGACACGCCAGAGCCTGAACGCGCAGATCCGCGACACCGGATTGTTCTTTCCGGTAGACCCCGGTGGCGAGGCCACGTTGGGCGGTATGTGCGCAACCCGTGCTTCTGGCACCGCCGCCGTGCGTTACGGCACCATGAAGGAAAACGTGCTGGGTCTGACGGTCGTTCTGGCAACGGGTGAGATTATCCAGACAGGTGGACGTGTACGAAAATCTTCGACAGGGTATGACCTGACCTCTCTGTTTGTTGGGTCAGAGGGCACACTAGGCATTATCACGGAAGTCCAGCTGAAATTGCACGGACGCCCTGAAACATTATCAGCTGCAGTATGCCAGTTTGAAAATCTGCATGATGCTGTGCAGACCGCCATGGAAATCATTCAGTGCGGTATTCCCATCAACCGCGTGGAACTGATGGACCCTGTGCAGATGCAGGCCTCCATTCAATTTTCCAAGCTGGAAGGGTATCGTCCTCTCACCACGCTGTTTTTTGAATTTGCCGGTGCTCCCGCCGCAGTAGAAGAACAGGTGAGCGCAACGGAAGCCCTTGTGGAAGCCAATAATGGCCTGGGGTTTGCATGGGCTGAAAGTGCGGAAGATCGCTCCCGCCTCTGGAAAGCCCGGCATGATGCATTCTGGGCTGCCAAAGCGCTGGACCCGCAGGCACGCGTCATTTCTACCGACTGCATTGTGCCCATCTCCCGCCTCGGCACTCTGATTGATGGCGTGTATGAGGATATCAAAGCCTCTGGCCTGCGTGCCCCGTTGCTGGGGCATGTGGGGGATGGAAATTTCCATACCCTGATTATTACGGAAGACACGCCGGAAGGGCACGCTCAGGCATGGGAACTGGACAAAAAGATTGTTGCCCGTGCGCTGGCTTTGGAAGGCTCCTGCAGTGGGGAACATGGCGTTGGCATGGGCAAGCTCGATTTTCTGGAAACCGAGCATGGTGCCGGCGCACTAAGCGTAATGCGTGCTCTAAAAAACACTATGGATCCGCACCACATTCTCAATCCGGGCAAGCTCCTGCCCACAGGCCCAGTCTATCAGGGATAAGACGGTTCGCGGCCCGCATGGAGAGGAGTTGGAGTCACATAACGCCTCCCTTCTCTTCTCTGAGACCCGGCGAAATGCGTTCAAAATGGGACGATATTGCTCCATGCTTTAATCTGAGGAAGAGCCTATCCCCTGCGTTAACAAATGCAATTCCTGCAAAATATACGGAAAAATCTATTTTCATATAATTGGAAAAGTTCTACAAATCAGCACATATTAAGATCATATGTTCCTTTTACGATTTTGAAGATATTGAAAAATAAGGACGCCTAATGATTACAGAAAATACGATTTTTCGTAAATTCTTGATCAAAATCCTTTTGACTATCGAATATTCTCTCAAAAAAGAAAAATTCCCTTCTTTCGATTTTGCGTCTCTTCCGAAGCTTCTGGAAGACTGGGAATATTTACAAAGAGTTCAGCCAGATAATGGGCTGATTACAATAGGAATCGGGATCATACGCCTGCTTCTTGGCATTCCAACAGCCTCTGAACCCTTTGAATTCATCAAATCAAAATCACAGTCCCGGATCTGCCGTATTTTACTCATTGCAACCCCCCTGCGGTTTTCTCACTACCCTCTGGCCTATGAGGACTTTCAGTCTCTCCTCACCAGCTATACAGACCTTGATCTCCCCGCTTTTCAAGTGCTGGCCGATGCGGTGTGTTTTGCCACGAACAAGGCGGGATGGTGCACATTTTCAGGGTCAGGCAAGATCCATCTGACTTTTCGCAGGTCTGTTGATCTGGAAGATATCAGTGTTGTGATGGATGGCGTCAGTTATCCTGCCTCCTCCTTTGAAATTCTCTCAAATGATAAAAGAATTTCTATTCTTCTACTGGAAGACTGGAAGCTTTTAAAACAAATCCATGTCACTATTCGGCAAGATACCTTGTTGGGCGGTCTGTTTGAAATCCCACATTTTCTCAAAACAGAAGGATTTGTTTCCGCTGGTCCAGAGGGTCTTTCTGGCTGGGCCCGTTACCCAGCCAACCCGGAGGCGGCGGTAAAACTGGTCCTTACGCCCCATGACCCCATTCAGAAGCCCATCCACCTTTTTACCGATACGGTAAAATTCTTTACCCCAGCGAACATTGCCGGAGATGCAATCAAACATGCTTTTTCGATAAAAAAAGAAAAACTTGCATCAAAAGCAACTTTGGTCAGTGTTTGCTCTGAGCATGGGAAACCTTTGTATGGAAGCCCCCTCGCTCTTGATCCCTTTGCAGAAAGCGCCAGACAGTATGCGCTGGATATCTCTCGCCGCTTCCCGGCTACCTCCTTAGAAGAAGGCACCTTTCCTCCGATATCTTTATCAGAAAAACCAACAAAAAAACAAAAATTCCCTTCTGTTGCGATCATTATTCCGGTTTACGATGGTTTTCTAGCCACCAAAAATTGTATTACTCTGTGCCTGAAACACAAAGCACCTCATGCCCGGCTTATTATCGTGAATGATGCCTCTCCAAACCCAGATATTCTAAAATACCTTTCTCACATTAAGAATAAACCTGACGTTTTTATCCTCAACAATGAGAAAAACCTTGGCTTTCCAAAATCTGTTAACCGGGGGCTGCGTCAGAGAAGACCGTATGAAGATGTTGTTTTGCTCAACAGTGATACACTTGTATGTCGTAACTGGCTGACACAACTCCAGAGGGCTGCCTATGCGCAGACCGACATTGGCACAGCAACGCCTCTTTCAAATAACGCCACTATTTTCAGCTATCCTTCCGCAACCGGGGTCAATCCCATTCCTGACGCCAGAGCCTGTCAGGACCTTAGCGCGATTATGAGCAGGATGTGGCACGGAGAAACAGTTGATGTTCCGACAGCTCACGGATTTTGCATGTATGTCAAATCTGCCTGCCTGGAACAAACAGGTTTGCTACGAGAAGATATTTTTGCGCAAGGGTATGGGGAGGAAAATGATTTTTCTTGCCGCGCCACAGCATTAGGGTGGCGTCACGTCGCCTGTCTGGGAACGTTTGTGGGGCACGCAGAAAGCCAGTCTTTCAGTCCCGTCAAGTCGGATCTGATTGCCAGAAACCTCGACATTATGAATGGACTGCATCCGGGTTACGACCAGATTATAGCACGCTGGCAGGACCGAGACCCGCTCGCCCCTTACAAAAAGAAACTGGACCTCGCCCGGCTGCACCACAGCAGACCATTTTTGAAATCTGTTATCCTTATCATGCATGATCGGGAAGGCGGCATTCTGCGCCATGTCGGGCACCGTGCATCGTTTTATGAACAGGCCGGTATTGCTGCATTCGTCATGGTGCCTGAAATTCATCGTTCCGGCCGCCCGCTCTGGAGACTGAAATCCCTCCGGGACAAGGATTATCCAAACCTGACCATTCCCCGCAATGCCTTTAGTTTCAGAGCACTTTATAAAGACCTCAACTGTGAAAAATTTGAAATCCACAGCTATATTGGCAGCTCAATTGAAAAGATTTTCAGTCTTTCAGAGCTTGGCTTGCCGTATGACATTTATATTCATGATTATTCCTGGTTTTGCCCGCGTATCACGCTGGTGGCTGACGAAAACCATTATTGCGGCGAGCCCGACCTTCAAACCTGCCAGAACTGCGTAAATACCTTTGGTAGCCGGACTGACGATCCTGCGCCTTTACAAAAACTCCGATACTGGAGCCGAAGCCTTCTGGACAATGCACAGCACGTCATCTGCCCTTCCCAGGATGCGGCCAATCGTATCCAACGACAGTTCCCCACCATTCAGGCTGACGTTACGCCGTGGGAGCATATTCTGAATGTTGATACGCTTTTCTTTCCTCAAAAAGCACCCCATGAAAAACGCATTATCGGGATTCTGGGCGCAATCAGTATTGAAAAAGGCTATGATATTGTTCTTGATTTAGCGCAGTTCATCAAAACACATCATATTCCCATTCAGCTGGTTATTATTGGCTATAGCTGCAATGACGTGCCACTTCTGGAAACCGGCGTTGTCACCATGACCGGCCGTTATCAGGAATATGAAATACAGCCCCTGACCGAAAAATATGCGATCGACTGGTTTTTTCTACCGTCGCTCTGGCCCGAAACATGGTCGTATGTGTTGACGCATATCTGGACGAGTAACAGAGCCGCTATTGTGTATGATATTGGAGCACCGGCAGAAAGAATAAAGCAATCCGGGGGTGGGCTGGTGATCCCACTGCACACCTCCCTGCCTTCTCTTATTGCCATTCTCATGGCCCCATATGCCTATCTTGGTGCGTTCAGGACACAGGGAGATGCGCTTGCCGGCCTGTCGGATCCGATAGCTGGATGACTTCATAAAGCCGAATAAAACGATAGTGTGGAGAGGGACTCAGTCCGCCATCACGGTCAGTTGCCAGGCCGGGCTGATCTGTTCTTCCGGGGGCTGAATCCATAGCGGGGTGGCGTTAGGCAGCCGGACATTGGCTGGCAGGCTCATAGCGGAGCGGAGCGCCCGGAACAGCGCGCCGTGTGCGACAATCAGAGGGATACCACCAGCTTCGGTCGCCCGGTTGACCGCTGCCACAGCCCGCGCCCGCAGGTCTGCAAACGGTTCGGCACCTTTGGGGGTGTAATCTCCGGCAATCCAGCTATCGTACCAGTCGCCCATTGGCTGGCCTTCCTGCTCACCAAAGCAGACTTCTTCCAGCCCGATATCGGTCGTCAACGGCAGTGGGGCACATCCCTCCGCCACCAGTCCCTGTTGCACAATGGTGGCCGTTTTCAACGCCCGGTCGAGCGGGGAGCTGACAATGTGCGTGATGGGCGCATGGGTTTGAATACCATCCTGAAACAGCTTCGCCGCCGCATCGGCCTGCGCAATCCCCGTCGCGTTCAGGGGCACGTTGGTGCGCCCCTGAGACAGACCTTCACGGTTCCAGTCGGTCTGGCCGTGACGAAGATACCAGTAAGAGCGGGGGTGAAGCTGTGTCATGGATCTCAATCAAACAGGGAGGAGACGGAACTCTCATCAGCAACGGCCCGCATGGCCTGCGCCAGCAGGTTGGAAATGGTCACCTGCCGGATGTTGTGCGCTGCTGTCACACTTTCAGTGGCCATGATGCTATCCGTCAAGGTCAGCATTTCAATCGGGGAGTTCGCAACGCGTTCCACAGCCTGCCCGGTCAGCACACCATGCGTCACGTAAGCTCCGACAGACGCTGCACCGTTATTGGCAATGGCCCGTGCTGCGTTGCACAGAGAGCCACCACTATCGACAATATCGTCCACCAGCAGGCAATGACGGCCACGCACGTCACCAATCACGTTCATCACTTCAGACACACCAGCGCGTTCACGCCGTTTGTCGATGATGGCGAGGTCGGTATTCAGGCGCTGCGCCAGCTGACGCGCACGCACCACACCGCCCACGTCCGGGGAGACAATCATCAGGTCACGATCGCCGTAGCGGCTGAGGATGTCACGGGTAAACAGCGGGGCGGCATACAGGTTATCCACCGGAATGTCGAAGAAGCCCTGAATCTGCATGGCATGCAGGTCCAGCGTCAGCACGCGATTGGCGCCAGCTTCCACCAGCAGGTTGGCAACCAGCTTGGCGCTGATAGGCGTGCGGGGGCCGGATTTACGATCCTGCCGCGCATAACCAAAATACGGGATGACCGCGGTGATTCGCCGGGCTGACCCACGCCGCAGCGCGTCCAGCATAATCAGCAGTTCCATCAGGTTATCATTTGTCGGGGTGCAGGTGCTCTGGATGACGAACACATCCTCACCACGCACATTTTCATGAATTTCGACAAAGACTTCCATATCCGCAAAGCGGCGGACAGTCACATTACACAGAGGCAGGGACAGTTCCGCGGCAACGGCCTTGGCCAGCGGCAGATTGCTGTTACAGGCGACAATCTTCATGATAAGGAGGGTTCCCGGCTTTTCTACGTTAAGGTGAGACGGCTACAGCGGGGCCGGGTTTAGCAACCACAACGGCTGTTGTCATCCATGAGAGACGCTCGACAGGGCAGACACACACGCAGCGTGGCAAAAAAGCACAATCCAAACGCGCCCCTCTCACCCGTGCTCTTGCACACAGGCACTCTGTTCTCTATCGCCATGGAGTATCATGGACAGCATGCAGATCACCCCCGCAACCGGATATACGCCCGCCCCCAACACGCCGGAGCGGGTGCTTACTCTTCTGCCGGAAAAAGGCACGTCCTACCTTGGCCATGCCTGGCAGGATCTCCTCTCCGGCATGAAACTGGCGCGGCTGGGGGCTACGCTGGGCTGGCTGGATATCAAGCTGCGCTACCGTGGCTCCATCCTCGGTCCGTTCTGGCTGACAGCCTCAACCGCCGTCATGGTGGCGGCCATGGGGGTGCTGTATGCCTATCTGATGAACATGGATGTGCATAAATACCTGCCCTTCCTGACCCTCTCCCTTGTGCTCTGGGGGTTTGTGGGCAGCACCCTGCAGGATGGCTGCACCACGTTCACCTCTGCTGCGGGGCTGATCCATTCTGCCCGGATGCCCTACAGCCTGCATGTACTGCGCGCCACGGTGCGCAACCTGCTGACGCTGGCGCACAATATCCCCGTGGTTGTGGTGGTTTTCCTGTGGTTCCGGGTAGCCCCATCGTGGTCCTGGACCATGGGGGCTGCGTGTGCGCTGTGGATTTTTGACAGCTTCATGGCCACGCTGTTGCTTGGTATTCTGGGCGCGCGCTTCCGCGATGTGCCGCCGATTGTGGCGAGTACCCTGCAGATCCTGTTTTTTGTAACCCCTATTCTATGGGCCCCGGAGCTAATGAAAACCGGGCAGGACTGGCTACTGCTGGACCCGTTTTTTCCGCTGATGGAAATTGTGCGGACACCGTTTACCGGGGACATTGTCAACACGGCCATCTGGCCCGCAGCCCTTGCGTGGTCGGCGGGACTGACGGTGTTCACCTTCGCACTGTTTGCCCGCATGCGGGCCCGTCTGGCTTATTGGGTGTAACGCATGGTCGGTATTACGGTCCGGGATCTGGAAATCTCCTTTCCGCTTTATCACGGCAACGCCCGCAGCCTGAAAAAGACCATCCGCAACTCTCTGAGTGGCCGGTTTACGCATGATGAGCGCGACCGTGTGGTGGTGCAGGCCCTGCGGGATGTCAGCTTCACACTCAACCCTGGTGACAGGCTGGGGCTGGTTGGCGGCAATGGCGCCGGCAAGACCACGCTTTTGCGCGCACTGGCAGGCATTTATGAGCCTGTAAATGGCAGCGTGACCGTCAGCGGGCATATTGGCACGCTGCTGGACCCCTCACTGGGGATGAACATGGAACTGACGGGACGCGAGAATATCCGCCTGCGCGGCATGTTCGCGGGACTCTCCCCGTCAGACATCCGGGCGGTGGAAGAGGACGTGGAAGCCTTTGCCGGGCTTGGCTCCTTTCTGGACCTGCCGGTACAGACCTATAGCTCCGGTATGACCGTGCGGCTCTCCTTCGGTCTTGCCACCGCCATCATGCCCGATGTGCTGCTGATGGATGAATGGTTTATGGCGGGGGATGCCTCCTTCCGCCAGCGCGCCCGCAAGCGGCTGGAAACGCTGGTGTCCAAAGCGGATATTCTGGTGCTGTCCAGCCATATGGCGGACGTCATGGCCGACTGGTGCAACAGGCTGATCTGGATGGAGGAAGGCCGTGTCCGTATGGATGGCCCGACCCGCGAGGTTCTGGAAGCCTATCTGGGGCACCCGCTGGAAGATCTGGAGGAAAAGGAGGCGGTTCCTGACCCCATTCTTCCCGCAGAAAATGCTGCCGAGCCCCTCATCATCCCCTGAACCTCATACCCTCCTGCTTTCTGCCGTGGGCTCCCGGCAGACAGGACATTCAGCTTTCCCCATTCGCGCCGGGTAGCAGGCATGACATACTTCCCCGCATTGCGCCGGATTGACACGATACGGCACCCGCACGGTACCAGAACGGAGCATATATGACCCGGCAACCTCCGCCCGGCAGACAGAAGGCCTGTTTTACAACCGGCAGCATCATGCGGCACGTGATTGTCATGGCAGGCACCGGGGCCATTGGCCTGATGGCCGTTTTTGCGGTGGACATGCTCAACATGGTCTATATCGGCCATCTGAATGACCCGGCCCTGACAGCGGCCATCGGGTTTGCCGGTGCCGTGCTTGGCCTGCAGATTGCCGTCTCTATTGGCATGACCATTGGCCTGAGTGCCGCCACCGCGCGGGAGATTGGCGCGGGACGACATGAAGAAGCCCGGCATATTGCTTCTTCCTCCCTGATTGTCACGCTGGTCGTCGCGTTGCTGCTCGGGCTTATCACCTCGCTTGCTGCGCATCCTGTGCTGCATCTGTTTGGTGCACAGGGCGATGCACTGGAACATGCCACGGCCTATCTGCACGTTGTCAGCCCTTTTCTGCCGCTGATCTGCGTCGGCATGGCGGCATCCTCTCTGATGAGGGTCGTAGGCGACGCCAAAGGCTCCATGCACATTACGCTGCTGGGGGCCGTGGTTGCCGCGGTGCTGGACCCGCTGATGATTTTCGGGCTGCATGAAGGGCTGACCGGGGCAGCTATCAGCACCGTGCTGTCCCGCCTTGTGGTGGCGGCTGCCGGTCTGCGCGGGGCCTTGCGGCATGACATGATTGCCCGCCCTGACCTCTCCCGCATTCTGCCGGATGCCCGGCATGTGGCCGGTGTAGCAATGCCTGCCATTCTGACCAATCTGGCCACACCGGTTGCCGGAGCGTATGTGACCGGAGCCATGGCAAGCTTCGGGCTGGAAGCCGTGGGCGGACAGGCCTCCATCGAACGTATGGTGCCGGTGCTGTTCTCTCTGGTCTTTGCCCTGACAGGCTCGGTCGGCCCTATCATGGCGCAGAATCTGGGGGCCGGGCAGTATGACCGGGTGCGCGAGACGCTGACGGCAGCCCTCAAGCTCGTCATGCTCAGCGTTGGCTCTACATGGGTCCTGCTGGCGGCCTTGCAGGATTACGTGGTGGCCGGGTTCCATGCACAGGGCAATGCTGCTCTGCTCATTCATCTGTTCTGCTCATGGACTATTGGTGCCTTCCTGTTTGTCGGCATGTTGTTTGTAGCCAACGCGGCGTTCAATAATCTGGGCTTTCCGCTCTATTCCACCGCCTTCAACTGGGGGCGAGCTACACTGGGCACCGTTCCTTTTGTCTGGTTTGGCAGCCGTTTCGGTCCGGCCGGGGTACAGCTGGGGCACGCGGCAGGCGGTATTGTTTTTGGATCTCTTGCCGTGATTACCGCGTTCAGAGTCACGCGCACACTCAGCAGCCCATGCCCCGCCCATGTTCCGGCGGGACCGGGAGAAGTGCCGGTTTCAGACGTCCCGACCGTGAGTGCGGAAGCCGCCATGGCGGAACTGGACGAACTGGAAGCCCCGGCCTTTCGTGAGACGGACAGGAGTGAAGACCATGTCAAAACTGACCACTGAAGAACGTAATGCACTGCCGGACGATGCCTTTGCCCTCCCCGGCCGCCGCTACCCGATTCCAGATGCCACGCACGCGCGGGATGCGCTGGCACGCGCCAGCGAAATGCTGCACCGGGGCAGCCTGACGCAGGATGAATACGACACCATCCACACCAAAGCCGAAGAAGTTCTGCGCCGCGAGCGCATGTAGCTGCCACCTGGAGGCCAGAGATAGCCTCTGGCCTGAGACCCAAACGCATGGCATCAAGGCCGGATGACTTTCATTTTAGCATCCGGCCCGTCTTTTCATGCTTAATCGCCTGTATGCCCGCGTGTTACGGCACGCAGCCAGCCCTAATGCCCCCTGGTGGCTGGTGGCTCTGGCCTTTGCGGAAGCCAGCTTTTTCCCGCTCCCCCCGGAAACGCTTCTGGTACCCATGGTTCTTTCCCGCAGGGATAAGGCATGGGTTTATGCCGCCCTCTGCACGGTTGCGAGTGTGATCGGCGGCATTCTGGGCTGGGCAATCGGTGCTTTTCTGCTGGAGCATCTGGCTCTGCCGATTGTGCATTTTTACCATGCAGAACATACGCTGACAGCCTTGCAAGACAAATTCCGCCAGTGGGGTGTGTGGATTATCCTGCTCAAGGGGCTAACGCCTATTCCTTACAAATTTGTCACCATTGCCAGCGGCATGGCTCATTTTGCCCTGCTGCCTTTTATTGTGGCCAGTCTGGTGACGCGTGGCGTGCGGTTTTTTCTGGTCGCCGGACTTTTGTGGAAATTTGGCGCACCGATTCAGGATTTTCTGGAACGCCGCCTGCCTCTGGTAATGGGCGTTTTTGCCGTCCTGCTGGTAGGCGGACTGCTCGCGCTGCGGTATCTGTGACGCCAGATCTCTGCACGGCTGCCGCGCTGCCTCCTGCCTTGCAGGGCAGGCGGTTCCGGCGCAAGACAGCATAAAGAGCAACCTCTACAAACAGATTGCAGGGAGACGATGAGCATGCCAACGCAGATCGCTGTCATTACCGGTGCCGGAGCAGGCATTGGCCGGGCTGCCGCCCGTGCGCTGGGCCGTGCAGGCTTTGACATCGCCCTGCTGGGCCGGAATGAAGACCGGCTGAAAGACGCAGCGGAAGAACTGGCCGCCCATTCCATTCGCACGCTGGTGATCCCGGTAGATGTGGCGGACGCCGACGCAGTTGAGCAGGCCGCTATTCAGATTGAAGCTGAACTTGGTCCCATTACCGTCTGGGCCAACTGCGCCGGCGCAACGGTGGTTGGGCAAGTTGCCGTGCTGTCCGCCAAGGACATTCAGCGCGCAACGGAAGTCACCTATCTGGGCAGCGTAAACGGCACGCTGGCGGCTTTGAAGCACATGCGTCGCCGTGGGCATGGGGCCATTATCAATCTGGATCTGGCACCTTCTCTGCGGGGCCTGCCTTTGCAGGCCGCTGAGAATGGGGCCCGATCCGCCCTGCGTGGTTTTTGTGAAAGCCTGCGCCCGGAACTGCTGCATGATGCAGACCGGATTCGAGTTGTGATGGTGGACCTGCCCGCCATCAACACCCCCCGCTATGGCTGGACTCGTAACCTGACTGGCAAGCGCCTGAAGCCCGTTGGCCCGGTTTATGAACCGGAAGTCGCAGCAGAAGCCATTTGCCGGGCGGCTTTTACCACCAGCCGCTCCATCTCCATTGGCCCCAGCACAACACTGGCCGCTATCTGGCGCATCCTGGGTCCGGGCTGCCGGGAAGCCCGCATGGCGGAGCATGGCTATAAGGCCCAGCTAGAAAAAACCTGTGCGGACAAGAACGCTGCGGATGATCTGTTCAAATCCGCCCCCGGCGCATTTGCCGCGCATGGTGCGTTTGATGAAAAAGCGCGGCGCGTGGACAGCCCCCTGTCCTTCTTTGTGACGTCCAGCGTGCGAGCGGGCCTGTTTGGCGCGGCATTGGCTGCGGGGCTCACAGGCCTGATCACCCACATCCGTAACGGTCGCCGTTAAGGCGACCACGGAGCGCGAGACCTTAAAGGCACCGCGCTCCTGCGTCCTGCGAAGCTCCATAATGGCGCTCTCTCGCGCCAGCCATGCTGGTGCCACAAAATGCAGGACAATTCTTACTCGTAAAACGTGCAACCAGCTTTTCGGAGGCCCTGCTTCCAATCAATCTGGAGCCCGAAGGCTGGTTTTCGCATGACTCTTTTCTGGCCTTAAAACAGGAGGCTCCCTAGCGTGATCCCGTCTTTTCTGCGTCGCTCCCTGCTTGTTGCGACCATTTGCGGCGTAAGTGCTGCCGTTCTCTCACCGCTGTCCGCTGAGGCTGCGACCACCACTCTTCGGGGCAACGTGACGTATCGGGAACGGATGGCCCTTCCCCCGTCTGTTGTGGAAGTCCGCCTGCTGGATATTTCTTTAGCGGATGCGAAAGCCCCCGTTCTGGCCAGAACATCCCTGCGCGCCACGCAGCAGGTGCCTATTCCCTTCACGCTGAAGTTCAACCGCGCCCTGCTGAAAGCCGGCCACAGCTACGCGCTGGAAGCCACCATTTTTGTGGAAGGCCGACCGTGGTTTATCACCACCACACAAAATCCGGTGCGGGCAGGAAACACGTCTAACATCACGCTGGTTCTCAGCCGGGCATCCGCCAGTGCAACAGCCAGCCCGATCGGCGCATGGAAAGCCGAACGGCTGGGCGATGCGCCGGTGACGGAAAGCAGCAAAGCGCCCACGGTGAGCATTGCGGAAGACGGCACGGTATCGGGCTTTAGCGGCTGCAACCGGGTGCGCAGCAAAGCCACGCTGGATGGCGCAAATATCACCTTTGGCCCGATGCTGACAACGCGCATGGCGTGTCTGCCTCAAGCCATGGCGACGGAGCAACTTTTCCTGAAGAATATGGACGCCACGCGCGGCTGGCATCTGGCCCCAACCGGCGATGTGCTGGCGCTGGTCGATGCGCAGGACAAACCTACTATTGTATTCCGCCGCCAGTCTGATGACACAAGCGAGGGTGCCTCTAACACGGCAGCGCCGACTTCCGGCACTCCTGCGACCGACACACACCCTGCACAGGTCACCCCAACACCGCGCTAACGGCTGTTATCTGGCGTGGGCCAAAGCAGCCCACGCCAGACAGGCCGGTGAAAGTCTCAGATCATTTTAGTTGAGTTTGCCGCGGCTGGCCTTCTGGTCACGCCGCATCTGCTCATGCAGTTGCAGAGCTTTCCCCAGACGGTCCGCATCCTGCGGCGCCAGCACCAGCCCAACCGGACCGTACGCCGGATGCTGGAAAGCCCAGCGGGTGCGGGTTACGGGTGTAAAGGTTGCCCCTTCAATCGGCGGGATTTCATGGTCCGCCATCATGGTCTGACGCAACCGCCCCAGCACCGTAATCAGGCTGGTCACTTCATCCAGTGAAAGTGGCACTTCAACCGTCGGCTCGTCACCCTGCCCCGGCAGAGTCATCTGAACAGTGGTGTTGTCTTCAGAGAGAGTCAGGTCAATTTTAGAAGACATAAGGCCCCCCTTTATTATGGACTTCACTTTATCAGAGTTCTGAGCAAAGCGCTTACGGTTCTTTTTTGGCCAGATTTAGACCAGGCCACCACCCCAGACCCACCAGCCGGGTTCCGCCTGCGCCAGACGCGCTGCTGCTGCCTGTGCATTCTGCACGGAGGGGAACAGGCCAAAGCAGGTCGCGCCCGATCCACTCATGCGGGACAGCAGGCACTCAGGCAGTCCCTCAATAGCCGACAAAACGGTTTTGACTGGCGGACACACCACGCAGGCCGGGGCTTCAAGACTGTTATCCAGCCGGGTCAGATCCGCCACCATACTCGCGGCATCCGTCCAGCGGGCGGGCAACGGCGCACGCGGTAAGAACGCGCCATCACGCTTGCGGAACACATCCGGGGTGGAGACAGCCTGACCACAATTCACCAGCACCATGCCGCAGGCCGGCAGAACCGGGGCAGCACTCAATTCCTCGCCAATGCCTTCCATACGGGCACTCTGGCTGGCCAGACAGACCGGCACATCCGCGCCCAGCTTTTCCGCCAGCCGCAGCAGCGTGGCGTGATCCACCTGCGCATTCCATGCACGGTTCAGAAGGCGCAGTGCAGCAGCGGCATCCGCCGAACCACCGCCAATGCCGGACGCCACGGGCAGGTCTTTCTCCAGCACCAGACGACCGCCGCGCACCTGCGCATCAGGGCCGCACGCAGCTTCCAGCGCAGCAGCGGCTTTCATCACCAGATTATCCGGTCCTGCCGCATCGCTCAGTGCTGTCCCAAAGCGCCCCGCCAGCACAAGATGCAGGGCTTCCGGCCCCGGCTCATACCGCAGGCGGTCCCCGGCTCCGGCAAACACCACCAGACTGTCCAGCAGATGGTAGCCGTCAGACCGTTTGCCAGTGACATGTAGATAAAGGTTGATCTTGGCCGGCGCGGCTTCGGTCAGGGTTTTGGTGGTGGGGTCCATCGTGGCTGACGTCACGGCGTGTGCTTTCCTCCGCTTGTGGCAGGGCCGCTCTCTGCCGGAGGGGCGCTCTGCTGCTGTGTGGCTTTATTAATCCCGGCTGCCGAGGCACGTGCCAGTGCGGCCCGGATCAGGGCTTCATCCGTTGGTTCGGGGTGCAGACCAAGAGCGACGTTCCACTGGTCCACTGCCTCGCTTTGCCGCCCGGCGCGCCAGTAGGCCTCCCCCAGATGGTAATTAACCTCCGGGTCTTCCGGCGTCTGCTCGGCAGCGCGTTCCAGCAGAGCGGTGCCGCCCGCCAGATCCCCCTGCTCTACCTTAACCCACCCCAGACTGTCCCGAATGGCGGCATCCTGCGGGTCGAGATCAGCGGCCTTGCGCAGCAGGGCTTCGGCCTCACCCAGATTCTCTTTGCGCTCCACCATCGAATAGCCGAGGAAATTGAGCAGCAGCGGTTCATCCGGGGCCATTTTCAGGGCCTGTTGCAGGTCTGCCTTCGCGCGGGGCCAGTCACCTGCTTCATGATACGCTACGGCCCGCAGGAACAGGAGCGACCAGTCCAGCGTCTTGCTGGCTGTCGCCTGCGTCACGGCCTGATTATAGGCCGTAATGGCGCCCTTCCAGTCCTTCTGAGCAGACAAGGTATTGCCTAAGGCCCGCACGGCCAGTCCTTGCCCGCCCGTATCCTGCGCAAGGTGCGTCAGAATCGTGCGCGCTTCATCCAGATGCCCGGTCGAGCCATCCACCAGCGCCAGACGGAAAGCGGCAACGGGGTAGAGCGGGTCTGTTTGCGGGATACGCAGCAAGGTCTCACGCGCGGCAGTCTGATGGCCTTCATCATCCTGAATTTCCGCCAGCATCAGCCGGGCTTCCGCCAGATGTGGGTCCAGCCCCAACGCAAAACCCAGCATCAGGCGAGAGGCTTCATCAAACTGATGATCACTCGGACCGGGATGCTGGCTCCGCCCCTGCTGGCGGCCCTGCTGACGCAGGAGAAACGCCGTCAGAACATAAGCGCGGGCAATACCGCTCTGCGCGGACGTGACTGGGAAATGGCTGATAGTCGACTGCAACTGGGCTCCGGCCAGCGCCAGCACCGGGTCCGCCTCAATCATGCCCCGCATGAGCGTCCGCGCCTTGTCCTGCTGCCCCTGCGACCAGAGCCATGCGGCCTGAGACCGCGTGAGCAGAAGGTCATAACCCGGCATCATTTTGGCAGCCTGCGCAAACAGGTCTCCCGCACGGGCGGTCTGGCCAGCCGTCTGCGCGATCATAGCGGCGTGCAGCGTATAAAACGGCACCAGCACAGAACCCTGAATGTGAGTGAGAGACGCAATCGCCTCATCCGCATGATGCTGCGCCTGCTGACACCATGCCTGAAGCAGCGGCATAATAAGGTGCGCCATAGGGTCTGCGCCAGCCTGCTGGTAGAAACGGGCTGCTTCCGTCCAGTCACCCCGTGCTGTGGCATCGTTCCCCAGCACCAGCGAGGAAATGATGCTCTGCCCTTCCGGAAGCTTCGCTGTCACGCGCGCCAGCGGCACGGCCTCAGGGTCTCCGGCCAGCACGCTGCGGATAAAGGCCTGTTTCAGAAGGTCCTGATTGGTGGGGTCTGCGGCGGCTGCGGCCCGAAAGGCCCGGGCTGCGTCCAGATCATCCCCCTGATGCGTGGCCACCACGGCAGTGAGGAAAGCGCCCGAATCGATGTGACCGGCCGCTGGCTGGGCGTCGCTTTTGGTCTGAAGCGGTGTGCCCGGGGCTTTTTCCGGTGGGGCTGTCTGGCTGGTTTCTGCCCCTTTGGGAGCGGCAGCAGACGCGCAGGGGGTCAGAACCGAAGCCGATAGCAGCAGGAAAACCGTAGGCAGAAGGCGACAAAACAGCATAATGACCCTATCCAGGAGCGGCAGAGGCCCTAACAGGCCATTGGATACGCCCCGTTCCGTCAAAGACTGGGGAGACATGACATGAACGGCGGATACTTCTCTACCCTGCCCGCAGCCAACCGCCAAACCGGCCCCTCCTTTTTGTGGCAGTTTATCTGATGGACGCCGCTCTGTCTCTTCTGCGCCTGTACGGGGAATGGGGCGTGGATACCGTGGTGGGCGACTCCCCTGTGGACCAGCGCCTCGCCCGCTTAGGAAAAATGCGTTTCCCCGGTGAAGAGCCCGCGATGCGGCGCGCACCGGATGGTCGTCTGACCGGTGCTCCGGGTCGCGCTGCGCCGCCTGCCCCCTCCGTTTCTGGCCAGACACCCCCACCTTCCCCAGAGACCGCACGCCCTGGGGGTTCGGCGGCACAAAGTGGCCCGGCTCTGCTGGCGCAAACGCTGACGCAGGCGCGGGCTCTGGCAGCGGCAGCCACCACGCCGGAGGCCTTGCGCTCGGCTGTCGATGGCTTTTCCGCATGTGCGTTGCGCACAACTGCCATGCATACCCTCTTCCCAACCGGCCCCCTTCAGGCCCCGCTGATGATTATCGGTGAAGCCCCGGATGCGGATGAAGACCGGAGCGGTGCAGTCTTCTCCGGCCTGTGTGGTGACCTGCTGGCTCACATGCTCACCCCGCTGGGGATGGACCGCCAGACCTTGCTGCTGGCCACGGCCCTGCCCTGGCGGCCACCGGGCGGACGCGCCCCGACTGAAGCCGAACTGAAGCTGTGTCGTCCCTTCCTGGAACGGGCCATCGCCCTGTTTGCCCCCCAGCGTTTGCTCCTGTGCGGGCGGCTTCCGGCCCGGATGCTGCTGGACGCCAAAATGCCCCTGCCCCGCAAAAGCTGGGGGCCTGCGGCTATCCCCGGTCTGGCCTCGCCCCTCCCCACCCTTGTCATGCGTCACCCGCTCCAGCTGCGGGCCAGCGCCACCGCCCGCAAGGAAATCTGGCAGGACCTGATGCTTGTTGCACAAACGCTACGGAGCAACGGCTGAATCCACGCCAGAGCCTGATGAACATCCTGAAGTCATAACAATAAAGCCGACTCTATTCAGACGACAATTTCCTTATTAAACACAAGTAGTTCCTCTCCTATTCGCCAGCTATTCACACCTGCGTTTTCTCGTTTTCTCAAGCACTCCTCCTGAGTGCTTACAGAGAGTAAACTTGCTTTTTGGCGCAGAACCTCATAGACCCCGCCAGCCATGCGAGCGATAGGACAGATCCCTCATCAAATCGCGGCAAAGGCCTTTATGGCCGGAGCCGCCCTTTTGGCCGGTGCTTCCGTCGTAGCGACGAAAGCCTATGCCAAGCTCCCCGGGACGGGGCAGGACACGCACAGCGAAGAGCTTGCGATGGTCATGCCACGACAGGCGTTTCCGGAAGGGGATGACATTCCCCTGCCAAAGCCGCTCTCCCCGGAAGTCAGCACACAGATCAAGTCCATCTTCCGCCTCCAGCGACAGGGGGCCTTTGCAGAAGCCATCACCAGCACGACCCGGCTTACAGACGCCACGCTGCTGGGTGATATTGAGGCCGACCGCTATCTCAACCCCTCCTACCATCCCGGTGCGACGGAACTGCGGGCCTGGCTGAAGAAATATGTCTCCTACGCCGACGGTGCCGCCATCTGGGCCCGTCTGGCCGCCCTGCCCCAGCATGGGGGGCCGCTGCCGCCCGTGCCGGTCTCCACCCATCTGGCGCCAGACCATACCAGCATCCCCGCTGACCCGCTGACGCTGGACTTTACCCGTAACCCGCTGCTGGACCGCACCCTGCGTGAACGCACCGGCTGGGGCCTGAAGGGCGTGCACAGCGCCCTGCATCTGATTACCGCGACACCGGGCATGACGCCCGCCTACGCCGCCCAGCTTCAGGCAGAAACCGCTCAGGCGATGCTCAATGCCGGGGAAACGGATGTGGCGCTGGAGATCAGCCAGACCGCAGTTGAAGGCTCCCGGAACAAAAATGCTCTGGCAGGCTATGTGGCCGGACTGGCCCTGTGGCAGCAGGGGGATTATGAGCAGGCTGCACCTTTCTTTGAAAAAGCCTCTCACGCCGCAACCGCTACACCGGAAATGCGCGCCGCGTGTGCCTTCTGGGCCGCTCGCACGCACGAAAAGCTCGGGCAGGACCATGCCCGCCATACCTGGCTCCAGCATGCAGAAGCCTTTCCCACAACTTTCTACGGGCTTCTGGCTACCCGTATTCTGCATCATGCAAGCGCAAGCCATGAGCATGAGCACGACCATGTGCGGAAAGTCAGCTTCTCCCCGCTGGAACCCTCAGGCAAAGCACCCTCGGCACAGGTTCTGACGGAAATTGATATTGAAGCGGTGGGGGCGACCGATATCGGGCGGCGGGTGTTTGCTCTGCTGCAGGTCGGGGAGCAGGAACGGGCGGAAAACACCATCCGCCGGGCCTGGCCGGACCTGCATGACGTCACCCTTGCCCGGTCCTTCCAGCTGGTGGCGGATGCCGCAGGCCTGCATGACCTCTCTGCGGAGATGTCAGACGCCCTGCAGGCCCACTCCTCGGCGCAGGGGCCGGAGCAACAAAATCTGCCGCTCCCCCTGCTCAAGCCACGCCACGGCTTTATTATGGACCCGGCGCTGGTCTATGCGCTGACCCGGCTGGAATCGAACTTTGACCCGCAGGCCGTCTCCGGTGCCGGGGCGCATGGCCTGATGCAGATCCGCCCGTTGACGGCTGATTTTGTGACAAGCCCGCCCAATACACTGAACCACCGGTTTGAAAACGCGACCAGCGACCTGCATGACCCCAGCCTGAATCTGGAAATCGGGCAGCGTTATGTGCAGTATCTGGCGGACCTGACGCGCCATAACGCCCACACGCCTTTGCGTGGTGGCGATATGATCCGCCTTCTGGCCAGCTATAATGCTGGCCCCACGGCGCTGGCCCGGTGGGAAAAAGCGGCCTCCTCCTCAGATGATCCGCTGCTGTTCATGGAACTGATCCCCAACACGGAAACGCGGGACTACGTCCATCGGGCGCTCTCATACCTGTGGATCTATGCTGCCAAGCTGAAACTGCCGACGCCGTCCCTCACCGCACTGGCACGGAATGAATGGCCGGATTTTGCGGACGAGCAGGCTCTGGCCCACACCATTAATACGCGGGTTCTGCATTAGTCAGACAATGCAGGACTGGGGTTTAGCAGGACCGTAAAGCCTGTGTTTCCCGAATGAGGGTGTGGATAAATGAGAGTTTGTTCACCACACCCTGCGTCAGCACAAACGGGTAAAAATCAGGCAACCCCATGGAGCGGTTCAGGCTGTTGACGGCATAAGTCAGCGGCAGCCATGCCTGCATGATCTCATCAAAAGAGGCCTCGGTATAAGGGTCTCCATGCTGCGGAGACGATGAGGGCTGCGCCCCGGCCAGAGCCGGATTGATCGAGACTCCATAGGCCCATGCTGTCTCAAGAGTTGAGACAATATGCAAATAATGTGCCCATGTTTCCGCAAAATCTTCCCACGGGTGAGACGTAGCGTAAATGCTGACGTGATGCGTCTGCCAGTCCGTCGGGCGCGGGCTGTCATAATAGGTTTGCAAGGCCTGCTGATAATCAGCCCGGTCATCCCCAAACACCGCACGGCAGGCGTCCAGCCGCCCGGCGTCCCGCACCAGCACATTCCAGTAATAATGCCCGACTTCATGCCGGAAATGCCCCAGAAGCGTGCGGTAATATTCTCCCATTTCCACCCGCATTCGCTCACGGCAGGCGTCATCCGCCTCACGCAGAGCGATGGTGATCACACCGTTATTATGGCCGGTCATCACCGCAGAAGAGCCGTCTGGCGGGTCATCCAGAAAGTCAAACACCAGACCCCCCAATGGGTCTTCCAGCCGGGTTTTCATGGGCAGTTTCAGGCGCAACAGCGTGTAGAACAAACGATGCTTTGCGACTTCCAGCTTATGCCAGCGTTCCAGATTTTCCGGCTTATCCAGATTGGGGATGATGCGATTAAACCGGCAGGCAAAACAGAAAGACGGATGCCCGGATTCATTAGGCATCGTCATCCAGTTGCACACGTCATGCGCATGGTTGGCACAATAGGCCAGTTCCGCCTGACGGATGCGCGGCTCTAAGGGCCGCCACAGGCCGCCCTCAACAGGCTCCAGTGCAGACAACACGGAAAGTCCCGGCAGATACCCGAGCTGATGTTTGCAATGCTCACAGACTGTATTTTCAAAAAACAGAATCTGCTCACAGGACTGACAGGTAAAAAGCCTCATGCTGATCACTCTCTTGCGTCCCGGATCGTAACGCAAGGAAAACCAGTCAATCAGACGCTGTCTGGCATCACCAGACGATCAGTTTGCATGGAGACATCAAACGTGGCTTTACACTGGTCCAGCAGGCCCGTAACCGGAGCCGCCTGCTCCGGGGCGGGTGTGGCAGCCAGCGGCAGGTGGCCCTGTGCTGTCAGCAGGCCGGAAGTGGTATCAAACCCCACCCAGCCCGCACCGGGCAGAAAGGCTTCAGCCCATGCGTGCAGGTCACAGGTCAGGGCCTCTTCGCCCTCCGCCGTCTGGCTGGACTGAATCAGATACCCCGAGACAAACCGGGCGGCAAAGCCGAGATGCCGCAACAGGGCAATCATCAGCCAGGCACTGTCCCGGCAGGAGCCAACCCCACGGGCCAGCGTTTCTTCCGGGCTCCATACGCCAGGTTCAAGACGCAACTGATACCCAATGCGCGCGGCCAGAGCGCGATTGAGTGCCACCAGCATATCTAGCGTATCGCGCGGGGCTTTTTCCACCCAGTCCGTCAGAAACGCGTGCAGATGCGGGCCGGCGAGAGGTGTTGCGCGATACAGGGCCAGTTTGGCCTGTTCTTCCGGTGTGTAAAACTGGTGCGGGCAGGCGGGCAGATCTGTCTCAGCCTGCTGAGACCCCGCGATCGCACACGGCTGCTGCTGCTGTTGCATGGCTTGTTGCTGGTGCTGCGCTGGTGCGCTTTCTTCTCCCAAGGTCGTGGCAAAAACGACAGGCGGCGTCCAGCGACGCGCCGCAGGAGCAAGCGTGAAATCAAACGGGTTTCTGGGTGTCAGATCGGCTTCAAGCCGCACAGTGATATCAAAATGCGTCACGCGCTCCGCAAAGACCACTTCCGCAACATGATTGCCGAAGCCATCCTGATGCCAGCTCTGTTTGCTCGCGACCGGATCAACCCGCAAAGCATAGGACCGCACCGGTGTTCTGGCCGTGCCGGAAGGGCGAAGGCGGATGGTCTGTGGCCCCAGAAAAACAGGCCGGTCATACCGATACCGGGTCGTGTGGGTCAGCATGACGTGTGAACTCATGGTGGTACGGCCCTGAACACCCTGCTCATGCTGAAACGCCCTGTTCCTCTCCTGCCACAGGACGGGAGAAACCGCTTATGGCGTATGAATGCGTATACGGTATCAGCATTAATCCATGGCAGACCAGCCCCCTGCGCATGATATTCCGTTAAAAGAACAAATTTCTGTTTTGCGGCTTGGCAAACGCCGGAAATCCTGCTCGTCTTAAGTAATTAACCGTAACGAAACGGCATGCAGAGGCGCAGGTTTCCGGACCCGCCAGAAGTGTCGGACCTCATATCGGGAGTCAGGGTATGAATGACACGCCACTCCATGCACCCGTTCAGGCGGCTGGTATTTTTGCCGCTTATGATGTTCCGGATTTCTTCTGTGAACTTATGAACCGCAAGGATGGCATTCCCCCTGCTCTGCAGGCTGTAAAAAACCGTCTGGCCCATTTTACGCTGGCAGACCTGCGGCACCGCACAACCGCGGCGGAGGCACAGCTTTACCGGCTGGGCATTACCTTCACCGTCTATTCAGACCGCGAGGCGATAGACCGTGTGCTGCCGTTTGATGTCATTCCCCGCGTCATCACCGCCGCGGAATGGGACCATATTGAGCGCGGCGTGCAGCAGCGCGTTCAGGCCATTAATCTGTTCCTGCACGATATCTATCATGACCGTGCCATTCTGCGGGACGGGATTATCCCGGCAGACCTCGTGCTGAACAATCCGAATTACTGTGAGGCCATGGTCGGGCTGAACGTGCCCGGTGGCGTGTATGTGCATATTAACGGTACAGACTTAATCCGTGACCAGAACGGGCGTTTTCTGATTCTGGAAGATAATGCCCGTACCCCCTCCGGCGTCTCTTACGTTATTGAAAACCGGCATATGATGCTGCGGCTTATGCCGGATCTGGTCGCCGGTCTTCCGCTCCGCTCCGTAGATGAATATGGGCTGAAACTGCACCAGAGCCTGTGCGAAGTCTCGCCGGAAGGTGTGCTGGACCCGCAGGTCGTTCTGCTTTCTCCCGGTATTTATAATTCCGCTTATTTTGAGCATGTTTTTCTGGCGCGCGAGATGGGCGTGCCACTGGTGGAAGGTAAGGATCTGGTGGTGGAAAACCACCGTGTGTTCATGCGCACCGTAGCGGGACTGCGGCCTGTCCATGCTATTTATCGCCGCCTGAATGATGAATTTCTGGACCCTCTGGCTTTCAATCCGGACAGCATGCTGGGCGTGCCGGGGCTGGTCGAAGCCTATCGCCGCGGGAATGTCACCATTGCCAATGCGCTGGGCACAGGGGTCGCAGATGATAAAGCCGTTTATGCCTATATGCCGCGCATTATCCGCTATTATCTCGATCAGGACCCCATTCTGGACAGTGTCGATACCCATATCTGCGCAGAACCCGAGGGGCTGGCCTATACGCTGGCCAATATAGACAAGCTGGTGATCAAACCCGTTGGTGAGTCCGGTGGCTATGGCCTGCTGATTGGCCCGCATGCCACGCAGGACGAACTGGATGAGTTCCGCCGCAGGCTGAAAGAAAACCCCGGTAATTACATCAGCCAGCCGGTGGTCAATCTTTCCGTCTCCCCCACCCTTTGCCCCAACGGTGTGGAAGCACGCCATGTGGACCTACGCCCCTTTGCGCTGACGGGGCGCTCCACGTGGGTTCTGCCGGGAGGCCTTTCCCGCGTGGCGCTGCGGAAAGGCTCACTCGTCGTCAATTCGTCACAGGGGGGTGGCTCCAAAGATACGTGGGTGCTGGCATCATGAGTGAAATTTCCACAGGCCTTTTCCATATGCAGCCGGGGCTGAACAATCTGCTCTCGCGCTACGGCGAGTGCATGATGTGGCTGGCACGCTACATGGAGCGTATTGAAAATCTGGCCCGGCTTCTGGAAGTAACGGAAAGCTTTGTGCGCGGGCCGGATGGTCAGCCGGGGTGGGATACCATTCTGCAGATCCATTCTGATGAGGATTGTTTTTACGCCCGCCATCAGACTGTCACGGAACAGGATGTGATCGCCTTTTACGTGACGGAAAAGGAAAACCCTAACTCCATCAAGGCCATGGCGCATTCCGTGCGGGAAAATGCACGTGCTGTCCGTCCCTTGATTTCAACGGAGATGTGGATGCAGCTCAACGTCTTTACCCGCTGGGTGCTGGACCTGCAGCCCTCCGATATCCGGATGAACAGCCTTTCCGGCCTGTGCAACCGACTGAAACAGGAATGCCAGACCCATTTTGGCGTCACCGAAGGTACCTTGTATCGGGATCAGGCGTGGCTGTTCTATCTGCTGGGCAAACATCTGGAGCGTAGTGACCAGATTACCCGCCTGATTGATATCCGCTACCATACGCTTCTGCCGGGCCATGAGGCAGTCGGGTCTGAAATTGACATTACCCAATGGGCATCCATCCTTCGATCCGCTGCGGCGTATCATGCCTTCCGGCGTTTACAGCCTGTGATGACAACACCTGCCAATGTTGTTGGCTTCCTGCTGAAAAACGATGCCTTTCCGCGTTCTCTGACAACAAGCCTGCGTCTGCTGGACAGCACCCTCAGCACCCTTGCCGGGCATGGCAGCCTGCGCCGCCTCTGCTCTCCCATTCAGGAGCGCGTCGCGGAACTGCGCGTCACACTGGCAGACCAGACAGTGGACGACATCATCATCCGTGGGCTGCACGAATATATGCAGTGGATTCAAACCCAGATTTCAAAAATGCAGCAGGAAACCGCGCAGGCCTTCTGGCCTGTTACACCCCATTGCGGCACGCCCCCTGTGCAGGTTCAGCAATAGCCCTCTAAGGTCCGACCGCCGCGTGCTCCACATCAAAATGGCCTGACAGATCCCTCTGTTCAGGCCGTTTGTTCGATAGATTTTTGGTCCTCAGTTTTCGGCCAGAACCTGCCGGCTGGCCCGCACGCGGGAGACGCGGCGCCCTTCCATTTCCAGCACTTCAAACAGCCAGCCGGAATAGACCACCTTATCCCCAATGGCGGGCACGCGACGGAGCAGAGCCAGAATCAGGCCGCCCAGCGTGTGGTAGCTGCCTTCATCCGGCAGGCTCCGCAGGCCGAGGCGGTCTTTCACTTCATCAGCAGACTCCGTGCCGTCCATCAGCAGGACATCATCCTGTGTGGGCGCGTGATGGGCTGCGGTGGTCTGAGAGGCGTCATGACCGCCCTCACCCACAATAGCATCAAACAGATCAGACGCTGTCACGACCCCTTCAAACGAACCGTATTCGTCAAACACAAACGCCATGCCCAGAGAAATACTGCGCATCCGCTCCAGCATATCCAGCGCTGAAATGCTGTCCGGCACCACCACCATCTGCCGCAGGCCAGCTTCTATGGAGACAGGCATGCCATCCAGCATACGGTCCAGCATGTCCTTTGCCAGCACGACCCCGACCGGGTTATCCACGCCGCCTTCACACACCACCAGACGGGCATAGGTTGTCTGCTTGAGCGCCTTGATCAGCGCGTCACGCCCGGCATGGCGATCAATCCAGTACAGCTCATTACGCGGCGTCATGATGGCACGCACCGGCCTGTCTGCCAGACGTAGCAGGCGCTCGATCATGGTGCGCTCTTCATGCTCCAGTACACCGGAGCGAGCCCCTTCGGCGATATAGGCCTTGAGTTCTTCTTCCGTCAGCGTCTGGCTCACGGCATCGCCAGCCCCCATCAGCTTGAGCACGATGTTGGAAGACTGTCGCAGCACCCACACCACCGGGCGCGTGGCATGCGCCAGAATTTCCAGCGGCATAGCCAGACGGGCCGCCATTTTTTCGGGCTCACGCAACGCCAGCTGTTTGGGCACCAGTTCACCCAGTACCAGCATGAGAGCCGTAATGGCGATAACCACCAGCACCATGGAAACCTGAGCCGCCACAGGCCGGAGAAAATCGATCTTTTCCAGCAGGGGTGTGAGATGCGCTTCAACCTGCACCCCACCGAACGTCCCTTCCAGAATGGACACCAGCGTCATGCCGACCTGCACTGTGGGCAGGAAAATCTGCGGGTCTTCCGCCAGACGCATGGCGCGGTCTGCGCCCCGCATGCCCTGCTCCCGCAAAATGGCCAGACGCGGCATTCTGACCGAAATCAGAGCCAGCTCTCCCATGGCAAAAACGGCGTTCAGAATAACCAGTAAAAAAATGATAAGAATGGAAGCAGTCATGAAATGCGGTGGCCCTGCGTGACGACGGAAAATGCACGATAGGGGATGATGGCCCCCGAGGCCAGTACGCACTGACCATGCCTGTCAGCGCACATCCCTATGCGGAAAACGAGCTTACACCCCACCTCTTATGCAGGCAGCGTATGCCAGCCAGAGAGACAAATCAGGGGAAAAACAGCCTCAACACCTCGGAGCACCGTACAAAAAAAGAGCGGCCCCTGTGCGGGAGCCGCTCCTTTCATGGAGTCGCAAACTGAGGGAAGGCTCAGTCGGCGGCAGTTGCTTCCACCGGCGCTGCTTTGGCCGGAGCTGCGTCGGCATTGGCTGCATCTGTGCGGATCACCTTCACACGCGGTGCCTTGGCAGGCTTGCGGGCGGCGATTTCTTCCATCTGCTCTTCCACCTGCTTGGAGAAGACGTACTGAGCAGGCCGCTGGTTGGCGAGGGAAATTTCCGGAGCCATCGGCTTTTCGGTTTCCGGGCCAAACAGTGCGACTTTTGCAATGTGCCAGGGGCGGCGCACGGCATCCATCACAGCGGTAGATTCGTAACCGGAGTGCACCATGCAGTCAGCGCACTTTTCATAGTTACCGGTGCCGTAATCGTCCCACTTGGTGTCTTCCATCAGCTCATTGAAAGACTTGGCATAGCCTTCCCCCAGCAAATAGCACGGACGCTGCCAGCCAAAGACGTTACGCAGCGGCTTGCCCCAGGGGGTGCAGTGATACTGCTCATTGCCCGCCAGGAAGTTCAGGAACAGCGGAGACTGCGTAAACCGCCATTTCTTGCCCTTGCCCAGACGGAAGATGTCACGGAAGAGCTGCTTGGTTTTCTGACGGTTGAGGAAGTGTTCCTGGTCAGGCGCACGTTCATACGCATAACCCGGAGCCGTCATGATTCCGTCCACGCCCATCGCCATCACTTCATCAAAGAAGGATGCCACGCGCTTGGGGTCTGCCCCATCAAACAGGGTGCAGTTGATGGAGAGACGGAAGCCGCGTGCCTTGGCCTTTTTGATGGCCGCAACAGCGCGTTCATACACACCGTCCTGACAGACGGAGGAATCGTGCATGGACTTGTCGCCATCCAGATGCACGTCCCATGAGAAGAACGGAGAGGGTTCGTACTCATCCATCTTCTTTTCAAGCAGAAGGGCGTTCGTGCACAGATAGACGTATTTTTTCCGGGCGATCAGGCCACGGACAATCTCCGGCATCTCCTTGTGCAGCAGGGGTTCACCCCCGGCCACGGCGATGACGGGTGCACCTGCTTCCGCATCCGCATCCAGACATTCCTGCACGGTCATGCGCTGGTTGAGAATGGCTGCGGGATAATCGATCTTACCACACCCGGCACATGCCAGATTGCAGCGGAAAAGCGGTTCAAGCATCAGAACCAGCGGATAGCGCTTGCGCCCGGTGATGTGCTGTTTGACGACATAACTGCCGACCCTGACGGCCTGCATTATAGGTACGGCCATAAACCCCCGCTTTGGCGCATCTGAGACGCCTGCATCATAACTGAGTGAGACACTTCATAATCTGTCAAAACGTGACCATGCCGGGCAACCAGCCCCTGCATACCGTGTAACGGCCACCACAGGTGCTGCGCACATAATCACGTATGGAACTGTTCGCCTGCATATAGGTTGGCTCGTTTGTCAAGCTCAAGCCTTTTTCAAAACATGTGGCAAAAAAGACACAATATGCACTTACTTTTAATTGCAGGCTTGCGTTCAGGCCAGAAACATTAAACCAAAACGGCTGATATCGCGATGTGTGAAAATATTTCGCGCGACGTTAAGACACACTGACGGCAACGAAATCCCGCCCAGCCTCCCCGGACGGCATTCCGCTTCCTACAAGAAAAGAAGATGGAAACGATCGCATGGACAGTTCTCACGACAAAAATGCAAAGCCTCGGATTCCCACCCTTGGCCGTTTTCCTGCTCTGGACCGGGTGACCTACCCGTCTGACATGCGGAACCTTTCGGTCGAGCAGCTCAAGCAGATTGCGGACGAGCTGCGGGCCGAAACCATTGACGCCGTCTCCACCACCGGTGGCCATCTGGGCGCCTCTCTGGGCGTGGTGGAACTGACCGTGGCCCTGCATGCGGTGTTCGATACCCCGGCCGACAAGGTGATCTGGGATGTGGGGCATCAGGCCTACCCGCACAAGATCCTCACCGGTCGCCGTGACCGTATCCGCACCCTGCGCCAGCCGGGCGGCCTCTCCGGCTTCACCCGCCGGTCCGAGAGTGAGTATGACCCGTTCGGGGCCGCGCACTCCTCCACCTCCATTTCTGCCGGTCTGGGCATGGCCGTGGCGCACCATCTGCGCGCGGAAGAAGACCCGTCCTACCATGAGCGCAGCGTCATCGCCGTGATCGGGGATGGCTCCATCTCCGCCGGTATGGCCTATGAGGCCATGAACAACGCTGCCGTGGCTGGCCCGGGCGCTGAACGGCTGATCGTCATCCTCAACGATAACGAGATGTCCATCGCCCCGCCGGTTGGCGCGATGTCCAACTACCTCTCCCGCCTGATGTCCTCCCGCAAGTTCATGGGCCTGCGCGAACTGGCCGGGAAAGTCGTCAAGAAGCTCCCTGCCCCGGTCGAACGCACCGCCCGCAAGGCGGACGAGTATGCCCGCGGCATGATTACCGGCGGCACGCTGTTTGAAGAGCTGGGCTTCTATTACGTCGGCCCCGTGGATGGGCATGACCTGCCGCAGCTGGTCGCTATCCTGCGCAACCTGCGCGATACGGATAACGGCCCCATCCTGCTGCATGTGATGACCGAAAAAGGCCACGGCTATCAGCCCGCCGAGAAGGCGGGGGACAAGTATCACGCCGTCGCCAAGTTCAACGTCGTTACCGGTGAGCAGAAAAAAGGCCCTGCCGGACCGCCGTCCTACACCTCCGTGTTTGCTCGCGAACTGGTGCGCCGGGCTGCAACCGACAACAAGATTGCCGCCATCACCGCCGCCATGCCGTCCGGCACCGGGCTGGATGCGTTCGCGAAGAACTATCCTGACCGCTTCTTTGACGTTGGCATTGCCGAGCAGCATGCCGTGACCTTTGCCGCAGGTATGGCGACCGAAGGCCTTCGCCCGTTCTGCGCCATCTACTCCTCCTTCCTGCAGCGCGCCTATGATCAGGTGATGCATGACGTGGTGCTGCAGAAGCTGCCGGTCCGCTTTGCCATTGACCGTGCCGGTCTGGTCGGGGCCGACGGGGCGACCCATGCCGGCTCCTTCGACATCGCCTATCTGGGCTGCCTGCCCGGCATGAGCATCATGGCCCCGTCTGA
>NZ_LHZA01000146.1 GCF_001580535.1 Acetobacter cerevisiae | reverse complement strand
GCCGGTTCTGGCGATTGATGCTGCCAAGGGTCCGTGGATCCGCAACACGCTGACGGTTGATAAGAACACCGCGCGTGATGAAGCACTGATCGACATCTACCGCGTCATGCGTCCGGGTGAGCCGCCGACGGCTGAAACCGCTGACGCCATGTTCCATGGTCTGTTCTTCGATCCCGACCGTTATGACCTCTCTTCGGTCGGTCGTGTGAAGATGAACATGCGCCTTGATATCGATGTGCCGGATACCGTGCGCGTGCTGCGCAAGGAAGACATCCTGCGCACCATCAAGGTGATGTGTGAACTGAAGGACGGCCGCGGTCAGGTCGACGATATTGATAACCTTGGTAACCGCCGTGTTCGCTCGGTTGGTGAACTGATGGAAAACCAGTATCGCGTTGGCCTGCTGCGTATGGAACGCGCTATTCGTGAGCGTATGGGCTCCGTCGATATTGATACGGTCATGCCGCATGATCTGATCAACGCGAAGCCTGCTGCTGCTGCTGTGCGTGAATTCTTCGGGTCTTCCCAGCTGAGCCAGTTCATGGATCAGACCAACCCGCTGTCTGAAGTCACGCATAAGCGTCGTCTCTCAGCACTTGGCCCGGGTGGTCTGACACGTGAGCGCGCAGGCTTTGAAGTCCGTGACGTTCATCCGACCCACTATGGCCGTATCTGCCCGATTGAAACGCCGGAAGGCCCGAACATCGGTCTGATCAACTCTCTCTCCACTTACGCCAAGGTGAACAAATACGGCTTTATTGAAACGCCGTATCGCCTGGTAAAGGACGGCGTTCTTCAGGATGGCTGGAAATATCTTTCCGCCATGGAAGAAGAAAAGCTGGTGGTGGCACAGGCCGACGCCAAGCAGGATGCTGATGGCACCCTGACGGGTGATCTGGTGTCCGTGCGTCGTGGCGGGGACTTCCGTCTCGTGCCGCCGACCGAAGTGACGGCTTGTGACGTTTCTCCCAAGCAGCTGGTTTCCGTCGCTGCAGCGCTCATTCCGTTCCTTGAGAACGATGACGCGAACCGTGCACTGATGGGTTCCAACATGCAGCGTCAGGCTGTGCCGCTGGTGCGCTCTGATGCGCCGCTGGTTGGCACAGGGATGGAAGCCGCAGTGGCTCATGACTCCGGTGCAACAATTGTTGCCCGTCGTCAGGGTATTGTGGATCAGATCGACGGTGCTCGTATTGTTGTGCGTGCAACCGATGAGAATGGGGCCACGCAGGGCGTTGATATCTATCGTCTGCGGAAATACTCCCGCTCCAACCAGTCCACCTGCATCAACCAGCGTCCGCTGGTGCATGTTGGGGATACGGTTCGCGCTGGTGACATCATTGCCGATGGTCCGTCCACGGAGCTGGGTGAACTGGCTCTGGGCCGTAACACGCTTGTCGCGTTCATGCCCTGGAACGGTTACAACTTCGAAGATTCCATCCTGATCTCCGAACGTATTGCGAAGGATGACGTGTTTACCTCGATCCATATCGAGGAATTCGAAGTCATGGCGCGTGATACCAAGCTGGGTCAGGAAGAAATCACGCGTGATATCCCCAACGTGGGTGAAGAAGCGCTGCGTAACCTGGACGAAGCCGGTATCGTTTACGTCGGTGCTGAAGTGAACCCCGGTGATATCCTCATCGGTAAGGTCACGCCGAAGGGTGAAAGCCCGATGACGCCGGAAGAAAAACTTCTGCGCGCCATCTTCGGTGAAAAAGCGTCTGACGTGCGTGACACGTCTCTGCGTCTGCCGCCCGGCACGACGGGCACCATTGTTGACGTCCGCGTGTTCTCACGCCGTGGCGTGGACAAGGACGAACGTGCAATGGCGATTGAACGCGCCGAAATCGAACGTCTGTCCAAGGACCGTGATGACGAGCGCGCCATTCAGGAACGCTCCTTCTACAGCCGTCTGCGTGAAAAGCTGCTTGATCAGACCGCTGGCGCCGGCTTCAAGGGTATTCGCTCCGGCACCGTGATTACGGACGAAGTTCTGGACGAAAACCTCCGTGGCACATGGCGCAACATTGTTGTGGCGTCTGATGAGGTCATGGCTGAGCTGGAAACGCTGCGTCGTGAATTTGATGCCTCTGTGGCAAAAATTCAGGCTCGCTTTGAAAGTAAGGTTGAAAAGCTTCAGCGCGGTGATGAACTGCCGCCCGGCGTGATGAAGATGGTCAAGGTGTTTGTCGCGGTGAAGCGTAAGCTGCAGCCGGGTGACAAAATGGCCGGTCGTCACGGGAACAAGGGTGTGGTTTCTCGCGTGGTGCCTGTTGAAGACATGCCCTTCCTGGAAGATGGCACGTCTGTGGATATCGTGCTGAACCCGCTGGGTGTGCCGTCACGTATGAACGTGGGGCAGATTCTGGAAACGCATCTTGGCTGGGCTTGCGCCAACCTTGGTCGTGGCATTGGTGAACTGGTGGATGAATACCAGCGCACTGGTGAAAAGCGTCAGGAACTGCTGGATCGTCTGAAAGACGTGTATGGGCAGAATATCTATGACGAAGCCATTGCCGACATGGACAACCGCGAGCTGACCGAGCTGTGCAACAATCTGCGCAAGGGCGTGCCGATTGCAACGCCGGTGTTCGATGGGGCCTCCATCCCGGATATTGAAGCCATGCTTGAAAAAGCCGGTGTTCATAAATCCGGTCAGTCTCAGCTGATTGACGGGCGCACGGGCGAGCCGTTTGAGCGTAAGACCACGGTTGGTTACATCTACATGCTCAAGCTGCATCACCTTGTGGATGATAAGATCCATGCTCGTTCCATCGGTCCGTACTCCCTTGTGACCCAGCAGCCGCTGGGTGGTAAGGCGCAGTTCGGTGGTCAGCGCTTTGGTGAAATGGAAGTCTGGGCTCTGGAAGCCTATGGTGCTGCGTATACGCTGCAGGAAATGCTGACGGTGAAATCGGATGACGTGTCCGGTCGAACCAAGGTCTACGAAGCCATTGTGCGTGAGCAGGATGACTTTGAAGCCGGTATTCCGGAAAGCTTTAACGTTCTAATCAAGGAGCTGAAGTCCCTTGGCCTGAATGTTGAGCTGGAGCAGGGGGCCAAATAAAGGTGACCCTTAGCAGCACGATCCGTTTTTATTTTGAGGGGGAGGCCGGAATGACGATTCCGGCTCCTCATTTCCCTTTGGGGGCTTCGGCACATGAATGAACTCATGAAAATTCTTGGCCAGACCGGCCAGGCGATGACCTTCGACCAGATCAAGATTCAGCTCGCATCGCCTGAGCAGATCCGGTCCTGGTCGTTTGGTGAAATCAAGAAGCCCGAGACAATCAACTACCGGACATTCAAGCCGGAGCGTGATGGTCTGTTCTGCGCACGTATTTTTGGCCCGATTAAGGACTACGAATGCCTGTGCGGCAAATACAAGCGGATGAAGTTCCGCGGTATTGTCTGTGAAAAATGCGGCGTTGAAGTCACCCTCGCAAAAGTGCGGCGCGAGCGGATGGGTCACATCCAGCTGGCCAGCCCTGTTGCCCATATCTGGTTCCTGAAGTCTCTTCCGAGCCGTATCGGTCTGATGGTCGATATGACGCTGAAAGACCTCGAAAAGGTTCTGTATTTCGAGAACTATCTGGTTCTTGAACCCGGCACGTCTCCGCTCAAGCAGTATTCTCTGCTGACGGAAGAACAGTATCTCGACGCCATGGATGAATATGGCGAAGAAGGGATTGAAGTCGGGATCGGCGCTGAGGCCATCAAGAAGGTGCTTGAACGCATCGACTGTGATGCCGAAAAGGTCGAACTGCGTCAGGAACTGAAAGAGACGACGTCTGAAGCCAAGCGTAAGAAGCTTGTCAAACGTCTGAAGCTGATTGAGGCCTTCTCAGAAAGCGGTTCCCGCCCTGAGTGGATGATCCTTGATCTGGTTCCCGTCATTCCGCCGGAACTGCGTCCGCTGGTGCCGCTCGATGGTGGTCGCTTCGCTACGTCTGATCTGAACGATCTGTATCGTCGCGTTATCAACCGTAATAACCGTCTCAAGCGTCTGATGGAGCTGCGTGCGCCCGATATTATCGTGCGTAACGAAAAGCGTATGCTTCAGGAAGCTGTTGATGCCCTGTTTGACAACGGCCGCCGTGGCCGTGCCATTACCGGTGCCAACAAGCGTCCGCTGAAGTCTCTGTCCGACATGCTGAAAGGCAAGCAGGGCCGCTTCCGTCAGAACCTTCTTGGTAAGCGCGTTGACTATTCTGGCCGTTCGGTCATCGTGGTTGGCCCGGAAATGAAGCTGCACCAGTGCGGTCTTCCCAAGAAGATGGCGCTGGAACTGTTCAAGCCGTTCATCTACTCCAAGCTGGAAAAATACGGCCACGCCACAACCATTAAAGCTGCAAAGCGCATGGTTGAAAAAGAGCGTCCGGAAGTCTGGGATATCCTTGAAGAGGTCATCCGCGAGCATCCCGTGATGCTGAACCGCGCACCGACCCTTCACCGTCTCGGCATTCAGGCGTTTGAGCCTGTGCTGGTTGAAGGTAAGGCCATCCAGCTGCATCCGCTCGTTTGTACTGCGTTCAACGCGGACTTCGACGGTGACCAGATGGCTGTGCACGTGCCGCTGAGCCTCGAAGCCCAGCTTGAAGCACGTGTGCTGATGATGTCCACCAACAACATTCTCAGCCCGGCAAACGGTAAGCCGATTATCGTGCCGTCTCAGGACATTGTTCTTGGTCTGTATTACCTCAGCCTCGAAACGCCTGAATTCGGTGTGACGCCGGATCGCAACGAGTATGACGACACCACTGGTAAATTGACGACCAAAGGTGCGCCGTCCTTCTCGTCCATCGGTGAAGTGGAATACGCTCTGAATGCCGGCGTCCTGAAGCTGCACGATAAGATCCGTGCCCGTTTCGAGACGATCGATGCAGACGGCAAGAAGCACCATGAAACGGTTGTGACCACTCCGGGTCGTGTGCTGATTGCTCAGATCCTGCCGAAGAGCGAAGCCATTCCGTTCTCGCTGATCAACAAGCAGCTGACCAAGAAAGCCGTGTCTGACGTTATTGATACGGTCTATCGTCACTGTGGCCAGAAAGAAGCGGTGATTTTCTGTGACCGTCTGATGGCACTTGGTTTCCGTCACGCTGCAAAAGCCGGTATTTCCTTCGGTAAGGATGACATGATCATCCCGGCTGAAAAGAAAGTGCTGGTTGACCGCACGGCGGCTGAAGTGAAGGAATTCGAACAGCAGTATCAGGATGGTCTGATCACGGCTGGCGAACGCTACAACAAGGTGGTGGATGCCTGGTCTCGCTGCACGGACGAAGTCCAGGCTGCGATGACCAAAGAGATTTCCCGTCAGGAAGTCGGTAAGCCCATCAACTCTGTGTGGATGATGAGCCATTCCGGGGCTCGTGGGTCACCGGCGCAGATGAAGCAGCTTGCTGGTATGCGTGGCCTGATGGCCAAGCCGTCTGGTGAGATTATTGAACAGCCGATTATTGCGAACTTTAAAGAAGGTCTCTCGGTTCTCGATTACTTTACGTCTACCCATGGTGCACGTAAGGGTCTGGCCGATACCGCTCTGAAGACCGCAAACTCCGGTTATCTGACGCGTCGTCTGGTCGACGTGGCGCAGGACTGCATCATTGTCGAAAATGATTGCGGCACCGAGCGCGGCCTGACCATTCGTGCGGTGATGGATGGCGGTGAGGTTGTTTCCTCTCTGTCCGAACGGATCCTCGGCCGGACACTGGCTGCAGACGTGATCGATCCGGCTTCTGGTGAGGTTGTTGCGCCGCGCAACTGCCTGATCGACGAAGCCGATGCTGAACGCATTGAAGCATCCGGCGTGGAAACGGTTCAGATCCGCTCTGTGCTGACCTGTGACAGCCGCGTTGGCGTGTGTGGCCACTGCTATGGCCGTGACCTTGCACGAGGCACGCCGGTCAACATTGGTGAAGCTGTCGGTGTTATTGCCGCCCAGTCCATCGGTGAGCCGGGCACTCAGCTGACCATGCGTACCTTCCATATTGGTGGTGCGGCGCAGCGTGGTGCTGAGCAGTCCATGATCGAAGCGTCTCGTGACGGCAAAGTGGTTATTCGTAACCGCAACGTTGTGCAGAACAGTCAGGGCGTGCCAGTTGTCATGGCCCGTAACTGTGAAATCCTGCTGACGGACGAAGCTGGGGTCGAAAAAGCCCGCTATCGTGTGCCGTATGGTGCTCGTTTGCTGACGACGGAAGGTGCGGAAGTCACACGCGCTCAGAAACTGGCCGAGTGGGACCCCTACACCCTGCCGATCATCACCGAGAAGGCTGGTAAGGTTGAGTATCTTGACCTGATCGACTCCATCACGCTTGTCGAGCGTATGGATGAAGTGACGGGCCTGACTGCCAAGACCGTGGTGGACTACAAGCAGGCAGGGAAGGGCGTTGATCTGCGTCCGCGCTTGCAGCTGAAGGACGCCAAGGGCGACGTGATCAAGCTAGATAACGGCAACGATGCCCGTTACTTCCTGCCGCCTGAATCACTTCTGTCTGTTGAAAACGGCGCAGAAGTTCATGCGGGTGACGTGCTGGCACGTCTGCCGCGTGAAGGGTCCAAGACCCGTGATATTACCGGTGGTCTGCCGCGTGTGGCCGAGCTTTTCGAAGCCCGTCGCCCGAAAGACCATGCGATTATCGCGGAAATGGAAGGCCGTGTTGAGTTTGGGAAGGATTACAAGTCCAAGCGCCGCGTTATCGTGAAGAACGATGAGACGGGTGAAGAGACCGAATATCTGATCCCCAAAGGCAAGCACGTGTCCGTTCAGGAAGGCGACTTCGTCGAGAAGGGCGATCCGCTGGTTGATGGTCCCCGCGTGCCGCATGACATTCTGAAAGTCATGGGGGTTGAGGCTCTGTCCGACTACCTCGTGAACGAAATTCAGGATGTGTATCGTCTGCAGGGCGTGAAGATTAACGATAAGCACATTGAAGTCATCGTCCGTCAGATGCTCCAGAAGGTCGAAATTCTGGAGCCTGGTGATACGACGTATCTCATTGGCGAAACCGTTGATCGGATTGAGTATGAGACCGAGAATACCAAGCGCATGAATGCTGGGGAGCGCCCTGCGCTTGCTATGCCGGTGCTGCAGGGTATTACCAAGGCCTCTCTGCAGACCCAGTCCTTCATCTCTGCTGCATCCTTCCAAGAGACCACACGTGTCCTGACAGAGGCTGCAACGGCAGGGAAGGTGGATACCCTGAATGGTCTGAAAGAGAACGTCATTGTCGGTCGTCTGATCCCGGCTGGTACGGGGAGCGTCATGAACCGTCTGCGGGCAATCGCAGCGTCTCAGGATCGTCAGCGCGTCGGGCGGTCTGCTGCCGAGTAAAGAGCAGGCGTCATTAAGACGTTAGAAGAGGAGGGATCAGGGCTATGCTCTGGTCCCTTTCTTTTTATGTGAGGGCTTCTTTCTTCTTTTCGCGGTCGAGAATCGCGTACCCCGCTTGACTTAAGGGGGGGGGAGAGGTAGTTAGCAGCCCTCAGCTTCTGCTCCCGTGCCGGAGCGGAGGTAAATTCGTAATTCTTGTGTAAGCATGCGGTTGGCTTTCTCTGGAAAGTTAGAGCCGGATGCCTAGATAGCCCCACACGGGTGTTGTTGCCTGGTGGGTTTTTCAAATGACAGTCGGCAGCCGATAAAAAGGTTAGCCGGCCGAACTGTGTAAGGATCGGGAAAGGCGCATGCCGACCATCAACCAGCTCATTGCCAAGGGGCGCAAGCCTGCAGTCAAGCGCAACAAAGTGCCCGCGCTGCAGAGTTGCCCCCAGAAACGTGGTGTTTGCACCCGTGTTTATACGACGACGCCTAAAAAGCCGAACTCCGCACTGCGTAAAGTTGCAAAGGTGCGTCTGACGAACGGCTATGAGGTGGTGAGTTATATTCCGGGTGAAGGCCACAACCTTCAGGAACATAGCGTCGTGCTTATCCGTGGGGGTCGTGTAAAGGATCTTCCGGGTGTGCGTTATCACATCCTTCGCGGTGTCCTGGATACCCAGGGTATTGCTAAGCGTCGTCAGCGGCGTTCGCTCTACGGCGCGAAGCGTCCGAAGTAAGAGGAAGTTAAGGTATGAGCCGCCGTCACCGCGCTGTTAAGCGTGAGATTCTTCCTGATCCGAAGTTCGGAGATATTGTCATTACGCGTTTCATGAACGCTCTGATGTATGATGGCAAAAAATCCACTGCGGAGAGGATTGTTTATGGAGCTCTCGAGGCGATGGTTCGCCGGAGTGGAGCTTCTGCAGATCCGGTCGCATTGTTCCACAATGCTCTGGATAACGTTAAGCCTGCAGTAGAAGTTCGCTCTCGCCGCGTTGGTGGTGCGACCTATCAGGTGCCTGTTGAAGTTCGCACTGAGCGCCGTCAGGCGCTGGCCATCCGCTGGGTGATCGACGCTTCCCGCAAACGGGGCGAGAACACCATGCAGGACCGGTTGTCCAACGAACTGATGGACGCTGTGAATAACCGTGGCGCTGCTGTAAAGAAGCGTGAAGATACCCATCGTATGGCCGAAGCCAACAAGGCATTCAGCCACTATCGCTGGTAATCTTTTAGGTGTGGCATTCACTCCTTGTGGAGTGGGGGCGGACTTATTAAAAACTGCATCCCGATAAGTTTTCGGGGTATGGAGTAGAGAAATGGCTAAGGCTAAATTTGAGCGGAATAAACCGCACTGCAACATCGGCACCATCGGTCACGTTGACCATGGCAAGACGTCTCTGACGGCTGCTATCACGAAGATGCTGGCAAAATCCGGTGGTGCTGACTTTAAAGCATACGACCAGATCGATGCGGCTCCGGAAGAGCGCGCTCGTGGGATCACCATCTCCACGGCTCACGTGGAATATGAAACCGACAAGCGTCACTACGCGCACGTCGACTGCCCCGGACATGCTGACTACGTGAAGAACATGATCACGGGTGCAGCGCAGATGGACGGCGCTATCCTCGTGGTTTCCGCAGCTGATGGTCCGATGCCGCAGACCCGTGAGCACATCCTGCTCGCTCGTCAGGTCGGTGTGCCGGCTCTGGTTGTCTTCCTGAACAAAGTTGATCAGGTTGATGATCCGGAACTGCTTGAGCTGGTTGAAATGGAAGTTCGTGAACTTCTGTCTTCCTATCAGTTCCCTGGCGACGATATCCCCATCATCAAGGGTTCCGCTCTGGTAACTCTGGAAGATGGTGATCCAGAAGTCGGTGAAAACCGCGTTAAGGATCTGATGGATGCGGTCGACTCCTACATCCCGCAGCCGGAACGTCCGGTTGACCGTCCGTTCCTGATGCCGATCGAAGACGTGTTCTCCATCTCCGGTCGTGGCACCGTGGTGACGGGCCGTGTCGAGCGTGGCGTTGTGAACGTGGGTGACGAAGTTGAAATCGTCGGCCTGAAGGACACCGTTAAGACGACCGTTACGGGCGTTGAAATGTTCCGCAAGCTGCTCGATCGTGGTGAAGCTGGTGACAACATCGGTGCGCTGGTGCGTGGCACGAAGCGTGAAGATGTTGAGCGTGGTCAGGTTCTGGCTAAGCCGGGCTCCATCACCCCGCATAAGAAGTTCAAAGCTGAAGCTTACATCCTGACGAAGGATGAAGGTGGCCGTCACACGCCGTTCTTCACCAACTATCGTCCGCAGTTCTATTTCCGCACGACCGACGTCACCGGCGTTGTTCACCTGCCGGAAGGTACGGAAATGGTCATGCCTGGCGATAACTGCGCCATGGATGTTGAACTGATCGCTCCGATCGCCATGGATGAAGGCCTGCGTTTCGCTATTCGCGAAGGTGGCCGCACCGTTGGTGCCGGCGTGGTTGCTTCTATCACCGAGTAATCGGTTAGAAGCCTAGGACTGGATGGCCCCGGCTGAGTCTTCGGCCGGGGTCTTACTTGGCGGCCGGGTTACCCCGGACCAGTAAAGTGTTGGACTAAGAAACAATGGACAACCAGAACATCCGCATTCGCCTGAAGGCGTACGATCATCGTGTTCTCGATAACAGCACGAAAGAGATCGTCAATACGGCGAAGCGTACGGGTGCGCGGGTTCGGGGTCCTATCCCGCTGCCGACGCATATCGAGCGGTTTACAGTGAACCGCTCTCCCCACGTGGATAAGAAGAGCCGCGAACAGTTCGAAATTCGGACTCATCGCCGCCTGCTCGATATTGTCGAGCCGACTCCGCAGACCGTGGACGCTCTCATGAAACTCGACCTCGCCGCTGGCGTGGATGTCGAGATCAAACTTTAAGGTCCAGACGATGCGCACCGGATTGATCGCAAAAAAGTTGGGCATGTCCCGACTGTTCAAGGAAGATGGCACACATGTGCCCGTTACCGTCCTGCATGTGGATTCCGTGCAGGTGGTTGATGTCCGCACCCAGGAGCGGGATGGCTACACAGCCGTTCAGCTGGGTATGGGCAAAGCCAAGGTAAAAAATGTCTCTAAGCCGAACCGCGGCCATTTTGCCCGCACAAAGGTAGAGCCGAAGAAGAAGCTGGCTGAATTCCGTGTAGCTGACGATGCTACGCTGGACATCGGTGCTTCTCTGTCCGCAGCTCACTTTGTTGTGGGGCAGAAAGTCGACGTGACAGGCACCAGCAAGGGTAAAGGGTTCGCAGGCGCCATGAAGCGCTGGAACTTTGCCGGTCTGGAAGCCTCCCACGGCGTATCCATCTCTCACCGTTCACATGGTTCTACCGGTAACCGTCAGGATCCCGGCAAGACCTTCAAGAACAAGAAGATGGCTGGCCACCTTGGCGATGAGCGTATTACCACGCTGAATCTTGAAATTGCTGCGATCGATCCGGAAAAGAACCTGATCATGATCCGTGGTTCCGTTCCCGGAGCTAAAAACGGTGTCGTTCTGGTCCGTGATGCGATTAAAAAAGCCCGCCATGTCGATGCGCCTTACCCGGCCGCTCTCGTGACGGCGGAGGGCTGAGGTCATGGAAATCGAAATCAAAACGCTTGATAACGGCACCGCAGGTTCTGCAACGCTCCCCGAGGCGCTGTTCTCCGTAGCACCGCGCAATGACATCATGGCGCGTGTTGTGCACTGGCAGTTGGCTAAGCGCCGCGCTGGTACGCATAAGGTCAAAGGCATGGGCGAAGTGTCCGGCACGACCAAGAAGCCGTACCGCCAGAAAGGCACCGGTAGCGCCCGTCAGGGTTCTCTCCGTGCGCCGCAGTATCGTACCGGTGGCGCTGTCCATGGTCCGGTTGTGCGTGATCATGGCTACGACCTTCCCAAGAAGGTGCGTCGTCTGGGTCTGATTTCTGCGCTGTCCCAGAAGGCAAAAGAAGGCAAGCTGGTTGTTCTTCAGTCTGCTTCTGGTGTGGCACGCACGAGCGAACTGGCTGCAAAGCTGAAAACGCTTGGCTGGACGTCTGCCCTGATTGTTGACGCCGCTGTTGATGAAGACTTCCTGCGCGCAGCAAGCAACCTGCCGCGCATTGATGTCCTGCCGACAATCGGTGCCAACGTTTATGACATTCTTAATCACGAGGTCCTGGCAATTACCCAGGCTGGCCTCGAGGGTCTGAAGGAGCGCCTGGCATGACGAACATTCTTGCTCTGCGCAAGAAAGCCGAGCGTCTTTCTCGGGAAGCGATGTACGACATTGTTCGTTCTCCGCTGATCACCGAGAAGGCAACTGCGCTTTCAGAGAAAAATCAGGTTGCTTTCAAGGTTGCGATCTCTGCAACCAAGCCTGAAATCAAAGTGGCTGTGGAAACACTGTTCGGCGTCAAGGTCGTTGGCGTTAACACGCTTGTCCAGAAGGGCAAGACCAAGCGCTTCAAGGGGCGTCTGGGGCAGCGTTCTGATATCAAGAAGGCGTTCGTCCAGCTTGCGGAAGGTCAGTCCATCGACCTTACCGCCAAACTGGCGTGACGTGGGGTAGGAACAAATGGCACTGAAGCACTTTAATCCCGTCACGCCGAGCCTTCGTGGTACGGTTCTGATCGATCGTTCCGACCTCTGGAAGGGTAAGCCGGTCAAGCAGCTGACGGAAGGCAAAAACAAGACGGGTGGTCGTAACAATAACGGTCGCACTACGTCTCGTTTCCGTGGCGGCGGGCACAAGCAGTCTTACCGTTATGTCGACTTCAAGCGTCGTAAATTTGATGTGCTGGGCACGGTTGAGCGTCTGGAATATGACCCCAACCGTACCGCCTTCATCGCGCTGGTGAAGTACGAAGACGGTGAGCTGGCTTACATCCTGGCACCGCAGCGTCTGAAAGTTGGTGACAATGTCATCGCTGGCACACGTGTTGACATCAAGCCGGGTAACGCGATGCCGCTGGCATCCATCCCGGTTGGCACGATCGTGCATAACATCGAACTGAAGCAGGGTGCTGGTGGCAAGCTGGCCCGCTCTGCCGGGACGTATGCACAGCTGGTTGGTAAAGATGCCGGCTATGCACAGATCAAGCTGCAGTCTGGTGAACTGCGTGTTGTGCGCGGTGAATGCATGGCCACGGTTGGGGCAGTCTCCAACCCGGACAACATGAACCAGCACATGGGTAAGGCTGGCCGTGCGCGCTGGCTGGGTCGTCGTCCGCATAACCGCGGTGTTGTGATGAACCCGGTCGACCATCCGCATGGTGGTGGTGAAGGCCGCACCTCTGGTGGCCGTCATCCGGTTACGCCGTGGGGCAAGCCTACCAAAGGTTACAAAACTCGGGTCAACAAGCGTACGGACAGTCTGATTATCCGTCGTCGGAAGACCGGCAAGTAAGGGGCAATAGAAGATGGCACGTTCCGTCTGGAAAGGCCCGTTCGTCGACGGGTATCTGCTGAGCAAAGCTGAAACGTCCCGCGCGTCGGGTCGTAATGAAGTGATCAAGATCTGGTCACGTCGTTCTACGATCCTTCCGCAGTTCGTTGGTTTGACGTTCGGTGTTTATAATGGTCAGAAGTTCCTGCCCGTGCAGGTGACGGAGAATATGGTCGGACACAAGTTCGGCGAATTTTCTCCCACCCGTACATTCCACGGGCATGGGGCCGACAAGAAGTCGAAGCGGGGCTAAGATGAGCAAGCCGAAGCATCCGCGCACGCTCGCGGAAACAGAAGCGCAGGCGATTACGCGCAACATCCGGGTTAGTCCCCGCAAGTTGAACCTTGTTGCGGGTCTTATCCGCAACAAGCCTGCGTCTCAGGCTGTCGCAACCTTGACGTTCTCCAAGCGTCGCATTGCCCAGGAAGTCAAAAAGACCCTGGAAAGTGCGATTGCTAATGCCGAGAACAATCATCAGCTGGACGTTGACCAGCTGGTTGTGAAGACGGCTGAGGTCGGAAAGTCTATTGTCATGCGTCGTTTCCATGCGCGTGGCCGTGGTCGTTCCGCCCGTGTGGAAAAGTTCTTCAGCCATCTGAAGATTGTTGTTGCCGAGCGGGCTCCGGAGCCCGAAGCAGCTTCTCCTGAGCAGAAGGCGGCCTGACGTATGGGACATAAAGTCAATCCAATCGGGCTGCGGCTCGGAATCAATCGCACCTGGGATAGCCGTTGGTACGCTGACTCCGACTATTCTCGTCTGCTGCACGAAGACCTGAAGCTGCGCGCTTTCCTGCGTCGCAAGCTGTCTGGTGCTGGCGTGTCCCGCGTTGTGATCGAACGCCCGGCTAAAAAGCCGCGCGTTACCATCTATGCGGCTCGTCCGGGCGTTGTGATCGGTAAAAAAGGCCAGGACATCGATGCTCTGCGCAAAGAGCTGACCAAAATGGCCGGTACGGAAGTGGCTCTCAACATTGTTGAGATCCGCAAGCCGGAAATCGACGCAACTCTGGTGGCTGACAACATTGCTCAGCAGCTCGAACGTCGTGTGGCTTTCCGTCGCGCCATGAAGCGCGCCGTGCAGTCCGCTATGCGTCTGGGTGCACAGGGGATCCGGATCAACTGTTCCGGTCGTCTGGGTGGCGCAGAAATCGCTCGTATCGAATGGTATCGTGAAGGTCGTGTGCCGCTGCATACGCTCCGTGCTGATATCGATTACGGGACGGCTACTGCACAGACCACGTATGGCGCTTGCGGTGTGAAGGTGTGGATCTTCAAAGGTGAGATCCTGGCCCATGACCCACTGGCTCAGGACCGCCGGGCGGCCGAGCAGGCCCCTCAGCGCTGAGGCGAAGGATAGAAGACAATGCTCTCTCCGAAGCGAACTAAATTCCGTAAGGCTCACAAAGGTCGTATTCACGGCCTGGCCAAAAGCGGTACGACGCTCAACTTCGGTACGTTTGGTCTGAAGGCTCTTCAGCCCGAACGTATCACCGCACGGCAGATTGAAGCCTCTCGTCGGGCTATCACCAGGGCGATGAAACGTGCAGGTCGCGTGTGGATTCGTATTTTCCCTGACCTTCCGGTCTCGACAAAGCCTGCAGAAGTGCGTATGGGGTCGGGCAAGGGATCTCCCGAATACTGGGTGGCCCGTGTGAAACCCGGTCGCATTTTGTTTGAAATCGAAGGCGTGCCGCCCGAGATCGCGCGTGAAGCGCTGGCTCTCGGTGCAGCAAAGCTGCCGATTAAGACGAAATTTGTGACCCGAATTGGAGATGCGTAAGATGGCGAAGGCAACAAAGCCCGCTGACCTGCGTGCCAAAACGGCCGATGAACTGAACGCGCTTCTGCTCGAACTGAAGCGCGAACAGCTCAATCTCCGGTTCCAGCAGGCAACCGGGCAGAACGAAGGCCAGAGCCGCATTCGTGTGGTCCGTCGTGAAATTGCGCGCATCAAAACGATCGTCGCGCAGAATACTGAGAAGTCTGCGGCAGGTGCGAAAACATCTGCTGCCATTTCCTGAAGGGAGTTGGACGATGCCAAGGCGCGTCCTTACCGGACGTGTGACCAGCGACAAGATGGACAAGACCGTAACGGTTCTTGTCGATCGTCGCGTCATGCATCCGCTGTATAAGAAGTTCATCCGTCGCTCTAAGAAATATGCAGCGCATGATGAAGAGAATGTCTGCAAAGTGGGCGATACCGTGCGCATCATCGAATGCACACCGATTTCCCGGCGCAAGACGTGGGCCGTGGTGGCACGCAACGGTGAGGTTGTTGATGCGTCCTCCGCTGGCGTGTCGGCGTAAGGTAAGGATATCTAGATCATGATCCATCCCGAGACCAACCTCGACGTGGCCGACAATTCTGGTGCGCGTCAGGTGCAGTGCATCAAGGTGCTGGGCGGTTCCAAACGGAAATCCGCCTCGGTCGGCGACGTGATCGTCGTGTCTGTCAAGGAAGCCATCCCCCGCGGGAAGGTGAAAAAAGGCGACGTACACCAAGCTGTTATCGTGCGTACCTCTTATCCGGTTCGTCGCCCCGACGGGAGCGCCATCCGTTTCGATAAGAATGCTGCTGTGCTGATTAACAAGCAGCAGGAGCCGATCGGCACCCGTATCTTCGGCCCGGTTGTTCGTGAACTGCGTGCGCGCAAGTTCATGAAAATTATCTCTCTGGCGCCGGAGGTTCTATAAATGGCTGCTCGCATTAAAAAAGGCGATACGGTTGTTGTCATCAGCGGTTCCTCCAAAGGGACCCAGGGTGAAGTTCTTTCCGTCCGCCCGGCTGAAAATCGTGCGATTGTGCGTGGCGTTGCAATGATCAAGCGTCATCAGAAAGCAACGCGCATGGGTGAAGAGGGCGGCATCATCACGCGTGAAGCCCCGATTCATCTGTCAAATCTGAAACTGATCGATCCGGCCTCCAAGAAGCCGACCCGCGTTGGGTTCCGCGTTCTTGAAGACGGACGGAAAGTTCGTGTTGCGAAAGCAACCGGCGAAGTGATTGAAGGCTGAGGGGGCGAGAATGAGTGAGTCTAAGGGCGTTCGTTCCGTTCCTCGTATGCAGGAACGTTATGAAGCCGAACTGCGTGCCAAGCTGCGCGAGCAGTTCGGTTACAAAAATATCATGCAGGTTCCTCGGCTGGAAAAAATTGTCCTGAATATGGGCGTTGGTGAAGCTGCGGGCGACCAGAAGAAACTGGACGCTGCTGTTGCTGAAATGACGCTGATTGCAGGTCAGAAGCCGGTCAAGACTGTTGCTAAAAAAGCAATCGCGGGCTTTAAGATCCGTGAAGGTCTGCCGATTGGTTGTAAAGTTACGCTGCGTCGTGCGCAGATGTATGAATTCCTTGACCGTCTGGTCACGATCGCAATGCCCCGCATTCGCGATTTCCGTGGTCTGCCGGCAAACAAGGGATTTGACGGACGCGGTAACTTTGCTCTCGGTCTGAAAGAGCAGCTCGTTTTCCCGGAAATCGACTACGATAAAGTGGACGAAGTTCGTGGGATGGACGTGGTGTTCGTGACCAGTGCAAAGACGGATGCGGAAGCTAAGGCGCTTCTTAAAGCATTCGATCTGCCCTTTGCTGCCTGAGTGAAATAGGTTATCTGTCACCAGGTGTTGTTGTCTTGGAAAACCGTCGAAGGTTTTCGAAGGGTTCCGGAGGATAAAAATATATGGCTAAGACTTCTGCCATCACGCGTAATGCCAAGCGGACACGCATGGCTGCGCGGGACAAGGAAAAGCGTGCGGCGCTGAAAAACATCGTCATGGACCGCTCGCTTCCTGTAGAAGATCGGTTTGATGCGTCTTTAAAGCTGGCTGAACTGCCGCGGAATGGTTCACGTGTTCGCGTGCGTCTCCGTTGCAAACTTACGGGGCGCTCTCGCGGTAACTACCGCAAGTTTGAGCTGTGCCGTATCGCACTGCGTGATCTGGCTTCAAACGGGCAGATCCCGGGCCTGGTCAAAGCTAGCTGGTAAGGGCGCACAATGTCACTTTCTGATCCGCTGGGTGATATGCTCACCCGTATTCGTAACGCACAGCGTGCACGTCACGTGTCCTGTGTGTCGCCGGCTTCCAAGCTGCGTTCGAATGTTCTCGATGCCCTGCAGCGTGAAGGCTACATCCGTGGCTATTCACACGAAGAGATTCGCAAAGGCATCACTCAGCTCCATATCGAGCTGAAGTATTCCGAAGGCGAGCCGGTTATTAAGGAAATTCATCGCGTGTCCCGCCCGGGTCGCCGTGTGTATTCCAAGATTAAAGAATTGCCGCGTGTGCGTGCTGGTCTCGGGGTTTCGATCCTGTCCACACCGCGTGGTGTTCTGTCTGATGTCGAGGCTCGCGCTGCCAATGTTGGCGGCGAAGTCCTCTGTCGCGTGTTCTGAGGAGGGATAAATGTCACGTGTAGGCAAATATCCCGTTGATGTTCCCGCCGGGGTGACTGTCTCGATTGCAGACGGTGTGTTCAAGGCGAAAGGGAAGCTGGGCGAACTCGCGTTGCCGCTTTCCTCTCACATTGAGGCGGAAATTTCAGACGGGAAAGTCGCGGTGCGTCCGGTTGGGACAGCAGCGCAGGCTCGTATGATGTGGGGTACAACCCGCGCACTGATTGCAACAGCAATCAAAGGCGTATCTGAAGGGTTCTCAAAAGCTCTTGAGATTAACGGTACTGGTTACCGCGCTGCAGTGCAGGGTTCTAATCTTGTGATGAACCTGGGCTATTCTCACGACGTGGTTTATCCGATCCCGCAGGGTATCAAGATCTCCACGCCGCGTCCGACAGCTATTCTTGTCGAAGGTATCGACAAGCAGCGTGTTGGTCAGGTTGCTCTTGATATTCGCAGTTTTCGTAAACCTGAGCCCTACAAAGGCAAGGGTGTGCGTTATGAGACGGAAACCATTCGTCGCAAGGAAGGCAAGAAGAAATAATGAGCACTCAGCAGGAACTGCGGAACCGTCGGCGTGCTCGCCTGCGTTTTCAGCTCCGTCGCAAGGCTGGTGGTCGTCCGCGTCTGTCGGTCTTCCGGTCTGGCAAGAACATCTATGCACAGGTCATTGACGATGTGCGTGGCTGCACCCTTGCTGCCGCTTCCAGCCTGGATAAAGAACTTCGTCCGTCTCTGAAGAGCGGTGCCAACAAGGATAGCGCTGGCGCTGTCGGTAAACTTGTTGCGCAGCGTGCTGTGGCTGCAGGCGTCTCCCAGGTTGTTTTCGACAGGGGGTCGTATCTTTATCATGGGCGCGTGAAAGCCCTGGCGGAGGCTGCCCGTGAGGGCGGTCTCTCCTTCTGAGGAAAGGATCACGTAATGGCTCGTGAACCAAGAGAAGGCGGTCGAGGCGGCCGTGATCGTGAACGCGAAGGTGATGAACTGGTTGATAAGCTGGTAACCATCAACCGCGTTGCTAAGGTTGTTAAGGGTGGTCGGCGCTTTGCCTTCGCTGCTCTGGTTGTCGTTGGCGACCAGAAAGGCCGCGTTGGGTATGGTGCTGGTAAGGCCCGTGAAGTGCCGGAAGCCATCCGTAAGGCTACGGAACGTGCCAAACGTGGCATGATCCGCGTGCCGATGAAGGAAGGCCGTACGCTGCATCACGATGTGGCTGGTCACTTCGGTGCTGGTAAAGTGATCCTGCGCTCTGCGGAAGCAGGGACGGGGATCATCGCTGGCGGCCCGATGCGCGCTGTCTTCGAAAGCCTGGGCATCAATGATGTGGTTGCTAAGTCCCTCGGGACCCGTAACCCGCATAACATGGTGAAGGCGACGTTCTCGGCGCTGGAACGGTGTGCAAGCCCGCGCTCTGTTGCCAATCGTCGTGGTAAGAAGGTTGCTGAAATCTTCGGTAAGCGCGACCAGGCTGCTTCGGCTGTGGAGGCTGCAGATGTCTGAGGCGAAAACCTTTAAAGTCACCCAGATTGCGTCCGGCAACGGTCGCAAGCCTGGTCAGAAAGAGACCCTTGTGGGTCTCGGCCTGAACAAGATCGGTCGTGAGCGGGTGTTGGAAGATACCCCCTCAACCCGCGGTATGGTCCGTAAGGTGGCCCACCTTGTGAAGGTGGAGGATTGATATGAATCTGAACGAACTGCGTGATAACGAAGGCTCTCGTTATCGCAAAAAGCGTCTCGGTCGTGGTATCGGTTCTGGCAAAGGCAAGACCTCCGGTAGAGGTGTGAAGGGGCAGAAAGCACGTGAAGGCGTGTCCCTGAACGGCTTTGAAGGTGGTCAGCTGCCGATCTATCGTCGTCTGCCGAAACGCGGCTTCAAAAACATCTTCCGCAAGGTCTATGCTCCGATTAACCTCGGTACCATTGAAAAAGCCTTTGCTGAAGGCAAGCTTGAAGCTGGCGCGGCTGTGACGGAAGAAACGCTGAAGAACGCTGGTCTGATCGGCACGGGCAAATATGCCGGTGTGCGCATTCTGGCTGAAGGCGAACTGACCCGCGCTGTCACGTTCGAAGTGTCTGGTGCTTCTGCTTCTGCAGTGGCAGCTATTGAGAAAGCTGGCGGGTCCATCAAGGTCCTGGTAGCTCCCAAGGCTGCTGAAGCCAGCGCATCCTGATGCTTTGGCCAGAAGGACGGTTTCGTACTGTTCTTCTGGTCGATGCCTCTCCAGATGTGGTCTGGGTTAACTCTTAGACTATCATGACAGCGTCCCGCGTTACGTGGTGGCGCTGTTTGTGTGAAAGGACGGATGCATGGCTTCCGCGGCCGAACAGTTGGCTGCCAACTTCAATGTGGGCTCCTTTGCCAAGGCAACCGAACTCAAAAAGCGGATTTGGTTCACTCTTGGTGCGCTGATCATTTACCGTCTTGGTACTTACATTCCGGTTCCGGGTGTGGATGCCACGGTTATGGGGCAGTTGCTGGCCCAGCATCAGGGTGGCATTCTGGGCATGTTCAACATGTTCACCGGTGGTGCGCTTGGGCGTATGACCGTCTTTGCCCTGAATATCATGCCCTACATCTCTGCCTCGATTATCGTGCAGCTGATGTCTACGGCTGTTCCTTCTCTGGAAGCCTTGAAAAAAGAGGGTGAACAGGGGCGGAAAAAGCTTAATCAGTACACCCGCTATCTCACTGTGTTTATTGCTTTGTTTCAGGCTTACGGCATTGCTGTTGGTCTTGAGAACATGCACAGCGCGGCTGGATCTGCGGTTGTTAATCCCGGTGCGTTCTTTCTGGTTTCCTGCGTGATCACCCTGGTGGGTGGCACCATGTTCCTGATGTGGCTGGGTGAACAGATTACCTCCCGCGGTGTTGGGAACGGGATCTCTCTGATTATCTTTGCCGGCATTGTGGCAAACCTGCCGCATGCGATGGCAAGCTTGTTCCAGCTTGGCTATACGGGCGCGCTTTCACCCTTTTTTGTGTTGGTGTTTCTTGTTCTGGCTGCGGTGACCATCACGTTCATCGTCTTCATGGAGCAGGCACAGCGACGCGTTGTGATCCAGTACCCCAAGCGTCAGATGGGGCAGAGGATGTTTGGGGGGGATACCACCCATATGCCTCTCAAGGTGAATACAGCGGGCGTAATCCCGCCGATTTTCGCATCATCTGTGCTGCTGATCCCTGTAACGATTTCTGGCTTCATGAACGGCAAATCCATGCCGGGATGGCTTTCGTTTCTGGGTGAAGAGCTGGGGCAGGGGCAGCCGCTCTATATGCTGTTCTATGCAGCAATGATCGTGTTCTTCTCGTATTTCTATGCGGCGGTCACGTTTAATCCGGCTGAGACGGCAGATAACCTGCGCAAGCAGGGGGGCTTTATTCCCGGGATTCGTCCCGGTGCTGCGACGGCAACCTATTTTGATAAGATTCTGACGCGCCTGACGACGATTGGCGCTGCCTACATGGTTCTTGTGTGTCTGCTGCCGCAGATTCTGATCAGTCGTTACAACGTGCCGTTCTACTTTGGTGGCACCAGTCTGATCATTATCGTGTCAGTCACGATTGATACCGTGACGCAGGTGCAGTCGCATCTTGTTGCGCACCAGTATCAGGGGCTTATGCGGCGCTCCCGTGGAGGCAAGAAGCAGAGGATTATCAGACGATGAACGTTATTTTTCTGGGACCTCCCGGTGCCGGGAAGGGGACGCAGTCCAAGCGGCTGGAAGAGCAATACGGTCTGGTGCAGATATCAACGGGGGACATGCTGCGTGCAGAAGTTGCCCGGGGGTCTGACATCGGGAAGCAGGCGAAATCACTCATGGATGCCGGGCGACTGGTGCCTGATGAGCTGATTATTGCCATGCTGCACTCCCGGATTGCGCAGCCTGATTGTGCAAAAGGATTCATCCTGGATGGATTCCCGCGCACGCTCGGGCAGGCGGATGCTCTGGATAAGATGCTGTCTGCCGAAAATAAAAAAATAGATGTGGTTCTGTTTCTGGATGTTGATGAAGACATTCTGGCAGACCGAATCTCCGGCCGCTTTACGTGCAGCAAGTGTGGCGCGACGTACAATGAAGTCTCCAAGCCTCCCCAGAAGGAAGGCGAGTGTGATGTGTGCGGAAGCCATGAGTTCAAGCGTCGGGCGGACGACAAGCGTGAAACGGTTGTGGAGCGCCTGAAGGAGTATCGGAATCTTACGGCTCCGATTCTTCCTTTTTACGTAAAAACCGGACGGCTTTATAAAATTAATGGAATGCTTCCGACCGCTCAGGTCACGGCAGACATTGAAGCTGTCATGGCTGGGAAGTGACAGCTCACGAAAAAGTGATCTGTTTTCGTTGACTTGTGCGGGTGGCCGGTATATTTCGCGGCCACTGATTGAAATCATGCATCCATGTGGATGCCAGTAGTGTTCGACCAGCGAGTTGGACCGACAGGAGTGTAAAGCGTGGCACGTATTGCCGGCGTGAATGTCCCGACGAACAAACGGGTTGTTATCGGGCTTCAGTATATTTACGGAATTGGCGCAACCAAAGCGGCTCAGATCTGCGAGAAAGTCGGCATTGCCGATGCAAAGCGCGTGAACGAGCTGAGCGATGACGAAATCGCAAAGCTGCGTGAAGTGATCGACACCGACTATCGCGTTGAAGGTGATCTGCGTCGTGAAGTCGCAATGAACATCAAGCGTCTGATGGATCTGGGTTGCTATCGCGGTCTTCGTCACCGTCGCGGTCTGCCGGTGCATGGTCAGAGAACCCACACCAATGCCCGTACGCGTAAGGGTAAGGCTGTGGCTATCGCTGGTAAGAAGAAAGCCACGCGTTAATCTGATTTGTTGAGGATCTCCGGACGGCTTTTGCGGGCTTCTGGGCAGGGACTGAGGTAGGAAAACAATGGCGAAAGCCGCTACACCGCGTATTCGTAAAAAAGAGCGCAAGAACATTATTTCTGGCGTGGCACATGTTCTGTCCACGTTTAACAACACCATGATCACCATCTCTGATGCCCAGGGGAATGCAATTTCCTGGTCTTCCGCTGGTGCTCAGGGCTTCAAAGGCTCCCGTAAGTCTACGCCGTATGCGGCGCAGGTTGCTGCTGAAGATGCAGGCCGCAAGGCCCGTGAACACGGCATGGAAACGCTGGAAATCGAAGTCTCCGGTCCTGGGTCAGGGCGCGAGAGCGCTCTGCGTGCTCTGCAGGCAGTCGGTTTTTCCATCACCTCTATCCGTGACATGACCCCGGTGCCGCATAACGGTTGCCGCCCGCGTAAGCGTCGTCGCGTCTAAGCATTGAGGCTGTGCGGCTACCTTACAGTAGCCGCCGTCTTTTCGCTGTTCTGTTAATTTTCTGAGAAATCGCTGCATCAGCAGTGTTTTTTCATATTGAAAGGCCGGTACCTTGGTCCTTCAGAAAAACTGGCAATCTCTGATCAAGCCCGAAAAGCTTGAAGTCGAATCCGGTGTGGAACCGACACGTATTGCGACAGTTGTGGCAGAACCGCTTGAGCGCGGTTTTGGTATGACTCTGGGCAACGCCCTGCGTCGTGTGCTGTTGTCTTCCCTGCAGGGGGCTGCTGTTACGGCCGTGCAGATTGACGGCGTCCTGCATGAGTTCTCTTCCGTTGCTGGCGTGCGCGAAGATGTGACGGACATTGTCCTGAACATCAAACAGCTTGCACTGCGTATGCATGGTGAAGGGCCGAAGCGCATGGTGCTGACGGCGACTGGCCCCGGTGAAGTGCGTGCCGGCCAGATCCAGACCGGGCATGACATTGAAGTCATGAATCCTGACCTGGTGCTCTGCACGCTGGATGACGGCGTGAAGCTGGGCATGGAATTCGTGGTGAACATGGGCAAGGGCTATGTCCCTGCTGCTGCAAACCGTCCGGAAGATGCGCCGATCGGTCTTATTCCGATTGATGCCATCTATTCTCCGGTTAAGCGCGTGTCTTACAAAGTGGAGCCGACCCGCGTTGGGCAGGTTACCGACTTTGATAAGCTGCTGCTGACGGTGGAAACCAACGGCGCCATCACGCCGGAAGATGCTGTTGCTCTTGCTGCCCGAATCCTTCAGGATCAGCTGCAGCTGTTCATCAACTTTGACGAGCCGCGTCCGGTTCAGGCTGAAGAGCCGCAGGATGACCTGCCCTTCAACCGTAACCTGCTGCGCAAGGTGGATGAACTTGAACTGTCTGTTCGTAGCGCAAACTGCCTGAAGAACGACAACATCATCTATATCGGGGACCTGGTCCAGAAGAGCGAGCAGGAAATGCTGCGCACTCCGAACTTCGGGCGTAAGTCTCTGAACGAGATCAAGGAAGTCCTGACCTCCATGGGGCTTTCTCTGGGTATGAATGTGCCGGCCTGGCCGCCGGAAAATATTGAAGATCTGGCAAAGCGGCTTGATGAGCCGTTCTAAGTCCATATCTTACTGACTAGGAACTGAACTATGCGTCACCGGATGGCCGGCAGAAAGCTCGGCGTAACCTCTTCTCACCGCGCGGCAATGTTTCGCAACATGGCCGTTGCTCTCATCAAACACGAGCAGATCACGACCACTCTGCCCAAGGCGAAGGAACTGCGTCCCGTCGTCGAAAAGCTGATCACGCTGGGCAAACGTGGTGATCTGCATGCACGTCGTCAGGCTTATGCCATGCTGCGTGACGAAGTGATCGTGAAGAAACTGTTCTCTGCGATTGCTGAACGCTACAAAGGCCGCACCGGTGGGTATTCCCGCGTGATGCGCGCTGGCATGCGTTATGGCGATGCCGCCGACATGGCTGTGATCGAACTGGTCGACCGCGATGTCAGCGCGAAGGGCCAGGACAGCGGCCCCCGTCCGGAAGTGACGGAATCGCACGATCTGGCAGCCTGAGGCTTTCAGAGTTTGATTTGGGAGGCCGGCTTCTTCATGCCGGTCTCTTCTGCCACTCTGGCAGAGGCGCCCACACACGGTGGGCGTTTTTATCAGCCCGGATGTTGAGTTTTGCTCCGTCCAAGCGGCTGTATGGGTGAGATCTCACGATCTGTCTATTTCGTCTGAAGTCTGACGGATACCCAACCAAAAATCGTTTTTTTCGGTTCTTTGCGAGCACTCCCGCAAGGTCCCGTAAGGTGATGCGCCCAAAGCCCCCGCAATGAGGCGAGGTGTCTTTATTTCGTGCCGTCACCGCATGTCAGGAGAGCATGTAGATGCAGACAGCAACACAGCAGGAAAAACCACACTTAATAGACAGGATGGGCATACCACGTCCCTTACTCTGGGGCTTTGTCGGGCTTTTGCTATTCATGATCGGGGACGGGGTTGAAGCCGGGTATCTGGCACCGTACCTGGAAGGGCAGGGGCAGTCCTCCACACGCGTTGCACTGCTGTTTACCATTTACGGTGTTGCTGTTTCCATTTCATCCTGGCTTTCCGGCCCGCTATCTGACCTGTGGGGCCCAAAGAAGGTCATGTGGGCCGGCCTGTGGATCTGGGGTATTTTTGAAGTCCTGTTCCTGCTGCTGGGCCTCCAGCCGAACAACTATCAGATGATGATGGTGGCCTATACGGCCCGTGGTCTGGGCTATCCGCTGTTTGCCTATGGCTTTCTGGTGTGGATTGCTGCGGCAACGCCGGCCCGTCAGCTTGGCTCTGCGGCTGGCTGGTTCTGGTTTGCCTTCTCTGGTGGACTTCCCACGCTTGGCTCTCTGTTTGCCAGCTTTGCCATTCCGCGCATTGGGGAAATGGGCACGTTCTGGTCTTCTCTGATCCTGGTTATGGCTGGCGGCCTTGTGGCTCTGCTGTTCACACGCGAACCGCGTGGCATGCAGCGCCTCAGCCCGCCGGACGTGACGCTGAAACAGGCCATGTTTGGCTCTATCAGCATCATCTGGAGAGAGCCGAAGACGCTGGTTGCTGGCATTGTCCGCACCATCAACACGTCCTCTGAATATGCTTTTCTGGTCATCATGCCGGGCGTGTTTACCAAGCTGGTCGGGTTCTCTCTGGAGCAGTGGCTGCAACTGCTGTCTATCGTGTTCCTGAGCAACATCATCTTCAACCTGCTTTCCGGGATGATGGCCGATAAGCTGGGCCCGCGGACGGTTGTGGCTGTTGGTGGCGGTCTTGGTGCGGCGATCTCTGTTCCGCTGTTCTATTATGTGCCGCTGTCCTTCACGCATAACTTCCCCATCGCAGCTGCTATGGGTGTGCTGTATGGCGCGTCTCTGGCATCCTTCGTGCCGCTGTCTGGCCTGATGCCGCAGGTTTGCCCGCGTGAAAAAGCCGCAGCTCTGTCCATTCTGGGTCTTGGTGCTGGTGCCAGCACGTGGGTTGGCCCGGCGATTGTGACCTGGTTTGAAGGTTGGCGCGGTGTTGAAGGCGTGATCTGGATCTTCAGTGGTCTGTATGTCGTCTCTGCGCTGCTGACGCTAATGATCACGGTTTCTCCGGAAGCGCGGGCGCAGATCCGCAAGGATGAGTTGAGCGAAGCGCAGGCCGACCGTGAAGCTGCGATGCATGCCGTCGGTAACCAGTAAAAACCGGGAGGCAAACGCCTCTTTGGTCTGAAGACGTCTGGTTTGTGAAAAACCGTGCCGCTTCCGGTTTCAGGGTGACCTGAAAGGAGGGGGCGCGGTTTTTTGCTGTTGGGCGGTGGCGGTATGGTGGCAGGAGCGTGCTGTGGTGGGGCAACCTCATCGCAGGCGCTCCTGTTTTTTTGTCAGGGTCTCAGATTACCCAGAAGCTATGGCGAAACGGAATAATCCCCATTTCCGATTGTAGCATTGACAGAGAGTCGTATTTTCTCACTATTACGTTTAGGTATTAAACGCTTTTTCTCAGCGTGGTGATGAAATGAAACGGCTCTTTTCCCGATTAATGGTTTTAGGCGCGTTGACGCTCTCCGCGCTGAGTGGCACGGCGCAGGCTGGCACGCCGGTAAGAATTGGCTACATCCCGGTTTTGGGATCGTCCGCACTGTTTGTGCTGGAAGGCGAAGGCTGGGCGAAGGACGCCGGGCTGGACCTCAACCTGGTGCGCTTTACCTCTGGCCCGCAGGCTATTCAGGCGCTGGTCTCCGGCCGGATTGACGCCTATGTGGCCGGTGTTCTGCCGCTGTTGCAGGCACGGGCGCATGGGGCTGACGTGAAGGTGGTGACGGCTGCCTCTGTCGAAGAGCTGGAAGTGGTATCTCGCGGCACGCTGAGCGCTCTGCTGCCTGAAGGAACAGAAGGTGGTCTTTCTCCTGATGCTCTGAAAGGCATCCTTGATAAATTCAGGCAGGAGCAGTCTCGCCTGCCGCGCATTGCCGCTCAGCCGTCTGGCTCTGTGCCGGATAGCCTGCTGCGGTTCTGGCTGCAGAAGCGCGAGGGGATTAACCCTGTCACATCATCCGTGAACATTATCGGCGTGGATATTGATGCCGCTCAGCAGGCCTTTCTGGCCGGGGCGGTGGATGCTGCCGTGCTGAGAGAACCGGCTCTGACGGTTGTGCGCAGCCGCCTGAAGGATGTCAGAACGCTGGCCAGCGGGCATGACCTGCTGCCGGACCAGCCCGGTTCTGTGCTGGCCATTGTCAAACCGGATGCGCCGGACCGTCAGGCATGGGCCAAAGTGCTGGGCGGCCTGTTTGTGCGGGCGACAACACTGCTGTCTACGCACCCGGATGAGGCTGCTCCGTTTGTGACCAAAGCGCTGGGTGGCGGCATTCTGAGCGAAGACGTTCTGAAAAAAGCCCTGGAAGGCTCGGCCTCCCGTTTTGTGAGTGACCCGACCCGCATTATCGAAGGTGTGCGGCAGGTGCAGGATTTTGAGGTTGAGCAGGGGCTTCTGCGTAAGGCGCAGCCGGTTGAAGAGCTGTTTGATCTGGACCTGTGGCGGCAGCTGAACCCGTGAAGGCTGCTCTTTCCCGACGGCAGCGCGTTGCGCTGTCGGGCCTTGGTCTGGTTGTGTTTTTTGGAGGCTGGGAAGCGGCAGTCCGCACCGGCCTCCTGCCGTCCGGCATGGTACCTGCGCCCAGTTCCCTCTGGCAGGCCTGGCTGGATGAAGTGCATGGCGGATTCTGGCAACAGGCCATTCTGGATAGCCTGAGCCATTATGCGCTGGGGCTGTTGTTCGGGTCCGTGCTGGGCGCGTTGATCGGGCTGCTGTGCGGCATGGTGCCGGTGCTGGATGCGTTTCTGGCTGGCATTGTGCATCTGCTGCGCCCGGTGCCGGGGCTGGCATGGGTGCCGTTCGCCATTTTGTGGTTTGGGCTGAACACATCCGGGGCGACCTTTGTTATCGCCATTTCCGTCTTCTGGATCAATTTCTACGCGGCCTATGCAGCGGTGCGCAGTGTGGACCCGGAACTGTATGAACTGGCCTCAGCCTTCGGGCATGGCAGCTTTTTGGGGCGTCTGTTCAAGGTTGTGCTGCCGGCGTCTGCCCCCGGTGTGATGGCCGGGCTCAGAACCGGGCTGGGGCAGGGCTGGATGTCGGTTGTGGCGGCGGAGTTGTTTGGTGTGCCGGGTATTGGCGCGCGGATGATGCAGGCGTCCAGCCTTCTGGCGACTGATGTGGTTGTGGTTTATATGCTGACCATGGCTCTTCTCTATGCAGTGACGGATTTTCTGTTCGGGTTTGTGCGTCTGCGTGTGTTGCGGTGGCAGGCATGAGTGATGCGATGCCGCTGGCGCGGCTGGATGATGTCGGGCTCTCGCATGATGGCGGTGAGACCTTCATTCTGCGCCATGTCAGCCTGAATTTGCACAAAGGTGAGTTTGTTGCCCTGTTGGGGCCGTCCGGCGTGGGGAAGTCCACGCTGCTGCGCGTGCTGATGGGACTGAGCAAGCCGTCCGAAGGCACGGTGACAGGCCCGCAGGATGATACTGGCGCGGCAGAAGGGCGTTCTGCGGGTAAACGTCGGGCGCAGGCGCTGGTCTTTCAGGATGCGCGGCTGATGCCCTGGCGCTCGGTGTTGCGGAATGTTGCCTTTGGTCTGGAAGGGTTGGGGCTGGACCAGCAGGAAAAGCGGGAGCGCGCTCTGGACGCTCTCCGGCTGGTGGGGCTGGAAGAGGCGGCAGACCGTTGGCCCAAGCGGCTCTCTGGTGGCCAGCGGCAGCGTGTTGGCGTGGCGCGGGCTTTGACCGTGGACCCGGACCTGCTGCTGATGGACGAGCCCTTTGGGGCTCTGGATCCCATTACACGTAACAGCCTGCAGGATGAACTGCTACGGATCTGGCAGCAGACTCATAAGACGGTGCTGTTTGTTACCCATGATATTGAGGAAGCTCTGAAGCTGGCGACCCGTATTGTCGTGCTCTCCGGCTCACCCGCAGGGATTACCGGAGAGCTGACAATTGGGGCTGAGCAGAAGACGCCGGACTCTCCGGCCTTCCGAATGTATGCAGCCCGGCTGCGCGCCATGATTGCCGGAGAACCCGACCCCGGTGGCGCTCCTTACTGGCGTTCTGCTGAAATTTAATTTTTTTCTAAGAAAGTGCCGTCATGACGCATCTCTCTGCGCAAGAGTGCGTTATGAGGAGTCACGAGTAAGGGGAGGGTTTCCTATGAGCGACGAAAAAACAGTTGAGCACAAACTGGAAGACGGCATTGGCCGCGTGCAGGACGGTGCTGAAGACCTTTTTAACAAGGCCAAAGATAAGGCTGATGATCTGACCTCCTGCAACAAGGGCTGTGCCGCACTGGATGCGATGCGGGACTGCGTTGCAGATCAGCCTGTGATTGCAGCCTCATTTGCTGGGCTGCTTGGCTTTATTTTGGGCGCCGTGATTGCCCGCAAATCCTGATTTAAAGCAACCGACGGGTCTGTTGGTTCAAAACATATAAGGACGCACGTACATGCTGAAAATGGCACTTTTCTTTCTGGTCATCTCCATCATCGCGGGCCTGTTCGGCTTTGGGGGGATTTCCTCCGCGGCTGCCGGAATGGCAAAAATTCTGTTTTTTATCGCGATTGTTCTGTTCGTGGTGTTCCTGGTCATTGCCCTGCTGGCAGGCCGGTCGCTCACCCGATAAACGGTTTAGCCCGCTTTAATAAAAAAGCCCCTGTCCGCAAGGAGAGGGGCTTTTTTTGTGACCTCAGTTTTTGTCTTTCTGAATGAAAGACGGCAGGAACGGATTATCCGTCTGCATGGAGTTCTTGCTGGGCAGTTCGGCCGCATCCCAGCCGCCGCCCAGATTTTCAATCAGTGTCACAGAATCCAGCATCCGGCTTTGCTGGATCTGGAGCGCGGTCTCCGCGTTGGAAAGGGCCGTGACTTCCGATGTGATGACCGTCGTATAAATCTCGGTGCCTGCCATATACTGGTTAAATGCCACATTCACGGCACGGTTGGAGGCTTTGACGGCTATATCCTGCTGGTCAGCCTGCTGAGCCAGCACGCGCAGGTTAGCCAGCTGATCTTCCACGCCTTGCAGGGCGGTCAGCACGGTCTGACGGTAAGTCGCGACGTAATAGTCGTAATTAGCATTGGCTTCATGCACCGCCGCAGTACGGCTGCCACCGGAGAACAGCGTTTCCGTGGCTGAGGCCCCCAGAGCCCAGATACGGTTAGCCACCTGCACCAGCGTACCCACCGGGTCCCCGCTATAGGAATAGGAGGCTGTGAGCTTTACGTCAGGGTAGAAGGCGGCAATGGCAGCGCCAATCTGGGCATTATATTCTTCCATCCGGCGTTCAGCCGCAGCGACGTCCGGGCGGCGTTGCAGCAGGTCGGCCGGGACTGTTACCGGAATGGCCGGGATGCTGCGGGGCAGGGCGCCGGGGGCGATGGAGACATCCGCAGGGGCCTTGCCAATCAGAATGGCAATGGCGTGCTCATACTGCGCACGGGCCGCCTGTGTGGCGGTGGACTGGGCGCGGGTCTGCTCCAGCTGGGTCTGCGCCTGCAGCAGCGTGGTCGGGGTGGCTGTCCCGGCGTCATACTGGTTTTTGGTGATCTGATAGGAGCGTTCATAGAACCTCACGTTCCGCTCCAGCAGGTCATGCAGGCTGTCCTGATAGCGCATGTTGAAATACGCCGTGGCCAGCTGGGCCTGATAGGACAGGCGCGCATTGGCGAGGTCCGCTGCGGTGGCCTGTGTTTCCGTCACCTGTGCCTGAATCTGGCGGCGGATCTTGCCCCAGAGATCAAGATCCCATGAGGCCGTTGGCCCCATGCCGTAGGTGTTTTCCGTCGTGTTGGACGGGGTGTAGCCCGTAGAGGATGACCCATCCCCACCGTAATTGATGATGGTGCCGGAGGAGCGTGAACCACGGCCCGAGCTCTGCCGGTTGAAAGACAGGGAGCCGCTGAGCGTTGGGTAGAGCTGCGCGCGCACCGAGTTGATGGTCGCACGGGCGTTCCGGTAGCGGGCGTCATACTCCAGCACGTTCTGGTTGTTCAGCGCGACCTGTGCTTCCAGCTCGTTCAGCGTGGGGTCATTATAAATGGTCCACCATGTGCCCTTGGGCAGCTCCGCCAGAGCGGGTTTGGCATAGCTCCAGCCCGGTGCCGGGCGCAGTTCCTTGAACTGCGGGGAGACAATGGCGGACGGGCGCTTGTAGCTGGGGCCGACCATGCAGCCCGTCAGAATAAGAGGTGCCAGCAGGATACTCAGGCGGCGAGAAGACGGACGGAGAGGGAAATGCTTCATCGGGCGTATCAGGTATCTTGCATGTTGTGAGAGAGGCGGAGGGAGCGGGTGCGCCGCCGGGTAAAGCGCAGGCGTAACCCATCCATAACGAGGTAGATAACGGGTGTCGTATAGAGCGTGAGCGCCTGACTGACGATAAGGCCGCCCACAATCGCAATTCCCAGCGGGCGGCGCAACTCGGCGCCGTAGCCATTGGCGATAATCAGGGGCGCAGCCCCCAGAGCCGCTGCGACAGAAGTCATCATAATGGGCCGAAAACGCAGCAGGCAGGCCGTGCGGATGGCCTCCAGCGAGGACAGGTTCTGGTCTCGCTCGGCTTCAATGGCGAAGTCCACCAGCATGATGGCGTTTTTCTTGACGATGCCGATCAGCAGAATCACGCCAATCATGGCAATCAGCGAAAATTCCTCGCCGGCCAGTTGCAGCGCCAGCAACGCACCCACGCCTGCGGAGGGCAGGGTGGAGAGGATGGTCAGCGGATGCACGTAGCTCTCATACAGCACGCCCAGCGTAATATAGACGGCGGCAAGGGCTGCCAGAATGAGGATAGGTTCGTCATTCACCGTCTGCTGGAACTGCGCGGCATTGCCCGCAAAGCTGCCGTGGATGGTCGGCGGCATGTGCAGGGATACCTGCGCCGCCTGCAGAACCTGCGTGGCCGTCCCCAGAGAGACACCCTTGGCCAGATTGAACGAGATGGTGGTGGCGACGGACTGACCCTGATGGTTGATGGACAGCGCTGTTTTGGCCGGCACCAGTTTGGAGACCAGCGTAAGCGGCACCATGGTTTCCGACGAGGTGCTGACCGCCGAGCCATTGGACGCGCTCGCACCACCAGCCAGAGCATTGGCGATCTGGTTCTTGAAGGACTGGCTGCTCAGGCTGGAAGAGCTGCTATTGCCCGCGGAATCCAGACCAGAGGAATCCCGCCGGACGCGCACGGTATTGGACTTTGTGCCGCCCCCGGCAGACCCGCCGGAGACACTGATCCACACCTGATTGAGCGAATTGGGACTGGACCAGTGCTGAGGGTCCGCTTCCATCACCACATGATACTGATTGAGCGCGTTATAAATGACGGACGCTGAGCGCTGACCGAAGGCGTCATACAGCGTATTGGCCAGAAGCTGGGGGGTGATCTCCACACGGGCGGACGTGTTGCGGTCAATCTGCACATCAATAGCGGCACCGCCCTGCTGCACGTCGGAAGAGAGATCCGTAAATTCCGTGCGGTGTTGCAGGGCCGCCAGCAGCTTGCTGGTCCATGTATAGAGTTCGGAGGCGGACTCCCCTTCCAGTGTATACTGATACGAGGCATTGCTCTGCCGTGCGCCGGCCCGCACCGCGCCGGGTTGCATGAGGAAGAACTGAGCCCCCACCAGATGACTCAGCTTGCGTGTGACGCGGGCAATCAGATCGGTCGGGGTGTCTGAACGGTCGGCCTTGTCCTTGAGTTGCAGGAACAGGTTGGCCTGATTGGAGCCGCGCCCGCCGATAAAGCTGGAGACGCTCTGCACGTCCTTGTCTTTCAGGATGGTCTTCTGAACATCCACCAGCTTTTGCGACAGAGCGGTGAAGGAAATGGACTGGTCGCCCTGCAAATGGCCCATCAGCATGCCGGTATCTTCCGTGGGGAAGAAGCCTTTGGGCATGTGGATAAACAGCGCCACAATCAGTGCCAGCGTAACCGGCAGGCTGAGCAGCACCAGTTTACGGTGGCTGAGCGCCATATCCAGCGTGCGCGTATATCCTGCCTGCAGGCTGTTGAGCACCGTGGTAATGGCCGCGGCGATGCGACGGAGAAAGGCAGGCGTGCTGCCGGGCTTGCGCGGCGTGAGCAACTGCGCGGCCATCATGGGGGTGAGGGTGAGGGACAGCACCATGGACACCAGAATGGTGATGGAGACCGTCATCGCAAATTCATGGAACAACCGCCCGGCCAGTCCGCCCAGCAGCAGAATGGGCAGAAACACAGCAATGAGCGAAATGGAGATGGAGAGCACCGTAAAGGCGACTTCGCCCGTGCCGCGAATGGCGGCATCCCGCGCGGAATAGCCCTGCTCGATATAGCGGGCAATATTTTCCATCACCACAATGGCATCATCCACCACAAAGCCGGTGGAGACGGTCAGCGCCATGAGGGACATATTGTCCAGCGAATAGCCGAGAGTGGCCATCACGCCAAAGGTCGCAACAATGGAGGTCGGCACCACGACGGCGGGGATGAGCGTCATGCGGCCGGAATGCAGGAAGGCCAGCACCACCAGCACCACCAATATTACGGAGATGATGAGGGTGTATTGCGTATCCGCCAGCGAGGCGCGAATGGTCAGCGAGCGGTCCAGCCCGACATGCAGATCCACGCCGCCGGGGAGGGCCGCCTGCAGGAGCGGCATTTTGGCGTTGATCTGATCCACCGTTTTGATGGTGTTCGCCCCGGCCTGCGGGAAGACAACGGCAATGACGGAGCGGGACCCGTTGTAATAGCCAGCGTTGCGGAGGTCTTCCACGCTGTCCTGCACATAAGCCACGTCCGCCAGGCGTACCGGGCGGTTGTTCCGCCAGGCAATAATCAGATCCCGGTAGTCCTGCGCGCTGCGGGCCTGATCGTTCGTATCCAGCGTAAAGCGCAGGCCGTTCTGGTCCACAATCCCTTTGGGCGTGTTGGCGTTGGCGGAGGCCAGCGCTGCCCGGACGTCTTCAAAGCTGATGCCGTATTTGTAGAGTGGGTGCGGGTTGATTTCCACGCGCACAGCCGGAAGCGCACTCCCGCTGATTTCCACTTCCCCCACGCCCTCAATCTGAGAAAGCTGCTGTTCCAGAACGTTAGTGGCGTAATCATACAGCTGCGGCTGGGTGTGGGTGTCTGACGTGAGCGCCAGAATCAGGATGGGCGCGCCGTTGGGGTTGGCTTTTGAATAGGACGGATTTTGCCGCAGGGTTGAGGGCAGATCCGCATGGGCGGCCTGAAGAGCAGCCTCCACATCCCGCGCAGCCCCGTTGATGTCCCGCGAGAGCGCGAATTGCAGGGTGATGCGCGTTGTGTTCTGGGAGGACTGGGACGTCATTTCCGTGAGGTCCGCAATCTGGCCCAGATGCCGTTCCAGTGGTGCGGCGACCGCACTGGCGATTTCTTCAGGCGAGCCACCGGCCTGACGGGCCTGCACCTGAATAACCGGGAAATCGACGTTCGGCAGGTCCGCAACCGGAAGGCTTCTGTACCCCAGCACCCCGGCAAGCAGAAGCGCTACGGTCAGCAGAATGGTGGCAACAGGCCGGTCAATGAAGATCCGGCTGAAGTTCACGAGTTAACCTGTCCGGCTGGAGGAGGCTGGGTGGGAGGCAGGTCATGGCGGTGGCGCCACGTATTCCAGCGGTGTGCCCATGTATCCAGCGTCAGATAGATCACCGGTGTGGTGAATAGCGTGAGCAGCTGGGAGAGTGCCAGACCACCAATAATGGTCAGCCCCAGCGGGTAACGCAGTTCAGACCCCGTGCCATTGGAAATGACCATCGGCACAGCGCCCAGCATGGCCGCCAGCGTCGTCATCAGAATGGGACGGAAACGCAGGGTGGCAGCCTGACGGATGGACTGAAGGGAGTCCATGCCGTGCTCGCGCTCGGCGTCCAGCGCGAAGTCGATCATCATGATGGCGTTTTTCTTCACGATGCCAATCAGCAGCACGATGCCGATAATGCCCATCACATCCAGATCGACCCCGGCCACAATCAGCGTCAGCAAGGCACCAATGGCGGCGGAGGGCAGGGTGGAGAGAATGGTGATGGGGTGAATGAAGCTCTCGTAGAGAATGCCCAGCACGATATAGACCGCGATCAGCGCTGCTGCGACGAGGAACAGCTCGTTGCTCAGAGAGCCTTCAAACGCGGCGGCTGTGCCCTGGAAGGACGTCTGGAAGGACGACGGCAGTTTGATCTCTTCTTCCACCTTGCGGATGGCCGCCGTGGCATCCCCCAGCGCGTAGCCGGGTGCGAGGTTGAAGGAGACGGTCGTGGCAGGGAACTGCCCGAAATGCGTAATCAGCAGCGGGGCCTTGCCTTTTGTCACCGTGGTGACAGCGGCCAGAGGCACCAGTCCGGAGGTGGGCGAACGGGTAGGGCCGGAGGCGCTTTCCCCCGAGTTCCCGCTGATACCGGGCAGGTAAATCTGGTTGAGCGAGGCCAGATTGGTCTGGAAGGCCGGGTCGGCTTCCAGAATCACGCGGTACTGGTTGGACTGCGTGTAGATGGTGGAAATCTGCCGCTGGCCGAAGGAGTCATACAGCACGTTATCAATGGTCTGCGGCGTGATGGAGTAGCGGGCCCCGGTGGTGCGGTCCAGCGTGACATGGGCCACCAGCCCTTCGGCCTGAAGGTCAGACGTGACATCGGCCAGAGCGGGCTCCTGCCGCAGGCGGTCCAGCAGTTTGGGGATCCACGTGTTGAAGGTTGCGGAATCCGGGTTTTCCAGCAGGAACTGATACTGCGTAGCGGTGACGGTGGTATCCAGCGAGAGATCCTGAATGGGCTGCATATACAGCTTGATCCCGGCGACCTGCGACGTTTCTTCTTCCAGGCGGCGCGCAATGGTGGAGGCGCTGTCTGAGCGGTCATCATGCGGGCGCAGGTTGATAAGGAAGCGTCCCTGATTAAGCGTGGCGTTCTGCCCGTCCACCCCCACAAAGGAGGAGAGGGAGACCACATCCGGGTCTTTCAGCAGCACCCGTGCCAGTTCCTGCTGGTGCTCCTTCATGCTCTCGAACGAGATAGCCTGGGAGGCAACGGAAATACCCTGAATGACGCCGGTATCCTGCGCGGGGAAGAACCCCTTGGGGATGATGCACGCCAGAACGCCGGTCAACACCAGTGTGCCAACTGCCACAAACAGGGTCAGAACACGGTGGGCCAGAACCACATCCAGCGCGCGGTCATATCCGGCAATCAGCTTTTCCGTTGCCACTTCCATGCGGGCGGACCAGCGCTGGAAGGCGGTGGTGGCGTGGGCTTCATCATGCGGGCGCTCGCTGAGGATGCGGGCGCACATCATGGGCACCAGCGTCAGCGAGACCACCGCGGACAGGACGATGGTGATGGAGAGCGTCAGCGCAAATTCATGGAACAGGCGGCCAACCACATCGCCCATGAACAGCAGCGGGATCAGCACCGCAATCAGTGAGATGGTCAGGGAGATAATGGTGAAGCCGATTTCCCCGGCACCTTTGATGGCGGCGGTCATCCGGTCTTCGCCCGCTTCCACGTAGCGCGAGATGTTCTCAATCATCACGATGGCATCATCCACCACAAAGCCGGTGGCGATGGTCAGAGCCATGAGCGAGAGGTTATCCAGCGAGAAGCCGAGCAGATACATGATGGCCAGCGTGCCGATAATGGAAAGCGGCACGGACAGGCTGGGGATGATGGTGGCCGGAATGTTGCGCAGGAAGACGAAGATCACGCCAACAACCAGCACCAGTGCCAGAAACAGCTCGAACTCCACGTCCGAGACGGAAGCGCGGATGGTGGTGGTGCGGTCTGTCAGCGGGACAATATCAATGCCCGGCGGCAGCGCCTTGCGCAGGACGGGCAGGGCGGACTGAATATTGTCCACCACGGAAATGACGTTGGCCCCCGGCTGGCGCTGCACATTCATGATCAGCGCCGGGGTCAGGTTGGACCATGCGGCAAGCTGGGTGTTTTCCGCACCGATGACGACGGTCGCCACATCCCGGATACGCACAGGCCCGCTGTTCTGATAGGCGATGATCTGATTGAGCAGCATATCCACATTGGTAATCTGGCCATCAACCCGCAGCGTCGCCGCACGGGTTGCGCCGTCAAACGTGCCGGTCGGGGAATTGACGTTGACGTTGCCAATGGTGGTGCGCAGCGTGTCCAGATCAATCCCGTAAGATGTCAGTTTGGGAATGTTGACGCGGACGCGAATGGCCTTGCGGTTGCCGCCAGAGAGCGTGACCAGCCCGACGCCGGAAATCTGGCTGATTTTCTGGGCCAGACGGGTATCAACATAGTCTTCCACTTCCGGCAACGGGATGGTGGAGGACGTGATGCCCAGTGTCAGCACGGGGGTGTCTGCCGGGTTAACCTTGGCGTAGACCGGCGGGGCCGGAAGGTCAGTCGGCAGGAGGGAATTGGCCTGATTGATGGCCGCCTGCACTTCCTGCTCCGCCACATCCATGGACATGGTGAGGTTGAAGCGCAGCGTAATGACGGACGCGCCCCCGGAGGAGCGGGAGGTCATCTGGTCCAGCCCCGGCATCTCGCCAAACTGGGTTTCCAGCGGGGCGGTGACAGAGGTCGCCATCACATCCGGCCCGGCGCCCGGGTAGAACGTCTCAACCGTAATGGTGGGGTAATCCACCTGCGGCAGCGCCGAGACCGGGAGGAAGTGGTAGCCCAGAAGCCCGCTCATCAGAATGGCGAGCATCAGGAGCGTTGTGGCGACGGGCCTGCGGATAAAGAGGCTGGAGGGGTTCACTGGGCAGGCGTACCGGCAGGTGTGGTGGTGGGAGACGTGTCGGCTGCCGTCTTGGGATCAGGAATAGTGACCTTGCTGCCAGCGCGCAGGTGGTCCACGCCGTCCGTCACCACGCGGTCCCCGGCCTGCAGGCCGGTTTTCACGACCGTGTTCGTGCCGTCAGAAATCCCGATGTTGACCTGACGGACTTCCACCGTGCTGTCCGCTTTGACCACATACACAAACTGGCCGGAGGGGCCCGTCTGCAGGGATGTGGAAGGCACCAGAATGACGTTTTCCAGATCCTTCACCAGCAGGCGTGCGTTGACGAACTGGTTGGGGAACAGATGCTCATCGGTATTGGGGTAGATGGCGCGCAGGCGGACCGTGCCAGTGGCCGTATCAATCTGGCTGTCCAGTGTGCTGACGGTGCCATCAGCAATCTTGGTGCTGTTTGAGCTGTCCCATGCTTCCACCTTCAGGGAGCCCTTGGCGCGGAGCTGTTCCGCAACCTGCGGGAGCTGGTCCTGCGGCAGGGTGAAGATGACGGAGATGGGTTGCATCTGGGTCAGCACAGCCAGACCGCCGGACTGACCAGCACTGAGGTAGTTGCCCTTATCCACCGCGCGGATACCAATACGGCCATCCACCGGGGCGGTGATGTGACAGTAGATCAGCTGAAGTTTCTGGTTATCCACCAGAGCCTGATCAGACTTGACGGTGCCTTCATACTGCTGGACCAGAAATTCCTGATCCCGCGCAGTTTTGGCGTCGATACTGTCCTGCTTGATCAGGCGCTGGTAACGGGCGTTATCCACGCGGGCCTGCGCCAGCTGGGCTTTGTCGCGCTCAAGCTGGCCTTCATACTGAGCAAGCTGCACTTCATAGGGGCGCGGGTCGATAACGGCCAGCAGATCGCCAGCATGCACATGCTGCCCTTCCGTAAAGAGCACCTGCATCAGGTAGCCTTCCACACGGGTCTGCACCGTCACGTTGGTGACGGGCACAACCGTCCCAAGTTCCGTCAGGACCACCGGCATGGTGCCGGTCTTGACGACCTGCACCGCAACGGGCTGGGCCGTGCTGCTATCGACGGCAGCATGGCGGCTGGAATGCTTGCCTGTTGTGGTTGTGTGGTGCGGGCGCAGGAAGGCAAACGCCAACACACAGACGCCAGCAACGGCTACGCCGCTCCAGAGGAGACGCTTTTTCCGGCTTGATGTGCGGGGAGGAGGCGTGGGTGAATCGGATCGTGTGTCCGTGGTATGATCATCCATAGGGCGCGCGGCTCGTTTCACCTGACAGCTAGAGTGGACAGCAGAGGCTGCAATGCAGCCCTGCGGGAAACCAAAGGGCACAGTAGCAGCTTTTCCCAACCGTTCAATTTCAATCCTGACAAGAAACTGACGGATGGGAGGCGGCTTCTGTTGTAACAAAAACAAGATTTGAGTTTACACGGACTGAAAGTGCCATCCAAGATTTATTACGGAAAGAGAACACTATCAAAGAGCGTTTAAAATAAGGTTTAAGATCGGAAGGCGGGATCAGGATTTGTTGCCGCTCATGCTGGCTCCGGCCTGTGGGGAAAGACACGCCGCAGCCGGCACGGCCAGCATGGAGATGGTGCCCGTCACCAGAAAGGCGATTGAGAAATCATGCAGGGTGGGTGTGGCGTGCTGGCGGAGGATGTGCGTGAGCGTGAGCGTGAGCGTGCCTGCTGCCGTGCAGATGCCAACCGAGAGCATGAGCTGTTGCAGGGTGGAATAGAGGCTGGTGGCCGCACTCATGCGCTGCCTGGAAATATCCGCATAGGCGATGGTGTTATAGGCCGAAAACTGCGTGGCCTGCGCCATGCCGGCTACGAACAGAATCAGCGATAGCGTCCAGAGCGGCTGGCCTTTGTGGAAGCCTGCAATCAGGGCGAACAGAATGGCGGCGGAAAACCCGTTGGCCATCAGCACGCGCCTGAAGCCCCAGCGGGCCAGTGTGGCGGGCACAAAAGGCCGCATGGCAATGGCCCCGAGGGGCGCAATAAAGGTGATAGCCCCGCTCTGTGCCGCATTCAGGCCTGCGCCAATTTGCAGGAACGTTGGGAACAGGAACGGGAGTGAGCCGACAGCGACGCGAGACGCCGCGCCCCCCACCACGGAAATGGCGAAGGTCGGCACGCGAAACAGGCTAAAATCCAGTAACGGGGCCTCCGTGCGGCCCGCATGCAGGCTATAAAGCCCCATCAGGCTGCTACCGCCTGCCAGCATGCCCAGAACCAGCATGCCGCCGCCTTCACCATGGCTGAAGAGTTCCGCTGCAATTGAAAGAATGGCAAGTCCGCCACCGGCCAGAAGCATGCCACGCAGGTCAAACGGTGGCGGGTTGGGCGCGCGGACATTGGGGATGAAGCGGCGGGTCAGTAGGAGCCCCACAAGGCCGACCGGGATATTGAGATAGAAATTCCAGCGCCAGGACAGATAGGTGGTGATGAAACCGCCCACCACAGGCCCCATCAGCGGGCCGAGGGTGGCGGGGAGCATCATCCACGTCATGGTGCGCACCAGATCTTCCCGCGCTGTGCCGCGGAGCACCACCAGACGCCCCACCGGCACCATCAGTGCGCCGCCAATGCCCTGCAAAGTAAGCATACAAGCCAGAAAAATCAGGCTGGTAGAGGATGCGCACAGCACCGAGCACGCAACGAACATGATGATGGCCCCGGTCAGCACCGTGCGGCTGCCCAGCCTGTCGGCCAGCGCGCCGGAAGCGGGGATAAATATGGCCAGACCTATGATGTAGGACGTCAGCGCCACGGAGGTGGACACTGTATCGACATGCAGGCTGTGGGCGATGGAGGGGAGTGCTGTGGCCAGAATGGTGCCGTCCAGCTGCTCCATGAAGAACATGGAAGCGACGATAAGGGCGATCAGATGAGGGCGGCTTATAGACGGCATGCTAGCCAGAGACGTGTTTTTGCGGTCTGATGCAACAGAAGACCGTGCTCAAACGCTATTTTATGGCGACCGGCATTCTGAATACGGAACGGTCTAAAAAAGGAGAAAGTTTATGGCTGACGATAAGCTCAAAAACATCGGCACGAAACTCGAAGGCGCAGCTGATGAAGCCAAAGGCCGCGTGAAAGACGCAGCCGGTGGTCTGACGGGTGATCTGGGTCTGCAGGCCGAAGGCAAGTACGATCAGTTCTCCGGCATGGCACAGCAGGAATTTGCTGACCTGTATGAAGAAGGCGAGGGTGTGGTGGAAAAAGCCGTGACCTTCGTGCGGGATAAACCCTTGCTTTCACTGGGTATTGTGTCCTTCGTGGGCGTGCTGCTCGGCTGGCTGGTGTTCCCGCGTTCCAAGCGCTCCTGATAAAACATTTTCACCGGGAGTCTTGCGCGTTTCGGTGAAAAGTGATTCTCCTCTTTCCACGGAGTCGGAATTGGTGCGACTCGGTTATTTTAACCGAGTCCTGCCAAACGAGTGGAAAGAGGGACCATGCCGGATTTTACACGGGAGCAGCAACACGGCGGACGCGTCGCCGGTGTTGATGAAGTCGGGCGTGGCCCGCTGGCTGGTCCCGTGGTGGCTGCCGCTGTGGTGTTTGGCGCTGGTGTGCCGGATGACCTTGCAGCCGTTATTGATGATTCCAAAAAACTGAAGCCTGCTGTGCGTGAGGCCATTGCGGCCCGCCTGCCTGATGTGCCCGGCATTGAAATTGGCCTGGGCGCTGCGTCTGCTACCGAAATTGATACGCTCAACATCCATCACGCTGCCCATCTGGCCATGCAGCGCGCCGTCGCGCGTCTGCCCCGCCTGCCGGACCATGTGCTGGTGGATGGAAATAAGCTGCCGTCTTTCGGGTGTAGTGCGGAAGCGATTGTTGGGGGCGACAGGCTCAGCCTTTCCATTGCAGCAGCATCCATCGTGGCCAAAGTGGTGCGGGATCGCATCATGGCCCGTCTTGACGTGCGCTGGCCCGCTTATGGCTGGGAACGCAATGCCGGATACGGCACCGTGGTCCACCGCGAGGCTCTGAGCAGCGTGGGGGTGACCCCGCATCATCGTAAAACATTCGGCACTGTGCGCCGGCAAATTGAACATCTTGCTATGGAGGGCCGGGCATGAGCGGCGCAAAATCAGTCACTATGGAACTTCCTCTTGATCAGATTCTGCGTGGCGAATGCGTGGAAACCATGCGCAGCCTGCCGTCTGGTTCTGTGGACTGCGTGTTTGCTGACCCGCCGTATAACCTCCAGCTGCGCGGTGAGCTGCGTCGCCCGGATGATTCCCTTGTGGACGGCGTGGATGATGACTGGGACAAGTTTTCCGATCTGGCTGAGTATGACCGCTTTACCCGCGCATGGCTGACGGAAGCGCGCCGCGTTCTGCATAAGGACGGCACCATCTGGGTGATTGGCTCTTATCACAACATTTTCCGCATTGGTGCGATCCTGCAGGATCTGGGGTTCTGGATTCTGAATGACATCGTGTGGCGCAAGTCTAACCCGATGCCGAACTTCCGTGGCCGTCGCTTTACCAATGCGCACGAGACGATGATCTGGGCCGCCCGCAGCGAAGACAGCCGCTATCGCTTCAACTATCAGGCCATGAAGGCCCTGAATGATGACGTGCAGATGCGCTCCGACTGGTATCTGCCGCTGTGCACAGGCAATGAGCGCCTGCGCAACGAACATGGCCTGAAACTGCACCCGACGCAGAAGCCGGAAAGCCTGCTGCATCGTGTTCTGCTGGCCTCAACGTCTGTTGATGATGTGGTGCTGGACCCCTTCACCGGCACGGGTACCACGCCAGCTATGGCGAAGCGTCTGCGCCGTCGGTTTATTGGGATTGAGCGTCACCCCGATTATGTGGAAGCCGCTCTGGGTCGTGTGGCGCGGGAAGAACCTCTGTCTGACGATGCCGTGATGACCACGCAGGACAAGCGCGAAGCACCGCGTGTGCCGTTTGGCAGTCTGGTTGAGCAGGGCCTTCTGTCTGCCGGTGTCGTTCTGGCTGACAAGAAGCAGCGCGTGCAGGCTACGGTTTCGCCCGATGGCACGCTGGTAAGTGGGGACAAGCGCGGCTCCATTCACAAGATGGGCGCAATGCTGACCAATGCACCGTCCTGCAACGGCTGGACCTTCTGGCACTTTGAACGGGATGGCGTCTGGCTGCCGCTGGATGTGCTGCGGCAGGAAAGTCTGGTGCAGTCTGGTCGTGGGGCCAGCAACGTGATTTCTGTCTGAGCAGCAACGGGGCTGGGGCCAGTCAGGCTTCGCCCCTGTTTGCGTTGGGTCGATGGTATAAAAAAAGCCGCCTCTTATGGGCGGCTTTTTTCGTGGCTAGACCTGATTGGTTTAGCTGCCGCCAAACCCAAGGAAACCGATATCGGGGCGGGCAGCGCCGCCGGATCTATCATAACGGCTGCTGGTCGCGGCTTCAGCATTATGTCGGCCAGCCGTGCCGCCAATGGTCAGATGGCCTGCGCCATTTTGGGTATCCATGCCGCGGGTTTGCGACGCGATATCGGTGCGCGGACGGTCATCATTGCCGCGCATGGACAGTAGCAGGAAGATGATGGGGTTCCGGTTGAGGTCAATCGCCATATCCAGCGGCGTCTGACCCAGCATGTTGCGATGGTTCAGATCCGCACCACGGTTTACGGATTCCTTGGCGGAAAGCAGGCTGCCGCGATTGATGGCGTCAAACAGAGCGGCGGTGGGTTCCATATCCGCATTGGTGCGGTCACCCTCCTCGTCGTCATTGCCTTCCGCACCCGGGATGGAGGCCGGAGGGGCGGCGCGCTTCATGGCCTTGGCGGCTTCCGCTTTCTGGGCAGCTTCTTCAGCAGCCGCCTGCGCTTCAGCCTCGCGGGCGGATTGAGCCCAGACGGGCGTAGCACAGGCAAAAAGAAGACTGCCACCAACCATGAGAGCAGCCGGAGTAAAGCGGAAGAAACGGGTCATGATCTGTCCATAGGTGGAACCTGACTTCATTATTTATCACACCCGCGTGCGGGCGGAAAGGAAAACGGTAGTCAGCGCCGTCCTTCCCGCCACCAGCCCGCAAACAGCAGGCAGAGGGACAGGCCCAGCATCAGCCATGCAGGTAGCAGGGGCGTTGCACTTTTCCCCGTGACGACATGCGCGTTGCGGTGCGGGAAGCCCATCCAGTCCGCTCCGTGCAGGGTGCTGCCGTCTGCCAGCCGCAGAGCCGGAACGCTGAGGGAAGCACTGTTCTCTCCCGTCCAGAACACGCCGCCACCAGAGGCTGAAACGACAGAGCCGATCCGGCTGGCCGTGGCCCGGAGGTCTGCAAATTCCTGCGGGTCTGGCTGCACCGGGGCAGCAAAGGCTTTGTGCGTGCCGTCATCCACCTGCCAGATGCCGGGCTTATCGGCCTGCATGCGGCCCACGCTGAGGCCGGTTGCGTCTTCCTTATTTCCGGCGTCTTCCGCTGGCGGCTTTAAAGCCAGACTGATGGCAGGGCGGCCGGGCGGGGTCACGGTCACACTTTTTTGCGCGGCATCTGCCGTGCTGCGACGGGTGACGGTGAGTTCTCCTCCGGCAATCGCGGCCGTCAGTTGCTCTTCTTCCAGTTCCGGCTCTTTCATCAGCCAGTGTGAAATCCGACGCAGCAGCTCGGCCTGCGGGCCGCCACCACCTTCACCACGCGACCACAGCCAGATCTGGTCAGACAGCAGGAGGGCCACACGCCCCTGATCCACATGGTCCAGCACCAGCAGCGGAGCGTTATCCGGCCCGCTCATTAGCGTCTGGCCATGCGTGGAATCGGGCTTGAGGGCGCGATACCACGGACCCCACTGGCCGGGGATGGTCTGGGCTGTGTCTGCTGCACTGTTCTGTGGCGGCGCACCTGGCAGGGCAGCCGTGACCGGATGGCGGCGGCCTTCAGCCGTCAGCTTTGGGCGGAAACGCTGTTCGACCATGCCGCCTTCAGAGGGCACATGCGCGGGCAGGATGTCGCCCACAGGGGTATCCTGCAGCGTGCCGGGGCCAACAAATTCCGGCCCACCCGTCAGCAACAGGCCGCCACCTTTGCGCACAAAGCTGGCGATGTTGTTCAGATAGGCGTGCGGCAGAATGTTTCTGTTCTCGAACCCGTCCAGAATGATCAGATCAAACTGGTCGATTTTGTCCTGAAACAGCTCCCGCACGGGGAAGGCGATCAGCGCCAGATCAGACAGCGGAGTGCCATCATCCTTGTCCGGCGGACGCAGAATGGTGAAGTGAATCAGATCAACCGACGGATCAGCCTTCAGCAAACGCCGCCAGACGCGCTCACCCTGATTGGGTGTGCCGGAAATCAGCAGAACGCGCAGCCGGTCCCGGATGTCGGTAATGTGGGTGACGGACTGGTTGTTGAGCTGTGAGACCTCGCCTTCCAGCGGGGCCACGGACAGGCTGACCAGCATCTGGCCCGGATGCGGCACGGGCAGGGAAATGTCCTGCGGGGAGCCTGTGCGCACGGGAATGACAACCGGATCCTCCCCATTCACCCGCAGGGTGACGTCTGCCTGTGCGCCGGGCGTGGTGCCTGGCCCGGCATCATCCACCTGCACGCGCAGTTTGGCGGGCTGGCCCACAATGGCATACGGCGGGGCTTGCAGAATGCGGAGTTGCCGGTCGGTCTCCTCGCCCTTGGCCGGCAGCAGGACATGCAGGGGCAGGGTGAGCCGTTTGCCGTCTGGCGTGGTGGGGCGCAGGCGGTCCGGCACGCTGGCCGGAATATCGGCCACCTGACCATCCGTAATCATCACCGCGCCGGCCAGCTGGTCCGGCGGAACATCGGCAGCGGCCTGTTCCAGCGCATCAAACAGGCGAGTGCCGTTATGGCCGGAATTGCGGACGGTGACGGTACGCAGGTTCAGCCCATCCGTATGGGCCTGCGCCATCGTGCTGGCCGCCTGCCGGGCGATGGAGGCCCTTTGCCCGACGGACATGGAGGGCGACTGATCCACCAGCAATAACGCCGTTTCCGGCAGCACATGCCAGCTTTCATGCAGGCGCTGCGGCCCGGCCAGCCATACCAGAACGGAGAGCATGGCTGCCAGCCGGAAGAAAGCCCCCTTGGTGCGGCGGAAGAGCGCATAGCCGCACAGAACAACAGCAAGAATGCCAAGTGTTGCCAGCACCCAGAGCGGCACCAGCGGAGCAAAACCGAGAGAGCGGGCGAGAGACTGAGACATGGTGCTTATTCTCCCAGCCGCTTGAGCAACATGGGCACATGCACCTGATCGGCTTTGTAGTTGCCTGTCAGCGCATAAATGATGGTGTTGACGCCAAAGCGATACGCAAGCTGACGCTGGTCCGCACCATCAGGCAGGACGGCAAACGGGGTATTACCGCTTTCATCCACCGCCCAGGCGTGCGCCCAGTCTGCTGAGCCGATAATCACCGGGCTGACATCATCATTCTCGGCTTCTCCTTCCCGCGCGACCCAGACGGGCTGTTCCGCGTAACGCCCGGGAAATTCGTGCAGCATATAGAAGGTGTGCGCCAGCAGGTGATGGTCCGTCATGGTCATGAGCGGCGGAATGGGCAGGCCAGCCGTAACGCGGCGCAGTGCCGAGCGTGTGCCGGGAGCATCACCCGCATAAGGGCCGGAGGCGTTGGTCTGACTGCCGGCATCCTGCCCCTGCGTATCAATCAGCACAATGCCGCCATGGGCCATGAAGGCGGTGAGGGCGGCGGTCATGGCAGGAGTGGGGGCGGCGTCCGGCGTGATGGGCCAGTAGAGCAGCGGGTAATAGCTCAGATCATCCTGCCCAGGCCTGACCCCGTCCGGGTGGCCGAGCATGGCGGAGGTGCGGGCGTTGGTATAGTCCGACAAGCCCTGAAGCCCCTGACGAGAGACGGTATCAATATCGTCATGCCCGGTGATGACATAGGCCAGCCGTGTTTCGAGCGCCGCTCCGGGGACGGGCGTCGAGCCGGAGGGGGCTGTGGCGGAAGAAGGCGGGGACGACACCGCTGCGCCATTGTCTCCGGAACCGGAAGCTGATGCCGATACGGACGTGGAACTGGACGCTGTTCCGGCATTCGTTCCTGTGGCTCCCGCGGAGGCCCCGACGGGGGCTGTTGGAGTATGCCCGGAAGGCGCGCTTTGTGCGTAGGCGAAAACCGGGAAAGTCAGTGCACCAGCCAGCAGTAGAGACAGGCCATGTTTGCCCGCGCCGTGCTTTGTCACGGAGCGCAGAGAAAGGCCTGCACGCATGGCCAGAACCAGCAGGCCATCCAGCAGAAGCAAGACGGCTGCGGCACAGAGGAAGACCGGAGCCAGCGCCGTATCCGGCCTGCGTCCACCGGGGCTGGTGACGGTGCCGACCGGCGTTGCAGGGGCAAGTGCTGTGATCTGGCTACTGGCGTTCAACGCACGGCGGGCGGCACGCGGGCCATACAGGCCGGGCGGATGGGCTGGAGAGACGGCTGTGCGGGCGAAGTCGCTCGCTTTCAGGCCGCGGGCAGCGGGCGGCGGCGGCCCGAGCACGCCGTCTCCATCCAGTGTGAGAACCGGGGCCAGAAGCGTGTCATCTGCCGGAATGGTTACGCCATTGGCGTGGTCGGTCAGTCTTTGCAGTATGGAGACAAACAGGCCGGAGAGCGGCAGGTTGGACCAGTCCGCCGTGCTGCTGACATGGAAGAGGATGATGTCGCCCTTGCCCAGAGCCGCATGCGTCACCAGTGGCGTGCCATCGGCCAGACGTGCCCAGCTATGGGCGGCGAGGTCCGCCACAGGACTGGCCAGAACCTGCCGGGAAATGGTGACATCTGCCGGAATATCCAGCCCGTGGAACGGAGAGGTGGCATCAAACGGGGCCAGCTTTTGCGGCGCGCCCCACGTCATGGTGCCGCCGAGCTGGCGGGAGCCGTCCAGCAAAGCGACGGGTAGCAGGTCAGCCGTTGGGTCTGCTGAAGGAGTGCCCGTTGCGGAGCGGGTTTCCGGTGTGTCTATATCGTCCCCAGCAGGGGCCTCAGGGGCGGATTCAGCCCCATCTGCGTTTGCACCATGTTGTGCGCCGGCCAGAGCAGGGCCGGCAAAGCGGATCAGGGTGCCGCCCTTTTTTACCCAGTCCTTCACCTTCTGGCGGATGGCCGGGTTTGCCAGTGTGCCATCCGGCGCGATGATGACGGAGAGCGGCTGAGCGAGCAGGGTGGCCGGTGTTCCCTCATGCAGATCGGCCGTGGGGGCAAGGGCGCGGCGCAGATAGAACAGCGGGCCGATGAGCGGGGTATCCGCTGCGCCGGAGGTCATCAGCCCCACAGGGCGCAGGCGGTCGCCTTCATCAAACAGGAGTGTTGTGGCGGCACTGGCCTGACCAGCCAGAGAAAGCTGGTCAATCCGGTTGCGCACGGCTGTCGGCAGCGTGACGGGAACATCTATCTGCGTGGCTCCGGCGGGCAGAACCAGCGGCAGGACCGCCAACGTGCCGCCATCCTGCGCATGCACGCGCACGGACAAGGAGCGTGGAGCGGGCTGTGGCAGAGCCAGAAGACGCGCCATCTGGGTGCTGTTGCGTTCAGCTGCCGGGGCAAGAGCCAGAACAGAGGCGTCCGGGAAATGGATTTCCTGCACCGGACCAAAAGCGCGCAGGGCGCGGGCAAAAATGTCATCCCCCGGGGAGGCGACGCCATCTGCCAGATAGAGCACGCTGCCATCGGCATGCGGCAGTTTGCTCAGCGCACGCGCTACGGCAGCGCGGTCTGTGCGCCAGGGGGCAGGGCGCATGCTGTCCAGTTCCTGCCGCACAGCGACGGCGGCGCGGGGGGCGGGGGGCTGGATTTCGTGGCCGTCGGCGGCGGGAGCGGTGCGGACAAACAGAATGGTGCGACCGGCGTGATCGGCGTCATCCACCAGTCCTTGTGCTGTGGCAATGCGCCGCCCCCAGTCTGAGGCAGAGAACAGGCCATCATCCATGACCAGAAGCAGAGGGCCATGCCCGGTGCTGGGCAGGCGATCCCCCGGAAGCACCGGCTGAGCCAGCCCGAGAACCAGACAGGCCACAGCGGCAAGCCGGACCAGCAGAAGCCACAAAGGAGAGCGGACAGCGTCATTCTGATGCGGGCGCAAAGTGCGCAGCAGGGCGACGGCGGGGAAAATCTGGGCGCGCGGAGCGGGCGGTGTGGCGCGGAGCAACCACCAGACAACCGGGAGTGTCAGCAGGCCAAGCAGGGCCAGCGGGGCGAGAAAAATCATGAGCGCACCCCGGACTGGCCAGACAGAAGAGCATGGAGCGCCAGCAGCGTGGGCATAGGCGGCGCTTCCGTGCTGTGCAGAACAAGGTCATGCCCGTACCGAGTGGCAAGTGTGGCAAGCTGCGCGTTCCGGGCTTCGACCAGATGCACGTAGTCCTGTTGCAGGCTTTGCACGTTGGGCAGGTCGATCTCAGGCTCGCCTTCCAGTCCTTCAAACCGCACGCGGCCCTGATACGGCAGGGTGCGTTCAGCCGGGTCTGTCACCTGCACCAGATGAGTGCGGACAGGGCGACCGGCCAGATGATGCAGGCAGGTTTGAAAGGCGTCCTCCGCACAGAGAAAATCACTGACAACCAGCAGTTGTGCATAGCGTGGTAACACGGCGGAGGGAGGCAGTGCCAGACGCTTGGCCTCCGGTGTGCTGGCAAGCTGGGCCAGCCCTAAGGCCAGCCGTTCCAGCGGGCTGCCACCGGGGGGCAGAATGGCCGGGCCGGTGGGGGTGAGAAGCTGAACACGCTCCCCGTTCCGCAGCAGGAGGGCGGCGGTTGCGAGGGCAATCAGAATGGCGCTGTCCTGCTTTTCCGGCAGGGGCGGGCTGGAGCGCCACACCATGGAGGGGGACAGGTCACACCAGATGAAAACGGTCTGGGCGGATTCGGCTTCCGTCTCACGAACATAGGCATGCGTGCTGCGGGCGGACTGCCGCCAGTCGATATGGCTGGCAGGCTCGCCGGGTAAAGCCTGCCGATATTGCCAGAAGGTTTCTCCGCCACCGGAGCGCCGCTGGCCATGCTGCCCGGCAAACAGGGTTGCGGCAATATGGTCGGCCTGCAAGACCAGCCCCGGCAGACGCGCCGCCAGAGCGGCGGCCGTGTTGGTGCTGTTGGTTGCCAGACTCGGGGAGGAAACAGGCTGCCCGGTTCTGGGGCGTAAGGCTCCAAACAGACCGCCAGAGGAGTCAGCCGCGCTGCCATTCGCTCCACGGCGTGCGGAGGGGCGCGCATCGGACGGCGCTCCCTGAGCGAACAGGCGGCGGAACAGGCTGGATGGAGAAAAAGCAGACCGGGCCAAAGGGTTAGCCCAGCCGGTTGACGAGCCGCGTCAGCACATCGTCCAGCTGCACGCCGTCTGCCCGGGCGGCAAAGGTCAGCGCCATACGGTGCGCCAGCACGGGGCGGGCGAGGGCAATCACGTCATCCAGACTGGGGGAGAGCCGCCCATCCAGCAGAGCGCGGGCACGGGTGGCCAGCATCAGCGCCTGTGCAGCACGCGGGCCGGGGCCCCAGGCAATCTGGCTGCGGAGGGTTTCATCCGGTGAGGTTTCCGGGCGGGCTGAGCGGACCAGAGCCAGAATGGCATCCACAATTTTTTCACCCACCGGCAGGCGGCGGACCAGAGCCTGTGCGTCCATCAGCCCGGTGGTGTCCATAATCGGCTGGGCCTGTGCATCCTGCGTGCCGGTGGTGGCCAGAAGCATGGTGCGTTCGGCCTGCTCATCCGGGAAAGTCAGTGGAATTTGCAGCATGAAGCGATCAAGCTGGGCTTCCGGCAGCGGGTAGGTGCCTTCCTGCTCCAGTGGATTCTGGGTAGCGAGCACATGGAAGGGGCGCGGCAGCGGATGTTCGGCCCCGGCAATGGCCACGCGACGTTCCTGCATGGCCTGCAACAGGGCGGACTGGGTGCGCGGGCTGGCGCGGTTGATTTCATCCGCCATCAGCAACTGGCAGAACACAGGGCCGGGCACAAAGCGGAAGCTGCGGCGGCCTGAGGCGTCTTCATCCAGAATTTCACTGCCGGTAATGTCAGACGGCATCAGGTCGGGCGTAAACTGCACGCGGCGGGCGTGCAGCCCCAGAACGGTGCCAAGCGTTGTCACCAACAATGTTTTACCCAGCCCCGGCGCGCCCACCAGCAGTGCGTGGCCACCTGCCAGAATGGCGGTCAGCGTCTGGCTGATCACTTTGTCCTGACCAAAGATGATGCGGGACGTTTCCTGCCGGGCACGCTGGAGGCGTTCACAGATCATATCCGCTTCACGCACGTCGGGCATGGTGGCAGGCTGGCTGGCGAGGGGCGATGTGTCTGATGAGGTCATGGGTCCAGTCTGACAGATACAGGGCTTACATCAAGCGGGGTATCATCCCTATATCATGCTCAAAGCAGTGAAACAGTCACGAACAGGATGCTCCACCGGTGAATGCTGAAGGCCAAACCCAGAAGAATGCGGTGTCTCACCACACCGCCTGCACGGAAAAAGCCGCAACGGGCGAGGCGCCGGGGAAGCTGCCGTTTCTTATTCGTCGTGATGGTGTCTGGCTTTATCGCGGGTCACCCATCAAGCGGAAGGAAATGGTCTGTCTGTTCGGCTCCTTGCTGACGCGGGATGAGGCAGGCGGGTATCTGCTGCGCTCCCCGTTTGAGACGGGGTATATTGACGTAGAGGACGTGCCCTTTCTGGCTGTGGAACTGGACTGGAAAGGCTGTGGCCGCATGCAGAAGCTGTGTTTCCGCACCAATGTGGATGAACCCGTGGTCGCCAGCCGTGAGCATCCGATTCGGGCTGTCTGGAATGTGCCGAGCGAGGCCTGTGGCGACGGGGGCTGTCCGCCCTATCTGCTTGTACGCACAGGAGAAGGGCAGTTTCCGATAGAAGCGCGTCTGTCTCGCCCGGTCTGGTATGAACTGGCGGCGCTGGCAGAACCCGGCATGTGTCATGGCGTGCCCTGCATGGGCGTGTGGAGTTGCGATTGCTTCTTCCCGCTGGCCCGGATGCCTGCCGAAAACTCCGATATATGATGACACAACAGCAGGCCGCGGAAACGCATCTTTCCCCGCAGCAAAACCACGCGCTTGCGCTGATCTGGCAGGTCCTGCCGGAGGCGCGCCTTGTGGGCGGTGTCGTGCGGGATCTGCTGGTGGGGCGGGCCGTTGCCGATATTGATATGGCGACCCCGGAGCCGCCGGAGCAGGTGCTGGAGATGTTGAAAAAGGCCGGGATCAAGGTCGTGCCCACAGGTCTGGCGCATGGGACCGTGACTGCGGTGATTGACGCCGCCCCGTATGAAATCACCACCCTGCGGCGTGATGTGGAGACGGACGGGCGGCATGCCGTCGTGGCGTGGACTGCCGACTGGCGGGAAGACGCCGCCCGGCGCGATTTTACCATCAACGCCATGTCACGCGGGCGGGATGGCGTTCTGCATGATTATTTTGGCGGGCGGGATGATCTGGCGCAGGGCGGGGTGCGCTTTGTGGGAGAAGCCGCGACCCGCATTGAGGAAGACGCGCTGCGGATTCTCCGCTTTTTCCGTTTTCAGGCGCGGTATGGCAGCAATCAGCCTGACCCCGAGGCCATGCAGGCCATTACGCAGCAGGCGGATTTGTTGCGCGGGCTTTCTGTTGAGCGAATCTGGTCCGAACTCAAACGGATTCTGACTGGGCCGAATGTGCCGAATGTGCTGACGCTGATGGACCGGACGGGTGTGCTGGCCGTGCTGTTTCCTGGTGGTGTGACATGTGCGCGTCTGGTGCGCATGCTGGATGCTGGTGGGCCTGCGGATGCGGTTCTGCGTCTGGCGGCTCTGGTGCCTGAAGAGAAAGCCGGACTGGCTCGTCGCCTGAAACTTTCAAAGGCAGAGGGCGCCTTTCTGATTGGCGTGTCCAGCGGGCCTGTACCGGAGCCCGGCATGACAGACGCTGATCTGCGCCGCCTGCTGGTGAAGGACCCACCCGAAGTGCTGCTGGGGCGCACATGGTTGTGGCAGGCAGAAGAGCCGGACAGTGCACTACCGGACGACTGGCTTGCGCTGAGGAGCGCGCTCTCCGCGATGTCACCGCCGGTTTTCCCACTGGCCGGGCGTGATGTTCTGGCCGCAGGGCACCCGCCGGGGCCGCAGGTTGGGGCTGTGCTGGAGCAGGTGCGCGCATGGTGGCTGGCGGAGGGCTGCACGCCGCCGCGGGACGTGTGTCTGGCGTTCCTGAAAAAGGTTTTAAAACCACAAAGCTAGGGTGCCCCTTTGCATAGCGAGGCATGAGGCTGGTAGAGGTCTCGCATGACTTCTGCAAAGCCTGATGCTGCGGCTGCTGCCCGCCGCCGTTCCCTGCTGCCCGATGACTCACGCGTTCTGCTGCAACGCCTCTGGCGGGAGCAGGTGCGTCAACACCCTGCGCGTATTACTGCGGTGATTGGACTGACGGTGCTGACCGCCGCTCTGACGGCTCTGTATCCCCTGGTCATTCAGCGGGCGCTGGACATGTTTGCCACGCATGATTCCCGCATTCTGTATCAGGTGCCGCTGCTGGTGGTGCTCATCACCATTTCCAAGGCGGCCTCGCAATATGCGCAGACTCTGGCAGCGCAGGGGCTGGTGCTGGTGGTGATTCGTGGCCTACAGGGCGAGATGTTTGACCATCTGGTGCAAACTGACGTGACCCGCATTGAGCGGGAACCACCCGCCAAACTGGCAGCTCGCTTTACAACAGATGCCGTCTCCATCCGCGAGGCGATGATCCGCGCCGTCAATTCTCTGGGTGATGTGGTGACAGTGGTCGGGCTGATTGCCTCCATGTTCTACATGGACTGGGAACTGAGCCTGATTGCCGGTCTGCTGTACCCCATTGCCGCTGTGCCAATTCAAAAGCTCGGCAAACGTGTGCGCCGGGCGTCCGGTGGCATGCAGGAGAGAATCGGTGAGACGGCAGCTTTTCTGACGGAAAGCTTCTCTCAGGCCCGCACCGTTCGCGTGTACGGCATGGAGCAGAAGGAGAGTGCGCGGGCCGCTCTGTCCTTTGACCATCTTTATAGCGCGATGCTGCGTATTACCCGTGGCCGTGCCCGTGTGGACCCTCTGTTGGAGGCACTCGGCGGTTCTGCCGTGGCGGCTGTGCTGGGCTTTGCGGGCTGGCGCGCAGCAATGGGCGGGGCGACGCTAGGGGACTTCTCCGGCTTTGTCGCGGCTCTGCTGCTGGCCGCACGACCGCTGCGGGCGCTGGGTGCGCTGAATGCAGCCTTGCAGGAAGGTCTGGCAGGCCTTGTGCGTGTGTTTGATGTGATTGATGAAAAACCGGCTGTGCTGGAACGGGCCGGGGCCATTACGCTGCCGCCGGGGCAGGGGCATCTGGCGTTTGAAGATGTCGGCTTTATCTACCCGGACGGGCGTGTGGGGCTGGATGGGTTGAGTCTTGAAGCCGCTCCCGGTTTTACCGTCGCTCTGGTTGGCCCCTCTGGCGCGGGCAAGTCGACGGCCCTGTCTCTGGTGCCGCGTCTGCATGATGTGACGTCTGGCCGGATCAGGCTGGACGGGGTGGACCTGCGGGATCTCACGCTCTCCAGTCTGCGGCATGCCATTGCCTATGTCAGTCAGGACCCGCTGCTGTTCGACCTCTCCATCCGCGATAATATTCTGATCGGGCAGGAAGATGCGTCCGATGAGGCCGTGCGGGAAGCCGCCCGAGCCGCTGCGGCAGAGCCGTTTATTCTGGCGCTGCCGGATGGGTATGACACGGTGGTTGGCCCCGGTGGCCAGCGCCTGTCCGGCGGCCAGCGGCAGCGCGTGGCGCTTGCTCGCGCTCTGCTGCGGAATCCGCGCCTGCTGTTGCTGGATGAAGCCACCAGCGCACTGGATAGCGAGAACGAGGCCGCCGTGCAGGAAGCGCTGAGCACTCTTCGCCATTCCCGCACCACCATTGTTGTCGCGCATCGGTTGTCCACCATCCGTTCGGCGGATCTGGTGGTGGTTATGCGGGAAGGGCGTGCGGTGGAATATGGCACGCATGACGAGCTGATTGCGCAGGATGGTCTGTATGCCCGGCTGGTCCGCACGCAGGGGCTGGACCGTTAAAGCGGGTCTTTTTTCCCACAGCGGATAAGGCTTTTTGGTTGGAATAGGGGCTGCGCGCTGCATGCACGCTTGAAGCCTTTTTCCGATCATGCCACATACTGACCGAACCGGTCGGTCAGCGGGGCGGGGGCGAGAGCTTCCGTGACTGGCTTTGTGTATGAAGTGTGTCTCAGGGACGGGAAACAGAATGGCCGAAGACCATAACGAACAGTCTGATGCAACGTCTGATAACGGGCAGGCCCCGCCGGAAAAGAAGAAAAGCGGGCGCGGCAAGGTTATTCTGACATGCGTTGTCATTATGCTGGCGGTGGCGGCCGGGGTTTACTGGTTCCTGACGCGCAATGAAGTGGAAACGGACGACGCCTTTACCGCAGGCCGCGCCGTCTCCATCGCCCCGCATGTGGGCGGCTATGTGACGGAACTGCTGGTGAACGATAACCAGTTTGTTCGCAAAGGGCAGGTTCTGGCCCGCATTGACCCCAGAGACTGGCAGGCCGCGCGTGATAAAGCCGCAGGCCTTTTGGAAAAATCTCAGGCCGGTATGCAGGCTAGTGACATGATGCACATAGTTGCCATGCAGAGCTATCCGGGTCAGCTGGTCCGCGCGCAGGGGAACCTGGCGGCTGCCAAAGCGCAGTTGTTCAAGGCGGAAACCGATTATAAACGGCAGCATTCAGTCGAGCGCGCCGCAACCTCGCAGCAGGATATTGATTACGCCCGCGCTGCGCTGGAAGCCGCAAAAGCGCAGGTGCAGGAAGCGCAGGGTGCCGTGCAGATTGCCACCCCGGTGCAGCCGAACATCAAAAACGCGCAGATTACGGTCAGCCAGCAGGAAGGTCAGGCCAAAGCAGATCAGGCCGAGCTGGATAACGCGAACCTCAATCTGGAATGGACGGTGATCCGTGCTCCGTGTGACGGCTGGATTTCCCAGCGTAATCTGGAGCAGGGCAACTACGTCCGCGCCGGGCAGGTTGTGCTGTCCATTGTGGAGCCGGAAGTCTGGGTTATGGCCAACTACAAGGAAACGCAGATCACCCGTATCCGCCCCGGTCAGACGGTGGATATCAAGGTGGATGCCTATCCGTCTCTCAAGCTGCACGGACATGTCGATTCCCTGCAGAAGGGCACAGGGGCAACCTTCAGCGCCTTCCCGCCTGAAAACGCGACCGGCAACTACGTGAAGATCGTGCAGCGTGTGCCGGTGAAAATCCTGATTGATGACGGTCTGGACCCCAATCAGCAGCTGGCTCTCGGCATGTCCGTGATCCCCGTTGTGCATGTGGATACGCAGGGCCATTCCGATGCCGCGCCGCAGGATGTGCAGCAGGCCGTGGCGCAGCGCCAGAAAGCAGCCTCCACAGCTGGTCACGAGACCGCCGCGCAATGAGTGCTCAGGACGAGGTCGCCGCCGGAGGGTGGAAGCCCAAGCATAATCCATGGTCCGTCGCCTTCATTGTGACGATGGCGGCGTTCATGGAAATTCTGGATACGACAATCGTCAACGTGTCCCTGCCGCACATCGCCGGGAGCTTATCCAGCACCTACGATGATGCGACATGGACGCTCACGGCTTACCTCGTCGCAAATGGTATTGTACTCACCATCTCCGGGTGGCTGGGCAAGGTTTTTGGCCGAAAACGGTACTTTCTGATCTGTATTGTGATGTTTACGGTCTCCTCCTTTCTGTGTGGCATGGTCACCAGTCTGGCGGAGCTGATTGTGTTCCGCATGATGCAGGGCTTCTTTGGGGGCGGTCTGCAACCTAATCAGCAGTCCATTATTCTGGATAGTTTTCCGCCGGAAAAACGCGCGGCAGCCTTTGGGCTGACGGCGATTGCGGCGGTCGTCGGGCCGGTGATTGGCCCGACGCTGGGCGGCTGGATTACCGATAACTTCTCATGGCGCTGGATCTTCTTCATCAACGTGCCGTTCGGGATTCTGACAACGCTGGGTGTGGCGGCTCTGGTGGAAGATCCGCCGTGGGCCAGAAAGCGAAAAGCCCCGGTGGATCTGATCGGTATCAGTCTCATCACCATCGGGTTCAGTTGTCTGGAAGTGATGGTGGACCGTGGGGAAGATGCCGACTGGTTCGGCTCCACCTTTATCCGCGTGATGTGCGTGCTTGCCGTGCTGGGGCTGGGTGGTGCCGTGATGTGGCTGCTGCATACGGATAAACCTGCGGTGGATCTGCGGGTGTTCAAGGATCGCAACTTTGCTGTGGGCACGGCAATGATGGGGGCGATGGGCGCACTGCTTTATTCCTCTGCAATTATCGTCCCGCAGTTTGCCCAGCAGGTTATGGGTTATACGGCCACGCTGGCCGGACTGGTTCTTTCTCCGGGCGGGATTGCGGTCATTATCCTCATCCCGATTGTGGGAAAGCTGATGAGCATTTTCAGCGTCCGTAGCGTCATCGCGTTAGGTTTTACGCTGATGGGGCTGTCGCTGTTCTTCTCAGCACAACTGACGCCGCTGCTGGATTTTAAGCATCTGGTCTTCTTCCGTATGAGCCAGACGGCATGCCTTGCGTTCCTGTTTGTGCCGCTTTCCACTATTGCGTATTCCACTATTCCGGGACATCTGAATGCGGATGCGTCGGCGTTGTTCAGTATGTCGCGTAACGTGCTGGGGTCTCTGGCTATTTCCGGGGCCACGGCGCTGCTGATGGAGCGCAAACAGGCGCATCAGGCGCATATGGTCCATTGGATGACGCCTTATAACCAGCCGTATAATGAGTATCTGACGCAGGCTCAGAATGCAGGCATCAATCGGGGCCTGACGCCTGAGAGTGCGCAGGCTGTGGCCCAGCATGTGCAGTATCTGGAGTTCTCCCGTCAGGTTGCCATGCTGACCTATAACGAGGTCTTCATGATCCTCGGGATTGGCGCGTTCCTGTGCGTGCCGTTCTGCTTCCTGCTGTCCAACATCAAAAGCGGCGGCAAGCCGACGGGCGCGCACTAGAGTGCGCTGTAACTCGTGATTCAAACAGATTGAATCACGAGTTTCCCGGAGGGCGAGGGAGGCCCGCCTTGATGCCGAACCTGATCTAATCCCTGCCGCTTTGCGCACCGCGCAGGAAGTCGCATATGCGTCAACCTCATCACAGCATGTTCTAAAAGCCGGTTGAGACGGAAACGACCCCGGCAAAGCCTCCACCTACAAAATAGGTGGGAGCCTTTCCCGCAATGGTGGTGCCGTAAACCCCCTGTGTGGTGCGGGCGTTTGCGGAAACACTGTTAACCCCGGACAGATAACCCGACTGACCAAGATTGATCAGATTGAGCTGGATCTGGGGAGAGCGCGCAAACCCCACCTGCCGCAGCCGGTAGCCCATGCTGAGATTGGCCGTCATAAAGCCCGGAATACGCTCATCATTCATGAAGGTGGAATAGGTGGGTCCCACGTAACTGAGCGTGAACTGACCAAACAGATGCGTGTCATCATAAGATAAACCAAGACTGCCGGAAAAATCGGGGGTGCGAATGGCCTTTTTGCCGCGTGTGGGCAGGTAGTCCATGCCTGATTTCAGGTTATTGTCGATGGTGGCGTGAATATACTGGCCCGAGAGATAAGGGCTGAAATGGTGCCAGGGCTTGAGCCCGACCTCAATCTGTGCGCCACGGGCTGTCTGCCCCCCTCCATTGAGAGATTCCGTCACTAGCGCACCATTCAGATTGCTTGTTGTACTGATCTGGCGATTTGTAAAATTGTAATTGAAGAGGGCCGCAGAGACGTTGATCTGCCCGGTGTGGCGGTAGCCCACTTCTTCACCAATGGAATATTCGGGCCGTGTGTCACTGGTGGCGCTACGGGTCTGTGCGCCGGTGGCGACGCTGAAACGGTCATTATAGCTGGAAATACCGGAGGGAGCGCGGAACCCCGTTGTCCCGTTCAGGAAGATCTGGTCGTGGGGCGTCAGGTCATAACTGGCGGAAAGCTGTGGCTGGGGCGAGAAATAGCTGGCCCCGTTGCGGTACCGTGCGCCTGCAAGCTGGTTGCTGACGGTGCGCGTGACCATAATGGCGCGAAACGTGGCGGAAAGCGTCAGCCGGTTGGACAGGGCACGAAAGCGGTCCTGCACAAACAGGGCATTCACCTGCTGCACCAGATGCGAGTTGTAGGATGTCAGCGGGTCTCCTGATGCCGTCAGAATAGGGTAAGAACCCCGCATGTTGGAAACCCCGCCATCTGCATTCACAGCGGCATAACGGGAGGGATCTGAATAATCATAGTAGGAATACCACGCGCCCCCTGTCAGGCTGTTGCGCCCAGCATCCCAGCGCAGGGACGCCGTGATGCCGGAATGGGTCTGCTTAAAGGTATCCGTCGCAACTGCGGTAATCAGGCCTGTTCCGGGGGCAGCACTGGCTTGTAGCGGCCCGGCGGGCTGGTTGCCCTGATAGCTGTGCTGCGGGTCAAGCGTGGTGCCAAACCCATCATATCCCGAGACATAAATGAAATAGGGCGTCAGCGAGAGATGGAAGTGCCGGTTTAGCCTGAATTCCAGAGGGGCTGTCAGCAAGGTCTGGGCGCGGGCGTTTTCCTGCAACAGGTAATAGGAACTGTCACTCTCGTATAATGGGATGAATAATTGAAATGGGTGCCACTGGCATCCCACTGCGTACGCGTCGGTGCGCGCAGGTAATATTGCCGCTGCCGGTTGAAGGAAAAAATGAGCGAGGCCGAACTGCCCTTGCCCCATTCCCGCAGCAGGCGGCTGTCCACATGGTAGCGTGGGCTGTCTCCGGCCCCGCGCCACTGGTTGGCATTGCGGTAGGAAAAGGAGGCAAAACCGGTTACCCCTGTATGGCCAATTTCTCCACTGTCCAGCCGCAGAAATTCACGGTTGAGCGCATAGGACCCGTAAGAGAGATCCATAAAACCGCCTGCTGTTTTGCGCGGTTTGATCATGTGTACACTCAGCTGGCCGCCTACCGCGTTGTAAAGCGGTGCCGTCGCTTCCGCTGCGCCCTGCGTGAGGGTGACGGAACTGATGTTTTCCGTATCTGCCGTGGCGGAGGTGTAAGGCATCAGAAAAAGCGGCGGGGCAGCGGGCACGCCTTCAAACAGATACCCGATTTCCGTCTGGTCCAGCCCGCGGATGGAAAGGCCCTGCTGCTCATCATTCGTGCCGAGCGGGTCATTGGCGGAATAGATCACGCCGGGCAGGGCGGCAATCATGGCCGTGGGGCTCTCAGTGGGGCTTTGGCGGGCAATGTAGTCTCGCGTCAGGCCGCTCTGCGCGTGGGGCGCATGCTGTTGCGACATCAGGCCACCGCCTGCAGTGCGGCCCGTGGTGCCATCTGCTGTGGTGTGGCTTTTGACGGTAACGTATTCCGGGTGCGCAGGTGCTGAGCTTTTCTTTTTCTGCTCGCGTCTTGTTTCTTCCGTTGTCGTGCTGGATGTTTCCGTAGCGGCATCCGCCTCAGGCGTACCACACAGGCCGGATAATGCCGTTGCCAGCATAAGCATGGAGACGAGAGTGCTGTCGGGAAAAGAAGAGGAGGCGCGCGGCATGCAGGTCAGACTTTTCATCGGATTTTATTGATTTTTTCATAGCCTATCGGTCTTCTGGGAAGATTCAAATGTTATATCATAACATTTCTGTTAGGAGGCCTGTGAAGCATCGTTCAGCCTGCCTGTGCGCGCGCATTAAAGGTGCTTCGGGCGGTAGATATGGAAAGGGGGAAAGAGACGTGCTCTTTCCCCCTTTTTTTGTGCCCGCATGATGCGGCGGGGCTTTTTGTAAAACTCTGGAGATAAGAACCGGTTTTGCGTACCGGGGTTTATTGCGTCAGACCGGTGTGCCGGGCTTGATATCGTAGGCTTTCTGGACAATTTCCGGGCGTGTGCCCAGACCATCTGTGACTTTCTGTGTCCAGGCGGCGTCCATCTGTTCGCGCTGTTGCGGAATGATTTCCTTCGGTTCCACGTTCCGATAGGACTTGATGCTTCCGTTGATGACCCCAACTGTGGTTTTGAAAACCGACTCCGGATCATACTGTTCATGGGGGAAGGCAATTTTACTGTAATCGAACAGGCGTTTTGACGGATCGTCTTCCCAGCTTTTCCATGTGTCAAACATGCGGTCATTAAAGCCGGTGAGGAACGGGCCGGGGTTGACGGTGGCAACCTCAATACCGAATTCGCGCACTTCCTGACTTAAAGATGCGGCAATGGCTTCGACCGCATGTTTGGAAGAGGAATAGGCTGCGGTGAAAGGATCTGCCGTGAGGCCAGCCACGGAGGACATGAATACGACCTTGCCCTTTTTCTTCGCCACCATTTTTCTCAGGACAATCTGCGTTAGCAGGACCGGGCCGATAATATTGACTTCATACTGACGACGCAGGTTTTTAGCCGGGATATCGGCCACAGCGCCGCCTTCGGAAATGCCAGCGTTATTCAACAGAATATCAACATCCCAGTCTTCGGCTTTCTGGCGATCGCCTTCATGCGTGACATCAAGCTTTTCGACCTGAAGCGTGACATTGCGACTGCGGGCTTCTTCTGAAAGTTCGTAAACCTGCGGGGCAATTTCCACACCAGCGATGACGTCAAAGCCTTCGGCTGCAAGACGGAGAGCAACTTCACGGCCAAAACCCGTGCCTGCGCCTGTAATCAGGACTGTCGTCATGGTGTTTTCCTTTAAGCTTAAGGGAAGGGTGCTGCCGTCACGCCAGACAGCCCCCGTTGCTTAAAGGGACGCACAGCCTCGCCCGGAGTTCCGATCAACTCTCAGGCGGTTCTGGCAGGAGAGATATGTTTTTAGAGAAAAATGGGGATCAGACTGGCGTTGCGAGCGGCCCGAAATCCTGCACCAGACGTTCATAAATCGGCTTTTTGAACCCGACATTGCCGGAGGGCAGGTCGGCCAGTTCGATCCACTGGAAAGCATCAAATTCCGGGGGTGTCTGGGCGTCCAGCCGGATATCGGCATCGGTGCCGGTAAAGGCCAGCGCAAACCATTTCTGGGTCTGCCCGCGGAAGCGGCCACCCAGCGCCTTGCCGATCAGATAATCCGGCAGATCATACGTAATCCAGTCTGGATGTTCCTGCAGGATGCGCAGCCTGCTGGCATCTAAGCCCAGTTCTTCCTGCACTTCCCGAAAGACGGCTGTTGTCGGGTCTTCCCCTTCATCAATCCCGCCTTGCGGGCATTGCCAGACGCCTTCGGAAAGCGGGCCGCCTGCGCCGGGCTGGTCCGTACGGCGGGCGATAAGGATACGGCCATCGGCCCGAAAAATCATGGCGGCGACGTTCGGGCGGTAGGGCAGGCTTTCTGCCTTAGGGCTGGTGCTCATTGCGGGAGTCCGAGAGAGGTGGGGCCGTTCTGGGCGTTGGGTGTGGCGTTGTGAACGTTCACATGCATGGCGCCAGTTGCAGCTGTGGGCGGGGGTGG
>NZ_LHZA01000153.1 GCF_001580535.1 Acetobacter cerevisiae | reverse complement strand
ACCGGCACAAAACCGTTACAAGTCCACCCTGCAATTTGCCGCCCGAGGGTCCGCCAGCCTGAAAGGCTGGACCGGGCTGGAATTCGTGGCCATCGCGCTACTGGTTGGGCTGGCGCTGGCCGGAAGCTGGGCCACCCGCAATTTAAAGCATCCGCCGCTGTGGGTGATCTGGCTGGCCGTGCCCGTTTATCTGGCCGCAGGCTCCTGGGCCAGTATGCAGCTTGGCCTGCATGAGCTGATCGGGGCGTATTTTGCCGGAGCCATCATGCCCCCCAGCTGGGTTCGCCGCCTGCCGGTGGAAGAAGTCGGTACGTTCTCGCTGATCTGGCTTGCCCCCATGTTCTTTGGCCATAGCGGACTGCATATCAATGGCGACGCCCTGACCTGGCCGTCCGTCATTGCCTCACTGATGCTGGTGGTGCTTTCGGTCGTCACCAAAATTGGTGCGGTCTCTCTGTTCCCTCCTGCTGCCGGGCTTAATGGCAGGCAGCGGCTGAGCATTGGCGCGCTTTTGCAATGCAAAGGCCTGATGGAAATTGTCGCAGCCACCATTCTGCACGAACAGGGCATGATCTCAGAATTCGCCTTTGCATCCCTGATGGTGCTGGCGGTGATTTCAACTGTTCTGACCGGACCGCTCTTCCGGCTGGCGGCCCCCAAGGTATCAGGCGGCACTCCCGCCTGAGCACCTTTCACTTCTAAGGGCAGCCTTACACTATGAGGGCTGCCCCTTAAGGCTCGGTTCATTACCAGCAAAGCCAGCGCGTCAGGATGAGGATGCAGATAAACCGGGGCGGATGAACGCAAACTGCGCTCCGCCTTCTTCCTGCGTTTTGGGGCGTGCGGGCAGTGCTGCGCGCCGCTCGGACACTTCCTGCAAAAGCGGCAGCGCCAAGCGGTCTTCCCGCAGCAGGCCAATCAAAGCCCGTGCGCGCAACACGTCTTCATCACTGGCAAGGCTGTAGTAAATGGTGCGGGATTCCCGGCGCGGCACAATAATACCGGCGCGCCGCAAGGTGCCCAGTTGCTGGCTCAGAGTAGGCTGGCCAATACCGGTTGTGCTCTCCAGTTCGCTCACCGCCAGAGCGCCATCCAGCAAAGCGTCCAGAATCATCAGGCGCTGGGGCTGGGCAAACAGCTTCAATCGTTCCACCAGCTGCTTGGCCATGTCGAACGAGAGGGAGCTCATACCTTTGCATCCTGCTGCAACGCCATGAACCAAGCCGGCCCGGCATCGGCCACGGCATCCTGCGTCTGAGCTGCGGGGCTCACCACATCGTCGCCCGGCATCCAGCCTTCAGGGGTCAGCACATCGCCTTCTGCTACACGCTGCAACGCTGCGAGCAGGCGCATCAGTTCCATGACGGAGCGCCCCACTGTCATGGGGTACCATGTAATGGCCCGCACGATGCCTTCAGGGTCAATCACATAAACAGCCCGCACCGTGGCACTACTCTGGGCCGTGCTGTCCAGCATGCCGTAGGCACGGCCGATGACCATGGAGGGATCTTCCACCACCGGGAACGGAATCACGACGCCAAACTGCGCCCGGATGGCATCCACCCAAGCGAGATGAGAGGGCAGACTATCAATGGAGAGCCCTACCAGCGCGCAGTTCATGGCGCGGAACTGCGGCTCAGCCTTGGCAAAAGCGATGAACTCACTTGTGCAAACGGGCGTGAAATCCGCCGGGTGGGAGAACAGAATCACCCAATGCCCGCGCAGATTGCTTAAAGTCAGGTCGCCCTGCGTGGTCCTCGCCACGAAATCCGGGGCCATATCGCCAATCTTGAGGGGTGGCGGAGCCTGAAAGAGGGGACATGCTTCAAACGTAGGATCGCTCATGCTGCGTTACTTACGCGGGTTACTATCCTTGACGCAAGATGGTTTCGTATTTAATGAAAATGAAGATACACTTTTAAATTAATTTAGAAACTAACAAGGACGCACCTCATGACGGATGCCCCTATTGCCGCAGCGACAGCCCAGATCCTGAATGCTGAACGCAACCCGGCTCAAAAGCCAGTTGTTAAAACCTTTTTCGATGAAGCTACCTTTACGGCCAGCCATGTTGTGCATGACCCGGAAACAAAGGCCGCCGCCGTGGTGGACAGCGTTCTGGATTATGACGCAGCGTCCGGCCGCACGTGCTACGACTCCGCACAGAAAATTGTGGACTATGTGCGGGCAGAGGGGCTGAAAGTTGAATGGCAGCTGGAAACCCATGCCCATGCCGACCATCTTTCCGCTGCTCCCTGGTTACAGGAGCAGATTAGCGGGAAACTGGGCATCGGGGCTGACATCATCCGGGTGCAGGAGGTTTTTGGCAAAATCTTCAATGCCGGCACCCGCTTCGCCCGGGATGGCTCCCAGTTTGACCACCTGTTTCGGGATGGGGACCAGTTTCAGATCGGCAATCTGAAAGCCACCGCCCTCCATGTGCCCGGCCATACCCCGGCTGACATGGCGTTTGTGATCGGGGATGCCGCCTTTATTGGCGATACGCTGTTCATGCCCGATTACGGCACCGCCCGCGCAGACTTCCCCGGTGGGGATGCCCGGATGCTGTTCCACTCCATCCGCCGCCTGCTCACTCTGCCGGAACAGACGCGCCTGTTCCTGTGCCATGACTACAAAGCACCGGGCCGCACCGAATTTGCATGGGAAACGACTGTTGGGGCCGAGCGCGCCCATAACGTCCATGTGCATGACGGCGTGGCAGAAGAGGACTTTGTGAGCATGCGCACCAAGCGCGACTCCACGCTCTCTCTCCCCAACCTCATTATGCCGTCCGTGCAGATCAACATGCGTGGCGGCCATATGCCGGAACCGGAAGAAAACGGCGTCAGTTACATCAAAATCCCCGTCAACAAACTCTAAGCTCTACAGACCGCAGCACCCCTATTTTTTGACCTGAGGCACAAAGCGTAAAATGTCAGATCCCCTTTTACAGACCGGGCTGGAAATTTTTTCCGGCTCACTGGTCGGCTTTACTCTTGGGCTTATTGGCGGGGGCGGCTCCATTCTGGCGGTGCCGCTGATGGTCTATCTGGTGGGCGTTTCCAACCCGCATGTCGCTATTGGCACCAGCGCGCTGGCCGTGGCCATCAATGCGCTGGTCGGGCTGGCGCAGCATGCCCGCGCCCATACGGTCAAATGGCGATGCGCTGCCATTTTTGCGTCCTGCGGCGTGCTGGGGGCGTTTGTTGGCGCGAGTCTCGGCAAGGCTGTCGATGGCAAAAAACTCCTGCTCTGCTTTGCCATCCTTATGATCGGCGTCGGCATCCTCATGCTCCGAGGCCGCAGGAACGAGGGCTGCCCCGGCGCAAGCTGCAACCGCGATAACGCCGCCAAAGTCGCAGGCTATGGCGCAGGCACAGGCCTGCTCTCCGGCTTTTTTGGCATTGGCGGCGGTTTTCTGATTGTGCCGGGCCTGATTGTCTCCACCGGCATGCCGATTCTGAATGCTGTTGGTACGTCACTGGTGGCAGTCTCAGCCTTCGGGTTCAGCACGGCCGCCAGCTATATGGCCTCGGGCTATGTGGACTGGTCTCTGGCCGGGCTGTTCATTCTGGGGGGCGCCATTGGCAGTCTGGTGGGCACCCGCGTGGCGCGCTCCATGGCGCAGTCCAAAGGGGCGCTGACCATCTTTTTCGCCTGCGTAATTTTCTGCGTGGCGACTTACATGATCTGGCAGTGCCTGTTCGGGCGATAAGCAACCCAACACTTAATAACATAAATTAAATATTATCTTCTCGATGAGGAGAGCGACGGGGCCTTCAAGGCCCCGTTTTTTTTGTCTTTTCCTGGCAATCCTTCCGCAATCGCTGAGCTTCTCAAGCCCTGACGCAGCTGCCCTGCAGGTCGCGCAGACTGCCGCACCCTTGACGTCAGATACTTTCGTAAATATTTTAATATGGCTTTCATTAATTATGAAAGTTTATCTCTTTGTGATCCTTTCCCGCAGGCAGGCAAACCTTCATGCACTCCAAGCAACCCAAAAACGACTGGCAGACTGCTGGCATGGCCCGGCGGGCCAAAGGCTGGCTGGCTGGCAGCGTCACGCTGGGTGGCATGGCGGCGGTCCTGTTTGTGCTGCACCTCACGCTGCTGGCCGGGGTGATTGATGATCTGACGTTCAAAGGGAAACCCTTCGCCGCAGAACAGCACACCATCCTACTGCTGCTCGCCTGCCTCGGCGGAAGCCTGTTTCTGCAATGGCTTGCCGATATGGCGGGGACAGAAGCAGGACTGCGCATTGCCGCCCATGTGCGGCGCGATGCCCTGCGGCATCTGTTCCGTGCCGGGCCTGTTGGCTGCACAACCCTTCCGGCAGGACGCATTCTTACCACCCTGACAGAAGGGGTGGATGCGCTGGAACCCTATTTTGCGCAGTACATTCCCCGTGCCGCCATGATGGTCGTGCTGCCACTGCTTATTCTGGCCATGGTGCTCCATCTGGACGGCTGGAGCTTTGTCATTCTGGCCTGTACCGGCCCGCTGATTCCGGTTTTCATGGCGCTGGTTGGCTATAGCGCCCAGAGCATCATGGACCGGCAATGGATGCAGCTGGTTGTGCTGGGCTCCAGCTTTCTGGATTCCCTGCGCGGGCTTAGCACGCTGCGCCTTCTGGGCCAGACAGAGGCCAGCATCAGCCGTATGGCCGCCGCAACCGACGCCCACAGGGCCAGTACGCTTTCCGTCATGAAAATCGCTTTCCTGACCTCTGCTGTTCTGGAATTCTTCTCCAGCCTGTCCATTGCACTGGTTGCCGTGGTTTTCGGCGCACGGCTGCTGTCTGGCACGGTTGATTTTCGGTCCGCTTTTCTGGTCCTGCTGCTGGCACCGGAATATTTCATGCCGCTCCGGGCTTTTTCCGCCAGCTACCATGCCCGCCAGAACGCAACGGCAGCGGCAGCCAGGCTTGCTGACCTGTTCACCCTGCCGGAGATGACGCAACCGGAAAACCAGCCCCGGCTGACACACACCCGGAATCACCCGATAGCCCACCTGATGTGTTCCGACCTGACAGCAGGCTATCCGGGACAAGCGCCAGCTTTTCAGGCGCTTTCCTGCACGCTGTCACGTGGGTCACTGACCGTTATCACCGGGGAAAGTGGCGCCGGGAAAACAACTTTCCTACGTCTGGTACTGGGGTTTTTACAGCCCTCTTCCGGTCAGATCACCGCGTATGACACCACAGGTGCCCCTCTTGAAGTCTGGCAAAGCCGCACCGCATGGGTGCCGCAGCGCCCTGTGATGACAATGGGGAGCATTGCCGACACTCTGCGGCTGGCCAAACCCAACGCAACCGACGCGGAACTGCATGCCGCAGCTCAGCAGGCCGATGCGCTGGAATTTATCGAGGCTTTGCCGCAGGGTTTTGCAACCTCTGTCGGGGAAAGAGGCGCATGCCTCTCCGGTGGCCAGATCAAGCGGCTGGCTCTGGCACGTGCCCTGCTCCGCAATCCGGATATCCTGTGTCTTGATGAGCCAACATCCGATCTGGACCCGGCCAGTGCCCTGCGTGTTGCCCACGCCATTCGGCGCTGTTCTGCAAACCGGATTGTACTTGTTGCCACACACCATGCCGACATGGTCGCGCTGGCTGACCAGTGCCTGCATATCAGTGACGGGCACGGAGAACCCTTCTCCGCACCGCAGAGGGCCTGCGCATGAATCTTCTTACCGTCTCAGGGCTTTTCACGCGCGCTCTGTGCTGGCCTGTTTTCTTCGGTCTGGCCTTGGCCTGTGTTGCAGCCCTTGCCAACTTCGGGCTGCTGTTCCTGTCCGGCTGGCTGCTGGCCGGGGCGGCCTGCGCCGGGGCTGCGGGGCTTGCGGCACAGCAAGCCTTCAACATGATACTGCCCGCCACCGGGGTGCGCTTTTTTGCAACGCTGCGCATTGCCACACGGTATCTGGAACGGCTGGTCACGCATGATGCCAGTCTGCGCCTGACGGGCCGCCTGCGGGTCTGGGTTTATACAAAACTCGCCCCACAGGCCCCGGCCGGACTGACCGACAAACGGGGTGGCGATCTGCTCTCCCGCTTTGTGTCGGACACCGACCGCGTCGGCCAGTCCTACACAGAAACGTTCATCCCTTTTGCTCGCGCCATTCTGTGCGGTCTGGCCTTTGCGCTTATTTCCGGATTTTTCCTGAAAAGCGCAGGACTTATTCTGGCTCTTGGCCTGCTGGTCTGCACTCTGCCGGTCCCCATGAGCGTCGGTCTCCTCTCAGCACCCTGCCTGCGTGCCCTTACCACGCAACGCGGCACCTTTCAGGCTGAACTTGCAGACACGCTTGCAGGCTTAGGGGAGTATCTGACTCTGGGGGCCAGTGAAGCCCGCATTGAGACACTGGATAGCCACCAGAAAACCCTGCAAGCCACAGAACGGCATCTTGCTGCACTGGAAAGCGGTGCACGCAGCCTGATGACTTTTATCGGTCTGCTGACAACCCTTTATGTGGTCATGCTGGCGGTTCGGGCTTTTCATCTGGGCGCACTCTCTGCGCCGAAAATTCCGATGCTGGCTCTGGGGTGTCTGGCTGCCTTTGATGTTACGCAGCCTCTGCCCGCAGCCTGTCAGGCCTTCACCCGCGCCCGCATTGCTGCGGAACGGCTGCAAACATCCTGCAATGCCGCACCGTGCGTTCCTGCTCCCACCGCCCCCGCACCTGCTCTGCACCATCCTCTGGATCTCATCGTTCGCGATATTTCCTTACGATATCCTAATACCCAGCACCGGGTTCTGGAGCATGCCAGCTTCACCATCCGTCAGGGGGAACGTGTGGCGCTTGTCGGGGCATCCGGCATTGGCAAGAGCAGCCTGATCAGCCTCCTGAGCCGGTTCTATCCATATCAGGGCGGTGAGATCACATTGGGAGGTCAGGATCTTCGTCATTTTTCAACGGAAGATCTCGCAAAAACCATCAGCGTCGCCGCACAGGATTTCCACCTGTTCAACGGCACCATTCGGGACACGCTCCAGCTTGCCAACCCGAACGCGGATGACACGCAGATGGCTGAGGTCCTGCGCACTGTGCAGCTGGAAGATTTTGTGCAGCACGCACCCCACGGGTTGGATACACTGATTGGGGATGAAGGTCTCGCACTCTCCGGTGGTCAGGCCAGAAGGCTTGTTCTCGCGCAGGCGCTTTTGCGCAATACCCCATGGCTTATTCTGGATGAACCCACAGAAGGGCTGGACCAGAAAACCGAATACGCCCTGATGCACGGCCTGATTTCCGCAAGGCCGGATGCCACCATCCTGTGCATTACGCATCGGCGCACCCTGATCCCGTTTATGGACCGGACACTCACGCTTGCAGGCGGCCAGATCTGCCCGGCGGAGGAGGTGCCATGAGACGATAACCCCAGAGATCCCGCTTAAGAGTGCCTATGATAAAGGATTTTTAAAATGGACATGATCAACCCGACTGTTGTTGATCTTTCACGCTTTCAGTTCGCGCTGACAGCGCTTTACCACTTCATGTTTGTCCCCCTCACGCTGGGCCTGACATTCATGCTGGCTGCCATGGAAACTGTCTATGTTGTAACCGGCAGAAAAATTTACAAAGATATGGCCATGTTCTGGGGCAAGCTGTTCGGCATTAACTTTGCCCTCGGCGTTGCCACCGGCATTACCATGGAGTTTGAATTCGGCACCAACTGGTCCATGTATTCCCGCTTTTTTGGGGACATGTTCGGCACGCCGCTGGCCATTGAAGGTCTGATGGCCTTCTTTATGGAATCCACCTTTGTGGGCCTTATGTTTTTTGGCTGGGACCGCCTGAGCAAACAGGCCCATCTGGCCGTGACGTATCTGGTGGCCCTCGGCTCCAACCTGTCTGCCCTGTGGATTCTGATTGCGAACGCCGGCATGAACGTGCCGCACGGTGCGCATTTTGACCCGGACACCATGCGCCTGCAGTTTGACAGCTTTGTAAAACTGATCTTCAGCCCGGATGCACAGGCCAAGTTCGTACATACCTCTGTTGCCGGGTATGTCTCTGCGGCTCTGCTTGTTATGGGTGTGAGTGCATTTTATCTGCTGCGTGGTCAGCACAGGCAGTTTGCAGCCCGATCTTTCCGTATGGCAGCACTGTTCGGCATTATCTCCACTGTTGCCGTCATCACGCTGGGTGATGTTCTGGGCCGTGAAGACTATATGGAACAGCCGACCAAAATCGCTGCCATTGAAGGCCTGTGGCACACCAGCAAACCGCCGTATGAACCGTGGATTCTGGCGGCTCTCCCGGATGATGCCAAACAGGAAAACCATTTTGAAATTGGTGTCCCGTTTGTTCTCACACCGCTTATTACGCATGACTTCAACACGCCTATCCGTGGCATGCACGAACTGGAAGATGCTGCCGCACCGCGCATTGAATCCGGGATTGTCGCTGTCTCTGCCCTGCGCCGGTATCAGGAAACACACCAGCAGGCTGATCTGGATGCGTTCAAGGCGCATGAAGCCGACCTCGGCTTTGGCTTTCTGGCCACCCGCCACGCCCCCAATCAGGACGTAACGGCCATTCCGGCAGATGCCCTGCAGAGCGTTGTGGAACAGACGAAACCCGACATTCTGCCGAATGTGTTTGTTACTTTCTGGTCTTTCCGTATCATGGTGTTTCTTGCGCTGTATTTCTTCGCGCTGTTTGCCATTTCCGCTTACCTGAGCCTGAAGAACAAGCTGGAGCGGAACAAGCTCATCCTCAAGGCCTGCATGTGGTCTATCCCGCTGCCTATTCTGGCAACAGAATTCGGATGGATTACTGCAGAAGCTGGCCGTCAGCCCTGGACGGTGTTCAACACGCTGCCGACCTTCCTGTCCGCCTCCACGCACAGCACGTCCTACATGGTGTTCTCTCTGGCAGGTTTTGCGCTGCTCTACAGCATCTTTATCGCGGCAGAACTGTATCTGATGTTCAAGTTCGCACGCCTTGGCCCGGAAGCTCATGACGCCCCGCACAGTGATGATGCGTATGCCGCCCATTGCGCTGTTGTCGGCACCCCGCACGCCTCAGGTCACTGATGTTTTTGTTGAAAGAAAGGTCCTGATATGGAACTTTATGCACTTCTCAAACTGATCTGGGCGGCTCTGCTGTGCGTGCTGCTGATCGGCCTCGGGCTGATGGTCGGCATGGATATGGGCGTTGGCACTCTGCTCCGCTTTGTAGGGCGGAATGATGGAGAGCGCCGCACGGCCCTCAACATCATCGGCCCGCACTGGGATGGGAACCAGGTCTGGTTTATTCTGGGAGGCGGGGCGATTTTTGCCGCCTTCCCCACCCTCTATGCCACGTCCTTTTCCGTTTTTTATGTCGTGATGATCCTGCTGCTGTTCAGCATGATCCTGCGGCCTGTCGCCTTTGAATATCGCTCCAAGGCGGACTCCCACCTCTGGCGCGCCAGCTGGGACTGGGTGTTTCTGATTTCCGGTTTCCTGCCCATGTTCATCTACGGCGCGGCCTTCGGGAACATCCTGCATGGTGTTGGCTACCATTTTGGCTGGACCGGACAGTATTATCAGGACAGCTCCTTTTTCTCATATCTGCTGAACCCGTTTGCCATTCTGTGCGGTCTGATGTCCGTTGCCCTGAGTGTGTATCAGGGTGGCGTGATGCTGATGCTGCGGGCAGAAAACCCGATTTATGACCGTGCCCGTCGCTACGCCCTGCGCGGCGGCCTGACGGCAGCGATACTGTTTATCATTGGTGGTTTCTTTATTGCCCGCATGCAGGGCTTTGTTTTCACCGCCCCGGTCGACCCGGCTATGCCGGCCTCCCCCATGCACGGCCAGCACGTCGCCATGGTTGCCGGTGGCTGGCTGCATAATTACGCCGCCCATCCGGTCCTCTGGCTGCTGCCCCTGCTTGGGCTGGCCAGCATGATTGGCGGAACACTGGCTGCACGCATGAACAAGGTCATTCTCGCCTGGTGGATTGGGCTTGGTTCATGGATTGGCACCATTGGCACGGTTGCTGCAGCAATGTTCCCGTTCTTCATGCCCTCCACCACCGCACCGGACCAGAGCCTGACCATCTGGAACAGCTCCGCCAGTGCTTATGGCCTGACCTGCATGCTGGTTGTCGCGTTGATCTTTGTACCCATCATCCTCTGCTACACCTCATGGTGCTACTACGTGATGCGCGGCAAAGTTCACACGGCGGACATCGTTAACGATAGCCACAGCTACTAAAAGGGAACTTTACCATGCAACTGTTACGTCTGGCCGGTCTGGCCGCTGCTCTGGTCGTCTCCCTGCTGTTTGCCGTTTTTGTGGGGGATCAGGGCCCCTGGTACTTCGCCTGGGTGATTGGTACCATCATGATCATTCTCATTTCCGGTGCCGGCGCAATCCTGCTGGATGCGCAGCAGGACGGCAAAATCGGCTCCTCTTCAGATCAGGAGGTTTAATCATGTTAGGTGATCTTGAAGGAATAATTCTGTTTATTCCCGCATTTTACCTTCTGCTTTATATCATTGCTTATCGGGTTGTGCGTAAGCTCTTCCCGTAACGGAGTGTATGCAGAAAGACCTTTTTTACCCCACGTCGGACTTCTGGCGTGGGGTTTTTTATATCATTCAGAAACTTCTTTTTATTTTATAAGTTTTTAATGATTCATTCTGTTTTCTTGTTGGGTTTTTATGGTATTTTACACACATGGCTTACCAGCGGAGCGCATGCCTCCTCTTTGAGCCTGTTCTGACAAAAAAGCCTCACAAGCTGCCGCTCTCATGCCTTTTCGCACCGGGCATGAGAGCGGGCCGCGGCCACTGCGGTATGGAGTTGGGCATAAATATTGCCCTCACCCAAAACAGCACTAATCCGATGGCGGTCCATATCGGCCCGTAAAAACGGATTAACCCGCCCAAAAGCAATCAAAACAGACTTTGCCTGTAATTCCTGCAAAACGGTACGCAAAAGGCTGGCGGCAGAATAATCAATATCCGTAATAGCACTTGCATCCACCACAATGCAGCGAACAGGGGTGGGTGCTGTTTTAATCAGAAACCGGATATCATCTGCAAAGCGGTTACAGTTCGCATAGAATAAATCTGCACAGAACCGATACACAATCAGGCCCGGTTCCGTTTCAACCCCAGCCTTGACTGGGGAGGCTTCCAGAAGCTTGGTCTGGGCATCTTCCTGCAAAACCATAGTGTGTGGTTCATAACTATGCCGCACATGGCGGAACAGGGAGAGCGCAATCGCTACCAGAATACCTTGCTCCACCCCCACCCCCACAACCGTAGCAGCGGTGATCAGCGCCAGACCGAACTCTCCGGGGCTTTCCTGCCGTATGCGCCATAAGGCGCGCAGGTCAATCATCCCCATCGCAACACTAAAAACAATAGCCCTCAGCACACACCGTGGCAGATAGTGCAGGGGGCCCGTGAGAAAGAGTAAAACAACCAGCGTGACACAGGCAAAAACAAGTTGTGCCTTCTGGCTACGAGCGCCGGCCTGCACGGCCATGGCTGTCTGCGTCGGGCTGCCATTGACCGTAAAAGTGCCGCTCAAGGCGGCCATTGCATTGGCAGCACTTAACCCCAGAATATCCCTGTTTGCGTCAACATCTTCCTGAAACTTGTAAGCGTACGTGCGGGATGTTGCGGCACTTTGCGCAATAATGACGAACACGCAGGAAGTCGCCACCGGCAGCAAGCTAAGCATGTCATTCCACCCCACCCTGGGGAAATGCAGGGACGGCAAGCCGCCAGACAGTGGCCCTACCAGAGCAACGCCTCGCGCCTCCAGCCCCATAGCCCAACTGGCGAAAATGCTTCCAACCACCAGGACCAGCGCCAGTGGCTTGTGCGGTGCAAATTTCTCTCCGGTATATAAAAGCAGGCACATAACAAGCGAGATTGCCGCACTTAACGGCGCAAGATGCGGGAGCGCCTTCAGCAACTCTACAAACTGGAGAAAAGGATTATGCGCTGTGGCCTGTAAGCCCAGCATGTCATACGCCATTGCAATGCCGACCTGCAGGCCAACACCCGCCATAAACCCAACCAGCACCGTGCGGGAGAGAAAATCGGCCAGAAACCCTAGCCTGAACAACCGCGCTGCCAGCAGGAACCCGGCGCTCAACAGCGCGACCATGCTGACAAGCGCCATGTAATGCGCACTGCCCGGCGGGGCCATGCGTGCCAGAGCACTGGAAAAAATGGCCGCGGTTGCAGAATCTGCCGCCACGACCAGATGCCGCGAAGACCCGACACCAGCAAACGCCACCAGCGGTAGCAAAACTGTATACAGCCCGGTTACAGCAGGCATCCCGGCAATACGAGCATACCCCAGAACCTGCGGGATATTCATACAGGCAAGAGAAAGCCCCGCCAGACTATCGCGCACAGTGCTGGCCCGGTCTCCCTGCCCCCACCGTCTGAACAGGTTTTTCAGCATCTTGCCCACCTTACTGGTCTTCTGATCTCTCAAGGCTTTTTGCCGCCATTCCTACGCGGCGTCACCTTTTTAAAAATACGCATCCCCCAATAAAAAAAGCCACCTCGCTCCAATAAAGGAACGAGATAGCTTTAAGAGCACTCAGACAATGCAAGGCGCCCCGCAGGATAAACCTGCGGGCAGAGAGTTTTTAGGCCTGACGTGCTTTCCGCTGCGCATCAACCTTGTCCGTGCGGCAAGCAGGCGGCAGCACTTCCTGCAGGTTTGTAATCGCAGCACCACGGGACAGACCACTTTCTGCCGCCAGTCGGTCAATCACCTCAGACGGCAGAAGCTTCTGCACAACGTCTTCCGTCGTGGGTTCCACAACAGCGTGGTTTTCCCAGTGGGACACAACGGACTGCAAACCATGCTGTTCTGCATGCCGACGTACAATTGCCTGCCCGGCGTTATTGTTGTGTTCCAGATAATGAATAAGGGCGGAAGACAAACCGGATTTATCCGTGGTGGCCGCCGTTACCGTATCGGCCACAGCCGTCAGGGTAGAGCTGATTTTATCTGTGGTGGAAGCTGTCATGATAGTCCCCTTTATAGGAAAGTGGACGAAAGCATCAGGATGTCTCTACACCGCATTGTGTAAAGACGAAACACCAGCGCGCTTGTCATTTCGGCACCGATTGTGCTCGCCCATTGTAAAACCTTACACTTCCAACGAGGAAACGGCGCAGACGTTGCGTATGAGTTCATGAACATTATGTCATGAATTCATACGCCCCCTTATTTCCCCAAATGGCAGTTCTCTCCTGCCATGGAGAAGATGATTTTAATTTAAAGACTTTTTCAATATTAGAAAATCGTTTCCAGAATGCCACCTTCAACCCGCAGAGCGGCGCCCGTTGTAGCAGACGCTTCCTGAGACGCTACATACAGGATCATGTTTGCGACTTCTTCCACGCTGGCCGGGCGTCTGATCAGAGAAGACGGGCGCTGGGTTCGCACAAATTCTTCACTGACCTCTTCAAGAGATTTTCCGGTTTCCTGCATTTTTTCCTTAAACATGGCCTGCACCCCCTCGGACAACGTCGGTCCGGGCAGAACTGCATTGACCGTCACACCTGTGCCGGCCATCCGCTTGGCCAGACCACGGGAGACGGCAAGCTGCGCCGTTTTGGAGAAACCGTAATGAATCATATCGACTGGAATATTCTGCGCAGATTCAGAAGAGATGAAAATAACGCGCCCCCAGCCCTTCTTTTCCATAGCAGGCAGATAAGCGCGGGAGAGCCGCACGCCGGACATGACATTCACATCAAAAAACTGCGTCCAGGTCTCGTCGGTTGTTTCAAAGAAATCTTTCGGTGAGAAAATACCAACATTATTCACCAGAATATCGCAGGAAGGATGGGCCGAAACGAGAGAGTCACATCCCTCTGCTGTTCCAAGATCCGCCTTACAAAATGTCACTTGAGCATCCGACACATCTTTTTTGATGGCGGCAATAGCTTTCTCGCAAGCCTCCTGCTTGCGTCCATTCACCACAACGTCTGCCCCCGCTGCTGCAAGCCCTTTGGCTGTTGCCAGACCAATCCCGAGGGTAGACCCCGTCACAATGGCTTTCCGGCCTTTAAGATCAAATTTCATGATGCGACTGCGCTCCTCTTTAGTGTTCACTCGGTTCCCGGTAACCAGCTCCTTTTGACGCAGGATAGGTAAGGAACTGACCTTGTGGTGCAGAAAGCGACAAGGTGTGGCTGAGCTCTGCACGCACGTCTGACTGAGTGAACAGGAAATAGGAGGCAAAGTTCATCGTGAAATAAACATATCTGCCAACCGGCGCTTATTCCGCTGCCAGTGTCTCCTGATATTTAAAGCGCGCCGTAGCGGTGTCACAGAGATAAGACTGCGCAATAACACTGGCATTTTCAGCCAGTTCATTCACGGATTTCAGAATATACGCCACCTTGGCATCATCCATCAGCACACTGAAGTTCAGACGCACCCAGCCCGGCTTTTCCACTTCCTGCCCGGCACGGATTGCTTCATGCATTCGCATGGATTCGTCCTGACCAAGCGAGAGAAGCCGATGCGCATACGGTCCCGCGCAGGCACATCCGCCACGCGCCTGAATGCCATACAGATCTGACAGCATCCGCGTAAAGAGTTGATGGTGAATCAGCTTTCCGTCTGTATCCTTCACGCGGAATGAGAAAATAGGCAGATGCTGTTTTGCCTGCGCATTTCCCAGAATTTCCAGATAAGGGTTGGCATGCCATGCGTCATAGGCCCGCTGATAAAGCGTGTGATTTCGCTCCGCCATAAACGCCGCACCAATGGCATCCTTAACCAGAAAACACAGAGCGGCCCGAATATTGCCAACGACATCCGGCGTACCAGCTTCTTCCCGCGCAGTAACACTGCCTGAGTAATCATGCCCCCACGGAGAGACAAACCGCACCGTGCCCCCACCGGGTAGCGTTGGCTCCTGTGTTGCGACAGCCGCCTCCCGCACAATCAGCACACCGGATGCGCCGGGGCCACCAATGAACTTATGTATAGAAAGCACGACGGCATCTTTTTCCGCATCTGTCCCGGCCTTCATGTCAATCGGCAGGTAAGGACCACCCCCGGCATAATCCCAGACAGATTTCGCACCATATTTTTTGAGAAGTCGTGTGACAGAATCAGTATCTGTTACAATACCTGTGACATTCGAGGCACTGGAAAACGCACCGATTTTCAGACGTTCCGGGGCCGCTGCGGCCAGATGGGCTTCCAGTTGGGCCAGATCCGGACCACCATCTGGCGCTTCCGCAATTTCAATCAGTTCCGCACCGCTTTCCCGCCAGGGCAGGATATTGGAGTGGTGTTCATACGGGCCGATCAGCACAAGCGGGCACTCGCCGGCCCGCACAGCATCCCGCACTCCCAGCAGATGCACGAGCCGGTTCAGGCCTGCCGTTGCACCATTCCCCGTGAAGATTGTCGCAAACCCCTGCTCAGCGCCGCACAGGCGCGCAATGATTTGCCGGGCCTCATGCCGCATACGGTTCATCACCTGCCCGCAGAACGAGGCCTCCGTATGGCTGTTGGCATAGTAGGGCAGCACCTGCGTGGCGATGGCCTGCTCAATCACACCCAGAGCCCGACCTGAAGCAACGTAATCCGCATAGACCAGCTTTTTGGGACCAAACGGACCGGGAATGGTCAGGTTATCGCCAATCAGATCGTCCCTCAGGCGGGTAATCACATCGTCACCCTGCAAGGTTTTGGCAAAATGGGAAAAGAAGTTTTCGGGGGAAGGTGTCATCATAATTCCGGAACCACGCAGACTGGAAAAGGCTGTTCCGCCATCATAAGAAACACCAATCCAAAAAAGTTTCCCTATTTCATGATTGAATCCCGTCATATTCGATCATATGATCGGTTATGACCCATAAACTTGATAGTTTTGATCGTGCAATCCTCCGCGCCTTGCAGCAGGATGCCTCGCTATCTCAGCGGGATCTGGCAGAGCGGGTCGGCATGTCACAAAATGCGTGCTGGCGGCGTCTGCAAGCTCTGCGCGCAGCGGGGGTGATGCAAGGGCAAACGCTGCAGCTGGACCGTGCGGCGGTGGAGCTGGATCTGACGGTGCTCGTGCTCATCAAAACACGCCACCATTCACAGGAGTGGCTGAAAAGCTTCCGGCAGATCATCCTCTCCATTCCCAATATTGTCGATTTCTATCGGATTGCCGGTGAGTATGACTACATGCTGAAGGTGGTTGCGCGGGACATGAATGCCTTTGATGCCATTTATCGCAAAATGATAGAAAAAATCGACATTGATACCGTCACCTCTTACATGGCGATGGAAGCGATTGCCGATAATCGTCCTCTGCCCGTCTGAGGCTGTCTTTCTTTTTCACCTGCTACAAGGACGCTGTTCATGACTGTCACGCTGTACCACAACCCCGCCTGCGGCACGTCCCGCACCGTCCTTGGCCTCATTCGGGACGCCGGGATTGAGCCGGAAATTGTGCTGTATCTGAAAACACCGCCCAGCCGGGAAAGGCTGGCCGAGCTTGTAAACCAGACCGAGCTGACAGCACGAGATCTGCTGCGCCAGAAAGGCCCGCTCTATGAAGAACTGGGGCTAAAAGACCCGAGTGTCACGGATGATCAGATTCTGGACGCGATTGCTGAACACCCTGCTCTGCTCAACCGCCCGATTGTCGTGACGAATAAAGGGGCTGCGGCATGCCGCCCTGCGGACACAGTGCTGCGCCTTCTGCCCTGAGCGACGCATTAAAAAAGCCCCGGCACAAAAAGGCCGGGGCTGAAACACGTTTTAATATTCTACAACTGTGCGGATACTCTCCCCGCGCGCCATCATATCAAAGCCCTCGTTGATTTTTTCCAGCGGGAGCTTGTGGGTAATCATAAGATCAATATTGATCTTATGATCCATGTACCAATCAACAATTTTTGGAACATCGGTCCGTCCACGTGCCCCACCAAAAGCGGACCCAATCCACCGGCGCCCCGTAACAAGCTGGAACGGTCGCGTGCTTATTTCCTGCCCGGCCCCAGCCACACCGATGATGGTTGAAACACCCCACCCACGATGGGCACATTCCAGCGCCTGACGCATCAGAGTCGGGTTGCCCACACATTCAAACGTGTAATCCGCGCCGCCATCTGTCAGTTCAATCAGATAGCCAACCAGATCGCCTTTCGGGCCCAGATCCTTCGGGTTCACAAAATCGGTCATACCGAATTTGCGAGCAATGGCTTCCCGCTCCGGGTTGATGTCCACACCGATAATGCGATCGGCCCCCACCATTTTGGCACCCTGAATGACATTCAGCCCAATGCCACCCAGCCCGAACACCACGACTGTGGAGCCCGTCTCGACCTTCGCCGTAAACAGCACTGCGCCGATGCCGGTCGTCACGCCACAGCCGATGTAACAGACCTTATCAAACGGGGCATCTTCCCGAATTTTAGCCAGCGCGATTTCTGGCAGAACCGTGTAATTCGCAAAGGTGGAACAGCCCATATAATGATGGATCGGCTGCCCCTTGAAGGAAAAACGTGAGGTCCCATCAGGCATCAGGCCTTTTCCCTGTGTGGAGCGAATAGCCGTGCACAGGTTGGTCTTGCGGGAGAGGCAGGATTTACATTCCCGGCATTCCGGCGTGTAGAGCGGAATCACGTGGTCACCGGGTTTCAGGTGCCGCACACCGGGGCCGACCTCAACCACAATGCCAGCCCCCTCATGGCCCAGAATAGCCGGAAACAGACCTTCCGGGTCCGCACCAGAGAGAGTGTATTTATCCGTGTGGCACAGGCCCGTTGCCTTGATTTCCACCAGAACTTCACCCTCACGCGGGCCTTCCAGTTGCACGGTTTCAATTTCCAGCGGTTTACCCGCTTCAAAGGCTACGGCTGCCCGTACGTCCATGCTCATCCCCTGTGTATTGTGTCTGTTTGTGCGCACCGTCTCTCAGATGCGCTATGTGTTTTTCAGAATAGCCCCAAGCTGACCCCGAGAGCTACCGTGCTGCACGTGTTCTCTGGTCACATCTGCTTTTCTGTCAGGATGCATCTGTATCGGAAACACAACAAGACGCGCAGATGTTACAATATAACAGGAACTCTTTGAAAAACGTCTTTCGTTATCCGATATTTTCCTCGCAAACGCTTTTCAGGCTTGCTTTACATCTTTCCCAGACTACGCAGATCTCATTGAGGAAATACGGAAATCTTTACTGAATAAGAAACAATACCTTTTTATTATCACAGTGGTTTCTTAAAAACGGACCAGAATTTTTGGTGATCTGCCATACTGACCGTCAGACGCAAATAGGATGACGGTCAGTATGGCGGCTGATCCCGGCACTTTCTGCCATCCACCGCACAGATGGCAGGCGGCTGCCGGCGCGCCGAAAGTGATCTGCAATCCGGCTTGTCAGTTACTGCTCAACCGGGCCTTTCGGGCCGCTGCGGCTGAACCACCAGCGTAGCATAAGAGCATTTTCCTGAATATGATGGCTCTTCCGCCTTCTGCAAACGGAGTTTTGCGCCTCATGTCCTTCTGGAGCACCTTCGGCCCCCTGACCGCTTTCGCTCTGGTGGCCTCCATCACGCCCGGTCCGAACAACACCATGCTGGCTGCCTCGGGCCTGAACCACGGGTTCCGGCGGTCCATCCCGCATATGCTTGGTGTCACCCTTGGCTTTGTACTGATGGTCGCGCTGGTTGGGCTGGGGCTGGGCGTGGTGTTTGAGCGCTTTCCTCTGCTGTATGTCTGGCTGAAATATGTGAGTGCTGCGTATCTGCTCTGGCTGGCATGGAAAATCGCCACGGCAAAACCTGCATCGACTGAAGCCGGGGGGAGCCCGCCCATCAGTTTCTTACAGGCAGCGGGGTTCCAGTGGGTTAACCCCAAGGCATGGATTATCGCTATTGGGATTGTCTCCGCCTATCTGCCGCACGAGAATTTTCTGTTTGGCTTAGCTCTGGCCTGCATCATTTGTGGGCTCACCGCCATCCCGTGCGTCAGCCTGTGGACCAGCTTTGGTGCCCTCATGCGCCGGTGGCTGAGCCAGCCTGCCATTCTGCGTGGGTTCAACCTGACCATGGCCACCCTGCTGGTGGCCTCCCTCTACCCCCTGATGATGGAAGCCGGTACGCACTAAGGCCGGTAAAACAGCCAGAAACCCGCCTGATTTCAAGAATTTCTGGCCTTTCTCCTTGAGATACCCCTGCTCTGCCCTTAATATGCCCGGCACTGAAGCATCTGGCTTCACTGACCCGTGACAATACGAAAAGGTGCCTGTGCATGGAGTGGACCGATGAAACGATCGCCCGGCTCAAAGAGCTCTGGGCGGAAGGCCTCTCAACTGCAGAAATTGGCCGTCGGCTCTCCATCACCAAAAACGCCGTGGTGGGCAAAGCGCATCGTCTGAGTCTGTCCCCGCGTCCGTCCCCCATCCGGCGGAGTGACAAAACCAAAGTCGCTGGCACGGAAAGTGCTGCAAAAGCGGCTCCGGCCCCCGCAGCTGCACCTGCTAAGGAAAAAGCGCCTCAGGCTGCGCCCCCTGTAGCAGACGCCAAGCCTGCTACAACTGCGGCCCCGGCTGTGGACGCTCCGGCTCCCAAACCTGCTCCGCAGCCCAAGGCTGAAGCTAAACCAGCCAAAGCTCCGGCAGCGCCACGCGCCTCGGCAAAGCCCAAAACGTCCCTGCGCAGCATTTCCGACCCGGAACCCAAAAAGCGCCGTGGGCCGTCCTGCTGCTGGCCGATTGGCGACCCCGGCACACCGGGCTTCCATTTCTGTGGAGCCACACCGCTGCCGGGTAAGCCCTATTGTGCAGAACATGCACAGATTGCTTACGTCAAACTGCGTGACCGGCGCGATAACGTCGCCTGACGTCACACCGCACGTTCCATAAAAAAGCGCGCCGCTTTGCATCAGCAAAGGGCGCGCCTTTTTTATGCCTTACTGAAAGCGGGGGCTTTCACCCCCGTCTGATCAGAAGCAGATCAGCCTTCAGCTTTAACCGGTGCATCCGCAGCAGGCGTTGCGGGAGCAGCAGGCTTCGGTGCTTTGTTGTCATCGCTCAGCATTTCCAGCTGACCGGTGATCTGACCACCATCTTCCACCTTCAGGCGGCGGCAGGCAGCTTTGCCCAGCAGGCGGCCCGTTGCACGCACCGTCAGGCTCCCGCGCACCGTCAGCGTGCCATCAACCGTCCCGGCGATTTCCGCGTTCTCAACTTCCACGCCACCGCGGAACAGACCGCCCGGCATGACAGCAAGTTCCTTGGCGGAAATCATGCTGGATTCCACAGTGCCTTCCACAACCAGACGCTCAGCATCCTGCACGGTGCCCTGAACGCTGATACCGCGGCCGACAACGAGGGTCCGCTGGTCCGGAACTTCTTTTTTCGGCTGCTGGGGGTTCATGCCTCGTGCAGCGGCACCCGGCATGGGGGGCACGCCAGCGTTGGGAGAAAGAGGGGAACCGGGGGGGAGAGGCGCACGACCCATGGAGGTCTCCTTTGTTGCGTCTGGACGGGAAGCAGGTGCCGTGCCGCTGCCGGATGACGGAGGCGAACCCGCGGGAGAAGAAGAAGGGAAAAGTGTACCAAATGCTCCGGCAGGACGCGCAGCGCCCGGCTGACTGGTACTCTGACCGGCATTTTGCCCGGCCGGTCGGTTATCTTCAGGCTTGCGTCTTTTAAACAAGAATCCCCCCGCCATGCTGGCTGCCGTATCTGCGACAGCGGTTATACGTCTGTACTTGCCCGCGTCGATCCATCAAGCTGGCAGCCAATTTGTTATACAGCTGACAGACCGTGCGGCAAGCATCCGTTAGCGCTTGCTGTTGCCCTTTTTATGGCAGCGCGATACCGAAAGAGCCGATCTGCTCATTTTTTCAGGAAAATAGACATCGTCATGACTGGCTCTGAGGCAAAATACGATATTCTCGGCATTGGCAACGCCATTACGGACATTCTTGCCACTGTCGAACCCGCGTTTCTGCTTGAGCAGAATCTGACCCCTGGCAGCATGACGCTGATTGATGCGGCCCGTGCCGACAGCCTGACCGAAAACCTGAAAGTAGAACAGGTGATGGGCGGTGGCTCTGCTGCAAATACCTGTGTTGTAGCAGCACAGTTTGGCGCACGCGTCGCGTATCTGGGCAAAGTTGCGCACGATACGGCTGGCCAGAAATTTGCGCAGGATCTGCGCGATAACGGCATTACCTTCCCCTCCACGCCGCTGGACGGCCATGTGTCTGAAAACCTGCCGACGGCACGCTGCGTCGTCATGGTCACGCCGGATGGCCAGCGCACCATGGCGACCTATCTTGGTGCGTGCACACATTTCACGCCGGACGACGTGCTGACGGACGTAATCGCCGCTTCAAGAATCGTGTATCTGGAAGGCTATCTGTTTGACCCGCCGCATGCGCAGGAAGCATTCCGTCGCGCTGCAACACTCGCGCATCAGAATGGCCGTCAGGTTGCGCTCTCCCTGTCTGACCCGTTCTGCGTTGGTCGCCACCGTGAGGCGTTTCTGGATCTCGTAAAAGGCCACGTCGATATTCTCTTCGCCAATGAAGATGAAATCTGCGCGCTGTATGAAACAGAAAACTTTGAGACAGCAGCCCGCCATACGCTGGAAGACACCACCTTTGCGGCACTTACCCGCTCAGGTCTGGGCAGCGTGGTCATTCATGACGGGCAGATGACAACCGTCGCCCCGGTCCCCACTCAGGTCGTGGATACAACGGGCGCGGGCGATGCCTATGCCGCAGGCTTCCTCGCTGGTCTGACCTCTGGTCGCACCCTGCCGGAATGTGGCCGTCTGGCTTCTGTCGCGGCGTCTGAAATTATCTCGCATGTCGGCGCACGCCCGCTGGCCAATCTTTGGCAGAAAATGGGCTTCTAAAAAGCCCTTATCTGCTGTTCGCTGTCGTTTCTGCCTTCCCTGTTACTGCGGAAGGCAGAGGTCTCAGCGAGTCAGAATATCGACTTTTCCGCCTTTTACGGCCAGCGCAATCTCACCATTGCACAGGGCCAGAGCGGCATCCCCAAATACCGCTTTCCGCCAGCCAGCCAGAGCCGGATTCGGAGCAGACGGATCAAGCGCCAGCGCTTCCAGATCATCCATGGATGCGACCAGCTTGGGCGCAACATCATGCTCTTCACAGCAGCTGGTAAGCAGCACTTTCAGCAAAGCCATGAGAGCTGCGGACGCCCGAGGGGCATCCTTGCTGCGGTTTTTCGGCAAGCGCGGCAGCTCCGCATCCGGCAGAGCCTGCGCCTGTTTCACGGCATCCAGCAGGCCAAGCCCCGTGCGCCCTTCGGCCAGCCCACGAGACACCCCCCGCACGCGGGCCAGAGCGTCAGTCGTGGTTGGCGCTGTGGCGGCAATTTCCAGAAGACTTTCATCTTTCAGCAAACGCTGACGCGGCACGTTTACGCGCTGCGCTTCCCGCTCCCGCAGAGCTGCGACGGCGCGCAGAATGCCCAGCATACGGCGGTTGCTCGTGCGGGCCCGCAGACGTTCCCATTGTTTTTCCGGGTCGGCCCGGAACGTGGCCGGGTCTGTCAGCACCGCCATTTCGGCAGAAACCCAGTCCAGCCGCTTTTCCTGCTCCAGCTTTTTCACAAGCCGTTCATACACAAGGCGCAACCATGTCACGTCTCCTGCGGCATAGGTCAGCTGTGCAGCAGAAAGTGGACGCACGGACCAGTCGGTAAAGCGGTGACTTTTATCAATCGCATGACCCGTGATCGAGCCGACAAGACTGTCATACCCAACCTGATCCCCATACCCGGCGACCATGGCCGCAACCTGCGTATCGAACAGCGGTGTGGGCAAGGCATCAAACAGGTGCAGGAAAATTTCCAGATCCTGCCGGGCAGCATGGAAAACTTTCAGCACGGACTCATCGGCCATCAGTTCCGCCAGAGGTGCCAGATCCAGGCCGTCCGCCATGGTGTCAATCAGCACCACTTCCTGCACGCCGCCAATCTGCACCAGACACAGCTCCGGCCAGTAGGTGCGCTCACGCATGAATTCCGTATCAATCGTCAGATACGGTTCTGCACGCAGGCGGGTAAGAGTTGTCGCCAGATCGTCCGTTGTGGATATGAGGCGGGGTTCGGGAAATGCGGGGGAGGAAGCTCTGGCCATGTCTGCCTTCATACACCACCTGACAGGAAAAAGAAGCGGACAGCAGCGCCTGACTTTCTGAAAAGCTTGACGAAACCCCGCACAGCTTCGACATGAGACACACACAGACCCTAACGGAAAGAAACGCCATGACCCGCCCAGATGACGGCAGTGACGCCCTCACCCAGCTTGGCCGCGCAACCCCTGCTCCGACCTGCCCGGAAGACGCCGTTCTGGAACGCGTGCCCGCGCCCTACCCCGGCAAGAATTATCTGGTGCGCTTTACAGCCCCGGAATTTACGTCTCTCTGCCCGGTCACCGGCCAGCCGGATTTTGCGCATATCGTGATTGATTACGTGCCGGACCAGTGGATTGTGGAAAGCAAATCTCTCAAGCTGTTCCTGACCAGTTTCCGCAACCACGGCGCGTTTCACGAAGCCTGCTCCGTACAGATTGCCACTACTCTGGTTGAACGCCTCAACCCGGTCTGGCTGCGCATCGGCGCGTACTGGTATCCGCGCGGTGGTATTCCGATTGATGTGTTCTGGCAGACTGGCGCACCGCCGGCTGATGTCTGGATTCCGTCACAGGACGTGCCGACCTATCGCGGTCGCGGCTGACACTCAGAACAAGCGCATAAAAAAAGCCACCGCAAGGGTGGCTTTTTTTGAAACTGGTCGGCGCCTTAGCGTCGTCTGTCTCAAAGACCGGGCAGAACCCGGTTCTGATTCAGGAAGCGGAAGACCCGGCTTCGATTTCAGCACGCACAGACAGGATTTTGTCCTGAAGCACATCCAGACGCGAGATATCGGTCTTGTCGGCTTTGTCCCAGGCTTCCGTCAGCGCTTCGAGCGTTGCTGTGGCGTTATCAATGGAGATTTCGCTCACAGGCTCGGCTTTATCAGCCAGAATGGTGCAACGCGTTGCCGTCATGTCCGCAAAGCCACCACCGACGAAGAAACGGTCCGTCACGGCATCATTTTCGTACAGTGAGACAACACCACCACGCAGCAGAAGCATCATGGGGGCACGGTCGGGCATGGCGGCGATATCGCCTTCCGCACCCGGCATGACCACCATATCTACTTCACGCGACACCAGAACCTTTTCAGGGCTGATGATCTCGATCTGGATCGGCATGAATGCTGTTCCTTCCCGGAACCGGCTGTTAGACCGATTCCCTCATTTTTTCTGCCTTGGCAACGGCTTCTTCAATCGTGCCAACCATGTAGAACGCAGCTTCCGGCAGGTCATCATACTCACCGGCACAGATCGCCTTGAAGGAGCGAACCGTATCTGCCACGGAAACCAGCTTACCCGGTGCCCCCGTGAAGACTTCTGCCACGTGGAACGGCTGAGACAGGAAGCGCTGGATGCGGCGCGCACGGGCCACGATCAGCTTATCGTCTTCAGACAGTTCATCCATACCCAGAATGGCGATGATGTCCTGCAGAGACTTGTAGGTCTGCAGAATACGCTGCACGTCACGCGCCACGTTGTAGTGCTCTTCACCCACAATAGCCGGGTCCAGAGAGCGGGACGTGGAGTCCAGCGGGTCAACGGCCGGGTAGATGCCCATTTCAGCAATGGAGCGGTTCAGCACGGTCGTGGCGTCAAGATGGGCGAAGGTCGCAGCCGGAGCCGGATCGGTCAGGTCATCCGCAGGGACATACACCGCCTGAACGGACGTAATGGAGCCCTTCTTGGTGGACGTAATACGTTCCTGCAGCGCACCCATTTCCGTAGCCAGCGTCGGCTGGTAGCCCACTGCGGACGGAATACGGCCCAGCAGAGCGGACACTTCAGAACCAGCCTGCGTGAAGCGGAAGATGTTATCCACGAAGAACAGCACGTCCTGGCTTTCTTCGTCACGGAAGTATTCAGCCAGCGTCAGGCCGGACAGAGCAACACGTGCACGGGCACCCGGCGGTTCGTTCATCTGGCCGAACACCAGAGCCACTTTGGAGCCCTCGGTGTTGTTGTTTTCGTCCAGCTTGATAACGCCAGCGTCCTGCATTTCGTAATACAGGTCGTTGCCTTCACGGGTACGTTCACCAACACCGGCAAACACGGACACACCACCGTGCGCCTTGGCGATGTTGTTGATGAGTTCCTGAATAATAACGGTCTTGCCCACGCCGGCGCCGCCGAACAGGCCGACTTTACCGCCCTTGAGGTACGGGCAGAGCAGGTCAACAACCTTAATACCCGTCATCAGGATTTCAGAAGCAGCAGCCTGCTCTTCAAAAGACGGGGCATCACGGTGGATGGGGGCGCGACGTGCGGTCTTGATCGGACCTTTTTCGTCAATCGGCTCACCAATGACGTTCAGGATACGGCCAAGGGTCTCGGGGCCGACCGGCACAGAAATCTGCGTGCCGGTATCGGACACTTCTGCGCCGCGGACCAGACCGTCGGTGGTGTCCATGGCAATGCAACGCACTTCGTGCTCGCCAATTTCCTGGGCCACTTCAAGCACCAGAGTCTGTTCACCCAGCTTGACGTGAAGGGCGTTGAGAATTTTCGGCAGTTCACCTTCGAACTGCACGTCAACAACCGGCCCTCTGATCTCGGTGATGCGGCCAACAGAATTGGTCTTTGTGGCCGCAGGGGCCTGGGTCTGGGTTGTGGTATCCGACATGGGTCAGCTCCTGCGGGGCAAACGAGCGGGCTCAGACAGCCTGTGCGCCCGAGATGATTTCGATCAGTTCGTTAGTAATATTGGTCTGACGGGTCCGGTTATAGACCTTGCTCAGACTGTCGATGGTCCGGCCTGCATTGCGCGTGGCGTTATCCATGGCCGTCATGCGGGCGCCGTTCTCACCTGCGGCTGTTTCCAGCAGCGAAGCGTAGATCTGAACCTGCAGATTCCGCGGAAGGAGCATTGCCAGCAGCGTTGCTTCATCCGGTTCAAATTCGTACTGCGCTGCATCGTCTGCCGTGGTGGAGGCAGCATCGGCTTTCGCCGCGGCATCATCCATCACCATGGGCACAAGCTGCAGGCATGCCGGGGTCTGCGTCATCGCGTTCTGGAACTTGTTGAACACAAGCGTGCAAACATCGATTTCGCCAGCTTCCAGCAGCGCATTCACCTTGTCACCAAGGCCGCTTGCTACAGAAAACGGAACGTCCTTACCACTGAACCCGATGACCTTATCAATGATCAGGTCAGCGTGTTCGCGGTTAAAGAAGTTCAGAGCACGACGGCCAACCGGCAGCAGTTTGACGGTTTTGCCCTCAGCCTGAAGCTTATTAATGGTCTGGAGCGTCAGGCGGTGCACGTTGGAGTTGAAGCCACCGCACAGACCACGATCACTGGTGATCGGGATCAGCAGATGAACCTTATCCTGCCCCGTTCCGGCCAGAAGACGCGGCGCACCCTCTTCCCCCTTCGTGGCAGCAGCAAGTTCACCCAGCATCCGCCGCATGGCGGCGGCATACGGACGAGCAGCCTCAGCACTGGCCTGGGCGCGGCGCAATTTTGCGGCCGCGACCATTTTCATCGCGCTGGTGATCTTCCGTGTCGACTTGATACTTCCGATACGAGCGCGGAGTTCCTTGAGGGAAGCCATGGATAAGTCCTGCTCCTCAGCCGCCGAAGTTGCGGTTGAAGGTGGTCAGATATTCCGTCAGGCGGGCTTCAGTGTCTTTGGACAACTGACGCTCCTTACCAATGGTTGCCAGAATATCTTTCCCACCGTTCGGCAGATCAGCCAGCAGAGCGTGTTCCCAGGCCACCACTTTCTCAACGGGGATGCCGTCGATAAAGCCGCGGGTGCCTGCAAACAGCACAACCACCTGTTCTTCAACCGTCAGCGGAGAAGACTGGGGCTGCTTCAGCAGTTCGACCAGACGGGCACCACGAGCAAGCTGCTTCTGCGTTGCCGGGTCCAGGTCGGACGCGAACTGAGAGAAGGCTGCCATTTCACGATACTGAGCCAGTTCCAGCTTAATCTTGCCGGCAACCTGCTTCATCGCCTTGATCTGTGCGGCGGAGCCAACGCGGGACACGGAGCCACCAACGTTCACGGCCGGACGGATACCACGGTAGAACAGATCGGTCTCAAGGAAGATCTGCCCGTCGGTGATGGAAATCACGTTGGTCGGGATGTAGGCGGACACGTCACCAGCCTGCGTTTCAATGACCGGTAGAGCCGTCAGAGAACCAGCGCCGTTGGCGTCAGACATTTTTGCAGCGCGTTCCAGCAGACGGGAGTGCAGGTAGAACACGTCACCCGGATACGCTTCACGGCCCGGCGGACGACGCAGCAGCAGGGACATCTGGCGGTAAGCCACAGCCTGCTTGGACAGGTCATCGTAGCAGATCAGAGCATGCATGCCGTTGTCACGGAAATACTCACCCATTGCACAGGCAGCATACGGTGCCAGGTACTGCAGGGGAGCCGGATCAGAAGCCGTTGCTGCGACGACGATGGAATATTTCATCGCGCCTTTTTCTTCCAGCAGACGCACGAGCTGTGCGACCGTGGAGCGCTTCTGACCGATAGCAACGTAAATGCAGTAAAGGGACTTCTTGTCGTCGCCTTCGTCATTAACGGTTTTCTGAGCGAGGATCGTGTCGGTCAGAATCGTCGTCTTACCGGTCTGACGGTCACCGATCACCAGTTCACGCTGACCGCGCCCGACAGGCACGAGGGCGTCAATGGCTTTAATGCCGGTCTGCATCGGTTCGCTGACGGACTGACGCGGCATAATGCCGGGAGCCTTCACTTCAGCGCGACGCATTTCAACGTCAGCCAGCGGGCCCTTGCCGTCGATCGGGGTACCCAGACCGTCAACAACGCGGCCCAGCAGACCTTTACCTGTGGGGACTTCAACCACCACACCGGAACGGCTGACAGTGTCGCCTTCACGGATGTTGGTGTCATCACCAAAGATCACGATACCAACGTTATCGCTCTCAAGGTTCAGCGCCATGCCTTTCTGGCCGGAGCCCGGGAACTCAACGAGCTCGCCGGCCATCACATGCTGCAGGCCGAACACACGGGCAATGCCGTCGCCGACAGACAGGACAGTGCCGGTTTCGACAACATCGGATTCTTTGTCGAACGAAGCAATCTGCTGCTTGAGGATATCCGAAATCTCTGCGGGACGGATTTCCATCACGCGGCTCCCTTCATGGCGTAATGCAAACGAAACAGGCGGGTCTGAAGACTGGCGTCATAAAGCTTGGCCCCAACACGGACGACAAGGCCGCCGAGAAGGGATGAGTCGACACGCTCACGGATAGTAATGCGGGAATAACCGGCTTCGGCCAGACGAACCTGAAGCTGGGCGCGCTGCGTGGTTGTGAGCGGCTGAGCAGATGTAACATCCGCAACCACTTCACCACGGCGGGCTGAAGCGAGGGCATCGACTGCCGCCATGATCTGCCGCAAATTCGGCAGACGGCGGTTGTCAGCAACGACACCCACGAAATTCTTAAGAGTCTGGCAAAAACCCTGTGCGTCCAGCACGGCCAGAACAGCCTTGCGGGAGACACGGATATCAAGCCGCCGATCATCCAGAACAGTGCGCAGAGGGGCACTCTCATCGATCAGGCGGGCAAGTGCCGCACATTCATCAAGCACTGCATCCAGCTGCTGCTGTTCCGCTGCGAGTTCATAAAGCGCAGTTGCATAACGGCCTTCGAGACCGTTGGAAGCAAAAGCAACCGATTGTGCTGTCGTTACGCCCGAGGCCACCACTCTTTAGGCTCTTTCCTTCTGTGCGCGCCGGCATTCCACATACATGACTCCGCCTCTGGCTGTATCTAGCCACAAGCATGCGTCGGCGCGGCCTCTAGCATGCTGAAACCTGCCACGCAACCGGCAGCCTCTTCCAAAATGAACCCGTGCCCCCGGTTTCCCTCTGTCAGACCGTATGAAAATGACCTTTCGACAGAAAAACATCTTAGGAGAGACCGCTTTGCCCGCATTTTTGCGTGTTTGAAGCCCTGAGATACCTGCGGAAAATCTTTGCTGAAAATATTCTCCAGCCAGCTCATGGAAGACCGTCCCGACCACGCCGAAGAATGCACGACCGGATTTACAGCGAATCCATCCCCAAACAGCAGCGCTGCGCAGTAGCCGGACGCATGCGCTTCCCATCAGAAGACATCCCACGGGGCCACTGAACAGATTACCCCCCCTTAGCCTATCGTTTTGGCCAGGAGATTTTGAGAGGACAGCACCAACCGGCCCCGCCACCCGCTATGGGGCGTTTCGGTTAGCGCCCTTTCCGAATCCTTAAACGTCACGGCAGAACGGCGTGCTGGACCACCCGACACGGTGAAAACAGAAAGACGCGACCATGCGCAACAGCGGCGAGGCACTCTGACTTCAGCAGGGCTTGCGGAAAAATTTAAATTTTCAGGGAAATTTATTTTGGAGCGGACGGAGGGAATCGAACCCTCCTCGGTAGCTTGGAAGGCTACAGCATTACCACTATGCTACGCCCGCGCTCTAAGAGGCTTCTTACCCCCAAAACGCAGCACTTCGCAACCCCCTGATGAGGGGAGTTTTTGTGCCTTCTTTTCACAATCTGGCACGATATTGTTTTCTGCCTCTTGACTTTAGGGCCGCAACATATTTTGTTCCGCCTCCTGCAAGGGCCGCGTATGGGTGGTCAGGCTGACGGATTTCCGTTATACCTGCTTTCCGCGTCGGCTTGTCGCACTGCAGGGGTGTAGCTCAATTGGCTAGAGCGCCGGTCTCCAAAACCGGAGGTTGTGGGTTCGAGACCCTCCACCCCTGCCAGACAACACTGGCTGGAAAGCCCGCAAAGCCTGCGGCGTTTTCCGACAGAAAGATATTGGCTGCGCCGTCTGTCCAAACCAGATCGGACCGGGCAGCGGAGAGAGGATAGTTCGTGTCGGTCAGTCCCGGTAAGTTTCTGCGTGATGTGCGTGCCGAGGCCGAACGGGTCACATGGCCGTCCCGACGTGCTACTTTCATTACAACAGGTGCTGTGCTTGCCATGGCAGGGCTTGCATCTGTGTTCTTCTTTGTCGTTGACCAGCTGATTGGTCTCGGCGTGCGTCAATTGTTCGGGCTGGGAGGCTGAGGAAACGACATGGCCAAACGTTGGTACGTGGTCCACGTCTATTCGGGCTTCGAGAAAAAAATCGCCCAGCATATTCGCGAGCAGGCAGCACAGAAGGGTCTTGCTGACCATATTGATGAAATTCTGGTTCCCTCAGAAGAAGTCATCGAAATGCGTCGCGGCCAGAAAGTGAATGCCGAGCGTAAATTCTTCCCCGGTTACGTGCTGGTGAAGATGGAAATGACGGATGAGTCCTGGCATCTGGTTAAGGATACCCCGAAGGTAACGGGTTTCCTTGGCACCAAGAACCGCCCGACCCCCATTTCCGCAGCAGAAGCTGAGCGTATCATCAAGCAGGCGCAGGAAGGCATCCAGCATCCGCGTTCTGCCGTGACCTTTGAAATTGGTGAACAGATCCGCGTGGCGGATGGGCCGTTTACCTCCTTCAACGGTGTGATTGAAGAGATTGATGAAGAAAAGGGACGCCTGAAAGTCAGCGTTTCCATCTTCGGTCGTTCGACCCCGGTCGATCTGGAATATGGTCAGGTTGAAAAACTCTGATCTTATCCGATCTCCGGATCTGAAAAGTTTTGAAAAGAGGTGGCCTTGTGCCGCCTCTTTTTTTTATGGTCCGCGCCTTTGAACGCCCTGCATGATGCCACGTTTCAGGCCCAATACGCAGACAGTTCCTGCTGCCGGGAAGGACTGAACGGTGCTAGCACATTTTATTAATTTTCTGCACCGAACATGGCTCCGTCTTGAAATTCTCAGACTTCCGGACAAAAAATTTTGTTATTTTCACAATAAGAAGAGCACTGCCCGCATCTTTCTGCGATTTTCTGCAAGCGATGCGTTCTGACGTCTCACATGTATGAAAGGTTTATAATGCCAAAAGCCCCTATCCCTCATCTCCGGGGAATGTCCCTCCTGAATGACGCCAGTCAGAACAAGGGCACAGCCTTTACGGCTGAGGAGCGGCGGCAGTACGGGCTGGAAGGGCTTCTGCCTACGCATGTTGAAAGTCTGGACCGGCAGGTTGAGCGCATCCACCGGCATCTGGAAGCCAAGCCCAGCGACCTTGAGCGATATATTTATCTGAGCGGCCTGCGAGACCAGAACGAGACCCTGTTTTACCGGGTTCTGATGTCCAACCCGGCCAAATACGTGCCCATTATCTATGCGCCGACACTGGCGGCCGTCTGCCAGCAGTTCAGCCATATCTACCGCCGCCCCCGTGGCATGTATATCAGCCTGGAGATGAAGGGCCGGATCGAAGAAGTGCTGCGCAACTGGCCGGTAGACGATGTGCGCGTCATTTGCGTGACCACGGGCGGTCGCATTCTGGGCCTCGGCGACATTGGCGTAAACGGGATGGGCATCCCCATCGGCAAGCTGCACCTCTACACAGCTTGCGGCGCAGTGCCGCCGGAACCGCTGCTGCCCATCCAGCTTGATATTGGCACCACCAACAGCGCCCTGCGGGCAGATCCGCTGTATCTGGGCCTGCGGCGTGAACCGCCCTCACAGGACGTGCTGGACGAATTTGTGGAAGAATTTGTGCAGGCTGTACAGACCGTCTTCCCGCGCTGCTGCCTGCATTTTGAAGACTGGAAAGGCACGGATGCCATCCGGTATCTGGAAAAATATTATCCGCGCGTCCGCTGCTATAATGATGACATTCAGGGCACAGCCGCCGTCACGCTGGCCGGGCTCATCACTGCCCTGCGCATCAAGAACGAACCTCTGACCGACCAGCGGGTGCTCTTCCTCGGTGCAGGGTCTTCCGGGCTGGGCATTGCCAACATGCTGGTGACTGCCATGCAGAAGGAAGGGATGTCCGAGGCAGAAGCCGTCTCCCGCATGACCCTGATGGACGTGGATGGCCTGCTGGAAAAATCCCGCACTGACCTTTCCCCGCAGCAGGCCCGTTACGCCAGGGACATGCCGCCCTCACGCGACCTGCTGGCCATGGTCAAAGCCGTGAAGCCGACCATTCTGATCGGGGTCTCCACCTGTGGTGGGGCCTTTACGCAGGAGGTTGTGGAAGAAATGGCCGCGCTGAACGAGCGGCCCATCATCTTCGCCCTCTCCCTGCCCGCTAAAAACGGGGAATGCACAGCAGAGCAGGCGTATACATGGTCCGAAGGACGGGCGCTGTTTGCCGCTGGCCTGCAATATCCGGAATTCACCCTGAACGACAAAACCTTCTACCCGGGGCAGGCCAATAACTTCTACATCTTCCCGGCTCTGGGTCTGGCCGTTTACGCCACCTGCCCGGATCTGATTACCGATGACATGGTGATCAAGGCTGCCAAGGCGCTCGCGGATCAGGTTGATCCGGCAGCACAGGAACGGGGCCGCCTGTTCCCGCCGCAGAGCGAGATTCTGGAAGTGTCCATCACCTCCGCCACGCGCATTGCGGAATTCATTTTCGATCAGGGTGCAGCCACGATGGAACGCCCGCAGGATATCCGGGCGTGGATTGAAAGTCTGATCTACACCCCGCGCTACGAGCACTAAGCCCGGCGGATACAAAAAGGCCGAATCGTCCACAGGGATGATTCGGCCTTTTTCTTTTTTCAGCGTTAACGTCAGCAGATCAAAAAACGTCTCACCCGTTTTGCGCTTTGTATGATCACAAACGCGTATTCAGGCTGCTGTCACGCTTCGAACCCGAACACACGGCCATAAAACGCCAGTTCTTCTTCCAGCGCCTTCCGAATTGTGGCCTCCTGACGGAACCCATGCCCCTCACCGGGAAATTCATGCAGGGTGCAGGGAGAACCCGCCTCTTCCAATGCCTTCGCCATAGCATGCGCCTGACCGGGCGGCACGACCTTGTCATCAGAGCCTTGCAGCAGCAGGACCGCCGCCTTGATCTTATGCGCTGCAGACAGCGGTGAGCGCGCCAGATAAACGGCTTCTGCCTCCGGCCAGGGGCCGATCAGCCCATCCAGATACCGCGCCTCGAATTTATGCGTCTCCTGCGCCAACGCCCGCAGATCCGTCACGCCATACAGGCTAACGCCGGCGGCAAACAGGTCCGATTCGGCCAGCGCCACCAGCACCGTCATGCCCCCGGCACTGGACCCGCGAATGGCAAGACGCTTCGGGTCCACGCGGCCTGTGGCCACCATATGACGGCAGGCAGCAATACAATCCGCCACATCCACGACGCCCCATGCGCCATTCAGCCGCTCACGCCATACCCGCCCGAATCCGGTGGAGCCACCGTAATTGACGTCCAGCACCGCGAATCCACGAGAGGTCCACCACTGCACCTTGAAGGAAAACCCTTCCTGCGCCCGCGCCGTAGGGCCGCCATGTACCTGCACAATCATGGGCGGCAGCGCGCCCTCCGGCACACAGGCCCGACTGTTGGCTGGCGGGTAGAACAGCGCGTGGCCCAGAACACCTTGCTGCCCCGGCACGGGGAAGCGGATGGTTTCAGCACGGGAAATATCGGTCGGAGCGAGATCGAGCGTTGCGGCACGCTGCAACACCTGTTCCACCCCCTTGGTCATGCTGCCAACAACCACGGCTGGCAACGCATCGTCAGGCACTTCGAGCCACGCAAACCGGCCATCAGCCAGCGGAACGGGGCACTGGTCCGGGGGGGCAGCAAACGCCAGAGCCTGCCCCTGCGCTGTCTGATGCAGGCAGGTTGTGCGGCCATCGCGCACTGCCAGCACCAGACATCCCCCCTCCGGCAAGGGCTGATAGCTCCGCTGGCCAAACACCCATGCAGGCTGACCAATCTCGCCCTCCGGCATGGTGCAGGGCGTCAGAACGGGTGCCCCCTGCCCAAACTGAACAGCCCATACGGTCCAGCAACCGGACCGGTCGGAAATGGCCAGCAACTGACCGTCCTCAGTCCATCGGGGTTCCAGCACCGATTCGCGCTGCTCTGCGCCCGCCAGAACCTGCTTGTTGTTCAGAGCGGTCATCCGACCTTCCGCATCCCGCACGACCTCTGCGAGGCACAGCCTCGTGGCATCCCACGGCATGTCCGGGTGCTGCCATTCCACCCACGCCATGCGCGTACCATCGGGTGAGACTGAGGGAGAGGACAGAAAATCCGGGCCACTATACAGCACGATCTCTTCCGCCTGCGCGCCTGCTGTCGGGAGTTTCAGCGCGACCAGAGCGGCTTTGGCTTCACCCTCTGCGCGATGATCTTCCCTTACGGCCAGAACAGTGCTGGCCGTCGGGTCAAACCGCAGATCGGCATAGCGCAGTCCGTCTTCTCCGGCGATCTGCACTGGCTGCGCTCCCGGTTGCGCCATCAGCCAGACCGCTCCTGTCCGCTTGTCCGAAAACGCAATGCGTCCCCCCCGCACGGCATATGGGCCGCCCCCATATTCATGTACGCGGGTCGCGACATCAAAACCTGAGGGGAGCGCCTCCGCCACGCCGTGCCCTTCGGCCCAGCGCATCAGGACGGAGCGGCCTTTTTCTGCCGGGCGGCGCTCCAGCCAGAACACGACGTTGCCGTCTGCGGTCACTTCAGAGAGCGAGAGCGTTTTCCCCGCCACCAGTGCCGCCGTCACACGGGACGGCCAGGTGCCGCAAGGCATGGACATGGGGGCTTCCGGCCCAGCAGAGGGTGAAAAAGGCAGATCAGACATATAAGGCTCTCCGGGAAACACATTTAAGGTCTATCAAACCGTAATTCCCGCAACAGATACAGGCGTCTGGCTGGAAAAGGGGACAAAACCCGCAACACACTGAGGCTTGACAGTCTGCAACGGAAACTGTTCCTGCTGCCCCCTTTGACGCCTACCCAGCCAGAAGTGGATTTTTTGTCCTGTTACACTCTCTCGAATCCATTTTTTCACTGCATTACCTGAACAGCCTGTTCTCCCATTACGGTTATGCCGTGATCGGGGTCGTGGTCATGCTTGAGAGTATGGGGCTTCCGCTGCCTGCCGAGAGCCTGATCATCACCGGGGCGCTGTTCTGCGCCACCACGCATAAACTCCACATTAGTGGCGTGGTGATTGCCGCCGTGATCGGGGCGATCATGGGGGACAATTTTGGCTATCTGATTGGCCGGGCGCTGGGGCTGAAGCTGTTGCAGAAATACGGCCCCAAATTCGGCCTGATCCCCAACCGCCTGCTACTGGGGCGCTATGTGTTCCTTAAACATGGCGGGTCTGTTGTGTTCTTTGGCCGCTTTATTGCCGTGCTGCGCATGTTTGTGGCCCTGCTGGCAGGAGCGAACCATATGCCCTGGCATACGTTCCTGTGGCACAATGCGCTGGGCGGCATTTGCTGGGCAGGAGGGTACGCCATCTGCACGTATTTGCTGGGGAATGAAGTGTTACGGCTTTCCGGGCCGCTGGGAATTGTCTTCGGGGTTTGCGCCGCGACAATCATTATTGCTTCGTTCCTTTTCCTGAAACGCAATGAGAAACGTCTGACGGAGGAAGCCTTGGCTGCAGCAGAAAAAGATGAACGCCTGCGGATTATGCCCTCATGATCGGCAAGCATGAATGGTCCGTGACCAACCGCCAGCCCAGCCTGAAGGGCCGCGTGGCTCTGGTAACCGGCGGCAATAGCGGCCTTGGGTTTGAAGTGGCCTGTGGTCTGGCCACGCGTGGCGCACGCCTGCTGCTGCCGGTGCGCAGTGCTGCGCGTGGGGAAGCCGCTCTGGCCGCCCTGCAGGCCCGCTGCCCCGGTGCCGAGGCTGAACTGCTGACACTCAATCTTGCCTCACTGGACTCCATTGCGGCCTGTGCGGCTGAGGTCGCCACCCGCACCCGCACGCTGGATTTTCTGGTGAACAATGCCGGCGTGATGGCCCTTGCCCGCAGGCAGGAAACGGCTGATGGGTTTGAAATGCAGTTTGGCACCAACCATCTGGGCCATTTTGCGCTGACCACGCGCCTGCGTTCCCTGCTGGAAGCGGCTTCCGGTGGTGGTACGGTCGTGACCGTCGCCAGTCTGGCCGCCTGTAAGGGCGCAATCCATTTTGATGATTTGCAGTCCCGCCGCCGTTATAGCCCCTTTGGCGCGTATCAGCAGAGCAAGCTGTCCAACCTGCTGTTTGCGCGGGAGCTGGCCCGGCGTGCGGGGGAAAATGGCTGGAACATCCATTCCCGCGCTGCCCACCCCGGCTGGTCTTCCACATCCATTATTGCCAATGGTCCGGCCTCCAGTCTGCCCGGCGCAGTCGGCAAGGCGGAACAGGTGATTGGCACCGCAGTTCTGCGCGTTATGGGACAGACCGCAGCCCGTGGGGCAGAGCCGCTGCTGTATGCGGCCCTCTCTCCAGCTGCGCGTGATGGGGACTATTACGGTCCGCAGGGCACGGGGGAGCGACGCGGTCCACCCGGCCCGGCCAAAGTGCCTCCCGCCGCGCAGAAAGTCAGCACGGCGGCGCGCCTGTGGGATGTGTCCGAACGCCTGACGGGCGTGGCCTGGTAACGTCCCGGCCTTAACCCCGCCTGCGGGGGCTGCTGCCCGGTGAGGAACTGCGTGTGCGGCTCTGCTGCCGCAACACGTTTTCAATCCACTCATTCAGGCGCCGTGTGGTTTCTTCCGCATCTTCCCGGTCCGGGTAAAATTCCGGGAAGCGCAGCGCCAGCCAGCGCCATGCCACGAGTCGTTTATGCCGTTTTTCCGCGCGTTCCAGCTCTTCACGACTGGCACGCTCACTCGGCGGCAAACGCCCGGTGCCCGGCGGCAGAACGCGGCGGCCTGCGGCATGATCCGCTGCCCAGCCAACCAGACGACGGATGCCGTTATCGCGGTCATCCACCGGACACATGGCGTAGGACCAGCGGGTGGTGAGATCCAGTCCGTCCACCCCTTCCAGCGCGGACGCAATGGCAAAAGCCTGCTCCATATCCGCCAGACGGTAATTGGGGTCATCCTTACGCAACACGGCACGATGAATACGGGAGAGAACGCCATACAGGCTTTCCGACCCGATTTCCGCCGCAACCGCTTTCACGATATCCGCGTCTGGCTGCACGAAGGGCCGCAGATCTTCTGGCATTTCCGGGTCCGCCTCCAGCTGGCGACGGATGAAGGACGGGCTGCCCGCCCCCGCCAGCACGGATACAGTGCCCACTTCATGCTTGCCGTAGCGTCCGGCGCGGCCACCAATCTGCTTGACCTCCTGCACCGTAAGGTCCCGCGTCTGCTTGCCGTCAAACTTCTTGAGGGCCGCAAACACCACGCGCTTGATGGACAGGTTCAGACCCATGCCAATGGCGTCGGTCGCAATCAGGATATCGGCCGCACCCGAGTTAAAGCGCTGCGCTTCGGCCCGGCGGACCTCCGGGCTGAGCGCTCCATAGACCACGGCCACACGCCGCCCGTGCTGCATGAGGGCTGCGCGGAGGTCCAGCACCTCGCGCCGGGAGAACGCAATCAGCGCATCACCGGCCTGAAGATCCTGCAACCGCACGGGCTGCGTGGCGGGTTTCAGCGGGCTTTTGCGCTCCAGAGAAATTTCATCCAGCGGGTCCCCGCACAGTTCGGCAATCCGCCGCACCATGGGGATACAGTCCGGTGCACCCAGCACATACAGGTGGCGGGCCGGAGCGCCCATGATCGCCGCTGTCCAGGCTGCACCACGATCGGTATCGAAGAGCATCTGTGCTTCATCAATTACCGCAACATCGACCGGATTATAGAACGGGCACATCTCCACCGTGGCCGCCAGATGGCGGCTGCTGGGCACCAGAATGCGTTCTTCCCCGGTTGCGAGGGACGCTTCGACCCCACGAGAGGCCAGTGCCTCCCGGAATTCATGCGCCAGCAGACGGAGGGGGGCCAACGCCAGTCCACTGTCGGCCTGCGCCAGCGCATTGAGCGCCGTGTAGGACTTGCCGCTGTTGGTCGGGCCGGTGACGAGGGTGATGCGCCGGTTCAGTGCCCGCGCGGTGCGGAAATGGGCCGCGTAACGGTCAAGTGCCGCCACGCGGGCAATGACGGAATTGGCCACCTTGCGGCCCATGTCCGGGGCTTTACCCCCGGCCCCGGCAACAGCCGGAGCGCCACCATTACGCCACTCCCCCAGCTTGCCGCGCAGGGCAATAAGTTCCGCCGGATCAAACTCCCAGCGTTCCCGATCGCCCGATTCGCGCACCTTTCTGGCCACCGGCAGACGATTTTCTGCAATCCAGCGCAGCGCCTCCTTGTGGGAGCACCGTAGCAGGCGCGGCACCTCCTGAAACGGGACCAGACTTTCTTCCCACGTGCGCAGGCGCGATTCTTCTTGCTCGCGCTTTTCACGTGCCGTGCGCTCAATGGTGCTGGCTGTCTTCTGGCGCTGGGCTTCCTCCCGGCGGGCGGTATCCAGAAACGGGTCGCCCTCCGGCAGGTCAAACGCCAGTGCAATGGCCATCAGCAGCAGGTCGGTCTGGGCCGGGGAGAGCACGCGCCCGGCATCAACCAGATCCGCCTGCACTGTCTCAAACACGGCTCGCGGGTTGGCCCCGTAAGACCGCAGCCGGGCGCGGGAGACAGGGGCCAGAGCGCGTTCCAGCACACGGTCATCCGCTTCCGGTTCTTCTATGTTTCCAACGGCTTCTTCAATTTCATCGCGGGAAACCCAGATGCGGCCGCTGCGCCGCGTGAGGTCCACAAGGCGAGAGACACGCTTCTTGCGCCGGGCGGTGCACAGAATGGTGCGGTAGGTTTCATCCTCAATATCGCGCGCGCCGGGCTCCAGGGCGCGGGCAATGCGGCGCAGAACGTCCTGCTCTTCCCGTGGTTCGATACTCAGGCCTGTGCGGGCTGAAACACGCACAAAGGCCTCACGGGCGGGGGATGCAAAAGTCTCTGATGTCATAGCGTATTCATGCGGCATCCGCGCGGGCGGAACAATGGCTGAAACGGCAATAAAACCGCACCTGTGCACTGCCAGAAAGCGTCGCGTGATGAATTTGCACTGGCGTCATGCTTTCCAGCCCCTTAGAAACGCGCCACGACCAGAAGCACGCCTCCGTGCCGTTCAAGAGTCCGCACCGGGACCACAGGCCGGCTACGGGGCATATCCTCTCGATCTGCTGCAAGCGGAGTATAAGCGGCCCATGTCTGAAACCATGTCTGAAACCTCAACCGGAACATTTTCCGACATTCTGCCGAAAATGACGGCCTCTGAAGTCCCGACAGGCCTCCTGCCGGTAGAAGGTCAGGACGGTGTCTGGCACCTTGCCCCCCCGACCAAGGAATACGGCAACCTGTATCCGGCGAAGGTGCTGACGGTGCATCACTGGACGGACCGTCTGTTCAGCTTCACCACCACGCGTGACCCCGGCCTGCGGTTTGAAAACGGCCAGTTCGCCATGATCGGCATTGAACTGAACGGCAAGCCCCTGCTGCGTGCCTACTCCATTGCCTCCCCCAACTATGCGGATGAGATGGAGTTCCTCTCCATTGCCGTGCCGGAAGGCCCGCTGACCTCCCGTCTGCGCCACGTTAAAGTGGGCGATACGGTTCTGATTGGCCGCAAACCGACCGGCACGCTGCTGCTGGACAACCTGCGTCCGGGCCGGAACCTGTATTTCCTGTCCACCGGCACGGGTCTGGCACCGTTCATGAGCCTGATCAAAGATCCGGACTGCTATGAGCGGTTCGAGCATGTCATCCTCAGCCACACAGTGCGTATTTCCGGTGAACTGGCCTATGCCAACCACATCCGCCATGAACTGCCGGAACACGAATTTCTGGGCGAGGACATCTCCGGCAAGCTGCTGTACTACCCGGCTGTGACGCGTGAAGCCTTTGCCGTGACGGACCGCATCACCAAGCTGATCGAATCCGGCAAGATCTTCACGGATCTGAACATTCCGGAACTGGACCCCGAGCATGATCGTGTGATGATCTGCGGGTCACCGGAAATGCTGGCGGATACGGAAGCCCTGCTGCAGGCCCGTGGGTTTGATGAAGGCAACATGTCCAACCCCGGTTCTTACGTAGTGGAAAAGGCCTTCGCTGAACGCTGAGGTTAGTGAACTAAAAAACGGAGCCTGCGCCATGACGCATGAATTTGATCTTCTTGTCATCGGAGCAGGCTCCGGCGGGGTGCGCTGCGCCCGTATTGCCGCAGGGCATGGTGCGCGCGTTGCCGTGGTGGAAAGTCGCCACTGGGGCGGCACCTGCGTCAATCTGGGCTGCGTGCCCAAAAAGCTCATGGTTCAGGCCAGTGAGTATGGCGATCTGGTGGATGACAGCCACGCCTTTGGCTGGTCCTCCACCCGCGGCACCCATGACTGGGCCATGCTGATTGCCGCCAAAGATAAAGAAATTACCCGCCTGAACGGCATTTACGTCTCCATGCTGGAGAAGGCAGGCATCACCCTGCTGACGGGCCATGCCCGCTTTGTGGATGCCCATACCGTGCGCGTTGAAGCCTCTCCGCTTGCCCCGCATGAAGCGCCGCGCACCGTGACGGCAAAAAACATTGTCATCGCCACCGGCTCCACACCCCTGCGCCCGGATATTCCGGGGGCAGAGCTGGCCATTACGTCTGATGAAGCTTTCCATCTGCCCACCCGCCCGCAGCGCGTGGCGATTGTTGGCGGTGGGTATATCGGACTGGAATTTGCCGGGATTTTTGCAGGCTTAGGCTCTCAGGTCGATCTGGTTTACCGGCAGGCGCTGCCGCTGCGCGGGTTTGATGAGGATATGCGCGCCGCCATGGCTGAGGCCATTACCGTGCGCGGTATCACCCAGCATCCGCGCTGCTCCTCCAGCCGTGTGACCAAAGAGGGCGAGACCTACACCGTCACGCTGGATAACGGCCATACGCTGGAAGCTGACTGCGTGTTTTTCGCCACCGGCAGAAAACCCAAAATCGAAAAGCTTGGCCTCGAGAATACCGGCATTGCCGTGGGCGACCTCGGGCAGATCAAGGTGGATGCCAACAGCCAGACCACGGAACCCGGCGTGTATGCCATTGGGGACGTGACGGACCGCATCAACCTGACCCCCGTTGCTATTGCCGAGGGCCATAATCTGGCTGACCGCCTGTTCGGCAAAACGCCGCCGCGGGAATGGTCGTTCGACACCACGCCCAAGGCCGTCTTTTTCTCCCCGCCAATGGCGTCTGTTGGCCTCACGGAAACGGAAGCCACACATCATGGCGCGGTGGATATCTACTTCACGCGCTTCACGCCCATGCGTCACACGCTAAGTGGCCGCAAGGAGCGCAAAACGGTCATGAAGCTGGTGGTGCAGCAGAGCAGCCAGATTGTCGTGGGCGCGCATATTCTGGGGGATGATGCCCCGGAAATGCTGCAAGGCGTGGCGGTCGCCGTTACCGTCGGTCTGACCAAACAGGATTTTGACCGCACCATCGGCATCCACCCCACCTCCGCTGAGGAACTGGTGACGATGCGCACCCGCACGCGGGAAACGCCAGCCGCGTCCTGACCCGGCTGCGCTCCGGCGCAGCCCTCCCCTTGCCTTCCCCCGCTTTTCTTTTTCCAGCCGCCAGAACAGGAAAAACGCCATGTCATCCTCCCCCACACCGTCTGGCCCCACGCCGGGCAGCGTTGCCGCTCACGCCCGCGGGTCTTACGATCTGGTTCTGAAAGGCGGTACCGTTGTGCTGCCGGACGCCACCGTACAGACGGATGTGTATGTGCGGGACGGGCTGATTGCCGCCATTGGCGGGCAGGCTGACGCCGGGCGCACAATAGACTGCACGGGCCTGACCATTCTGCCGGGCGTGATTGATACGCAGGTCCATTTCCGTGAGCCGGGTGCTGAGGCTAACGAAGACCTCGAAACCGGTAGCCGCGCCGCTGTGCTGGGTGGCGTGACCGGCGTGTTTGAAATGCCCAACACGCGTCCGCCAACGTCCACGCCGGAAGCGGTGGCCTACAAGCTCTCTCGCGCAAAGCACCGCATGTGGTGTGATCACGCCTTTTATGTGGGTGCCACTGTGGACAACGCGGATGAGTGCGGTGAGCTGGAAAAGCTACCGGGTACCGCAGGCATCAAAGTGTTCATGGGGTCTTCCACCGGCAACCTGCTGATTTCAGAAGATGACATGCTGGAACGCGTTCTGCGCTCCGGTATGCGCCGCGTGGCCATTCATGCGGAAGATGAAACCCGCCTGAAGGAACGCATGGACTACCGCGTGGAAGGTGACCCGTCCTCCCACCCCGTCTGGCGTGATGATGAGACCGCCCTGCGCGCCACCACCCGCGCCCTGCATCTTGCCCGTAAAACCGGGCGGCGTGTGCATATCCTGCACATCACCACCCCGGCGGAACTGGAACTGATTTCCGCACACCGGGACATCGCCTCCTGCGAACTCACGCCGCAGCATCTGACACTGGCCGGGGAAGACGCTTATCCTCGTCTGGGCACGCTGGCGCAGATGAACCCGCCCATCCGCTCCGGCGCGCATCGGGATGGCCTGTGGCACTGGGTCAGCCAGGGCATGCCCGACATTATCGGCTCCGACCACGCACCGCATGCGCTCTCCGCCAAGGAAAAACCCTACCCGGCCTCTCCTTCCGGCATGCCGGGCGTGCAGACCCTGCTGCCGCTGATGCTGGACCATGTGGCCAACAACCGCCTGACCCTGCGCCGCCTTGTGGACATGACCTCCGCCGGGCCGCAGCGCCTGTTCGGGCTGGTACGCAAGGGCCGCATTGCCGTGGGGTATGATGCTGACTTCTCCATTGTGGACCTCAAGTCCCGCTGGACCATGGAACAGAGCTGGATGGCCTCCCGCTGTGGCTGGTCTCCCTTTGCGGGCCAGACCGTTACGGGCCGCCCGGTGGGCACAATCATCCGTGGCAATCAGGTGATGTGGGAAGGCACGCTGGCGGACAAAGCCCTTGGCGAACCCCTGCGTTTTGATGCAACCGACAGACCGCAGGCTGCCCGCTGAAACATGACGACGACGCCTTCCAACAGCCTGAAAATTGGTCTTGATTTCGGCACCACCAACAGTGTGGTGGTGCTGGCTCACCCGGACGGACGGACTGAAACCGCCCGGTTTACCTTCCCCCACCACGGCGAATCCGACACCTGCCGCACGCTGCTGTGCTTCTGGCATGATGAAGAACGCGGCCGCCTGAAGCTGCATGAGGCCATTGGTGCCGCGGCGGTGGATGCCTATCTGGAAGATCCTGCGGAAAGCCGCATGATCATGTCCATGAAGTCCTACCTCGCGCAGAAATCCTTCCGCGAGACACAGATTTTCAGCCGCCGCATGACGCTGGAAATGCTGATTGCGCGCTTCCTGACGCATCTGATGGAAGCCGTGAAAATTGACCCGGCCTCCGTGCAGGTCACCGTCGGGCGCCCTGTGCATTTTGCCGGAGACCGCGCGGATGATGCGCTGGGCGAGCAACGCCTGCGCGAGAGCTTTACCGCAGCAGGCTTCGGCCCGATTGGTATTGCGTGGGAGCCGGAAGCCGCAGGCTGGCGCTTTGCTCAGCGGCTGGAAAAACCCACCACCATTCTGGTGGGCGACTTTGGCGGCGGCACTAGTGACTTCTCCGTCCTGCGGTTTGACCCCGCCACAGGACGCGCCACGCCGCTGGGACATGCCGGTGTCGGCATTGCGGGGGATCAGTTTGATTACCGCATTATCAATACCGTTATCGCTCCCCTGCTCGGGCGGGACAGCACCTACCGGATTATGGGCGGCCAGCCTCTGCCCGTGCCGATTGAATGGTACGCAAGCCTTGGCCACTGGCACCGTCTGGCGCTGATGCGCACGCCGCAAACCCTGCGGGATATTGAGGACGTCACCCGCACAGCCGCCGAGCCGGAAAAACTTCGCGCGCTGCTTGATCTGGTGAATGACCAGCAGGGGCAGGCGCTCTACCGCGCCGTGGGGGCTGCCAAAAGCGCACTCTCCTCCGCTGACAGCACGGTGCTGAAGTTCGAGCACAAGCGGCTGAAGGTGGAACGCACCATCACCCGGCAGGAATTTGAAGAGTGGATTGCCCCGGACCTCGCCCGGTTTGGCGGCGCAGTAGACAAGGCGCTTGAAAACGCCAACCTTGCCGCGTCCGATATTGACCGCGTCTTCCTGACCGGCGGCACATCCTTTGTGCCTGCGGTGCGCAATCTGTTTATCAATCGTTTTGGGAAAGACCGCGTGGATGCCGGAGGCGAATTCGTCTCCGTCGCCGAAGGACTGGCTCTGATGTCAGGCCGCGCAGCCTGAGCCCACCCAACTCATCCGTAGCCGGAAAAACCCAGAGTGTTTGAAGAAGGGCGCAGGAGACTATCTCCCGCGCCCTTTCTGTTTTACGGAAATGCAGACCGTTTAAAAACGTGCAGGTCCACCAGCGCCCGCAGGGGGGCGAAGGCTTTATCGGAAAAGTTTTCCGTATAGACCTTGGAGCCATCCGGCGCTTCTACAAACACCGTATCGTTCCAGTCGGCAGCGCTAATACCCGTCCAGAGCGTAAGAGCCAGCACATCCTTGCCGCTGGCGTCCTTCAGCATCAGGCGCGAATCGCCGGAAGACGGCGGCGTGCGGCCCAGCGGACCCCACCCGCTTTTATGCTCGCTCAGCCAGTCATTCACGGATTTCACTTCTTCCGCGCTCAGCATCCGCTTGTGCCGCATCGGGCCGACCTCAATCTCACCACTGGCGATCTGAGGGAACACCACCGGTTTGAAATTGGGCAGCGCCACCATCCAGATTAACGATGCCGTGCCAATCGTCAGCACCAGAAACCCGATAAGAAACGCGGTTTCCTTCCTCATTCCCCTAACTCTCCTTAACCGCGCACCGCCGCAATCACGCGGGCGACATCATCATCAGTCAGTTCCGGGTGAATGGGAAGTGCCAGAATACGCTGTGCCAGATCTTCCGACACCGGCAATGCCGTGCCGTCATGATGGTCCCGATAAGCCGGCTGCTTATGCAGCGGCAGCGGATAATAAATAGCGGAGGGCACACCCCGTTCTTTCAGGCGCGCCTGAAGCGGGGCGCGCTCTGCCGGGTCTTTCAGCAGAATAGCATAAATAGCCCATGCGCTCTTGCTGTTTGGCACCCGCACAGGCACCTGCACCACATCCGCAAGGCCTGCGTCATAGGCCTGCGCAATCGCGTCACGCCGGTCGAGCTCTTCTTTGAACCCATCCAGCTTGGCCAGCAGGACCGCAGCCTGCAAGGTGTCCAGACGCCCGTTCATGCCGGTGCGCAGCACCTCATACCGCGTGCCACCTTCCCCGTGGGTGCGGAGGGACCGATAGAGTGCAGCGCGTTCCGGGTCATCCGTCAGAATAGCCCCGCCATCCCCGTAACCGCCCAGCGGTTTGGAAGGGAAGAAGGACAACGTAGTGGCTGTTGCTTCCCGCCCCAGCGGTTTGCCGTCCATATCCGCGCCGAAGGACTGCGCGCAGTCCGCCAGCAGGAACAGGCCTTCTTCTTCCGCAATCTTGCGTAGTTCAGGCCACGGCGCAGGCTGGCCGAACAGATCGACCCCCACAATGGCGCGGGCCGCCAGCTTGCCGGCGTCCCTCACGGCGCGAATACGGGTGCGCAGATGGTCCGGGTCAATCTGGAAGGTGTTGGGGTCTACATCCACAAAAACCGGGGTCGCCCCCAGCACCAGCGGGACTTCCGCTGTGGCGGTGTAGGTAAAAGCGGGCAGGAACACGGCGTCCCCCCGGCCAATCCCTTCGGCCATCATGACAATCTGCAACGCATCCGTGCCGGAGGAAACGCCGACGCATTCCTTCGCGCCACACCAGTCAGCCAGACGCTGTTCCAGTTCAGCCACTTCCGGGCCCATCACAAAGCGGCAATGGTCCAGCACCGCATCCACACGGGCGCGCAGGGCCGGGCCCAGACGCTTCTGCTGTGCAGGAAGATCAAGAAACGCAATCGGTTTGTCTGCTGTCTTATCGGTCATGATGCCACCTGTTTCCTGCTGCCATCCGGCCCCTTGTCCGGGCCTCTGGTCTGTATCGCCCCGGAGCGCGCTGCGGCCTCTGCCGCACCCGGCGGTGCAACAGACCGCACTTCTCCTGTGGGGTTATGATCGAATTCCGGCACCAGCAATGACAGAATGCGCAGGGCTGCCTTCACCTCCCCTTTGCGCGCACAGGCTGCAATCTGGTCCACCGCCTGCGTCACGTCCGTCAGGTCCACCACGCGGGGGGTGGCCATCAGCAGGCCCGGTGCATCCGTGGGCACCGGGGCTTCTCGTCCGTGAAACAGTTCTTCATAGAGTTTTTCGCCCGGACGCAGGCCGGTAAAGCGGATGCCCACATCCTCTTCCGGGCGCAGTCCGGCAAGGCGGATCATCTGGCGGGCGAGGTCCACAATTTTCACCGGCTCGCCCATATCCAGCACAAAAATCCCGCCATCCCGCAGCAGGGCATCCGTGCCGGAGCCATCCACACCGCAGGTACCCCGCACACTGGCCTGCAGGACCAGCCCGACGGCTTCCGGCACGGTCATGAAATAGCGACGCATTTCCGGGTGCGTGACCGTCAGCGGGCCGCCCCGCTCAAGCTGCCGCCGGAACAGCGGCACAACTGAGCCGGTAGAGCCCAGCACATTGCCAAACCGCACGGTAATGCAGCGCATGGCATTTGGGTTGCCAGAGGTGCGGGCCTTGATATCCAGCGCCTGACAATACATCTCCGCAGCCCGTTTGGCCGCGCCCATCAGGCTGGAAGGGTTCACGGCCTTGTCGGTCGAGATCACCACCATGGCCCGCGCGCCGTTACGGGCGGCGGCATCGGCCACCACGCGGGTACCGTGCACGTTGGTCAGCAGGCCTTCAGCCGGGTTGGCTTCCACAATCGGCACATGCTTGAGGGCGGCGGCATGGAACACCAGTTCCGGCCGGAACCGCGCCATCACCTCTTCAATCCGGGATTCATCCCGCACATCCGCCACCACAACCTCACGCGGGACGTGGGGGGCCCATTCGGCGAGTTCTGTTTCAATCTGCCAGAGTTCAAACTCGCCATGGTCCAGCAGGATCAGACGGTCCGGCTCCAGCATGGCAATCTGCCGCACCAGTTCGGACCCGATGCTGCCGCCAGCACCCGTCACCAGCACAGTTTTATGGCCAACAAGGCGCTCCATGCCAGCCCGGTCCAGCGGCACCTGCGGGCGGTTGAGCAGATCTTCAATCGGCACGGGACGCAGTTCCACCCGTTCCGCCGGAGTCAGGTCTGTCAGAGCCGGGGTGCGGAGTACGGAAATGCCATGCACCGCGCCCGCATCCAGCACTTTTGTCAGCGCCGCCCCACGAAAGGACGGGCTCGTCACCACCAGCGACTCGGGGAGTGTTCCGGCTTTTTCCAGCCGGTCCAGTATCGCCTCAATATCGTTTACATGTCCAAGGATCGGCACATTATGCAGTCTACGGCCTGCCTGATGCGTGCCGAGTGCGACCATCCCCACCACACGGATGCCGGCCGCCGGATTACGCTCCAGAGCGCGCAGATACAGGTCTGCCTCCGTATCCACCCCGACCAGCACCACCCGCCGCTGGTCCGCCTTGCGGGCCGCCAGACGATGCGCCAGCCGGTAGCCTATACGCAGGCCCCCCAGCATGATGAGCAGCACCAGCGCGTAGATAATGGGAAAGGTCGGGCTGGGCAGCCGGAAGCCGGCCCACACCAGCCCGACAGAAAAGAGAACCGAACTCGCTACTGAGGCACCGGCAATACCCAACAGATCCGAAACCCCGGAAAACCGCCAGTATTGCTGCGGCATTCTGAAAGGCAGGCCACTGACCACCAGCGTAATTGCCCCACTGGCCAGAAACCACAGCGGGTGCAAAAGCCCATCCTGCGGCGCGGCCAGCCACCGTGCAAACGGCGCAGCCAGAGCCGCCAGCATCCCGTCCAGCAGGATGTTGACCATGATTCTGTTGAGCGGGCGCAGCCGGGGGCTACGGTGCAGAGACTCAGAGCGTTGCAGTGCCATTACCTTGCACCTATAGCCTAGCACCTGCCATCCTAGAAGCAGCACAACCAGACGAGACCATGCCCACCGTCCCTTCTTCTCTTTTTCTGGCGGTTTTCTGCCTGTTCAGCGCAGTATTTTTCGCCAATTTTCTGGTGAGGATGATGATCCGCGTGGCGGTTCTGGACCATCCGGGCCACAGAAGCGCGCATGAAGCCCCAACCCCCAAAGGCGGTGGTGTGGGCGTGATGGCCACATTTTTTGTGCTGTTTCCCATTTTGCAGGGGGTAACAGGCCTGCCGATCCTGAGTGCGCCCGTGCTAATGACGGCGCTCGCCACCGCGTTGCTGGCAGGCGTATCCTGGCTGGATGACCTGTATCAGTGGCCGCCGTCCATCAAATTTGCGGCTCAGTGTCTGGCGGCTGTTCTGGTGGTCGCTGGCGGCACCAGCCTGCCGCTGCCTTTGGCATGGGGTGGCGCGGTGGCCGGAGCAGTAATTTCCGTCCTCTGGCTGGTGTTCATCACCAACGCTATCAACTTCATGGATGGGCTGAACGGCCTGATTTCCGGCTCTCTGGCCGTAGGGTGTGGCATTCTCGCGCTGGTCGGCCCGGCCTTTGGCGTGTCGGACCTGTTCTGGCCTGCGCTGCTGCTGTGCGCCTGCCTGTGCGGCTTCCTGCCCTTCAATTACCCCAAGGCCCGTATTTTTCTGGGGGATGTCGGGAGCCAGAGCTGTGGACTTCTGGCCGGAGCGGCGGCCCTGCATGTGGCCCACGCAACGTCCCAGCCTTCCGGATGGGTGCTGGGGCCGTGCCTGCTTTTTCCGCTGATTTATGATGTGCTGTTCACGCTGGTCCGCCGCAAACTTGCCGGACATTCTCTGGTGCAGGCGCATCGGGGGCATCTGTATCAGGTGCTCCACCGCAGCGGCATCAATGCTGCGCTGATCACACTGGCGGAATGGGGATTTGTGGTGTGGGGAGCCGGGGTTGCCTGGTGGGTCGCGCCCATGGCCTTTGTCCCCGGCTTTATCAGTGCGCTGGGGCTGCTTCTGGCGCCCCAGCTCCTCTGGACAGGTCTCGCCGTCCTGCGAACGCGCCGCCACCCGGTCGGCCCCTGGTAAGCGACGCATTTTCTGGCGTCAGGCTCTTATTTTTCAAGCTTCAGGGTCAGGCCTTCAGCAGAGCTGGCCAGACGTGCCCCTTTGGTGGCTGTCTCGATTTTAATCCGGACGCCGTTCTTGTTCTCCAGCACCAACCCGCCAAGGCCGCTCCCAAGGGTCGCTTCCCCATGGGCTGCGCCGTAGGTGCCATCAAAATCCTGCACGCGGTGCAGGTTGTAAACGGTGCCGTTGCCTTCGATGGTGGAGAAACCAACCGCCGCAATCGTGCCGCCCGTCACAGAGAATTTGTAGGTGTGGCCACCATAGGTCAGCCTGCCATCACCCCACGTATAGCCCACTCCAACGTCAGCGGATTTAGCACTCAGGGTGATTTTTCCGGTGGGCGAACCCATCGCATCAGCAGCATGAGCCGCAGGCATCATACTGATGGGAGAAAACGCCAGTGCCGCCACAGCGGCAACAGAAGCAAACCGCATTGGAACGTTCCTTATCTCTTTGTTTCTCTTCCCATATCCCCCTGCGGCAGAAAGCCGGAGGCGTTTGGGAAGCGCTGAGAAAAAAACGCCCGATACAGATAAAAGTTTCTAAGAACAGGCCTGTCTGTCGTTTCTGCAAAAAAGAATCGACGGACAGGCCGATAAAGTCTTCAGGCTGCCGCGACGCGACGCAGCGTGGCGCGACGCACAGGCTTGTCTTCCTGACGCACCTTTTTGGCTTCCTCATCAGCCGCTTCACCCATGATGGAGCGGATTTCCTTCAGGTAAGCCGCACCTTTGGGGGTGCGCTGCACCAGAACGGAGCGGCGATCCAGCGGGTCAACCTTACGGCGGGCCAGATCCAGCTCACCCAGACGGTCGAGCGCACGCGTAATGGCGGGCTTGGAGACGTTCAGGCTGGAAGCCAGACCACGCACGGTGTGACCGGACTCATCAAGATAGCAGGTCAGGAAAACCGCAAGCTGTCTTGCAGAGAGATCAGGGCCTTCGCCACGCACCAGCGAGACGATGGTATCGCGAAGAGTTTTAACCAGCTCTTCGGCTTTGGCGGCAGTCTGTGCCATCAGATTCTAGTCCTTTCCAAAGGTCCAATCACTGCCCTTGCGGTCAGCTTTCGGCTTTTTCATTTTTACTTCCGGCATACTTGGTGAGGCCTATATAGGAGCCGGTGTACATGTTTAAAACCTGTACTCTAAAAATAGTTCCAGGAATGTGACATTTCTTTACGACATCGCGCCGGGTTTTGTCTCAAAAATTTTACACACCGCGTCGAAAAGTGCGCGAATCCCAGGAGAATCCCCGCCTTCAGGCCGTCCGGGCCTGCCGCTATCATTCCATGCATAGCTGTCGATATGCGCCCACCGCTGGCCAGCATTTACAAAACGCTCAAGAAACAGTCCCGCTGTTACTGCCCCGGCCATAGGTCTGGAGGAAATATTGTTAAGGTCAGCAACCGGGCTTTTCAGCCATCCGGCGTAACCCTGCCATAAAGGCAAACGCCAGAGCGGGTCAGCCTGCCGCTGCCCGGCGGCCAGAATGGACTGCGCTACACCCTCATCATTACTGAACAAGGCAGGCAGATCCGGCCCCAGCGCCACGCGGGCAGCACCGGTCAGGGTGGCGATGTCCATCAGCAGGTCCGGGGTATGTTCACCGGCTTCGCTCAGCAGGTCACACAGTACCAGCCGGCCTTCCGCATCCGTGTTGCCGATTTCCACCGTCAGGCCTGCGCGGCTCTTCACCACATCCAGCGGTCGCATAGCGTGGCCGGAGACACTGTTTTCCACGCACCCCAGCCGGACTTCCAGCCGCACCGGCAGATCCTGCGTCATAATCAGACGGGCCAGCGCCAGCACGCTCGCCGCCCCACCCATGTCTTTCTTCATCCGCAGCATCCCGGAGGACGGCTTGAGGTCATACCCGCCGGAATCAAAGCACACGCCTTTCCCGACGAGAGACAGCAGCGGCGCGGATTTCCCGGCCTTGCTCCCTTTCCAGCGCGCAAGCGCCACACGCGGCCCGCGATCGGAACCATTGCCCACATGCGCCAGCAAGGGGTAGGCCTTGTCCAGCGCAGTGCCCTTGATGATCTCCACGTCCGCGCCAAACGGCGTCAGCGCCTCGCGGGCGGCCTTGGCAAGTTCAGACGGCCCAAGCAGATTGGCGGGCGTATTGATCAGATCCCGCGCCAGCCAGACAGAGCGTGCCGTCTCAACGGCCATCCCTTTCTGCTCAGCGGCAGTCACCACCAGACGCGGCCCCGCATGCTTTGCGGCCTTCCCGGCAGACTTCAGGGAAAACTGATAGGCCCCCAGACAGAAGCCCAGAATCACATCATCCCGCGCAATATCGGCGGGCACGTTTACGTCCCAGTCTCCGTCCGGCAGATCCTGCGCCAGAGCGCCAAACAGATACGGGTCGCGCTGCCCTTTTTCCGGCACGCCAAACAGCCCTATCGGTGCGCCGCTGGCATCCGGCACCAGCACCAGCTGGCCCGGCTTACCGGTAAAGCCACAGGCCTGTGCAAAAGCGGCGCCTTCTGCCCCCAGCAGGGAGGCAAGAGCCTTCGGGTCAGCCCCACGCACGCCCTGCACGGTGCGCGTGGCTTTTTCCCCTGCCTTACGGCGGCTACGGGATACGACGAGACAGTCTGGTTCACGAACGGACATGGACAGTTCCTCCTTACTCAAACCTGCGCCGGGAACCCCCTCGGCGCAATGCCCCCGCAGAAGGGAACGGGTTGCTTTTGAACGCATACCAGCGGACCATGGCAGGATGATGGATACCCCAAGCCGCCAGGCCAGCCGCCTGAGGCCCCCCGCCAGTACTGAGGATGCTCCGGTTCGCGCTGTACTGGGGCCGACCAACACCGGCAAGACCCATCTGGCGCTGGAGCGGATGCTGGCGCACACCTCGGGCATCATGGGCTTCCCGCTCCGCCTGCTGGCACGGGAAAATTATGAACGCATGGTGCGGCTGAAAGGCGTGCGCGCAGTGGGGCTGATTACCGGGGAAGAAAAAATCATCCCCTCAGGGGCCCGCTGGTTTTCCTGCACGGTGGAAGCCATGCCGATGGACCGGGCGGTGGACTTTATCGCCGTGGATGAAATCCAGCTCTGTGCAGACCCCGAACGCGGCCACGTGTTTACGGACCGGCTATTAAACGCACGCGGGCAGGCCGAAACCCTGTTTCTGGGGGCCGAGACCATCGCACCTCTGCTCCGTACGCTCATCAGAAGTATTGAGATTGAGGCCCGCCCGCGCCTGTCAGAGCTGAGCTATACCGGCTTTACGCGCCTTTCCCGCCTGCCGCCCCGCTCCGCCATTGTCGCTTTCTCCGCGGGAGATGTGTATGCCATTGCCGAGGCCATCCGGCGCAGGCGCGGTGGCTGCGCCGTGGTCATGGGCCAGCTCTCCCCCCGTACGCGCAATGCGCAGGTGGAACTCTACCAGAAGCGGGAAGTGGATTACCTTGTAGCCACAGATGCCATTGGCATGGGGCTGAACATGGATATCCAGCATGTCGCCTTTGCCGGGCTGTTCAAGTTTGATGGCTCCCGCCGCCGGATGCTCGCGGCCCCGGAAGTGGCTCAGATTGCTGGCCGGGCCGGACGCGGCGCGCAGGATGGCACTTTTGGCACGACTGGCGACTGCCCCCCGCTGCCGGAAAACATTGCCGAGGCCGTAGAAAATCATCAGTTCGAGGCACTTCACCATCTCTATTGGCGCAACAGCGCTCTGGATTATTCGTCCCCACGCGCCCTGTATGCCAGCCTGTGCCAAAAGCCGCCCTACCCCGGCCTGCGGGCAGCGGAACCGGCGTCAGACATCATCGTGCTCAGCGCGTTGATGCGCGACACCGCTATCCAGAGCCTGACCAAAGAACCGGGCCGGACTCGTCTGCTGTGGGAAGTCTGTCAGATCCCCGATTTCCGCAAGCTTGGGGAAGACAGTCACATCCGCCAGTGCGCGCAGATTTTCACCGTGCTGGTTAAGGAAGGCCATCTGCCCTCAAGCTGGCTGGAACCACGGCTGGCCAATCTGGAGCGCACAGAGGGCGATATTGACGCCCTGATGCAGCGGCTGATGGGTATCCGCATTTGGGCCTATGTCTCCACGCGCGCGGACTGGGTGGAAAACCCGCAGCTCTGGCGCAGCCGCACCCGGACAATTGAAGACACTCTCTCCGACCTTCTGCACGAACGTCTGGCTGCCCGTTTTGTGGACAAACGCGCCACCAGTCTTGCCCGCAGACTGGAGGAAGCGGACAGCAAACCCCTCCTTTCTGCCATTACCCGCACCGGGGAAGTGAGCGTGGAAGGTCATGCCGTTGGCCATATGCAGGGCTTTGCCTTTATCCCTGATCAGGAAGCAGCCCGATCCGACCAGCCCTTGCTGATGCGCGCCGCCCGTCGGGCCGCCCGGAGCGAGATCCCGCGCCGTGTAACGCAATTCCTGCAAACACCGGATGAAAACCTGACGCTGGACCCGACCACCGGCACCCTGCTCTGGTTTGGCGATGCCATCGGCCATCTTCAAAAAGGCGAGGAACTACTGCGGCCTGCCGTGCATGTCACCACAGCGGAGTTTCTGGAGCCGTCCCACCGCGAACGCATCCGCATGCGGCTGACAGCCTTTGTCGAGTCCACACTGCACAACACACTCGCTCCCCTTTTCCGGGCGGCCCGTGCCGTGGCGGATAAACCCACCCTGCGCGGGCTGGTACATGGCCTGACGGAACAGGGCGGCGTGATGACGTTCCCGGCAAATAGCCAGCTGAGCAAAAAAGACAGTCATTTCCTGCACAAGCTGGGCCTGCGTCTGGGGGATGGACTTCTGTTCTGCCCGCAACTGCTGCGCCCACGCCCCATGACGCTCCGAGCCTTGCTGGTGCAACTCCATACAGGCCAGCCCGTGCCACCGCTCCCCAAACCAGGCGCGGTCTCTTGCCGCCTGCCACCCGAAACCAAACTCTCCGCGCAGGATCGTGCCGTGCTGCTGCAAATTGGCTGGTACTCTGCGGCTGACTTCCTGATCCGGCTTGATATTGCACACGAGACGCACAAGACTCTCTCTGAGCTTGCCACCCGCTCCGGCGGCTGTCCGCTCCAGTCCGGCATGGCATCCCATCTGGGTGTGCCTGCGGCAGACCTGCCGATGGTGCTGACGGATCTGGGATTAAGAGTGCAGAAAGCGTCCGTTCTGAGCAAAAAACAATTCGGGCCCGCCACACCCGTTCTGCTTTTACCGCCCCGCCCAACGGCCCCTGAACGCAAAGGCCGCAAAAACGGTCCACGGGCACGCGGGCAGATCAGGCAGGACAATACAGGCCCGTTTGCGGCGCTGGCAGTGTTGCAAAAACGTCGTTAAGGGCAGCTCTGCTCAGAAAGAAACAGTAATACCTAATAGAAGCGGGTTGCCACGGAACAAAAAGCCCCTCATATCTTCGCCATCCTTGATGGCATGGCCGGGAATGACCATGCCATTTGTCCCGGGACCGGACCCGATCCGCTCCCCCAGAAATCTTCGGAGATGGCAATGACCTACGTGGTCACTGAAAACTGCATCCGCTGCAAATTCATGGACTGTGTGGAAGTCTGCCCTGTTGACTGCTTCTACGCCGGTGAAAACTTCCTGGTGATCAACCCGGATGAATGCATTGACTGCGGCGTGTGTGAGCCTGAATGCCCCGCAGAAGCGATTTTCCCGGACAGTGATGATCGCGCGACAGCATGGGCAGAACTCAACGCATCCTATTCTACCAAATGGCCGAACATCACCCGTAAGGGCACACCCCCGGCTGATGCGGAAGAATGGAAAGACAAGCCGGACAAAGCTGGCCTGCTTTCCCCCGAGCCGCATAAAGGCTGAAGCCCCTCCCTTTTGGGTGCTTTGAAAACGGCGCGTTGACCCCCAACCGGGTGGTCCGCGCCGTTTTTTATGGGCCCCTCTCCGGCTGGCCTCCGGTCTGGCACCAGGCACAAAAAAAGCCCCGGAATTGCTTCCGGGGCTTTTTTCTTACCAAACACAAGACCCTGCCGGTGCGAGACCGGCAAAGCTGCCCCTTATTAGCGGGACATCATGTGCAGGGCGGTGTTGTTCATGATGAACATGGTGCCGATGAGCAGAATCACGACGAAACCAACAGTGAAGAAGAAACACATGTTGTTCCAACGCTGTTCAGACCCACTGCCCATGTGCAGGAAGTAGTGCAGGTGCACGAGCACCTGAATGAAGGCGAGAACCGCAAGACCCGTCAGCGTACCTGAAGGAGACAGGCTGTGGCTCATAACGAGACCAAAGGACGCTGCCGTCAGGATAACCGCAAGAACGAACCCGATAATGTATGAGGATACACTACCGTGGCTTTCACCCGAAGGGGATGTGTGAAGATCGCTCATCAGATCATGCTCGCCAGATAGACATAGGTGAAGACGCAGATCCAGACGATATCCAGGAAGTGCCAGAACAGGCTCAGGCAGGTGAGCTTATTCATCATACGTTCCGGGATCTCAGTCGTGCCCATCAGCTGAACGATGAGGGTCACGAGCCAGATCAGACCACACGTTACGTGCAGACCATGCGTGGACACCAGTGTGAAGAAGGAAGACAGGAACGCGCTGCGGTCCGGCCCATTACCTTCATGGATCATGTGTGCAAATTCATTCAGTTCCAGGCCAACAAAGCCCAGACCCAGAAGGAACGTTACACCCAGCCACATGATGACTTTGTTGACCTCATTCTTATGGGCGGCGATCATGCCGAACCCATAAGTGATGGAAGAGATCAGCAGCAGGGCTGTTTCCTGCGCCAGTCCGCTATACTCGAACAGGTCACGGCCGCTCGGGCCGCCGTTAACCTGGTTATGCAGGACTGCAAACACGGCAAAAAGTGAGCCGAAGATAATGCAGTCGGTCATCAGATAGACCCAGAACCCGAACACCACCGGGGACTCGTGATGGTGTTCGTCGTGGCCTGCGGTCTGAACAGTTGTGTCGTGCGCCATTACTCAGCTGCCTGTGCCATGAGTTTACGGGAATGCTCGTTCTCGATCCGGGCAACTTCTTCAGCAGGGATGTAGTAATCGATATCCTTGTTGGCGCTACGGGCAATAACCGTCCCGATCACACCGATCAGGCCGATGGCTGCCAGCCACCAGATATACCATACTGCAGCAAAGCCGAATACGAGGCTGAACACGCCGATAAGGAACCCGGCAGCCGTGTTTTTCGGCATGTGGATCGGAGCATACGGCCCACCAGCACAACGCGTATCAATGCCGTTTTCCTTATCGTGCATGAACGCATCGAGTTCATGAACGTGCGGGACAATAGCAAAGTTGTACGGCGGCGGCGGAGAAGACGTGGACCATTCCAGAGCGCGACCATTCCACGGATCACCCGTGACATCACGGTTAGCGGGCAGGTTGCGGTCACGAATTGTCACGTAAAGCTGGGTCAGCTGACACACGATCCCGAACAGGATCAGCACAGCACCGACTTCAGCAATCAGCAGCCAGATGTGCCATTCCGGATTGTCGTAGTGGTTCATACGACGGGTCATGCCGTCGAAGCCCAGCACATACAGCGGAACGAACGCAAAGTAGAAGCCAACGAACCAGAACCAGAAGGCACGGATGCCCCAGGTTTCGTTCATCTTGAAGCCCATGACCTTCGGGAACCAGAAGTTCATGCCACAGATGTAACCGAAATACACACCACCGATAATCACGTTATGGAAGTGAGCAATCAGGAACAGGGAGTTATGCAGAACGAAGTCAGCACCCGGAATTGCCATCATCACACCGGTCATACCACCGATGGTGAAGGTCACCATGAAGCCCACGGCCCAGTACATGCAAGCATGGAACTGAACGCGACCCTTATACATGGTGAACATCCAGTTAAAGAGTTTCACACCAGTCGGGATCGAGATGATCATGGTTGCGATGCCGAAGAAGGCATTCACATCCGGACCAGCACCCATCGTGAAGAAGTGGTGAACCCACACGATGAAGGACAGAACCATGATGGAGCAGGTTGCGTAAACCATGGTGCCGTAGCCGAACAGCGGCTTGCCGGAGAAAGCAGGAACAACTTCAGAGAACACGCCAAAGGCGGGAATAACAAGAATGTAAACTTCAGGATGACCCCAGGACCAGATCAGGCTGAGATACAGCATCTGGTTACCGCCACCATCATTGGTGAAGAAGTGCATACCGAAGTAACGGTCCAGACCCAGCAGTGCGACAGCAACGGTCAGCACGGGGAAGGAGACCATGATCAGGATAGAGGAGCAGAAAGCCGTCCAGGTGAAGACAGGCATCTTCATCCAGGTCATGCCCGGTGCGCGCATCTTCACGATCGTCACGAAGAAGTTCACGCCGGTCAGCAGGGTGCCAACACCGGAGAGCTGAATGGCCCAGATATAGTAATCCACACCAACGCCAGGGCTGAACTGAGACTCAGACAGCGGAGGATAAGCCAGCCAGCCACACTGTGAGAATTCACCAATGAACAGGGAGACGTTCACCAGGATGAATGCAATGGCGGTCATCCAGAAGCTGAGGTTGTTCAGGAACGGGAAGGCAACGTCGCGGGCACCGATCTGAAGCGGCACAACGAAGTTGAACAGCCCGGTCATGAAAGCCATGGCCAGGAAGAAGATCATGATCGTTCCGTGAGCGGAGAAGATCTGATCGTAGTGATGCGGCGGCAGATAACCGGGGTTGCCCGCATAGGCCATGGCCAGCTGGGTACGCATCATGATGGCATCCGCAAAACCGCGGAACAGAGCAACCAGCGCCAGCACGATGTACATGACAGCCAGACGCTTATGGTCAACGGAAGTCAGCCACTCTTTCCAGAGGTAGCCCCACTTGCCGTAATAGGTAATCAGCCCCAGAACCGCGAGACCGATAATGGCAACGCCCAAGAACGTGCCTACCAGGATCGGCACATCCAGCGGGATGGCCGAGAACGATAGTCTCCCTAGCATAGATCCTATTCCTTCATATTCATGTCGGACATCGCGGACTGCACCTGAATCATCTTGCCAGTGCTTTTGTCCATGACCATGCCGTTGTTGTATTTGGCAACGATCGTGTTGAACATTCCGGGTTCAACATGCGCGAAATATTCGACAGGATTGGCTTCGCTCGGCGCAGCCAGCTTCGGATAGGTCTGACCATCCAGCTGCTCGGAGGAAGACTTTACTTTATCAACCCATGCATTGAATTCATCACCACTGACAGCCAGCGTGCGGAATTTCATGTCAGAAAAGCCACGGCCGCTGTAGTTGGCGGATTCACCCAGATAATCACCCGGCTCATTAGCCATAAGGTGAAGCTGAGTCTGCATACCGGCCATTGCGTAAATCATGGAACCAAGACGCGGGATGAAGAAAGAGTTCATCACGGAATCAGAGGTGATTACGAAATCGACGGGGGTGTTAACCGGAATAGCCAGCTGGTTGACGGTCGCAATACCCTGTTCCGGGTAGATAAACAGCCATTTCCAGTCCAGAGCCACAACTTCAACATGAAGCGGCTTGGTGGTTGCTTCGGCTTCCAGCGGTTTGTACGGGTCAAGAGAATGACACGTCTGGTAGGTGATCACCGCAAGAAAGAGAATGATCAGGGAGGGCACGCCCCAGATGATCAGCTCGATCTTGTTAGAATGAGACCACTTAGGAAGATATTCTGCACTGGTGTTCGACTGGCGATAATGCCAGGCGAAATACACGGACAGAATGATGGTCGGAATGACCACAATCAGCATTGCGATTGTAGAGGTGGCGATCAGTGATTTCACCCCATCGCCAACCGGGCCTTTCGGATCCAAGACATCCATCTCACACCCGGCAAGCAGCAACGCTGACGATAGGCCGCCCAATCGCGCCATTCTCGCCAGTAACTTGTTTTTCATCGCACGCCTCTTGGTTCTGACATCTACTTAGCCTCACAAAGACTCTTCGCTCCTGCTGCCATAGAAGCCCGACAACAGCAAGAAACCGCGCTCCGGCTTCCCTTGGGTGCCAAAATGCCGGCAACCCTGCACAGACTGGCCATCTCCTCCGGAAAAGAGATGAAAAAGCCTGAGCCGGAACGACAGTTCAACAGGCTCCTCGGGCAGCGAAAACGCCTTGCGCCCTACTTTATTCCTAAAGCGCAGATTCTCAATGTCCGAAAAGTTCCATCAGCCTTTCGTCACAGTCGATCTATTCCCTAAAGAACATTTCGTTCCTGTGTTATTTCGCCGAATTTCGAGGGTGACAAGACTTCACTATTTGTTACTAAATATTACATACTAAAAATGTCCTGATTTTTTTTCTGTTCTAAATCAGGGTGTTATAGCACTTCACCTCAAATCACAGATATGTGAGCCACTTCCTCATGCTCAACATAAGTCTTATTTTGAACGCATTCTGAATGGGCAGATGCCCTTTCCTTCACTGCATAGCTGGCCACACAAAAAAGCCCGACCTCTGCAGGCCGGGCTTTCCAGATTTATTCAGACTCCTCCAATTAAGGAGTCTGGACCTCTTATTTCCAACCTTAGTCGTTGGAGTTCCGCACGCCCATGAACTGGAGCAGGAACTGGAAGAGGTTGATGAAATTCAGATACAGGCTCAGCGCATCATAGACGCTGCGTTTGGCCGCTTCATCCGGACCTTCATACGCCGCATACTGCGGGTAGGTGACCCGGATACGCTGGGCATCAAACGCACTGAACGCCGTGAAGATGAACACCCCGATAATGCTGTAGACAAAATAGACTGCCGAACTTTTCAGGAAGATATTCACCAGACCGGCAATCACCAGTCCGAACAGCCCCATCATCAGGAAGGAGCTGAACTTCAGCAGGTTAGCCTTGGTCGTGTAGCCCCACAGAGACGTTGCCGCGAAGGTGCAGGCCGTTACCAGAAAGACGCGCACAACGGAGACACCGGTATAGACCAGAAAAATGCTGGCCATGCTGGCGCCCATGGTCGCACAGAAAGCCCAGAAAAGACCCTGCGCGCCCTGTCGGGACAGGCGGTTAACCCCAAAGGACATCACCAGCACAAAGCCGAGCGGCGCAATCATGGCCAGATCCCCCAGCAGCGTGGGGCGCAGGGCCAGACCGCCAGCCATTGGGGTCAGATGGAAAAACAGGTTCCGCAAGCCGGTAAAGGCCACGGCGTAGGCCACGATGCCTGTCAGCAGCAGGCCTGAGGCCATCCAGTTATAAACGCGCAGCATGTAGGCGCGCAGACCTGCATCCAGTGCGCCGGCCTGGGCATTTAAGCCCGCAGCTGCTGTGGGTGAACGGTAGTCGTGACTGAACGACATCTTTTCCTCTCCTTGTCCGGACAAGCCGGCGTTGCTTTATACTTGTGGCTGCCCTGCCCCTGCGTCAAGGGTTGGCAACCCCTTTCATGACCAGCCTGAGAGATGATGAAGGTCTGACGATGTACCTTATAATTGGCGCGACACTCCCTGCGGAACTCCGAACAACCCTGCTTGGGCTTCAGGCTCATTTTCCAGACAAGAGCTGGGTGCCGGAGTCTTTTCTCTTTTTGCCGTTCTGCGCGCTCGGAAACATTACCGACCCCACACTTCTGGAAGAAATTGATCACGCTCTGCGGAACATTTGCCCGCGTACGCCGCTTTCCTTCACGACAGATGGATTTGAACTTTCCCTACGCAAGGACCGAATCTCGCTCGGAATAAAAGTACAGCCCTCACAGCTTGATCACCTTTCCGTGAAAATCCGTTCGGCCATGCAACGGGCGGGGGTGCAAAACCCCAAACTTTATACCCCCCTGACCATTCCTCTGGCCGCTGTTACGGACGTCCCTTCACTCAACGTCAGTCAGTGGATTCAGATGCATCATCCACAGACATTTTCTGAACACACCATTTCCGAAATTACCCTTTTCAGCTCTTGGAAAAACGAGGAAACGCCCCTCATTATTCCGGAAGAGGAATATCATTTTAGCGGGATTATTTAAGTCCCCCCATCACGTGTTATAACATAAACTATTACAGTTCGTGATCACCCAGCTACAAGACGGGGCGGTGCCTCTACGCTGCTGTAACGGCTAGATAATCTCCAGGAACATGGAGGCAGCTATTCATCTGGCGTGATTGACAGAAACTGGGCCTCTTGGCTGATTGTGAGAAACCGGCCTGCCGGCTTTTTTTCTTCTTTCCTCACCTTAATATCAGTCGAGGACGCTAACGCATGACCCGCCCCGCCTCCGCCAAGAGACGTTCGCTGCTAGGAATTCTCGCGGCTGGAACGATCTGCGCCGCATCACTGCCGTATGCGGCAGTGCCTGCCTACGCTGACGCCCAAAGCAACACAGGGGAAGCGATTATCCATGCGGATGATCACCCTGAAAACTGGCTCTCTTATGGCCGGACCTACACGGAACAGCGCTTCAGCCCGCTGGAGGACATCAACCGGTCCAACGTTGGCAACCTGAAGCTGGCCTGGTTCTACGACCTGGACACAAACCGCGGGCAGGAAGGCACGCCCCTGGTCGTGGACGGCGTGATGTATGCCACCACCAACTGGTCCAAAATGAAGGCGCTCGACGCCGCAACCGGCAAGCTGCTGTGGGCCTATGACCCGCGCACGCCGGGCAACATTGCGGACAAGGGCTGCTGTGACACGGTCAACCGTGGTGCGGCATACTGGAACGGCAAAGTCTACTTTGGCACGTTTGATGGCCGCCTGATCGCACTGGATGCCAAAACCGGCAAGCTGGTGTGGAGCGTGAACACCATCCCCAAAGATGCCTCTCTGGGCCAGCAGCGTTCCTATACGGTTGACGGCGCTGTGCGTGTTGCAAAAGGTCGCGTTCTGATCGGCAACGGCGGGTCCGAATTTGGTGCCCGTGGTTTTGTGACCGCCTACGATGCCGAAACCGGCAAGATGGACTGGCGCTTCTATACGGTTCCGAACAACAAGAACCAGCCTGACCACGCTGCATCAGATTCCGCGCTGATGAACAAAGCCTACAAGACCTGGAGCCCCACGGGCGCCTGGACGCGTCAGGGCGGCGGCGGCACGGTCTGGGACTCCATTGTCTATGACCCGGAAGCCGATCTGGTTTATCTGGCTGTTGGTAACGGCTCCCCCTGGAACTACAAATATCGTTCCGACGGGATTGGCGATAACCTGTTCCTGGGCAGCATTGTTGCCGTTAAGCCTGAAACCGGCGAATACGTCTGGCATTTCCAGGAAACGCCGATGGACCAGTGGGATTACACCTCGGTCCAGCAGATCATGACGCTTGATCTGCCGATCAATGGTGAAAAACGCCACGTGATCGTGCATGCGCCGAAAAACGGCTTCTTCTACATTCTGGATGCCAAAACGGGTGAATTCCTGTCCGGCAACAACTATGTGTACCAGAACTGGGCCCAGGGTCTGGACCCCAAGACGGGTCGTCCGATCTATAACCCGGATGCGCTCTACACCCTGAACGGCAAGGAATGGTATGGCATTCCGGGCGATCTGGGCGGGCATAACTTTGCTGCCATGGCCTACAGCCCCAAAACGGGCCTGGTCTACATCCCGGCGCAGCAGGTTCCGTTCCTGTATAAAAACCAGGTTGGTGGCTTCAAGCCGCACCCGGACTCCTGGAACCTCGGTCTGGACATGACCAAAGCTGGTCTGCCCGATACCCCCGAAGCCCGCACGGCTTTCATGAAAGATCTGAAGGGCTGGATTGTGGCCTGGGATCCGAAGAAGCAGCAGGCTGCCTGGGTTGTTGACCACAAAGGCCCCTGGAATGGCGGTCTTCTGGCAACTGGCGGTGATCTTCTGTTCCAGGGTCTGGCTAACGGCGAATTCCACGCCTACGACGCCACGAACGGTGCAGATCTGTTCCACTTTGATGCACAGAGCGGCATTATTGCTCCGCCGATTACCTATAAGGCAAAAGGCAAGCAGTACGTGGCTGTGGAAGTGGGCTGGGGCGGGATCTATCCGTTCTTCCTGGGTGGTCTGGCCCGTACGTCCGGCTGGACAGTCAACCACTCCCGCGTTGTGGCCTTCTCTCTGGATGGTAATGCTGTTCTGCCGCCGCAGAACGACAAGGGCTTCCTGCCCGTCAAGCCGCCGGCACAGTATGACACCAAGGTGACGGACAACGGCTACTTCCAGTTCCAGACCTATTGCGCCGCCTGCCATGGCGATAACGGGGAAGGTGCTGGCGTTCTGCCTGATCTGCGCTGGTCCGGCTCAATCCGCCATCAGGATGCGTTCTACAACGTTGTCGGTCGCGGTGCTCTGACTGCCTACGGCATGGATCGTTTTGATACGAGCATGAAGCCTGATGAGATTGAGGCCATTCGCCAGTTCCTCATCAAGCGCGCGAACGAAACGTATCAGCGTGAAGTGGATGCTCGCAAGAATGACAAGGGCATTCCTGAAAACGCGACCCTCGGCATCACGCCGTAATGGTCCGGCAGAGTCATGACGTCATTCGGCACACAAGCGATACAGTGGTAAAAACGATGATCAAAGGACTAAAAGCCGCTCTTGGAGCGGTCACTGTCGGGCTTCTGGCAGGAACTTCTCTGGCCCATGCCCAGAGCACTGATGATGAACTGGTAAAAAAAGGTGAGTATGTCGCCCGTCTGGGTGACTGCGTGGCCTGTCATACAGCGCTGCATGGCCAGAAATACGCGGGTGGTCTGTCTATTCAGACCCCCATTGGCACCATCTATTCCACGAACATCACGCCGGACCCGACCCACGGGATAGGCACCTACACGTTCAAGGAATTTGACGAAGCCGTTCGCCACGGCGTCCGCAAGGATGGCAGCACGCTTTATCCCGCCATGCCTTATCCGTCCTTTGCACGGATGACGCAGGACGACATGAAGGCGCTGTATGCGTACTTCATGCATGGTGTGAAGCCGGTTGCCGACGCCAACAAACCGGCTGGCATCTCCTGGCCGATGTCCATGCGCTGGCCGCTGTCCATCTGGCGTTCCGTGTTTGCTCCGGCACCCAAGGACTTCACGCCGGCTCCGGGCACGGATGCTGACATTGCCCGCGGTGAATACCTCGTCACGGGTCCGGGCCATTGCGGCGCCTGTCATACGCCGCGCGGCTTTGGCATGCAGGAAAAAGCTCTGGATGCCTCCGGCGGTGCTGACTTCCTGGCCGGTGGCGCTCCGATTGATAACTGGATTGCCCCCAGCCTGCGGAACGACCCGGTTATGGGTGTTGGTCGCTGGTCTGAAGAAGACCTCTACCAGTTCCTGAAATCTGGCCGTACCGACCATTCCGCAGTGTTTGGTGGCATGGCAGACGTGGTGGGCTGGAGCACCCAGTACTTCACGGATTCTGACCTGCACGCCATGGCGAAATACCTGAAGGCCCTGCCCCCGGTTCCGCCGGCACGGGGTGACTACAAGTATGACCCGTCCACGGCACAGACTCTGGACTCCAACAACACGTCCGGCACCCCCGGCGCCAGCGTGTATGTTGACCAGTGCGCCATCTGTCACCGTAACGACGGTGGTGGTGTAGCCCGTATGTTCCCGCCGCTGGCTGGCAACCCGGTTGTGGTGTCTGAAAACCCGACATCTGTCGCCCACATCATTGTGGACGGTGCGGTTCTGCCGCCGACCAACTGGGCTCCGTCCGCTGTCGCCATGCCGGGCTACAAGAGCGTTCTGTCTGACCAGCAGATGGCTGATGTCGTGAACTTCATCCGCACGGCATGGGGCAACAAAGCTCCTGCTAACGTGACAGCCTCTGATATCCAGAAGCTGCGTGTTGATCATGCACCGATCTCCTCCGCTTCCTGGGGCTTTGGTGGGAGCGACACGGCAACGTGGGGTGTCTTCCATCCGCAGCCTTACGGCGCTGGCTGGACGTTCTCTCCGCAGACCCACACGGGTGAAGACGCAGCACAGTAAGCCGCCTCTTCTCTCACTCTGCCCCTTAACCGGGGCAGATCTGAAAACACCGCGCTGGGCCTGCCAGCGCGGTGTTTTTTTATGCGCGATACGCTTCGGGAAGACGGCATATTGTGGAATGGAACGCCCCACCACATATCCTTGCGATGGCCTCTCTCTTTTCCAAACATACTCCCGGCTTTCCCGCAGGCAGCACCGCTGCAGAACAGGACGAAATTCTCGCCAGTTTTCTGAAAGAACTACAGGGGTGTCAGGCCTGTGCGCATAAGCTGCCGCTCGGGCCGCGCCCGGTTGTGCGCCTCTCGCCCCGCGCCCGGATTCTGATTGCCGGACAGGCGCCCGGAACACGTGTGCATAATACCGGCATCCCGTTTAATGATGCATCTGGCGAGCGCCTGCGTTCCTGGCTGGATATGAACCCGGATGTTTTTTACGACACAGAACAGGTCGCCATTGTGCCAATGGCCCTGTGTTATCCGGGGGTTTTACCAAAAGGGGGAGACCGGCCACCCCCGCCAGAATGCGCGTCCCTGTGGCGGGAGCGCATCCTGTCCTTCCTGCCCAATCTGCGCCTGACGCTACTTGTGGGATCATACGCGCAGAATTATGCTTTGGGAAAAGGGAAGGTTTTTGAACGGGTTTTGGATTTCCGTTCTTATCTCCCCGGCAATTTCCCTCTCCCGCACCCCTCATGGCGAACAGGGGCGTGGGAGCGGAAAACGCCGGAATTCCAGAACGTGGTCATCCCGGCTCTGCGGGACGCCGTCAGACACGCTCTGGAAGACTGAGTTTGAAAAGCGCCTTTTACAGAACCAGAATCAGGCGAATATCATTCACATTAGTTAGCGTGGGCCCGGTCATCACAAGGTCATCCAGCTCTTTAAAGTAGCTGTAGCTATCATGCCGTTTCAGAAACTCTTCAGCGCTTAAACCCAGCGCGGCACCGCGGGAGAGGGTGTGCGGGCCGATCAGAGCACCGGCGGCATCTTCCGTACCATCAATCCCGTCACTATCCCCGGCCATACCCCAGATCCCCGCTTCACCGGCAAGACTTTGCGCACAGGCCAGCAGAAATTCCGTATTACGGCCTCCTTTGCCCGGTTTTTCACCCGGCCTGATGGTCACAGTCGTTTCGCCGCCACTCAGCAGCACAGCAGGAGCAGCCACAGGATGACCGTGCTGTTTGACAGACCGGGCCATGCCAGCAAACAGAACCCCGGCAGAACAGCTTTCCCCTTCCAGCGCGTCCCCCAGAATAATGGGGGTTACACCCGCCCGGCGCGCCACATCGGCTGCGGCTTCCAGCGCGAAGAACGGCGTTGCGATCAGTGTCAGGCTATTACCTTCCGCCACGGGCGGACACGTGTGCTTTGCTGCACTGGCTTCCCGTTCCAGCAAGGCCTGTGCTGCCGGGGGTAACGTCAGATCATATTTCTGGATGATGCGCAGCACATCCTGCGCCGTGGTCTCATCCTGCAGTGTGGGGCCACTGGCAATGACGGCCGGGTCATCACCCGGAACGTCGCTGATCACCAAAGAGACAACCCGTGCCGGATAAGCCGCCTGTGCCAGCCGACCACCCTTGATGGCGGACAAATGGCGGCGGACGGTGTTCATCTCTGTAATGGTCGCCCCGGAATGCAGGAGCTGGCGGGCAATCTGCTTTTTCTCATCCAGCGTAATACCCTCAGCGGGGAGTGCCAGAAGAGCCGAACCACCACCGGAGATCAGGGCGATAACCAGATCATCCGCCTGAAGCCCCTTCACCGTTTTCAGAATTTCTCGCGCAGCCTGCTCGCTGCGTTCATCCGGGACCGGGTGTGAGGCTTCCAGCACACGGATGGACTGGGTCGCCATGGCATGCCCATCCCGCGTGACGACCACGCCTTCCAGCGGGACATCCGGCCATGCGGCTTCCAGCGCCGCCGCCATGGACGCCGCTGCCTTACCGGCCCCCACCACAATACACCGCCCTTTAGGTTTTTCCGGCAGGAACCGCGCCAGCACATGGAACGGGCTGGCGCTCGCCACGGCGGCATCAAACATCTCGCGCAGAAAAACCCGTACCCGGGTTTCCGACCACTCTTCCGCCGGGGTGGGCGACGCTGTGCTGAAAGACTCTGACATAAAGGCTGCCTCTTATTTTTCGTGCATCATCCCATGAGGTTCCGGAGGTGAACTCAAGGGATCAGACTCACATTTTACCGACTAACGCGTGACCTGCCCCAAGGGTTACACAAAACACCGGGACGTGAGGATGTTGACGTTCAAAGGGTCTTTTCAAAATCCAGACCAAAATCGAGCGCTTTGACGGAATGCGTCAGCCAGCCGACGGACAGCAGATCCACCCCCGTCCCGGCAATGGCCGCAGCCGTCAGCGGGGTAATGCCACCGGAGGCCTCGGTTAGCAGGCAGCCTTTAATCATCTCAACACAGGTGCGCAGCATGGGCACCGGCATGTTGTCCAGCAGCACGGCGTCCACCGGCTCCCCCGCCAGCACGTCTTGCAACTGCTCGGGTGTGTCGACCTCAACTTCAATTTTCACCATATGGCCCGCTGCGTTGCGCGCCCGCGCCACGGCTTCCTGCACACTGCCCACCAGCGCAATATGGTTGTCCTTGATCAAAATGGCGTCATCCAGCCCCATCCGATGGCTGATCCCCCCACCGGCCCGCACGGCATATTTCTGCACCGCCCGCAGACCGGGCAGCGTTTTGCGCGTGCAGCACAGACGTGCCTTTGTGCCCGCCATGCTGGCTACAATCTGCGCCGTAGCGGTAGCAATACCGCTGAGGTGGGAGAGGAAATTCAGCCCCACCCGCTCGCCTGTCAGAATGGAGCGGGCAGAGCCTTCCACCACGGCCACTACATCACCGGGTTCCAGAGGCGCGCCCTCCATTTTCAGACGCTCGAACAGCAGAGAGGGGTCCATCAGGTGAAAGGACAATCGAGCCAGATCCAGCCCCGCCAGCACACCTTTTTCCCGGCAACGCAGGGTCACCCGGACGCGCTCTGTCCCTTTCAGAACGGCGCTGGTCGTCAGATCCCCTCCGCGTCCGAGATCTTCCAGCAGTCCGGCCCGCACCAGCGGTTCGAGCATGATATCAGGCAGGGCAGGCAGCATGGAGCGTCTCGTTCTCTTCTTCAAAAATCGTAAGTGGAAAAGGCCTTAAACCGCCAGCATCCGCTCAATGGACAGGCGGGCGCGATCTGCCACACTGGGATCGACCGTCACTTCCACTTCCATCTGTTCCAGCGATTTGCGAATGGCGGAGAGCGTGATGTGCTTCATATGCGGGCAGAGATTGCAGGGCCGGACAAACTCTACCTCGGGATGTTCCACAGCCAGATTGTCGCTCATGGAACATTCCGTCACCAGCAGCACACGTCCGGCTTTTCCAGACGCCACAAACTCTGACATCCCGGCAGTTGAGCCGGAAAAATCGGCTTCCGCCACAACCTCCGGCGGACATTCCGGATGCGCCAGCACAACAAGACCCGGCCATGCGGCGCGCCACTGGCGGATTTCTTCCGGCGTGAAACGCTCATGCACCTCACAATGGCCTTTCCAGGTGATGATTTTCACCCCGGTTTCCTTCGCCACATTCTGCGCCAGAAACTCATCGGGGATCATGATCACTTCATCCACGCCCAGACTTTCAATCACCTGGCGGGCATTGCCGGAGGTGCAGCAGATATCGCTTTCTGCCTTCACATCGGCTGAGGTGTTCACATACGTCACCACCGGCACGCCGGGGTAACGGGCGCGCATCAGCCGGACATCGGCTGCGGTGATAGAATCCGCCAGTGAGCATCCGGCTTCCACAGACGGCAGAAGCACCGTTTTAGACGGGTTCAGCAGCTTGGCGGTCTCAGCCATGAAGGCCACCCCCGCCATAACAATCACATCGGCTTTTACGTCCTGCGCCTTACGCGCCAGAGCGAGGGAATCCCCCGTGACGTCCGCCACACAATGGAAGATTTCCGGCGTCTGATAGTTATGCGCCAGAATGACGGCGTTACGCTTTTCCTTAAGGGCCAGAATAGCGGCAATATCTTCAGAAAAAACGGGCCACTCCATGGCCGGAATAACATGGCTTACCCGTGGGTACAGGCTGTCTGCCTGCTCTTGCCAGAATGACGTCTGAAGGGAGGCGGTCATTTTGCTGTATCCGTCTGAACAGAAAGGGGCCGGGGCATCGCCTTTTCCATGCCTGCTGGCACAGGAAGAGTCAAAACACAGTCAGGAAAACGCCTTGTCCAGATACGGGGAGGACGCATCAAAGAAATCCTGGTTCTGCTCCAGTTCCGTTTCAATCACCCTCAGGCTGGCAAGGGCGCGCAGCATTTCCAGCCGCACGGACAGGTTTGTTTCCACCTGCTCCCGCTGCACCAGATACTGCACAGCCAGATGCGTAGCCCGCGCCGTGCGCCCATATTGCCCGCCATAGCGGCCTGTAAACCGCTGCATCCGGTTCATCATGGCCTGCGTGGCCCGTTGTGCGCCGGGTGGCAGCACACCCTGCGCCAGAATGGCCCGTAACCGCAGCACATTCAGCCCGATGGTCATGCCGGACAGCACGCCGCTCAGATAGCGATTGAGCACAAAAGACTTTTTATCCGGCGTCATGGTGGACAGGCGCACAAAGCCATCCACGCTGCGCCCCACCACTTCGGACGGCAGTTCCGGCACCCGCTGGCTGGCCAGCCGCCGCAAGCCGCGCAGAATGTTCAGCCGCATGTCCCACCGCAGACCATCGGGGTCAAACGGCAGGAAAACCCGATACATCCACATGGCAAACACCATGGCCAGCAAGAGCGGCAGCGCCGTGTTAAAATACATGACCTCATCCATCCGGCCCTGATTCAGCGGCCCGACCAGAATGGGCAGGAACAGGTTATAGGCCACCGCCGCCAGAACCAGCGGCACATAGGCAAAAGCCAGTCCGCCCAGCAGCATGGGGATGGAAAGGCACATGGCCAGCATTTCATACGTGGTGGGCTGAGCCATTACCCACAAATCCAGCAGACCGCACATGCCGATGACGCAGATAGTCCCGTGCAGGAAGGCTTTGGTCGCCAGAGCCGGCTGTTCCAGCGTGGAGAACAGGGCGCAGACAATAGAGACAAACATCATGAAGGTCAGACCATCCGGCCAGGCCGTGGCAACCCAGATCAGCCCGGAACAGAAGATGGTGACGGAAGCCCGCAAGCTGTTAGTAAACGCCATCCGCCAGTCCCGGTAAGACCGCATGGCGTAGCGGAAGTGGTCATGCGGCTGCGGGTTGCGGCTCATGTCGAACTGCTCAAGCGCCAGCCGCAGTTCGTCCATCATTTCTCCCAGCTTGTGCAAAAGCTGGCCCTGACGGGAGACAACGCGCTCCTCGTCCCGATCAACCGGCGTATGAGTCGCCGCGACCATTTCCTCATCCAGACAGGCGGCTGCAAGCTGGCGGCAGGTGGCACATAATTCATCCAGCTCCCGCAGGACGGGCGCGACGGGCTGATCCTGATCCACACGGCCCGGCAGCGTTTGCAAAAAGTGGCTCACTTCCGCAGCGGTCTGCTGATAATGGGTGCCCTCGCTGTCTGGCACCTGCAACAAAGCCGCAAGATCCAGCCCGCGCGACATCAGGACCGTCATGGCGGCAAGGGCTGCGCGGGCGTGGTCGCCTTCATGCTTGTGTTTGCCCATCTCAATTTCGGCAAACTCCACCTGATCACTCAGCGTCAGAATGGTGGAGAACACCTCAGGCGAGGTGGACACTGAGCGCCGGTCGCCTTGCAGCAGGCGGCCGAGTGTGCGCGTCACGCCGCCCAGCGCCTGCACAAAATTGCTGGCCAGCCGGTTTCTCGCACGGTTTTCCAGCCGGTATTGAAACAGGGAGGAAATGGTGGTTTCCACCACAATACCCAGCGTGATGTAGGTAGCGCGGGCCATGGCGATTTCAAAAATATGGTCCGGTGCCAGCACCCCATCCAGCGCGATAATGGCGTAGGTAAAGCCGGATGCCCGCATGCCATGAATACGGTAGTTGGTCATGGCCGCCGGGCCGGGCAGAAGTGTTCCGATAAAGCAGAACGCCCCGATCCCTCCGGCCAGACAGAACAGATACAGCAGCGGTGCCTGTGGCATGCAGGCCACCAGCACAATGGCGCAGATGGTACCTACCACCATGCCAAACATATGCCACCGCGCCTTGGCGATGGATTTACCGCGCGTGCCCTGCGCCACCATCCAGACCGTCAGCGCGGCCCATTGCGGGCTGCCAAGCTCCCACCAGAGAGCAATACCCAGCGCGATTAAAGCGGAAATAGTGGTCCGTAGCGCGTAGCCGAAGGACAGGAGGTCCGGCGCATACAGCCAGCGAAAGTGGTCCAGTTTACGCGGCGGGCCACCCCCCAGCAGGGTCTGGCGCGCAATCTGCGCAAACGCCTGCCAGAGCTGGCCTATAGAAAGCGCTGCACTCCTCATGCAGCACTCAGCCAATCGTATTTTACGGAAATACCTGCCATGCAGCCTTCATAGCTTAGGGCAGAGTAAAAACGTATTCACACCTTACTATGCCCGCTATGCCTGACAGGCAGGCGTCACAGGCACAGCAGGGCGGGACGTGTTTTATTCGTCGTAAGACAGCAGGGTTTTAACGGGCGCATCCACTTTTGCGCGGCCGCCAAGGCCGGTCAGTTCCACCAGCACAGAAGCCCCGACTACATTAGCGCCAGCCTTTTGCAGCAGCGTGACAGACGCGGAGAGCGTGCCGCCGGTTGCCAGCAGATCATCCATCACCACAACGCGCTGGCCGGGTTTGATGGCGTCAGCCTGAATCTGCAGCGTGTCACTGCCATATTCCAGATCATACGTATGGGAGATGGTGGCACCCGGCAGCTTGCCCGGTTTACGCAGCATCAGCATGCCACAGCCAAGACGGTCCGCCAGCGGAGCAGCTGTCAGAAACCCGCGGGATTCCACAGCGGCCAGCATATCAGGCTCCCACGGTGCAATCTGGCGTGCCAGACGGCCCATGGTGATCTGCCAGGCATCCGGCTCACGCATCAGCGTGGAAATATCGTAGAACAGGATACCCGGTTTCGGAAAATCCGGAATGTTCCGAATATAACGCTTCAGGTCGATATCCTCGTGCTGCGTCATGGCCCGTGGTGTCCTTTCCGATGGTTTTGCGGCACACGCTCTAGCCCGCCCCTCCCCCTTCCGCAAGAGAGAAGGATGGGAGTCAGGCCCCCGCCCGTGCGGTCAGAGCCGCTGTAACCGCCTGCATCAGGCCATCTCGGCGGAAAGGCTTGGGCAGCAGTCGCGCCCCCTTCAGCGCACCGGGCGGAGGGGGGCTGTCCGGCGTGAGTTCACCCGACATATAGACCACAGCCAGACCAGCATCACGCCCCGCCAGCACGCGGGAAAGCGTCACGCCATCCAGCGGGCCGGGGAGCTGAATATCTGTCACCAGCAGATCGATCCGCCCCTTGGCCGCAGCCGCCACATCAAACGCCTGCTCGCCGTCCCCGGCTTCCAGCACCCGGTGCCCGGCCATGCTGAGAATGGTGACGACAATATCCCGAATGGCCGCATCATCTTCCACCACCAGAACCTGCATCTGTCGCTCCTGCACCGGTGCCGCCGGTGCGCATTTGGGCAGCACAACCTCCTTCACATCCGTAACGGCGCGAGGAAGCCACAGGGAGACCTCCGTGCCGCAGGATGCACCCGTCGCTACCACCACGCGCCCGCGTGCCTGCTGGGAAAACGCCAGAACCATGGCCATCCCCAGCCCTGTGCCGGCGCCTTCACTCTTGGTGGTGAAGAAGGGTTCAAACAGATGCGCCAGAACCTCCTTCGTCATGCCGCTGCCGCTATCAATCACGTCCAGCCGCACCCAGTCCCCTGCGGTCAGAGGGGTTGGGTCTGAGACAACGCGCATTGTGCGGCCTTCCTCCACCGGAAGGCTCATCAGGTCGGCATTGACGGGGAAGGTGACATTCCGCGCGACTATGCGCAGACGGCCGCCTGTCGGCATGGCGTCCCGCGCATTAATGGCCAGATTCAGCACAGCACTTTCAAGCTGCGCCGGGTCAGCCCGCACGGACCATACGCCCGAAACATCCCCACATTCCACGACAATACGGGAGCCGATAATCCGCCCCAGCAACCCGCTCAAAAAAGAGAACAGATCAGATAGAGACAAAGAATCCGGCGTCGTGCTCTGCCGCCGCATGAAGGAGAGCAACTGGCCCGTCAGCGCCTCGGACCGCCGCCCGGCATGCGTGGCGGCGGAAAGATATTCCTGCCGCTGCTCCACATGGTCCGGCTGGTCATGATCCGCAGCCAGTTCCAGATTGCCTAAGATTACGGTGAGCAGATTTTTAAAGTCATGCGCAATGCCAGCGGTCAGCTGGCCAAGAGCGCGGAGTTTCTGGGCTTCACCCAGAGCGCGCTCACTACGCAGACGAAGGGTGATATCGGCTGCCGTCAGCACAAAGCCTCGGCGCTCCGCTGCCCCATCCGGCGCGAAGAACAGGGTACGGCACAGTTCCAGATCCGCACCATTAATCCCGTTACATTCCACCATGACCGGCGGCGCAGATTCACCGCGCGACAGACTGGCTTCAATATGCTCGAACGGCTCCAGAAGGGGTACGCCCCCCACTACAAGAACAGCGCTAAGCTCTTCATAAGAGAGGCCGAGCTTCAGAAAATCCTTTTCAAGCCCCAGCACCGTGCGCAGTTGCTCGTTCCAGTGCCACAGGCGGCCATCCGCGCCAAACACCGCAACACCCAGACTCAGGCTGTCCAGCGTGGCGCGCAGACGCAATGCCAGATCACGCGAGGACGCTTCCGCCCGCGCTGCGGCAAGAGAAGACCGGTCCAGAACCCAGCCAGCGGAAATCAGACTGAGCACACCGGTCAAAATACCAAGAAGCCCCAGACGCCGCTGCCAGCTGGTATTGCGCAGCATGTTGGCCACACGATCAGCCTGATCCAGCGTGCTGACGCGGCTGAGAACGGAAAGGTTATCATCAAGAGTGGCCAGAACCTGTTCACCACCCTCCGGCATGGCCCCGCCGGTTGTCTTCCAGCCGGCAACCTGCGTCAGGCCGTTATCAACTGCGCTCAGAAGTTCTGATCGCTCACTGCCTTGCCGCTTCTGGATGGCCTTGAACGCCGTAAAATCCTGCCGGGCTGCGCCAAGCTGGGCAATGGCGCGCTCATAACAGGTCTCATCCCGCTCCTGCCCCTTGGCCAGCCAGGCATAATGGCAGATCCGGGCCTCGCTGGTCGCGTGGTGCAGGTTGCGCAGGTAACTGCCAGCAGCGGTGCTCCGGCGATCCAGATCGCCATGGCGGGCCATTTCGTTACCCAGCTCAATGCCCATAGTCCCGAACGTGACAATAAGCAGACCGGCACCAATCAGTGCCAGAATATGGGCCCGTCTTGCGGGATGCCGTGCCATGCCGTCCTAGCTCCGTTTCACGTTGCCTGCGGCGTCAGGGCACAGCGCCCGTGTTTGCCTCAGTCGCTCTGGTGGCCAGTGGTGCTGCTCAAACCTCCGGGCCGGAGTGCACACATGGCCAGCATCATTAATGTACCAAAAAACATACAGCCCGCCATAGGCAGAGCCGACGTTGTGGGGAACATCCCCAGCACGGCCCCGGCCAGCGCGCCCAGCACATACTGCATGGTGCCCGCCAGCGCAGCCGCCGCCCCTGCCAGACTGGGGTGGTCCGCCAGTGCGCCCATCATGCCATTAGGGAAAATAAAGCCCGTCGGCGCGAGGGTGAGCACCATTGTGGCAATAAGGAACCACACTTCGTAATGTTTGCGCCATTCCGCACTTGCATACCAATCCCCCCACAGACTGACAGCCACCACCAGCGCGCCGCCCAGCACAGCCACCAGCACCGCCATAACCAGCAATCTGGCCGAGTCGATCCGCCCGACCAGCACCCCGTTCAGCTGGGATGCGCCGATCATGAAGACGGAAAAAATGCCAAACAGCATGGAGAAGCGGAACGGCGTGAACCCAAAAATCTTGATGAAGACAAAGGATGCCGCCGTCAGATAGCTGAACTGCATGAAGGTGGAAAAACCGGTGATCAGCGCATGGGAACTGAATGACCGGTCCCGCAGCAGAGTGAGATAACGGGTGACCAGCGTCATGGGAGACAGGGAGACACGCCTCTGGTACGGCAGCGTTTCCGGCAACACCCATATTACCAGCAGCACACACAGCAGCCCATACACCGCAGACGCCCAGAAAATGATGCGCCATGAGGTAACAGCCACAACCATACCGCCCAGCATGGGAGCCAGAATGGGCACAACGCCCATCACCATCACCAGCTGAGACAGCATTTTAGCCCCGGCATTCCGGTCCGGCACAATATCGCGCACGCAGGCCGTGGGGATAACCAGACTGGCCGACGCCCCAATGGACGCCACAAACCGGGCAATGGAAAAGGTGATGATGTCCGGCGCAAAAGCGCAGACCGCAGACGCCAGACCATAAATCAGATTGCCCGCCAGCATAGGCCAGCGCCGCCCGTAACGATCCGCCAGCGGCCCCATGGTAATCTGCCCGATGGCCAGCCCGACAAACCAGATAGACAGCGTCATCTGCACATTGCCCGCCGTGGTGTGCAGAGACTGCTCCATGGCGGGAAACGCTGGCAGATAGATATCCGTGGAAATGGGGCCAACGGCAGTCAGAAACCCCAGCAGGAGGGGGAGCCAGCCCGGCACCCCGTTCGGGAAAATGGCAGAAACAGGCTCTCGTGAGACGGTGGCAGATGCCATCGTGGCGCTCCGGAAAGAAAAAGAGGGGCAAAAAAGAACTGAACAGGACATCGGCCTGACAGGACAGAGGCAAAAACGAAGAACAGAAATGCAGCATCTTTTTGATGCCACCCCAGGGAGGCTGGCTCCTAGGCGTCTGGCTGGCCGGCCCGGTCTGTATCCTGCTGCACTATGCGGCCTACCTGCGCCCGGCGCAGCAGCCACACACCCAGCACGCCCGAGGCAACAAACAGGCCCCCGCCAAGCACAAACTGCCACACAGCGTCAACCCGCACCCCGGCCCCCAGCAGCACCGCCACCACATTCTGCGGCAGGCCACCCAGCACGGTGGCCGCAGCAAATGGCACCACGCCAATGCCTGAGACGCCCCCCAGCAGGTTCAGCAACAAAGCAGACCCAACCGGCAGCAGACGTAATGTGAGAATACTCAGAAAAGGCTGGCGGCTCAGCATGGCATCAAGTCGGGCAAAGCGCGCCCCAAGCCGGGCCTGCGCCCAGTGCCGGCCACCCCAGCGTGCCCAGAAAAAGCCAGCCACACATCCGGCTGTCGATGCAACAGTAATCAGCACCGTGCCCTCAAGGGCCCCATAGGCCAGCCCGGCGGCAAATCCCGCAACCTGCCGCGGCAGGCCAAACGCACACCAGACGGACGCACCGGCCAGAAACACCACGCGCCCCCATGCGCCATCCCGCAGCAGAGCGGTACTTTCCAGCACATGCCTCAGGCCCGGCACGGCGCGCAGCAGCACGGCCCCCGCAACCAGAAAGGCCAGCATCAGAGCAGGACGCAAAAACCGGAAAACAGGCCGCGCGGCGGAGGGAGGTGTCTGTTCCATCCTGCCGGCTGGTACCATCTTCTTGCCGCCAGCCGCAAGCAGGGTTTAAACCCTCGTTATAGTCAGACACAACACAGGCCAAAGGTGCCATGTCCTCCTCTCCTCCGCGCTATGCCGATATGGCCCCCAACCACCGCCGCCTGATTTCCAACTGGCTGTTCCTGCTCTGCTTCATGCTGCTGGGCATGATTGCTATTGGCGGGGTGACGCGCCTGACCGGCTCCGGCCTGTCCATTATGGACTGGCAGCCGGTCAGCGGGTTTATCCCCCCACTATCTCATGCAGAGTGGGAGCGGCTGTTCGCGCTGTATCAGACTATCCCGCAATATCACCTTCAGCATGAAGGCTTCGGGCTGGCAGGCTTCCAGAGGATTTTCTGGGCTGAGTGGATTCACCGCTTCTGGGGCCGCCTGATGGGCCTCGTGCTGCTGCTGCCGCTCATCTGGTTCACCATCCGGGGCATGATTACCCGTGCTCTGGCGCTGCGCCTGTTTGTGTTCTTTGTTCTGGGCGCCATGCAGGGGGCCATTGGCTGGTTCATGGTGGCTTCCGGCTTCCGGCCGGACAGCACGGCGGTGGAACCGGTGCGGCTGGTGCTGCATCTGAGCGCCGCCCTCGCCCTGTATCTCGCCATTCTGTGGACGGCCCTTTCCATCCGCTGGCCCACCCCGCAGGTGGTCACACCCTCTGCCGAGGGCACCCGCACCAAGCGGCTGGTCTGGCTGGCGCTCTGCCTGATCTGCATCACCATTGTGGCAGGCGGCTTTACCGCAGGCACGCATGCAGGCTTTGTTTACAATACTTTCCCGCTGATGGACGGACACCTGATCCCGACGGAATACGCCCGCCTTTCCCCGTTCTGGATGAATCTGGTGGACAACAAGGCCGCCATTCAGTTTGACCACCGCCTGCTGGCCACCCTGACGGCCCTGAGCATTGGCGCGGTTCTGCTGTTCGGCCTGCGCAGCGCCACTCTTGGCAGCAAAGCGCATAACGCCATCATGCTGCTGGGCTGGGCGGTACTGATCCAGTATGCACTGGGGGTGACCACCCTGCTGCTGGTTGTGCCGGTCTGGGCCGGGGCTGTGCATCAGACATTCGCCGCCGTCCTGCTGGGCGTCATGCTCTACACCCTGCATTGTCTGCGCGGTCAGCGCGCAAACTAGAGTTGCTTTTACAAAATCCGTCTGTATGGTGCCCGCCATGAATTCCGTCTGGTTCACGTCCGAGTCTCTGCTGTGCCGCAACGCGGCGCAGGCGGGCGGCGTGGCCACACGTCTGGACCTTCTTCTTCGACTAATCTGCCCCTGAGCGATCTGGGCGGTCTTGTGCTGTCGCGCTTAGGGGGAAGATGAACGAGCCTTTGTATCCATAGCGGATACCGGCGTGCCTGACCCGCATGCCAGAAACCAGACAAGACCGATTTCAAGGACAGTTTCCGATGTCAGCCAGCTCCACCATTATCAATCATCCCTCCTTTGGCCATCTGCCTGCCGACCGTGTCATCATTTTTGACACCACGCTGCGCGATGGCGAGCAGTCCCCCGGGTTCTCCATGAATCTGGCGGAAAAGCTGCGCATGGCAGAAGCCCTTGCGGCACTGGGTGTGGATGTGATTGAGGCCGGCTTCCCCGTCGCCTCCAAAGGGGACTTCGAGTCCGTCCACCAGATTGCGCAGCACACCAAAGGCGCCGTCATCTGTGCGCTGGCTCGCTCGGGTGGGGCGAAAGACATTGCTGCCGCGGGTGAGGCTCTGGCCCCGGCGGAACGCAAGCGCATTCACAACTTCATCTCCACCTCTCCGCTGCACATGAAATACAAGCTGCGGATGGAGCCGGAGACGGTTCTGGACCTGATCACCACAGGCAACACCGCCGCCCGTAATCTGACGGACGATGTGGAATGGTCCGCAGAAGATGGCTCCCGCACGGAGCCGGACTTCCTGTGCCGCTGCGTGGAAGCCGCCATCAAGGCCGGTGCCACCACCATCAACATCCCCGACACCGTGGGCTACGCCACGCCGGAAGACATGGAACGCATTTTCTCCATGCTGGTGGAGCGCGTGCCGGGAGCGGATCAGGTCATTTTCTCCGCCCATAACCATAATGACCTCGGGCTGGGCGTTGCCAACACGCTGGCTTCCGTACGCGGCGGGGCCCGCCAGATTGAATGCACCATCAACGGCATTGGCGAACGGGCAGGTAACGCTGCGCTGGAAGAAATCGTCATGGCCATCCGCACGCGGCATGACCAGTATCCCTTCACCACCGGCATCCATTCGGAAAGCCTGCTGAAGGTCTCCCGCATGCTGGCCACCATCACCAGCTTTGACGTGCAGCCCAACAAGGCCATTGTGGGCCGCAATGCCTTTGCGCATGAAAGCGGCATCCATCAGGACGGCGTGCTGAAAAACGCCGCAACCTATGAGATCATGACGCCGGAAAGCGTAGGCTGGTCCCGCTCTTCCCTGATCATGGGCAAGCATTCCGGTCGCGCGGCCTTCCGCGACAAGCTGAAAGCGCTGGGCTATGGCGATCTGGACGATGCCAAGCTGAATGACGCCTTTACTCGCTTCAAGGATCTGGCCGACAAGAAAAAGGCCGTTTACGACGAAGATATCGTGGCACTCGTGGACGACGAAGTGCGCGATAACGAGCATATCCGCTTTGGCGCACTCAGCCTGACCTCCTGCTCGGGCAAGCCCTCCAACGTCACACTGTCCCTGCAGGTGGATGGCAAGGCGATTGAAGCCGAAGCAACTGGCAACGGCCCGGTGGATGCCGCCTTCAACGCCCTGCGCATCGCCTTCCCGCATGAAGCCCGTCTGGCGCTGTTCTCCGTCGGTGCAGTGACGGAAGGGACGGACGCACAGGCCCGCACCACCGTGCGTCTGGAAGAAGACGGCAAGCTGGTGGATGGTCAGGGGGCGGATGCCGATACGGTGGTGTCTGCCGTGCGCGCTTACGTGCATGCGCTGAACAAACTGCTGGTCAAACGAGACCGTGCAGAACCCGAAGAACTCACTGCTTAAAAACTGCTAACCAGCCCGGTTCTGTTATACCAGACCGGGTTGGTATAATTTTAGGCAGTTTATTGCCTCAGGGTCTTGTCTGGGTGGTTGCAGCCCGGTAATCCCTGCCCCCATATAGAAGCTGATTATCTTAGAGTGTGGTTGTTTGCGCGCCTGCGTTCAGGCGTGTGCAGTACCCTCTCAAGCCAGGAGTGCTGGATGTTCTCTCGTTTGCTCGGTCTCATGTCCGCCGACATGGCTATCGACCTGGGTACCGCCAATACCCTCGTCTATGTCAAAGGACGCGGCATTGTGCTCAATGAGCCGTCCGTGGTGGCCATTGCCGAGGTACGGGGCAAGAAGCAACTGCTGGCAGTAGGGGATGAGGCCAAACTGATGGTGGGCCGGACTCCGGGCAACATCACCGCCATCCGCCCGATGCGGGATGGCGTGATTGCCGATTTTGATGTCGCGGAAGAAATGATCAAGCATTTCATCCGCAAGGTCCATAATCGCCGCGCCTTTACCAGCCCGCAGATTATTGTGTGCGTGCCCTCCGGCTCTACCGCCGTTGAGCGCCGCGCCATTCAGGAAAGTGCGGAAAGTGCCGGTGCGCGCCGCGTCTTCCTGATTGAAGAACCTATGGCCGCTGCCATTGGCGCCGGTCTGCCGGTTACGGAACCGTCCGGCAGCATGATTGTTGATATTGGTGGCGGCACGACGGAAGTGGCCGTTATTTCGCTGGGCGGCATTGTCTATGCCCGCTCCGTGCGTGTGGGCGGGGACAAGATGGATGAAGCCATCATCTCCTACATCCGCCGCACCCATAACCTGCTGATTGGCGAAAGCTCCGCCGAGCGCATCAAAATCAACCTCGGCTCCGCCATGATGCCGGATGACCCGGAAGACCCCGGCCCCTGGCTGGATGTGAAAGGGCGTGACCTTATTAACGGCGTCCCGCGTGAGGTTCAGGTCTCTCAGGCCCAGATTGCCGAAAGCCTGCTGGAACCCGTGAGTCAGATTGTGGATGCCGTTACCACGGCGCTGGAAAACACCCCGCCGGAACTGGCGGCGGATATTGTGGACAAAGGCATTGTGCTGACCGGCGGCGGTGCGCTGCTGCATCGCCTGAGCGAAGTGCTGCGTCTGGCCACAGGCCTGCCCGTCACCGTTGGGGAAGATCCGCTGTCCTGCGTGGCACTTGGCACGGGGCGTGCGCTGGAAGAAATGAAGCGCCTGCGCAACGTCCTGACAACCATGTATTGATTGTCATGTTTTTCTCCTAAAACGCGGGACAAAACGTCAGCCCGGCTGATGGAAAGGATGCATGCCACTCCATGTGGAGAACACGCAGACACGCCCTGAACGCACACACAGGGGCTGACCGCCTGAAAGCTGTGGAGGCCGTATGATTCCCGTCTCCATCCAGATGCGTCAGGCACTGGGCAAGCTGGTGCTGCCCCTGCTGGTTCTGTTGTCCATTGGCATCATCATTGCCGGTCAGGCAGACCGGAAACTGGCTGATAAAGCCCGCATGACTGTAGCAGATGGTCTGGCTCCTTTGTGGGGGCTGATGGCCTCCGCGCAGCACCGCGTGCAGGCTATCAACACCAATCTGCGTGAGGCAGGACGCATGGCGTCCGAAAATGCACGGCTTCAGACAGAAAATGAAAATCTGCGCCGCTGGTATGATGTCGCCGTCTCCCTGACGCGGGAAAATGATGCGCTGAAAACTGCCCTCCACTGGATTCCTGAACCCACACCCGCCTTTGTCACGGGCCGCGTGGTGGCGGATAGCGGGGGCATTTACGCCCGCGCCGTCCTGCTTGTGGCCGGTACGGATAGCGGCGTGCATGTGGGCAATGTGGCGCTGGCCGCCAATGGTCTGGCTGGCCGCGTGACGGAAACCGGTGCCCGCTCCGCCCGCATCCTGCTGATTACCGATATTGCCAGCCGCCTGCCCGTCATGCTGGACGCCAGCCATGCTACCGCCATCATGGGCGGGGACAATACCCCCCTCCCCCGGCTGATGTATTACGCGCAGGATACCCGGCCCATTGAAGGTGAACGAGTCGTGACGAGTGATCAGGCAGGCGCTTTTCCCGCAGGACTCCCCATTGGCACGGTGCATTATCTGCATCCCGGCCAGCCGGTGGTGGTGCCGTTTGCCCAACTGGACCATCTGAGCCTGCTGCGGGTGTTTGATTTTGGTCAGGCCTTGATTGATCCGCCCGATGCCCCCGGCCATGTGCCTCTGGCCCACCCACGTAAAACGCTGACCCTGCCCCTCAAAACCCTGCTTGGTCAGGGTTGAGGGCAGACGCGGATGATGCCAGATCCTTCCATGAGCGCGTGGGAACCGGAAATCCGGCCCCGCCAGACTGTGTGGCAACGCCTCGACCACGGGGCGCGCCGTCTGCTGCCCTCCATCTTTATCGCGCTCATCATTGTCTTTTTCTCAGCCCCCCTGAACATTCCCGGTGCTGCGGAACTGCTGCCCGCCATTGTCATCGCCACTATCTTTTTCTGGTCGTTCTGGCGGCCCACCGGCATGTCCGGGGTGGCAGTGTTTCTGCTTGGCCTGTTCATGGATCTGGTCGGCTTCACGCCGCTCGGGGTCAGCGCGTTTATCCTGCTGCTGGTGCATGGCGTGGCGTTTTATTCCCGCTTTGGCCTGATGCGCCTGAACTTTCTGCTGGTCTGGGGCGTGTTTGCGCTCGTGGCCGCAGGGGCCTGCCTGTTGCAGTGGGGGCTGGCCTGCCTGTTCCGGCTTGCTGTGCTGGACATCGCCCCGGCTTTGTTCGAGGCTCTTTTGACAATCGGTGTCTATCCTCCGCTTTCGGCCCTGTTCTCATGGGTTCTGAATAAGCTGGATGAAAAGGAAGACCCCTGATGCTGTCCGGAGGCATGTCATGCGGCTGAGGCGTCGCAGGCGGGAGAGCAGCCGCCTGATGCCCATCAAGAACCAGAAGGACCCCGGCCGCGGTGTTTTTACGCGCCGGGCTTTGCTGTTCATGGCCGTGCAGGCAGGCGCGCTGGGGGAACTGGCGCACAAGCTCTACCAACTTCAGATCAAGGACGGGGACCGCTACGCCCGCATGGCGGCCAGCAACCGCGTGAGCAAACGCTATCTGGCCCCGCCGCGTGGCCGGATTGTGGACCGCTACGGCGTGGCACTTGCTAATAACAAAGAAAACTGGCGCGCCCTGCTAATGCCGGAAGAAACCACCGATGTCAGCGGCACCATCGAACGGTTTTCCACCATCATTCCGCTGGATGACCGGGACCGCGCGCGGATTGCGCGCGAAATGCGCCACCAGCGGCGGTTTATCCCCGTCATGCTGCGTGACTTCCTCTCCTGGGAGGAAATGGCGCGGATTGAACTCAACGCGCCCTCCCTCCCCGGCGTGCTGATTGATGTCGGCACCCGGCGTGTTTACCCGGAAGGGGAGTTGCTGGCGCATCTGATCGGCTATGTCGCACCGCCGAATGAGCGGGACGTGGCCCGCTCTGCCCTGCTGGCCTTGCCCGGCATGCGCGTAGGCCGTGCGGGTGTAGAGCAGAGTCAGGATGAAAAGCTGCGCGGCACCGCTGGCTCCGTGGAAATGGAAGTCAATTCCGTGGGTCGCGTCATGTCCGAACTCAACCGGGTGGAAGGCGTGCCCGGTGCGGAAATTGGCCTGACCATTGACCGCGGCCTGCAACAAAAGGTGCTGAGCCGCATTGGCGAGCAGACAGCCTCCGCGGTGGTCATGGACTGCCGCAACGGGGAAGTGCTGGCCATGGTCAGCACTCCCTCGTTTGATCCCTCGCTGTTTGATAGTGGCGTCAGCCACGCCCAGTGGATTGAGTGGACCAATAACGAACGCACGCCGCTGATCAACAAGGCTGTGGCGGGCGTGTATCCCCCCGGCTCGACCTTCAAACCCGCCGTCGCCATGGCCGGACTACAGTCTGGTCTGTTCTCCCCGACGGACCGCGTCTTCTGCCCCGGTCATCTGGATGTGGGCGGCACACGCTTCCACTGCTGGTCCCGCTGGGGGCACGGGTCTGTGGACCTGCATCAGGCACTCAAATATTCCTGCGACGTCTATTTTTATGAAATGGCCCGCCGGGTTGGCATGGACCGCATCGCCGAAACGGCTCACCAGTTCGGACTGGGCACGGCACTGGATATTGAACTCCCGCACACCCGTACCGGGCTGATCCCCACCCCCACATGGCGGCAGGCACACCACCACCACTGGAACGGGGGCGATACCATCGTCAGCGGCATCGGTCAGGGGTTTGTGCAGGTCACGCCACTGCAACTGGCCACCTATACGTCCCGCCTTGCCACAGGCCGGGCCGTGCAGCCGCATCTGGTGCGCGCCATGAATGGGGATCTGGGGCCGGAAGCCACGCCCGAACACTGGCCCGAACTCGGCATGCCCGACAAATATCTGGCAGCCCTGCGCTCGGGCATGTTTGCCGTGGTGAACGAACAGCACGGCACAGCCCCCAAGGCGCGTCTGGGGCTGCCCGGCATCACAATGGCGGGCAAGACCGGCTCTGCTCAGGTGCGCCGTGTATCCCGTGCGCTGCGTGAGAGCGGGCACTTCAACTCCGCCAATCTGCCGTGGGAATATCGCCCGCATGCGCTGTTCATCTGCTTCGCGCCCTATGACGCACCGCGCTATGCGGTCTCGGTCGTCATTGAACACGGCAATACCGGCGCTGATGCTGCGGCTCCGCTGGCGCGCGATATCATGACCGACACCCTGCTGCGGGACCCGGTGAACCACCTCACCCCGCCGCCGGAAAGTGTGGCAACCGCAGAGACACCGGACGCGGATACGCCCCCAGCGGACACGCCTGAATAATCATGAAATTCCACAAACGCCTTCTGCGCGCCGAGCCAAGCTTCCGCCTGCTCTCAAAACTCTGGAGCATCAGCTGGCTGTATGTGCTGCTCATCTGCACGCTGGCAGGCGTTGGCTATGTCACGTTGTATTCCGCAGGCGGTGGCACACCCTATCCGTTTGCTGCACCACAGGCCGCCCGCTTTGCGGTGGGGCTGGTGCTGATGATCACCGTGGCCATGCTGCCGCCCAAAATGCTGGTGCGTATTGCCGGGCCACTTTATGTGCTCTCCATCATCCTGCTGGTGGCCGTGTTACACATGGGGCACGTGGGGAAAGGCGCGGAACGCTGGCTGATGATTGGCGGGCTACAGGTTCAGCCCTCCGAATACGCCAAGGTGGCTCTGGTGCTCGCTCTGGCCGCGTGGTTCCACCGCATCAGCTACGCCCGGATGGGTAATCCCCTCTGGCTGATCCCCCCGGCTTTCCTTGTGCTGCTACCGGTTGTGCTGGTGCTCAAGGAGCCCAATCTGGGGACCGCCGTGATTATTGGCGGGATCGGGGCGTCCATGTTCTTTGCCGCGGGCATGCGACTGTGGCTGATTACCCTGCTCCTGCTGCCGGTGCCGTATCTGGCCAAATTTGCCTATGCCCATCTGCATGACTATCAGCGCGCCCGCATTACCACCTTCCTCAACCCGGAAAGTGACCCGCTGGGGGCTGGCTACAACATCATTCAGTCCAAGATCGCACTCGGATCTGGCGGCATGTGGGGGCAGGGCTATCTGCACGGCTCCCAGGGGCAGCTGAACTTTCTGCCAGAAAAGCAGACCGACTTCATCTTCACCATGATTGCAGAAGAATGGGGTTATGTGGGGGCCGTCACGGTCATCGGCCTCCTGCTGCTTCTGATTCTGGGCGGTATGCTGATGGCCATCCGGAGCCGCAACCGCTTCGGGCGGCTGGTGGCTCTGGGCATCAGCATGAACTTCTTTCTGTATTGTCTGGTTAATCTGTCCATGGTGATGGGCGCCATTCCGGTGGGTGGCGTGCCGTTGCCTCTGGTGTCGTATGGCGGCTCGGCCATGCTGAACGTCATGCTCGGGTTCGGCCTGCTACTCTCAACATGGGTACATCGGGATTCCCGCTTTAGAGAGAGCGAAAATCAGGATCAGGCCTGATTCCGTTTAAGGAAAGATATATTTATCCGCCATTTTGTGGCATTACCGAGACCATCCTGACGCTGGTGACCCTATAAAGGATGATCCGGCCCGGTCACGACAAGCACAAATGCGCCAATAATAATAATTTTCTTCACGGAAACCCTTAACCCCCATGCAAAACCAGCCTTCAGTCGAGACAGAGAGCGAATCCACCTCTCAACTCCGCACCATTATTATTGGTATTCTTGCTGCAACCGGCGGCCTTATGTCTGGTCTGGACATTGGCGTTATTTCCGGCGCACTGGATTTTGTTGCAGATGCTTTCCATGCCTCCACCTTTGCGCAGGAATGGATTGTCAGCGGCATGATGGCAGGAGCTGCCATCGGGGCCATTCTGGCCGGCTGGCTGGCCCGGCTGGGCGGGCGGAAATGGGCACTCGTCATCGGCGGGGTCATTTTCATCATCGGGTCTGTCGCCTGTGCGCTGTCCTGGTCTGTCGCCAGCATGATCGTCGGGCGCGCCCTCATGGGGCTGGCCATCGGGATCGCCGCGTTTACCTCCCCGCTCTACCTGTCCGAAATTGCGAGTGAGAACACACGCGGGGCCATGATTTCCACCTATCAGCTGATGATTACGGTGGGCATTTTCCTCGCTTTCATTAGCGATACGCTGTTCAGCTACCACGGCCAGTGGCGGTGGATGTTTGGCGTAATCGCCATCCCCGGTGTGCTGTTCGTCATTGGGGTGCTGTTCCTGCCCTACAGCCCACGCTGGCTGATGATGAAGGGCCGCCGGCAGGAAGCGCTGGCTGTGCTGACCGACCTCCGCCCCACCGCGCATGAAGCCCGTGCCGAAATCCGCGCCATTGATGAACAACTCAAGCAGCGGCAGGGTGGCATAGGACTGCTCTGGCAGAACGCCAACTTCCGGCGCTCCATTCTGCTGGGCATGCTGCTTCAGGCCATGCAGCAGTTCGCGGGCATCAATGTGGTGATGTATTACGCCCCCAAAATTTTCGCACTGGCGGGATTTGTCGGCACTGCGCAGATGTGGTGCACGGCTATTATCGGTTTTGTGAACGTGCTGGCCACGGTGGCTGCCATCGGGCTGGTGGATCGCTGGGGCCGCAAACCCATCCTTTACGCTGGCTTTACGACCATGACCGTCGCCATGGGCGCACTCGCCCTGCTTAATGCGAATGGGCTGGACAGTCAGACAGCCAAACTGCTGTGCGTCTTCCTCATCATGATCTTCATTGCCGCCCACGCCATGTCCGCAGGGCCGCTGATGTGGGTTCTGTGTTCGGAAATTCAGCCGATCAAGGGCCGGGATCTGGGCATTACCCTGTCCACCCTGACGAACTGGGTCTCCAACATGATTGTCGGCGTCTCCTTCCTCAGCCTGCTGAACGCACTGGGGGCGCCGCTGACGTTTGGCCTGATTGCTGCTCTCAACGCCGTCTTCTTCGTATTCACCCGTCTGCTGGTGCCCGAAACAAGAGGGGTCTCGCTTGAAGTGATCGAGCAAAACCTCATGGCCGGCAAAAAACTGCGCGATATTGGCCGCTGACGCTTTTCAGGTGGCTTGACTAGCCTGTTGACGCCTTTTAGCTTAGGCCTGAAACGGTAACGCGTAGTACTGTTTCAGGCCTCCATATTTTGTTTTTTGATACGCTTCATCTTTCTGCTCGCCCTGAGTCCGGTCCTTGAGCAAGGCGCATCAGAACCGGTGTTCGTGTCCCTTTTCGTTTTTTTGTTTTCCAAAGGCAGGATCCGCCAGAGTGACAATGCATTCCCTTCCGTTCCGCCCGGTCCTGCTCTCTGCTGTCGCTTTGCTGGCGCTGTCCGGCTGTAACCGCAAAGCCGCCACTCCCGCCATGCCACCGCAGCAGGTGGGGGTCATCACGCTCCACGCGCAGTCCGTCAATGTGCATACCGTTCTGCCGGGCCGCACGGATGCTTACGAAATTGCACAGGTCCGCCCGCAGGTAACAGGCGTTATTCAGAAGCGCCTGTTTACTGAAGGCGCAGACGTGCAGGCCGGACAGCAGCTCTATCAGATTGACCCGTCCCGCTATCAGGCCGCCTATGACACCGCTCGTGGCCAGTTGGCTCAGGCCGAGGCAGCGGAAGTCACCGCCCGTGCCAAACTCCAGCGCTATAAGTCTCTGTTACAGGCGCACGCCGTCAGTCATCAGGATTATGACGACGCCCTCGCCACCGAAAAAGAAGCACAGGGCCAGATTCTGACCGCCAAAGGACAGGTTGAAAACGCCCAGGTTGATCTGGGCTATACGCGCATGAATTCGCCCATCACGGGCCGCATCAGCCGCAGCATCATCACTGTGGGTGCGCTCGTCACGGCGAACCAGACGGACAATACGGCCGTCGTCACGCGGCTGGACCCCATTTATGTGGATGTGAATCTGCCCGCCATCACCCTGCTGCGCCTCAAGCGCGAAATGGCGGAAGGCCGCATTACCCGTCAGGCCAATGGTGAGGTGCCCGTCACCCTCACGCTGGAAGATGGCAGCACCTACGAACATACGGGCCGTATGGCACTTTCCGAAGTGAACGTGGATACGTCCACGGCCTCCGTCGTGGTGCGTGCTCTCATGCCCAACCCGGACAAGCTGCTGCTGCCGGGTATGTATGTGCATGCCCAGCTGGATGAAGGCGCGGACCCCAACGGGCTGCTCGTGCCGCAGCAGGCGGTCAGCCGCAATACGCATGGGGACCCGCAGGTCTGGGTGGTCAAAGCGGATGATACGGTGGAACTGCGCCAGATCCAGATCGGTCAGGCCGTTGGCACGGACTGGCTGGTAACAGGCGGTCTGAAAGCCGGTGAGCGCATCGTCACCGTTGGTCTGCAAAAGATCAAACCCGGTGCAAAGGTCAAACCCACGGACGACGCAGCCGCGCAGGCAGCATCCGACGCCTCCAGCCAGAACAAAGGGCAGTAAACCGGATGTCTCTTTCGCGTTTCTTTATTGATCGCCCCATTTTTGCGTGGGTGATCAGCCTGATCATCATGCTGGTGGGTGGTCTGTCCATTTTCCGGCTGCCCATCTCACAGTATCCGAGCATTGCTCCGCCGCAGATCGCCATTTCCGTGACGTATCCCGGTGCCTCGGCAGATACGGTGAACGATACGGTCGTGCGCCCCATTCTCCAGCAGATGTTCGGGCTGGACCATCTGGAATATATCTCCGCCCAGTCCTACGCCTCGGGCATGATGGAGATCGACCTCACCTTCGCGCAGGGGACCAACCCGGATATTGCGCAGGTGCAGGTGCAGAACAAGTTGCAGCTGGCCCAGCCCAAGCTGCCGCCGGAAGTGACGGCGCAGGGCCTGAGCATCACCAAGGCCGTGAAGAACTTCATGATGGTTCTGGCCTTCATCTCCACCGATGGCAGCATGACCGGCAGTGATATTGCCGACTACGTCGCCTCCAGCATTTCCGACCCGCTCAGCCGCGTGTCCGGCGTGGGGGACCACACCCTGTTCGGGTCCGAATACGCCATGCGAATCTGGATGGACCCGGGCAAGCTGTACAGCTACGGCCTGACCATCAAGGACGTTGAAACCGCCATCCAGACCCAGAACATTCAGGTGTCCTCGGGTGAACTGGGCGGCCTGCCCGCCAAAAAGGCTATCCGTCTTGATGCCACCATCATCGGCCCGACGCGTCTGACCTCACCAGAAGAATTCCAGAAGATTCTGCTCAAGGTGCAGCCAGATGGATCTCAGGTCCGCATCAGCGATATCGCCAAGGTGGAGCTGGGCCCGCAGACCTATAATACCAACTCGTTCTACAACAATCTGCCTGCCTCCGGCATGGCGCTGAAGCTCGCTCCGGGTGCCAACCAGATGCAGACGGAAGCGGCCATCCGCGCCGAAATCACCCAGCTTGAAAAGTTCTTCCCGCCGGGCCTGAAAACCGTCTACCCGCTGGATACAGAGCCGTTCATCGTTCTCTCCATTGAGGAAGTTGTCAAAACCCTGCTGGAAGCCATCGCGCTCGTCTTTGTCGTGATGTTGATCTTCCTGCAAAATTTCCGGGCCACCCTTATCCCGACCATCGCCGTGCCGGTCGTGCTGCTCGGCACCTTCGGGGTGCTGAATATTCTGGGCTACTCCATCAACACGCTGACCATGCTGGCCATGATTCTGGCCGTGGGCCTGCTGGTGGATGATGCCATTGTGGTGGTGGAAAACGTCGAACGTGTGATGACGGAGAAGAAGCTTTCTCCGGTAGATGCTGCTCGCGTCTCCATGGATGAAATTTCCGGCGCACTGGTCGGCATCGTGCTGGTGCTGACCGCCGTCTTCCTGCCCATGGCAGCCTTCTCCGGCTCCACGGGCGTGATTTACCGCCAGTTCTCCGTCACCATTGTTGCGGCCATGTGGCTGTCCGTTCTGGTGGCAATGGTGCTGACTCCGGCCCTGTGCGCCACCATGCTCAAAGCGGGCGGGCATGAGAAAACAACCGGCCCCGCTGGCTGGTTCAACCGCCAGTTCAACCGCCTGACCAATGGCTATCTACGGGGCGTGCAGTTCCTTATCGGCCGGACTGTGCTCTCCATGCTCGGGTTTGTTGTCATCACAGCGCTGGCCGTGTTCCTGTTCATGCGTCTACCCGGCGGGTTCCTGCCAGATGAAGATCAGGGGCTGATCTTCGGGCAGATCACCATGCCGCCCAACACGCCCATGGCAGAAACACAGGCCGTCAACCACGAAGTTGCCGACTATATTCTCAAGTCCGAAGGCTCTCTGGTTGAATCCGTCTATTCCATCAACGGGTTCAACTTTGCCGGGCAGGGTCAGAACTCCGGCGCGTTCTTCATCCGTCTGAAAGACTGGGAAGACCGCCCTCTGGCCTCCCAGACATCCTCGGCCATTGCCGGGCGGATCATGCAGCATTTCTGGTTCAGCCCCAAAGCGCAAATCTTCGCCATCAACCCGCCAGCTGTGCTGGAACTGGGCAACGCCACCGGTTTTGACCTTGAACTGGAAGACCGCGGCCATCTGGGCCACCAGAAGCTGCTGGAAGCCCGGAACATGGTGCTGGGTCTGGCCTCCAAAGATCCACGCCTGATGGCCGTGCGCCCGAACGGTATGGAAGACGCTTCCCAGTACCATCTGGATATCGACCGGGAAAAAGCCAACGCGCTTGGCATCACCATTGATGACATCAACACCACCATTCAGGGGGCGCTGGGGTCCATCTACGTGAACCAGTTCACCCGGAATGACCGTGTGAAGCAGGTCTATATCCAGGGCGTGCCGGAAGCCCGCATGCTGCCGAGCGATCTGGATAAATGGTATATCCGCAACGCCCTGCAGACCCTCACTCCGCTGAATGCCTTTGCAACAGGACACTGGGAAGTCGGCCCGCAGAAAGTGGAAAACTATAACGGCCTGAATGCCTTTGAAATTCTGGGCCAGCCTGCGCCGGGTTACAGCTCGGGCGATTCCATCAACGCCATTAAAGGCGTTCTGAATAAGCTGCCGGCGGGTGTCGGCTACGAGTGGACCGGTCTGTCCTTTGAACAGGTTGCGTCCGGCTCCTCCACCGGTCCGCTCTATGCGCTGGCGCTGGTTGTCATCCTGCTCTGTCTGGCGGCTCTGTATGAAAGCTGGGCCATCCCGCTGGCGGTGATGCTGGTCATTCCGCTGGGCGTTCTCGGGGCCATTGCCGCAACGCTGTGGCGCAACCTTGATAACGACGTCTACTTTCAGGTGGGGCTGCTGACCACGGTTGGTCTGGCCGTGAAAAACGCCATTCTGATTGTGGAATTTGCCAAAATGGCCTTTGAACGCGGCGAGTCCCTGAGTGACGCGGTGCTGACGGCCGCCCGCGAACGTCTCCGCCCCATTCTGATGACCTCCATTGCGCTGGTCGTCGGCGTGTTCCCGCTGGCCATCGCAACGGGCGCGGGCAGCGCCTCCCGCGTAGCCATTGGCACCGCAGTGGTGGGGGGTATGGCCACGGCCACCCTGCTGGCAGTCTATTTTGTGCCGGTTTTCTTTGTGGTGGTGCTGCGTCTGTTCAAGGTCCGTCGCCTCAGCGAACGTCAGGAAACCCCGTCTTCTGCCCCGTCAGTTCCCGGAAACGAGTAAGCGCATGTCGTCACACGTCCCCTCACACTCCTCGCGCCGCTTCCGTGCTCTGAGCCTGACTCTCGCAGTCGGCCTGCTGTCCGGCTGCACCATGATTCCCAAATACACGCGGCCCACACCGCCGCTGGCCACCACGTACCCTGCGTATCAGGCCACCGGGAATCCACGCCTTGCACGGGCGGCTTCAGACATCGGCTGGCAGGATTTCTTTACCGACCCGCGGCTGAAAGCCCTGATCACCATTGCCCTGCGTGAAAACCGGGATCTGCGCATCTCCGCAGCCAATATTGCGCAGGCACAGGGGCAGTATGATGTGCAGCATGCAGGCCTCTTTCCCACCATTTCTGCAACAGGCGGTCCTATTTATCAGGCTCCGGCCAGCGCATCGGGCCTCAGCTTTGCTCCGGGGCTGGAGCAGAACCAGAGCAACGAAGCCTTTGGTGGGGGTCGCGTCTTTAAATACTATCAGGGCGGAATCGGCTTTTCTTCATACGAAATTGACCTGTTTGGCCGCATTCGCAGCCTGACCCAGGCCTCTGCAGAAAAAGCACTGGCGCAGGAAGCCTCCCTGCGCAGCATGGCCATCAGCATCATCTCACAGGTCGCCACTGCTTACGTCACGTGGTTAGGGGATCGGGACACGCTGGCTCTGGCAGACACAACGCTGGCCAACCAGCAGGACACCCTCAACCTCACCCGTACAAAATATGAGCATGGGGAAGAAAACCTGCTCACCGTCCGTCAGGCGGAAACGCAGGTGCAGCAAAGTGCGGCACTCCGCGCCGACTCCCGCCGGAAGGTCGAGCAGGATGAAAACCTGATTACCTTGCTAATCGGCGCGCCCATCCCGACAGACCTGCCCCCGGCCCGCTCTCTGGGGGAACAGACGCTTCTCGCAGACCTGCCAGCAGGCTTGCCCTCAGACCTGCTGGAACGGCGGCCGGACATTGTTTCCGCCGAGCATAACCTGCTGGCGGCTCAGGCCGATATCGGGGCGGCCCGTGCGGCCTTCTTCCCGCGCCTGACACTGACAGCATCCGACGGCGTTTCCAGCCTTCAGTTCCATAAACTGTTTACGGCAGCGGCCACGACGTGGGGGCTCAATCCGTCCCTGCAAATCCCGCTCTGGACGTGGGGCATGAACAGCGGGAACCTGAAAGCCTCTAAAGCCGCGCGTGACGTCCAGATTGCCACGTATGAAAAGACGGTGCAGACCGCCTTCCGTGAAGTAGCCGATGCACTGGCCGCACGTGAAGCCTATCTGGATGAGAACAAACAGGCAGACGACCTTGTGGTCTCCACCGCCGATGCGTTCCGTCTGGCAAAAATGCGCTTTAACGCCGGGTCTGATTCCTATCTGACCACACTGGAATCACAGCGCTCTTACCTGCAGGCCCAGCAGATGCAGATTATGGTGGCCGTCTCCAAATACCAGAACCTGATTACGATCTATCGCGCTCTGGGGGGCGGCTGGAAGCAGCATACGGAGGCCTCTGCCCAGCAGCCAACCAGTGTTGTGCGCCAAACTGACGCAGGCTGACAAAACCCCTTAAAGGCAGCGTTGCATGGCGCAGCGCGTGCCGGGCGGGAAACCGCAGGCTTCTTCTTCCTCAAGAATAGCCCGCAGGTCACTGTCCAGAGCGGCCTCCTCCAGATAGTCAAAACCGATTTTATGGTAAAAGGGCGCGTTCCAGGGCACATCCCGGCAGGTGGTGAGCGTGATACGCTTCAGCCCCGTCTGCTCTGCCGCCTGAAATGCCGCCGCTAACAGGGCTTTCCCTACCCCGCGCCCCTGAGCCTGCGCCTCTACCGATACTTCCAGAATATGAAGCCGGTCTTTCTCGCGTTCGGCTGTCAGAAACCCGACAGGGCGTTCCTGCTCTGTCACGGCTACCCAGCACGTCCTGGCCTCCAGACTCGCCAGATGCGTGTCGATCGGAAGGCACGCCCCCTCAGCAATCCATGCCAGAGCGGGGATCGTGCGGAAGCTCTGTGCCGCAGAACGCTCAATCTCAGGCAGCAATACGACGTCTTCATACCGTGCCAGACGCACTGAAACACGGGAAGGCTTTTCACCAAGGAGAGAAACAGAAGAACACATGCCCCGCTGTTGCCACCTACAGGCCGGCTCTCACAAGAGAAATCTGCCAGCAAAGCTCCGCCAAGCCTGCCTCAACTCCATGAAACGCTACGGGCAATAAAAAAGGCCGTCTGAAGAGACGGCCTTTTTCACACCCGGAGAGGGTTAACTGCTTTTATTTGGCAGCAGAGAGTTTCAGCACCCAGAGCTGAGCAATGTCCTGCGCGCCAGCTCCGCCATCGACGGTTTTGAGCGTGGCAATGGCATCTGCCTTTTTACCGGCAGCAAGCTGGGCCAGACCATAGTGGAGACGGGCCACATTCATGTCCGTCACACCTTTGCTCATCGCCTGCTGCATCAGGCCGAGGCCTTTATCAGCCTGCCCGAAGGTGACGTAGTTATAGCCAACCGTCAGCAGGTCATCGCCGGTCTTCTGCTTGAGCGCTGCCGCTTCATCAGCCGCGATGGAGGCTTTTTTGTCGGCGACGGATTTCTCAACCATGGCTTTCAGGCGTGCCTGACGTGGCGCTTCTGCGCCCTGCCCCAGCACATTGGCCTGATAGCCCTGATTCATCAGGTCCAGCGCCAGCTGCGGCATGCCGGACTGCATGGCGATTTCCGTCATTTCCATAAAGTCACGCGCCTGAGAAACGTTCCCGGCAGCCAGACGAATACGATAAACGTCCAGCTGGAGTGACGTCGGAATCTTGGGGTTCACGATGAGTTCGTGCAGCAGCAGCGCCCAGTATTCCTGCTTAGGATAATAGGTGGCCAGCAGCACATACGCATGCGTGGTGGTCGCGGAATCCTTCATGGCGGTCGCACTGGCGCCCAGCATTTGCAGCTGAGATTCTGCCGGCGTTTTCTTCGCCTTGATTTCCTGATCGATCTGCTGCTTCAGCACCCGAACGGAATTCGGATAATCTTTCTGAAGGTAGTAGGACTGCGCCAGAAGCGTATCCATTGTGGCGTTGGAGCCAACTTCCTTCTGGTAGCGCTCAATGGCTTTAACCGCGCGCGGATAGTCCTTTGCGGTGTAGGCCATTGTTGCTTCAGACATCAGCATCTGGTGCTTGGTGTCCTTGGGCGTGCGCGGAGAGGCAATCAGCTTGTCATAAGCCTGGGTTGCCACATCCAGATTGCCGCCCTGTGTCGCCACAGCGGCGCGCATCTGGGTAATGGTGTAGGACTCGTAGTCACTCTTGCCCTTTACCGCGTCAGCGGCATTCACCGCGGCCATGGCCTTGGTGTAGTCGTGAGCGGACAGAGCGGATTGTGCCTGCTGCAGCGCCTTGCCAACATCCGCCCCCAGCACATCCTCAGCCTGAGCTGCGGGGTAAGAGAGAGCGAATGCAGCGCTTGCGAACAGCGCGACGCGTAAAAGACGAGATGACATCAGATCACTGACCTTCTGCGAATTGTTCCTGCCCGACGATACCAAGCTTGGTCACGCCAAGTCGCTGGGCGTCTGCCATAACATGCACCACCGTTTTGTAATCGGCCAGCCGGTTTGGCTGCAGGTGCACTTCCGGCTGCTGGTCTTCCGGCCCGGTGGCGGCTTCACGCAGGCGGGCCTGCAGATCATCCTCACTGGTAACCGGCTGACCGTTCCAGGTAATGCTGTTGTCAAAATCGACAGCCAGCGTCACCACGGGGGATTCAACCGTGGAAGGCGGGGGGTTACCCTGCGGAAGGTCAATGGAAACGGCCTGGGTCTGCAACGGAATTGTGATGATAAGCATGATCAGCAGAACCAGCATCACGTCGATCAACGGCGTGGTGTTGATATCGACAATGCCTTCGTCTTCCGTCGTGCTTTCCGATCCGACATTCATGCCCATGGGGTGTCACTCTCTCAAACTCTGGTTCCACGGCACGGTCCAAACCAGGCCGGACGCGGGATAGTGGACTGAAGCCCGCCTGCCCTCCCGAAGGAGAGAAGGCGGAACCTCCCTGCTCGGTCAGTTGGTTTTTGGCCGCTCGGTAATGAAGTCGATATGATAGATACCAGCTTCCTGGCAGGCCTCGACCAGCTTGCCGACAGATTCATAGCGGGTCTTGATATCCCCACGGATCTGAATCTGCGGCTGCGGTTTCTGGACCGCCGCCTTTTCAAGCCGATCCAGAAGATCGGCCCGGCCCTTGAGCGGCGTTTCGTCCCAGTATGCCTGTCCGTTTTCCGCCACTGCAAGCACGACGTTAGACATCTTTGTCTGTGTCGGCTGGTTCATATCCTTCGGCAAAGTTACCTTGACCGTGTGGGTTGCAACCGGAATTGTGATCAGAAAGATGATCAGCAACACCAGCATGACATCAACGAGGGGAGTTGTGTTGATCGCCGATACGACGTCGTCTTCGCCCCCGCTGTCTCCGACAGACATACCCATGATTAACCTACCCGGTTAGAGACAGTTGAGGTGGTGGGGGAGTTGTCAGGACGCACAACGATGCTTTCTGCACCGGCGCCATGACGCACGCCACCAATCAGGATGGACTGCAGATCAGCCGCAAAGTCACGCACGCGGTCCATAGCCCCTTTGTTACGACGCACCAGCAGGTTGTAACCCAGCACGGCCGGAACAGCGGTCGCAAGACCAATAGCCGTCATGATCAGGGATTCACCAACCGGACCAGCAACCTTGTCGATGGAAGCCTGACCAGCAATGCCGATGGCGGTCAGAGCGTGGTAAATACCCCAGACGGTGCCGAACAGACCAATGAACGGAGACGTGGAACCCACGGTGCCCAGGAAGGCCAGACCAGACTGAAGGCTGTTCTGGATGTTGTTCACCGAACGCTGAATGGACAGAGAGGTCCAGCTGTTCAGGTCGATGGATTCCTGCATCGTGCCTTCATGGTGTTCAGCAGCAACAATGCCGGTGTCAGCAATGTAGCGGAACGGAGAGGTCGACTTCAGGGCAGCAGCACCTTCCTGAATGGTGCTCTTCGTCCAGAACTGTTTGGTGGCTTCTTTAGCAGCAGCGAACAGACGAGCCTGTTCGATGAACTTGGTGATCATGATGAACCAGGTGCCCAGGGACATGATCAGCATGATCATCAGCACGCCACGTGCGATGATGTCACCGTTGGACCACAGAGCGCCAAGACCGTACGGGTTGGCTTCTTCCTTTGTGGCCGGAGCAGCGGCAGCCGGAGCAGGCGCATCAGCTGCCGGGGCAGCCGGGGCGGACGCGTCAGGCGTCGGGGCGGCAGGAGCAGCCGTGTCAGTCGGAGCCGGAGCGGCGGCGTCGGGGGCAGGAGCGGCAGGTGCTGTGGTGGAATCCGTAGCAGCAGGCGCTGATGCAGCAGGAGCAGAGGCATCCTGAGCCAGAGCCAGAACCGGTGTCGCCGTGCCCAGCATGACCGCGAGGGCCGGAACCGCGAGACCCGACACTGGAAGACGAGACAGTCTGATCATGTACCTAAAAATCCTTATCTTTGTCGGCCTGGTGACGGGGGCCTCCCCGCACCAGACAGTTTTCTGCAGAGTTCGGCTAAACGCCGGGATCAGTCATCCAGTCTGAACCTGATCACATACACCTTGTGAAGCTCCTTGACGGGCGCACCGTTCTTCATAGCCGGGCGATACCGGGCCTTGTGAACGTAATCCAGAGCAGCCTGCGCGAAGGATTGTCCCCCCTGCACGGACTGAACAGAACAATTGCTCGTCATCCCCGTTGTCTCCACATCACATGCAACAGTCACACGGCCTTCAATGTTGTCTTCCTCCATATCAGGCGGATAGACGGGCCGGGCGTTGTTCAGCGGCGATGTACCAGCCGAAGTATCCGGCGAGTTGGACGGTGCCGCAGTGGATGCCGGTTCGCTTGACACGGGCGGTGCCGGAGCCGTTGTCGTCTGCGGGGGCGTCGCCTGTTTGGGCGGCGTCCGGGCCACATGCTTGATCGGCGGCTTAGGCGGCGGCGGCAGCTGTATCTTCGGCGGAGGAATATACGGCGGCGGCGGAACCGTCATGACCGGGTGCAGCAAAAGCGCCCCCTGCCGCGTCCGGGGGTGACATTGG
>NZ_LHZA01000085.1 GCF_001580535.1 Acetobacter cerevisiae | reverse complement strand
GTCTCCACAAAACCCGGGGCAATTCAGTAGCGTCACGCATCTCATATGCTTTCGCTCCCTTTAATATTCTCGGCTACTCGTTGAAGGTACGCCGATATGTCGGTCACCGCTACGTACAAACGTGGCATCATTTGAGGCGGTGTCACAACCGTCCGTGGCTGTTGAAAAACAGGCTGCTGGGATCTCGCCTGGACGATCAAACCGCAGCCGGCCATCGATCGAGTGCCATTTCGGCGATGGAGAGAAGTTCGTTGATCGTAGCGCCGTCGCGCGCTTGAACGGACATGCCTTCCATGACCGTATTGATGAATTTGCCTAGGACGGCCGGATCAGTATCGGCCGCAAGCTCGCCCTGCGCGGCGCCCCGATGTAAACGCTCGATCAGGAGGGCCTCCGCCGCGATACGCTTGTCGCGCAGCAGGCATTCGATGGCGGCGGACGCCGGCGACACGGCTGCCGCTGCCGAATACATGAAGCAGCCGGCCGGCGTTCCAGGCTCCGAGAACGATGACGCCGCTTGCTCCAGCAGGCCTTTGACGGCCTCGAAGGTGGACAACGCCGGGTCGTTGATGGGGGCATAGAGGTGGACGCTGAACGTCGCGGCATAGCGCTCGATCACCGCCGCGAACAGCCCCGCCTTGTTGCCAAACGCCGCATAGAGACTGGCGGCGGCGACGCCAGTCTCCGCCACCAGATCGGCCATCGAAGTCGCCTCGTAGCCGCGCTGCCAGAACAGCCTTACCGCCTTGTCGAGCGCTGCGTTAGTGTCGAACACGCGAGGGCGACCTGCGCCGCGACGTGCTTTCGTCTCTGTCATGTCTGGCGCCCGATATGGAATGATCGATAAATAATATCTTGAAACTGGTGGCCCACACCGATACAGAACGATCATTCTATAATCAAGGAGTGTCCCATGAGCCGCATCGTCCGAATCCACGAATATGGCGACGCAAGCGTCCTCAGGATTGAAGAAGTGGCAGTGCCCGCGCCCGCGGCCGACGAAGTGCAGATCGCGGTCAAGGCGATAGGCATAAACCGCGCCGAGGTGATGTTCCGCAACCATGCCTACCTTCAGGAAGCCGAGTTCCCTAGCCGACTCGGCTACGAGGCTGCCGGCACTGTCGTTACGGTCGGGGCGGACGTGACCGGGTTTGCGGAAGGCGAAGCCGTCAGCGTTATTCCCCCGCTCGATATCGCGCGCTGGGGCACTTATGGCGAGGTCGCCAACGTGCCCGCCCGCCTCGTCGTCAAGCATCCGGCGGCGCTGTCGTTCGAGAAAGCGGCGGCCGTGTGGATGCAGTATGTCACCGCCTGGGGTGCGCTGGTGGAGCAGGCGAAGCTCGGCGAAGGCGATTTCGTCATCGTCACCGCTGCTTCCAGCAGCGTCGGCCTTGCTGCCTTCCAGATTGCGCGGATGGTCGGCGCGACGGTAATCGCGACGACGCGTACCGGCGCCAAGCGCCAGGCCCTGCTCGATGCCGGTGCACATCACGTCATCGCGACCGGGGAAGAGGATCTGGTAGCGAAGGTGATGGAGATAACCGATGGCGCAGGTGCGCGCGTGGTGCTCGATCCGGTCGGAGGCCCGTCGCTCGAACCGCTGACCGCAAGCATGGCGCGCGGCGGCATCCTGCTTGAATATGGCGCGCTAAGCGACGAGCCGACGCCGTTCCCGTTGTTCTCCGTTCTGGGCAAGAGCCTAACGCTCAAGGGTTATCTCTACAGCGAGATCGTCTCCGACGATGCCGCCCTCGATCGCGCCAAGGCGTTCATCGTGGCGGGACTGGAATCGGGCGCACTAAAGCCGCAGATCGCGCGCACCTTCCCGCTCGACGCCATCCAAGACGCGCACCGCTTCCTCGAATCAAACGACCAGATCGGCAAGGTCGTCGTTACGGTCTGACCGGCAATTCTGGGGGAGCGAGCGATGGCTCCCCCCCCTTCCCCGACACATGATCGGACCCTCAGCCCATGCCGTGGTTGCTTGCGGCGCAGGCTTGAGAGCATGACCGGAACCTCGCCCGATGAGAGAAACGCCCGTCTCAGTGCAGGATTGAAACTCCCCCCCTGTATGGTATGCTGAAGCGATTTCTCGGGAAAACGCGATGCCACATTCATCAGAGGACAAAAAGCGAGCCATCACACGCTTGCGGCGTATCAAGGGCCAGGCGGACGCTCTGGAACGCGCGATCGAAGCCGGGGCCGATTGCGCTCCCCTGCTGCAGCAAATTGTCGCCATGCGTGGCGCGACAAACGGACTGATGGCGGAAGTGATGGAGAGTCACCTCAGGGAAACATTCGGTTCCGGCGCAGATCCGGCCCTCAAAAGCGAGGGTGGCGATCACGATGACGGCGTGGAGGGCGTAATGAAGATTCTGCGTACTTATCTTAAATGACGATTTCAGGCTCATTTTCTTGCCCGTGTTCTCTCGCACTTAGAAGCCAGCCCCTGCTGCCTTCTCTGGTTTGAGATCCTCGGTAGGACACCTCTTGTATACTGGCAGGGAGTATGACAAAGATACTCCCTGACAGTATGAGAACGTCGACGAATTTGCGATGGCGCAACGGCCTCGCACCGGCAATCAGTTTCCATCAACGAGGGTATCCCAACATGAAATCTCGCGCCGCTGTAGCCTTCGAGCCGGGCAAGCCACTCGAAATCGTCGAAATCGATGTCGCCCCACCCCGGAAGGGTGAAGTGCTCATCCGGGTGACGCACACCGGTGTGTGCCACACCGATGCGTACACGCTGGCGGGCAGTGATCCGGAGGGCGTTTTCCCGGTGGTTCTAGGCCACGAGGGCGCGGGCACCGTTGTCGAGGTCGGTGAGGGCGTCACCAGCGTCAGGCCGGGCGATCACGTGATTCCGCTCTACACAGCCGAGTGCGGCAAGTGCGATTTCTGCGTGTCGGGCAAGACCAACCTGTGCGTCGCTGTCCGCGAAACGCAGGGCAAGGGTTTGATGCCCGATGGCACCACCCGCTTTTCGTACAATGGCCAGCCCCTTTATCATTACATGGGCTGTTCAACCTTCAGTGAATATACTGTCGTCGCCGAAGTTTCGCTCGCCAAGATCAATCCCGAGGCTAACCCCGAACAGGTCTGTCTGCTGGGCTGCGGCGTCACGACCGGCATCGGCGCAGTCCACAATACCGCCAAGGTCCAGCCCGGAGACTCGGTCGCCGTGTTCGGCCTGGGCGGCATCGGCCTCGCGGCGATTCAGGGTGCGCGCCAGGCGAAGGCGGGTCGCATCATCGCCATCGACACCAATCCGTCCAAGTTCGAGCTGGCACGCCAGTTCGGTGCGACCGAGTGTATCAACCCCAAGGACCATGACAAGCCCATCCAGCAAGTGCTGATCGAGATGACGGGATGGGGCATCGATCATACCTTCGAGTGCATCGGCAACGTCAATGTCATGCGCGCCGCTCTTGAATCAGCGCACCGTGGCTGGGGTCAGTCGATCGTGATTGGCGTTGCCGGCGCGGGCGAAGAAATCTCCACCCGTCCATTCCAGCTCGTTACGGGCCGCGTCTGGAAGGGGTCCGCTTTCGGCGGCGTCAAGGGACGGACACAGCTCCCCGGCATGGTCGAGGACGCCATGAGAGGCGATATCGATCTGGCCCCGTTCGTGACCCACATCATGGGTTTGGAGGAGATCAACGAGGCGTTCGAACTGATGCACGAAGGCAAGTCGATCCGCACGGTCATTCACTACTGACCCGCCGATCCGAAGCGGCGCCAGGCGCTCGGATCGACAAGCCAGCCTTCATCATGGCCCGACCCCGGCCATGATGAAGGCTCCCTGGCAACTGAGCGATGCGGTACAACCGCCGAAGTGCAGTCGTTACACGCCGATCGCGGCACGGACCACGGCCGCCTAACCCGTGCGCTTACCTGCGGGGTGTGTGGCCTCGTCGCGCGACCCGACGGAAAAAGGCTTTGTCGTACCTTAGTTTAGTGCTGGAAAATATTCCAAAGGTTTCGAAGCTCGGGCCATCGTGGCCGTTGGATGCATTGAGTCGGAAATGCATTCATCTGTTACCCTGATTGTGATGAAACACGGGCCGCACGGGCGGATACGGCAGGAAAACTAAGTTGAAAAACAAGGATATACACTCGACGACGCAGGCCTCCGACCATGGACATGCGGGGCCGCCCGCTTGCGTGCAGGTTCGCGGCGCGCGCCAGAATAACCTCAAAAATATTGACGTCGATGTACCGCGCGACGCCTTCGTGGTGTTCACCGGCATATCGGGCTCGGGCAAGTCATCGCTCGCGTTCGGCACCCTTTATGCCGAAGCCCAGCGGCGTTATCTGGAATCGGTTGCGCCCTATGCCCGTCGCCTGATCGACCAGGCCGGCGTGCCGGAGGTCGACACGATCGACGGATTGCCGCCTGCGGTCGCGTTGCAGCAGCAGCGCGGCTCGGCCAACGCGCGATCCACGGTCGGCAGCGTGACGACGCTCTCCAGCCTGGTGCGGATGCTCTATTCCCGCGTCGGCGAATACGCTTGGAAGGGATCAGGCGTAACAATCTTCAAGGTCTCGACGTTGAGTTTCCCATCGGCTGCTTCACCGCTGTCACCGGCGTTTCGGGATCGGGCAAATCCAGTCTTGTCAGTCAGGCGCTGCCCGAGCTCGTCACGGAACACCTCGGCGGCTCTCCGGTGGCCGAGGAGGAGGATATCGATCCTCTGCTCGACGTTGCTCAGAACGATACTGAAGGACGCATTGTCGCGGGCATGGAGCATGTTCGCAGGCTGGTGCGGGTCGATCAGAAACCGATCGGCCGCACGCCGCGCTCGAACCTATCCACCTACAGCGGCATGTTCGACCATGTGCGACGGATCTTCGCTGATACGCCGCTCGCCCGCCGGCGACACTATAGCCCGGGCAGGTTCTCGTTCAACGTCGCGCAAGGTCGCTGCCCGGTGTGCGAGGGCGAGGGATACGTCATGGTGGAGCTGCTGTTCCTGCCGAGCGTTTTTGCGCCGTGCTCGACCTGTCATGGCTCTCGCTACAACCCGCAAACGCTCGAAGTCGAATGGAACGGGCGCAATATCGCCCAGGTGCTCGAACTGACGGTCGACGATGCGTGCGATTTCTTCGCTGGCGAGGCATCTGTGATGCGCTCCCTCGACGTGTTGCGGGAGATCGGTCTTGGCTATCTGAGGCTCGGACAGCCTGCGACCGAGCTGTCTGGCGGGGAGGCGCAGCGCATCAAGCTGGCGACTGAACTGCAACGCGCCCAGCGCGGCAACACGATCTACATCCTCGACGAGCCCACTTCGGGGCTTCACCCCTCCGATGCCGACCGGCTGATGCAACACCTGCAGGGCCTCGTCGACGCTGGCAATACCGTCGTCGTCGTCGAACATGACATGCGCGCCATCACGCAGATGGACTGGGTCATCGATCTGGGACCGGGGGCTGGGGAAGATGGCGGCCGTATCGTTGCCAGCGGCGTCCCTGGCGTCGTTGCGGAAGCAGAAGGCAGTCTCACCGCCCCCTATCTCAAAGCGGCGCTGTAGGTCGTAAACCTGACCGAACGGGCGTTCGATCAGGTGTATGTCAACCGGACGCTGGAATGGGTCGAATCTGGAAGCGGGAGCCGAAGATGTGTCAACGCGGTTGACGCGGTTTAGGGTTCGAGTGCCCGTCAGGTGCGCCGTGTTAGTCTGATATGCGGCGTAGCGGACAGCCAATCGCCGGCCATCCGCTACGCCTGTTTTGTGCGGAACTTCTCCAGGGAGCGGGCCCTCACATGGTTCGTCGAAACCGCCCCGTCTTAATTCCCGGCTGCGAGCCCAGCGCCCACACCTTCCGCGATTTCGTCCACGAGTGTGGCGCAGAAGGCGGGTAAATCATTAGGGTCGCGGCTTGTGACAAGGCCGTTGTCGACCACGACTTCTTCATTGATCCATGTACCGCCGGCGTTCTCGACATCGACCTTCAGCGTTGGGTAGGACGTCAGGGTGCGACCCTTAAGCACGCCCGCCTCAATCAATGTCCAGGGTGCATGGCATATAGCCGCAACCGGTTTTTTCTGATCGAAGAAAGCCCGGATGAAACCAATTGCCTCGCCGCTGCCGCGCAGCTTGTCGGCACCGACAGTTCCTCCGGGCACAACAAGTCCGTCGAAATCGTCGGCTTTCACCTCGGAAAACGTCTTGTCGATAGTATAGCTGCCGCCCTCGTCGAGATCGCTATTGACTGTGCGAGCCACGCCCGCTTCAAAACTGACCACGGTCACTTTGCCGCCAGCCTCCTCGATAGCTTGCTTGGGCTTCGAGAATTCTGGCTCTTCCGTCCCGCGGGGCGCGATCAGAACGGCAACTGATTTGCCCTCTAATGTCATAATTTATCCCTATTCCGTAGAAGACTAAGGTCAGGCACCCGGTTTGAGCACGACCTTTGTCCAACCATTATCGCGCGCATCGAAATGCTTGTAAGCGTCTGGTGCCTGATCGAGCGGCAGTCGGTGCGAGATGATTTGACCAGGATTGGCCCGGCCTTGCTCGATAAGCTTCATCAGCCGCCGGTTGTAGTGCTTTACATTACACTGGCCGGTGCCGATCTTCTGCCCCTTGAACCAGAAGTTGCCGAAGTCGAACGCCATCTTGCCTTCCTTCTGGAGATCGTCGGTCGCATTCGGATCTTCCGGGATAAACACGCCGACGACGCCGATGCCGCCGGTGGCCTTCGTGCTTTTGACGAGGCAGTTCATCGTGTAATTACTGCGCTCCTTGCCGTGGCGATCGCAACACTGGTAACCTACCGCCTCGACCCCCCGGTCGGTTCCAAGGCCGCCGGTCGCGTCAAGGATCTGCTGGGCGGGATCGCCCTTGCGCATGTCGATCGGGATCGCGCCCATCGCTTCGGCCAGCTTCAGACGGTCATCGTGGGAATCGACCACGAAGATCTGAGCGGCACCGCGGATTTCGGCCGAGTGCGCGGCCATCAAACCGACCGGACCAGCCCCGTAGATCGCGATACTCTCACCAGGCAAGAAACCTGACAACTCGACGCCATGCCAACCCGTCGGGAAGATGTCGGAGAGCATGACATAGTCATCCTCCTTCTCCTCAGCGTCCTCGGGCAGCTTCAGGCAATTGAAGTCGGCATAAGGTACGCGCATCATCTCGGCCTGACCGCCTTGCCACGGACCCATCTCGGCAAAGCCATACGCTGCGCCGGCGGTCCCAGGATTGGTCGTGAGGCAAAAACCCGTCAGACCGCGTTCGCAATTTTCGCAGAACCCGCAACCGACGTTGAACGGCATGCAGACGCGATCGCCCTTGTTAATCCGATCTACGGCAGCGCCGACTTCGATGACTTCGCCAAGGTTTTCGTGGCCAAAGACCCTGCCCTTCTCGAAGCTGGTGCGGCCCTCGTACATGTGAAGGTCCGACCCGCAGATGTTGGTCGTCGTCAGCCGGATGATAACATCGGTCGGCTTTTCGATCTTGGGATCATCGATGGTATCGACGGAAACGTCTTTGGGCCCGTTGTACACGACAGCTTTCACGGATCTTCTCCTTTTGTAGCTCTGATCTGGGCGTCATCAAATCGAGAGCTTGCTGATGATCCGAACCAGCGCAAAGGCGCATAGCATGGCACCTTTCCAACCAATGTCTGTCTCCTAAACCGCCTGACGCCTGAACGGTTCCTTCCCGTTCGGCAGTTCTCGGATCGATTTACGGCGGCTTTTCGATTGCCAGGGCCAGGACGATCTAAAAAGCGGCAGATTGATGACCTAAAGAAGTTCCTGCGAAACCAACGGCGCCATGATAACGCAACACATCAACGCCGACTTATCAGCAGCAGCATCAAAAGGCCGGATAAGCGCAAAAGACAAGGCCATCCACTATCGCGGATGGCCTGTCGTATTCTTCTATTTAGTTCCAGAGCCGGCCGGGCCGTCCATTCCCGAGGGCAGGCGACCCTAACCGTGCAGTCGTACGGCAGCTTGGGGTGCCGACCACTCCGCTATTTCGCGGCCAGCAGGGTGAACTTGTGAATCTGCGGCGGTTCCGAGAACAGTTCTTCCGCCTTCTCCATCAGCGCGGCGGCAACCTTGCCGTCAAGATGGGCCTGCCGATCCTCCTCTGTGTCGAACGTATCGAAGATCGCGTACGCACCGGGACCTTCCTCGATCGCATACCAGGTCAGAGTGCCCGGCTCGGCTTGAACGAGCGGCAATGCCGAGGTCAGGAAATTGGCGACATCGCGCGCTTTTCCGGGCTTGGCCTTCAGTGGCACATACAGCGCAAGTTTGGGCATCATCGACTCCTCAAGTTAAACGGACAGATATCATTTGGCAAAGTAACGGTCAAGCGGGCCGGAACGTTCCTCGTCAGCAAGGCATATCCACAGAACGCATCGCGCTCCCGCCTTGCCGGTGCGTGCGAGGCATGAATTGCCCCGGGTTTTGTGGAGAC
>NZ_LHZA01000155.1 GCF_001580535.1 Acetobacter cerevisiae | reverse complement strand
GAAATTCATACGCGCCTGCGCTACACTCTGTCTGCATCGGGTTTTCTTGATGATTATGGAAATTTCTTTTCTACAAAACAGACTTTTTCATAATCTAACCCGATGTACAACCCTTCTGTGAGATTTCCGCGTCGAGGTTGTGCGGCGCTATGCGGAAGACATGGAGCGGGACGCTGCCCGCTTTTACCGGCAGGCCGCCCTCCGCACCAATGATGCCGAAACCCGGAAACTGCTGGGGGATCTTGCTACAGCGGAAGACCAGCATGGCCGGGCCGCCAGCGATATGGCCTCCCGCCATCTGACGGATGACAAGCGGGACGATGAAGACGAGAACGCCCGGCGGCGTTTTGTGCTCCAGATTGTCCAGCCCGGTCTGGTCGGGTTGATGGATGGCTCCGTCTCCACGCTCGCCCCGGTATTTGCCGCAGCTTTTGCCACGCATGATCCGCACAGCGCGTTTCTGGTCGGGCTGGCAGCCTCGTTAGGGGCCGGGATTTCCATGGGGTTTGCGGAAGCGCTTTCGGATGATGGCGCGTTGTCCGGGCGCGGCAAGCCGCTCATCCGCGGGCTGGTGTGTGGGGCTATGACCATGGCCGGTGGTATTGGCCACACCCTGCCGTTCCTGATTGAGTCCTTTAGCGCGGCCATGACTGTGGCCATTGCTGTGGTGGTGATTGAACTGTTCCTGATCTCATGGATCCGCTGGCGCTATCAGGACACCCCCTTTGGTTCGGCCATTGTGCAGATTGTGTTTGGCGGGGCGCTGGTTTTTCTGGCCGGGGTGCTGATCGGCAGTTCCTGAACACGCACCTCTGTTATCCCGCTGCGGCAGGTGGCATACTGCGCGTGCCATAATAAAGGCCCGGGCAAGGTGTTTGCTGGCGGCTTGTGGTCACCAATGGGAATGACAGCGCGTATGACATCACGTTCCGGCAAATTTTCAGCCCTCTGTCTGGCTCTTTCTGTGGGGGGCGGTGTGAGCGCTCTGGCTCCTGTCGCGCCTGCCATGGCGCAGGAGGCGGCTCAGGCCGCCCCGCAGGCCGACGCACCGCAGGGCATCACGCTTTCCGCGTCCGACAAGGTCTGGTTGGGGAAGATTGAAAAGGCGCTCAACAGCGTCACCACTTTTCAGGCGCATATGCAGCAGCTGGATGCGGACGGAAAACGCACAACCGGTGTTGTGCTGATGCAGCGCCCCGGCCAGATGCGGCTGGCGTATGACCCGCCAACGCCGCTGTTGCTGGTAGCTAATCAGGGCAAGGTGGTGTTCCGCGATAACCAGCTTGATCAGACAACCGTTATCCCCATGGAGCGCACACCGCTGGGCCTCTTGCTGCGGCAGCATGTCAGTCTGGCGAATGATGTCACCATTACCGGCTTCCAGCATGAAGGCGGGCTGGTGCAGGTGACGGTCGTGCGCACCTCTTCTCCCGGGGATGGCAGCCTGACGCTGGTGTTTTATGATAACCCGGTGGCGCTGCGCTCATGGAGCGTGGTGGATGCACAGGGGCGCGAGACGCGCGTGACTCTGTTTGATGTGAAGAGTGGGATTAGCATTCCTGCGGGCACCTTCACGCTGCCTGCACAGCCGGAATAAAACAGCGCAGGCGGGGTAGCCGGACTTTCTTCTGAGCGCAGAGGTGGAAAAACAGGCAGCGCAGTCCGATATCAGGGGTGAGTATTTCTTCAGGACAGGCAGGTATGGCGGCACGGCGCACAACACCTTCGGACATGGCTCCGGGTGCGGATCTTTTTGGCAATCAGGCTCCGCCACTGGACCGTGATTCGTCCGCTGCGCATCCGGGTCGCCCTGCGCCTAATCAGCCTCTGGCGGACCGGTTGCGGCCAGACCGGCTGGAAGATGTGGTCGGGCAGGGGCATCTGCTAGGGCCGGATGGCACGCTGACGCGGATGCTGGAGCGGGGGTCTCTGGCCAGCCTGATTCTCTGGGGTGGCCCCGGTGTGGGGAAAACGACCATTGCCCGCCTGCTGGCACAGGCGGCAGGACTGCGGTTTGTCCAGCTTTCCGCTGTGTTTTCCGGTGTTGCGGACCTGAAGAAAGCCTTTGAAAACGCTCGCAGGCAGGCAGAAGCCGGTGGTGGCACGCTGTTGTTTGTGGATGAAATTCATCGCTTCAACCGTGCCCAGCAGGATGGCTTCCTGCCTGTGGTGGAAGACGGCACGATTGTGCTGGTTGGGGCAACAACGGAAAATCCGTCCTTCGCGCTCAATTCGGCTTTGCTGTCCCGCTGTCAGGTGATGGTGCTGAACCGGCTGGATGACCCGGCGGAAGAAGCCCTGCTGGCGCGGGCTGAGGAAGAAACCGGGCGACCTCTGCCGCTAACGGAAGAAGGTCGGGGCACCCTCCGCGCCATGGCGGATGGTGATGGCCGTTATCTGCTGAACATGGTGGAGCAGCTTCTCAGCCTGAAAACGGATGCGCCGCTGGATGCACAGGCTCTTGCCCGTCTGCTGGCCAAACGCGCCGTGTTGTATGACCGGGACCGGGAAGAGCATTACAACCTGATTTCCGCCCTGCATAAATCCATGCGCGGGTCGGACCCGGATGCCGCCCTCTACTGGTTCGCCCGGATGCTGGAAGGCGGGGAAGACCCGCGTTACCTCGCTCGCCGCATGACGCGCTTTGCGGCGGAAGATGTTGGGATGGCCGACCCGCAGGCGCTCCCGCTGGCCATTGCCGCGTGGGAAACCTATGAGCGTCTTGGCTCACCGGAGGGAGAACTGGCTCTGGCGCAGCTTGTAGTGCATCTGGCCACGGCACCCAAATCTAACGGTGTTTATAAAGCCTATGGCGCGGCGCGCCGTGCCGCGAAAGCTACTGGCAGCCTGATGCCGCCTGCGCATATTCTGAACGCGCCGACCAAGCTGATGCAGGAAATTGGCTACGGAAAGGGCTATCAGTACGATCATGATACGGACGAAGGCTTCTCCGGGCAGAATTATTTTCCCGATGAGATGAAGCGCCAGACCTTCTATAATCCGACCGGAAAAGGCTTTGAGCGGGAGATCCGCCACCGTCTGGAAACATGGGCCCGCTTGCGGGATCGGCGTCAGTCGTGAATATCGTCGCATGAGTGTTGTGATTCTGACTGTCAGCGAGGACGAGGCGGATATTCGCCTTGATCGCTATTTTCGTCGCCATTACCCGCATCTGACGCAGGGCGCGCTGCAAAAGCTGTGCCGTACCGGCCAGATTCGGGTGGATGGTAAACGTGTTGAGGCATCTACCCGCCTGCAGCCGGGCCAGTCCGTGCGCGTGCCGCCCATCCCCATGGCGGCCCGACCGGCAAAGGATGCGCCGCGTCCGCTGGATGAGCGGCTGGTGCGCGAGATCAAGGGCATGGTGCTGTATCAGGACAAGCAGGTGATTGTTCTGAACAAACCCGCTGGCCTGCCGGTGCAGGGTGGCCCCGGCATTACCAAGCATGTGGATATGATGCTGGATGGCCTGCGGGCCGAGCCGGATGATCCGCGCCCGCGTCTGGTGCATCGGATTGACCGGGATACATCCGGTCTGCTGCTGCTGGCCCGCACCCCCGGTGTGGCCGCCAAGCTGGCGGAAGCCTTCCGTGGGCGGGATGTGAAAAAGACCTACTGGGCTGTTGTGGTGGGCCGTCCTGACCCGATGTCGGGCGAGATTGATCAGCCTCTGGCGCGTCTTGGTGTGGGTGCCAATGCCATTATGGTGGCAGCGGACCGCAAGGACCCGGACGGCCAGTATGCCCGCACGACCTATGAGGTTGTGGATTCGGCTGCGCGCAAATTCTCATGGCTGGCGCTGTCTCCGCTCACGGGGCGGACGCATCAACTGCGTGTGCATTGTGAATCGCTCGGCACGCCCATTCTGGGTGACCCGAAATACGGTGGGGCTACCGCGCATGTGGATGGCTTTACGGACCAGCTGCATCTGCACGCCCGGCAACTGGATATGCCACACCCGGCAGGGGGGCGGCTGATTGTGACTGCCGAACTCCCGCCGCATATGCGTGAGACCTTCCGTGCTCTGGGGTTTGCGCCGGGGGCTACGCCCAAACCGTCTCGTCGCGGCGGATAACAGCGACTTCCGGAACACAGGAGGAAAGCCAATGCGGCTGAAATGGAAGATCGGTCTGGTAGCCGGGGCTGCTGTGCTGCTGGTCGGCGGGGGCAGCGTTGTCTCCGCCATGCAGGATGCAAACTGGCTGCGGGTGCGGCTGGTGGCGGCTGTGGAAGAACAGACAGGCCGCCATCTGACGGTTGACCAGCTGCATGTGTGGCTCCTGCCGTTCCCGTGGGTGGAAGCCCGTGGTGTGCATTTTTCCGGTGTGGAAGAGGCAGATGCAGCAGAAAGCGGGCAGCCTGCGCCGAATATGGTGGATGCGGGGGAAGTCCGCGCGCGCCTCGGTCTGCTGCCGCTGTTCCAGCATCGTATTGTGTTTAATGATGTCAGCATCATTCAGCCCCGCGTCTCTCTGCGCCGTCTGCCGGATGGCCGGGCGGACTGGGTCTTTACGCCGCCTGTGCGCCCGGACACCGGAGGGGGCAGTCCGTCTTCCGGCAAGATGCACTGGGATGTCAGCGTCTCCACGGTCCGTATTTCCAAGGCGGATGTGCGGTGGGATGATCAGATTCGGCACAAAACCGGCCAGATCGGCTTTGGGCATATTCAGGCAAAAAATCTGGATGGTGCCACACCCAGCTTTGACGTGCAGGGCGAGAAAGGCAAAGGCCAGTTTGTCCTGACCGGCCAGACAGGCCGCCTGTTGCCGGTGCGGGCCAAAGACTTCCCTGTGCAGTTCAAACTCGCTCTGACGATTGCTGGTCATCCCGCCGGGCTGGCACATCTGGATGGTACCGTCACGGACCCGGATGGCGCGCGCGCTTACGCGTTGCAGGTCGGTGGTTCGCTGGGCCAGTTGCGGGATCTGGAGCAGTTCTTCCCGCGGGCTGATTTGCCGGACGGACAAAATATTTCCGTCGATGCGCAGATTGCCGGGGCCGGTCAGCAGCCGGTGGCCCAAGGGCTGCATGTGCATACAGGGCAGGTTGAGCTGGGCCGCTTTGTGCCCGGCAGCAAGCTGAACCGCGCCATGCTGGACGCCACAAAGCCTGATGAGCCTCTGGCTGTGCAGATTGACGGCCAGCTTTGGGCGCAGGCTCTGGGGCTACGCGGCACACTCGGCACACTGGCGCAGATGACGGCTCTCGCCCTGGCTCCGGAAAAAACGGAAACGCCTGTGGATCTGACCCTTGTCGATGGGGCGTCCAATCTGAAGCTGGCGGGAACGCTGGGCGGCGGGCATTCCTCTGTGGAGGTGCATGGTGTGCTGGACCAGCTCGCACCCGGCGGCACGTTCCCGACGGCGGAGAACGTCAAGGTGGACGGGCATCTGGAAACAGCCTCCACGCTGGCGCTGGTCAAAAAGCATGCGCCGCAGGACGTGGTGCGTGGCCTGACGCTGAACGTCAATGTGGAAACACCGCATGTTGCCTGGCGTGACCTCACATGGACTCAGCTGACCAGCCACGTTGTGGTGCAGGGTGGGCGACTGGTAGCGGACCCTGTGCAGGCCGAAGGTTCCGGCACGGCGCAGTCCGCCCGGTTTGTTTATGATGCCTCTGGCAATATCCCGGCCTACGAGGTCGCAATGCATCCGGTCGTTCTGCCGGTGGCTGCCGTGCAGGGGTGGATGGGTGCGCCCTCTCTGATGCAGGGGCCGCTGATGCTTGTCGGCACTGTCAGCATGCAGGGCGATGATGATGAAACCCGCCGGCGTACGCTGGCCGGGCATATCGGCGCGTCTGTTGTGGATGGGTCCATTGGGGGTGCCGCGCTCCGTAATTTGCTCGGGCCGGATATTCCGCTGAAAGGCAAAATGCCCGTGCGGTGCTTTGGTACGCACATGCAGATTGCTGACGGGGCTGCGCAGATTGATCTGCTGGCTATGGAAGCCCCCTTCCTGTCCCTGCATGGCCACGGCACGGTTGGTCTGGGGACGCATGCGCTGGACCTGCATCTTTCGCCACGCGTGTTGCTGGGCGGGGCATCAGCCGCGTCTGACCTGCGGGTGACGGGCACCTTTGCGGCTCCCGTGCCGAAAATGGAGCCGTCTTATGGCGGGCGCTACGGCCTGAATATCGGCGGCGATGATGGCGGGAATGATAATTGCCCCACGTTGCTCTCTGCCGCGCGGGAAGGGGGCGCTGGTCCTGCACCGTCTGCCCCCAAAGCTGGAAAAGATGGAAAGGTGATGAACATGCTGCGCGGACTGGGGCTGTTTAAATGAGCGATCTGGAAAAAAAACCAGCCCCGGCCGGCGCACGTAAACGGTTCTGGAAACAGGCGACGGTTGTGCCGGAGCAGGAGGGCTTTGCCGTGCAGCTGGACGGCAGGCCTGTCCGGTTGCCGGAAAAGACCATGCTCTCTGTGTCCTCCCGCGCTCTGGCTGATGCGCTGGCTGCGGAATGGCATGCGGCTGGCCTGACTGTGGGCGGGCATTTCCGCCCGGAAGATCTGCCGCTGACTCGCATTGCGGGCTCCATGCTGGAGCGGATTCCCGGTGCACGGGCGGGCGTGATTGACAGCCTGCTGGCGTACGCGGGCAGTGACCTGCTGTGTTACCGCGAGGCCGGAAATTCCAGACTGGCGCGACGCCAGCGTGAACTATGGAGCCCCTGGCTGGACTGGTGTCAGGACACCTTCGGTATGGAGCTGTGCACGACGGAAGGGGTGATGCCCATCACCCAGCCGGACACCACGATGAAAACTCTGCGCGCTCTGCTCGAGTCTCTTTCCGATGCAGAGCTGGCGGTGCTGGGTGTGGCCGTGCCTGCGCTGGGGAGCCTGTATCTGGGGCTGGTTCTGGTCAAAGGGCAGGGCACGCCGGAAGAGCTGGTGGCCTGCGCCACACTGGATGAGCGCGAACAGATGGCGATCTGGGGCGAGGATACGGACGTGACGGACCGCATAGCTACCCGACTGCGCGATGTGACGGATGCAGCTCATTTTTTAGAGCTTTTGCATAAGGGCTGAGCCTGTTTGCTACACGGGGCCGTGTTTTGTGTGTTGATCGACACCGACATGCCATGAATTTGCCCCGGTCTGCTTCCAGATATGACCTTACAGACTGATGGACGAGCGCGTTCTCTCAGCCTGAAAAAGAAGGTCATGTCACCGGATGAGGAGCATTCAGATGCGATATGAATCCAAAGGTGGAGAACCTCGGCGTCAGGTTCTGTCTGGTCCCGGTTCACGGGCACGGTTGCAGGGGCGTGTTGCCCATGCTGTTGCGACCTGTGCCATGGGATCATGGTTTTTGCTGGGACTGATTCCGGTTCTGGTCATCATCTATTCCATGAGCTGAGACAAAAGCTCCCTGATGACACTGTGGTGACGCACCTTGCGTGTGCAGAAATGATCGCCAAGTATCTCTCAGGACATAGAATTTTTTCAGGAGTTGTAAGAGCCCATGAATTACAGAAACGGTTTCCTTGCCGCAGCAGCGGTTATTGGCCTGTCTGTTGCAGCTCTGCCTGCCCACGCCCACCCCGGTAAGGGTGGTGGCTTCCCGCCGCCGGGCGGCCCCGGTGGTCCGGGTGCCTGCATGCCGGGTGGCCATGGTGGCGGCATGAGCATGCTGGAAGGGCTGGACCTGACGAAGCAGCAGCGCAAGAAGATCGACACCATCCTGCGTGAAGCCCACGATCAGGACCATGCTGACGATATGCGTGATGAATCCTCCAAAATTCATCAGCAGATTCAGGATATCCTGACGACGCCGGGTCCGGTCGATAAAGACAAGATCGCGACTCTGCAGCAGCAGCAGGCAACTCTGCGTGCGCAGGCTGAGGCGCGCCATCTGGAAGTCGCGTCCCGCATCCATGATGTGCTGACGGCCGACCAGCTGGCTCAGGTCAAGGCACGTCAGACTAAAATCCATGATCTGATGGAACAGCTGCGCGAAGTTGAGCACCCGGCCCCGCCGGCGTCTGACAAGTAAAAAACAGACGTTTCTTGACTCGGTGAGAGTGGGGTTGTAACTCCCTCTCACAAATCAGGACCGCCACTCCGCGAGTGTTCGCGCAGTGGCGCGTCTCCTTTTGGGGTATTACGCTTTTGTTCGAGGCTCTTTCAGGCAGGCTTTCCGGGGTTTTTGATGGACTCGCCAAACGTGGCGCGCTGTCAGAAGCCGACGTTATGGAGGCAATGCGCGAAGTTCGTCTGGCTATGCTGGATGCAGACGTCGCGCTGCCTGTGGTCAAGGACTTCGTTAACAAGGTTAAGGAACGCGCCGTGGGTGCGGAGGTGCTGGAAAGCATTTCCCCCGGTCAGGCCGTTGCGAAAATTGTTAACGATGCGCTGATTGATGCCCTTGGTGGGGCGGGCGCTGTCCCCCTCAACCTGAACGCCACGCCGCCTGTGCTCGTCCTGATGGTGGGTTTGCAGGGGTCTGGTAAAACCACGACCTCCGGCAAGATCGCCCTGCGCCTCTCTACGCGTGAGCGGAAGAAGGTGCTGCTGGCGTCTCTGGATACCCAGCGCCCGGCAGCTCAGTTGCAGCTGGCGCAGCTGGCCGAGCAGGCGCATGTCGCCTCTCTGCCGATCGTAGCGGGCCAGACCCCGGTTGAAATCGCACAGCGTGCGATGGATGTGGGTCGGCGCGAAGGCTACGACGTTGTTATTCTCGATACAGCGGGCCGTCTGTCTATTGACGAAGCGTTGATGGAAGAGGTCCGGCAGGTTCGTGCCGTGACCCAGCCTGCTGAAACTCTGCTGGTTGTGGATGCCATGACCGGGCAGGACGCCGTGAACACGGCCAAGGCGTTTAATGACGCCGTGGGCGTGACCGGCGTGGTAATGACCCGTATGGACGGTGATGCACGCGGTGGCGCGGCCCTGTCCATGAAGGCCATTACCGGCGCACCCATCAAGCTGACCGGTTCCGGTGAAAAGCTGGATGCGCTTGAAGAATTCCACCCCGAGCGTGTTGCCGGCCGTATTCTGGGCCTGGGCGATATTGCCGGGCTGGTGGAAAAAGCGGCTGATACCCTTGATCATGAAGAAGGGGAACGGTTGGCCAAGAAGATGATGGCCGGCAAGTTCGATCTTGATGATTACGCATCGCAGATCAAACAGATCAGCAAGCTGGGGTCTATTTCCGGAATTGTCGGCATGCTGCCGGGTATGGGGAAAATCAAGGAAGCCATTGGCGACAAGGACCTTGATACCTCCATCCTGAAGACGCATCTGGCCATTATTTCTTCCATGACCAAGGGCGAGCGTAAAGCGCCGGCCGTTATCAAGGCTTCCCGCAAAAAGCGGATCGCAGCCGGGTCAGGGACGAGTGTTCAGGAGGTCAACAAGCTGCTCAAGCAGTTTGATATGATGTCCTCGATGATGAAGCGCTTTAACAAGCTGGGCGTGAAAGGTCTCATGCGCCAGGGAATGTCCGCGCTCATGCCTAAAGGAATGGGTGGAGGGCCGCCGGGTGGCGGTTCTCCCTTCCGCTGAAGCGGCCTGTTTCTATCCGAAGTTTTTCAGGGTTTTGGAGAAGTCTGAATGAGTCTTAAAATTCGTCTTGCCCGTGCAGGGGCCAAGAAGCGTCCTTACTACCACATCGTGGTGGCTGATAGCCGTTCCCCGCGTGATGGCCGCTTTATTGAAAAAGTAGGGTCTTACAACCCGATGCTGCCGTCCGACCATGCAGAACGCGTGCGTCTGGTTGATGAGCGCATCACGCACTGGCTGTCTCAGGGTGCGCAGGCAACCGACCGTGTTGCTCGCTTCCTGGGTAACGCTGGTCTGGCTCCCAAGCCCGCTTATAACGAGCAGCCCAAGAAATCTGCTCCGAAGAAGAAAGCCCAGGAACGCGCAAAAGCCGCTGCTGCAGCTGCTGAAGCCGCAGCCTGAGGCCAGAGCGAGCTAAGCTGACCCGATCATGCGCGCAGACCTTATCCAGATAGGCGTTGTTGGCAGACCGCATGGCGTGCGTGGGCTTGTGCATGTGCACAGCTACGCTGCCAATGCGGCCGCGCTGGAAGCCTATAAGGTTCTGGTGGATGAAAAGGGGCGGGAATGGTCTCTGCGCTGGCGCGGGGCGGACGGTGTGGCGGAACTGCGCGATGCGCAGGGTAAGCCTCTGGCCGACCGGACCGCAGCGCAGGCGCTGGTCAATACCCGTCTTTTTGTGCCGCGTGATGTGCTGCCCGAGCCTGAGGAAGAAGAATTCTACCATGCTGATCTGATTGGCATGGAGGCGCGGGAAGGCGACTGCTCTTTAGGGCAGGTTGTCATGGTGCATGATTACGGGGGTGGCGCCAGTCTGGAGCTGACCGGTGGCGTGCTTGTTCCGTTCACACGCGCCTGCGTGCCGGAGATTGATCTGAAGGGGCGGGTGGTCACCATCGTGCGCCCTGCTGAGGTCTCTGGTGAAGAAGGGCGTGGTGTGGGAACGGCTAAAGCGGCGGGGCCTGCGGCATGAGCTGGCAGGCAACGGTGCTGACGTTGTTCCCGGAGATGTTTCCCGGTCCGCTGGGATTGTCTCTGGCAGGACGTGCGCTGGAAAACGGTGTGTGGTCCTGTGCTGCGGAGGACCTGCGTGAGCAGGGTCTGGGCCGGCATCGGGCGGTGGATGATTCTCCGTTTGGTGGTGGCGCAGGCATGGTGATCCGCCCCGATGTGGTGGATGCCGCTCTGGCTGCCACACAGGCTCCGGTGGATGTGCCGCGGGTGTTCTTAACACCACGTGGCCGGCCACTGCGCCAGCAGGACGTGCAGCGTTACGCACAGGGGCCGGGCCTCGTGCTGCTGTGTGGCCGGTTTGAAGGGGTGGACGAGCGGGTTCTTGAAAGCCGGAAAATCGAACAGATCTCTATAGGGGATTATGTTCTGTCCGGCGGAGAGACGGCCGCCCTTGTGCTGCTGGATGCCTGCGTCCGACTGCTGCCCGGCGTGATGGGCTGTGAGGAAAGCGGGGTTGAGGAAAGTTTTTCCGAAGGCCTGCTGGAATATCCTCACTATACCCGTCCTGCTGTATGGGAAGGTCAAAACGTGCCTGAAGTCCTGCTGTCAGGAAACCACGCGGCAATTGCTGCGTGGCGCCAGAAGCAGGCGGAAGAAATCACGCGGGAAAGACGGCCGGACCTGTGGTCTGCCTGGCTGGCTCGCAGGGAGAGAAACGGGACTGCTGCTACCGGAAAAAACGGGCAGACAGACCCAACAGGGGTTTGAGGAAGGATACCGAAATGAACATTATTCAGCAGTATGAAGCTGCAGAAATCGAACGTCTGACCGCCGCACGCGCCGTGCCGGAATTCGCAGCCGGTGATACGGTGCGCGTGTCCGTGCAGGTTGTTGAAGGTGAGCGTAAGCGTCTTCAGGCATTTGAAGGTGTTGTGATTGCCCGTTCCAACAAGGGCCTGAACAGCAACTTCACCGTGCGTAAAATTTCCAATGGTGAAGGTGTGGAGCGTGTGTTCCCGCTGTATGCTCCGACCATTGCTGAAATCAAGGTTGTGCGTCGCGGTAAAGTGCGTCGTGCAAAGCTGTACTATCTGCGTGGCCGTAGCGGTAAATCCGCTCGTATCGCTGAGCGTCCGCGTGACATTGTTGCTCCGGCAGCTGCCAGCTAATATCGCGTTAAAGCAGGCTGCCTTTGGGTGGCCTGCCTGACCTCAAAAACCCGGTGGGGCTTCGGCTCGCCGGGTTTTCGGGTGCTGAGAAGATGAAGGCGCGGGTTTTTCGTCTGTCAGACCAGGGCTGAGTTCAGGCTGATCTGCGCGAGTCCGTGCCGTTCCATGAAAGGGGAGGGCCATGGCGCCGCGTACGTTATTCGACAAGATCTGGGACCACCATGTTGTCGAAACTTTGCCGGATGGCACCTCTATCCTTTATATCGACCGTCACCTTCTGCATGAAGTGACAAGCCCGCAGGCGTTTGAAGGCCTGCGTCTGGCCGGGCGTAAGCTGCGTCATCCTGAAATGACCATGGCTGTGGTGGACCATAACGTTCCCACGTCTGACCGCACCAAACCCATCGAAGAACCGGAAAGCCGGAACCAGATTGAAACGCTGGAACGGAATGTGAAGGAATTCGGGGTTCCGTATTTCCCGCTGCTTTCCGCCTCGCAGGGCATTGTGCATGTGGTCGGTCCGGAGCAGGGCATTTCCCTGCCGGGCATGACCATTGTGTGTGGTGATTCACATACATCCACGCATGGCGCGATGGGCTCTCTGGCGTTCGGGATCGGCACGTCTGAAGTCGAGCATGTGATGGCGACCCAGACCATCCTGCAGCGTCCTGCCAAAAACATGCGCGTGACGGTTGAAGGTGAGCTTGCCCCGGGTGTGTCTGCTAAGGACGTTATGCTGGCCATTATCGGGCATATCGGCACCGCTGGCGGCACCGGGCATGTGATCGAGTTCGCAGGCTCTGCCATTCGCGGGCTGGACATGGCCGGGCGTATGACCATCTGCAACATGTCTATCGAGGCCGGTGCACGTGCCGGGCTTGTGGCCCCGGATGACACGACGTTTGACTATGTGCGCAACCGTCCGTTTGCTCCCAAAGGGGAAGATTTCGAAAACGCTGTGACCTTCTGGCGCACGCTGGCAACGGATGACGGCGCGCATTTTGACAAAGAAGTCTCTCTGCGGGCCGAAGATATTGCCCCGAGCCTGACATGGGGCACCAGCCCGGAAACGGTTCTGCCCATTACGGGCACAGTGCCGGACCCGGCGCAGGAGCCTGATGAGTCCAAACGGGTGCAGATGCAGCGCATGCTGGACTATATGGGGCTGGAAGCCGGGCAGAAAATTGCCGGAACGCCGGTGGATGTCGTGTTCATTGGCTCCTGCACCAACAGCCGGATTGAAGATCTGCGCGCTGCGGCTCAGGTGGCCGCAGGCCGCAAGGTGGCGGACGGCGTGCGCGCCATGATCGTGCCGGGCTCTGGTCTGGTGAAAATGCAGGCGGAAGAAGAAGGTCTGGACCAGATTTTTCTGGATGCAGGGTTTGAATGGCGTGAGGCCGGGTGCTCCATGTGTCTGGGTATGAACCCGGACAAGCTGACGCCGGGCCAGCGTTGCGCCTCAACCTCCAACCGTAATTTTGAAGGGCGTCAGGGCCCCGGTGGGCGGACACATCTGCTCTCTCCCGCTATGGCGGCTGCGGCGGCTGTCACAGGGTGTCTGACGGATTCGAGGGAGCTGGTCTGATGGAAAAATTTACCACGCTGTCCGCTGTTGCTGCGGCTCTGCCGGAAGACAACATTGATACGGATAAGATCATTCCGGCCCGCTTCCTGAAAACCACGCAGCGGACGGGCCTGGGCAAATATGCGTTTGACAGCATGCGCTATCGCCCGGACGGGTCTGAAAACCCGGATTTTATCCTGAACAAGGCACCCTGGCGGAACGCTGAGATTCTGGTCACCTATGACAATCTCGGGTGCGGCTCTTCTCGTGAACATGCCCCCTGGGCGCTGCTGGATTTTGGCATTCGCTGTGTGATTGCCCCGTCTTTTGCGGATATCTTCTTCAATAACTGCTTCAAGAACGGCATTCTGCCCATCAAGCTGCCGCGTGAAGTGTGTGATCAGCTGATGTCTGATTCCACCATGGGCAGCAATGCCCGGCTGACCATCGACCTGCCCCGGCAGGTGGTGATCCGCCCGGATGGTGAGGAAGTGCCGTTTGAGATTGATCCGTTCCGCAAGCACATGCTGCTTGAAGGGCTGGATGATATTGGCCAGACGCTTCAGCACGAGACTGAAATTAAGTCCTTTGAACACAAGGTTGCCGGGGAACGCCCCTGGATGCCGACAATCACCCTTGATTGAAGAATTGGAAAAGTCATGAGTGCTCAGCCTGCAAAACTGCTTGTTCTGCCGGGGGATGGTATCGGTCCGGAAGTGATGCGGGAAGTTGGCCGCGTTATCAGCTGGCTGGAAAAGAACCGTGGCATTGCGTTTGAGATCACGGAAGATCTGGTCGGCGGCGCGTCTCTGGCTGAATATGGCGAGCCAATCCGCAATGAGGTGATTGAAAAAGCCCGTGCGGCGGATGCAGTTCTGTTTGGCTCCGTGGGGGACCCGCGCTGGGGCCATGTCGGTTTTGAGAAGCGCCCGGAAGTGGCCATTCTCAAGCTCCGTCAGGAACTCGAGCTGTTTGCCAACCTGCGCCCGGCCAAGGTGTTTGATGCGCTTGTGGATGCCAGCACGCTGAAGCCCGACGTGGTGCGTGGTCTGGACATTATGATTGTCCGCGAGACAGTGGGCGGCATTTACTTTGGTGACCCGCGCGGAATTGAAACCCTGCCAGATGGCACCCGTCGCGGCATTAACACCGAAGTCTATACGACGCCGGAAATCGAGCGCGTGGCCCGCGTGGCGTTTGAAATGGCCCGCAAGCGGTCTGGCCATGTCTGTTCCGTTGAAAAATGCAACGTGATGGAAAGCGGCCTGCTGTGGAAAGAGGTTGTGACTGACCTCCATGCGCGTGAATTTTCTGATGTGAAACTCACGCACATGCTGGCTGATAACTGCGCCATGCAGCTGGTGCGTAATCCGCGCCAGTTTGATGTGATTGTGACCGGCAACCTGTTTGGTGACATCCTGTCCGATCTGGCCTCCATGCTGACGGGCAGCCTTGGTATGCTGCCGTCCGCCACGCTGGGTGCGGTGCGGGCCGATGGGAAATGTGCGGCGCTGTATGAGCCGATCCACGGGAGTGCGCCGGATATTGCCGGGCAGGGCATTGCCAACCCGATTGCACAGATCCTCTCCTTTGCCATGCTGCTGCGTTACTCGCTCAATCTGCGGGACGAAGCGAAGATGGTGGAAGAGGCCGTCTCCCGCGTGCTGGAAAGCGGCCTGCGCACGGCGGATATTATGAGCGAAGGCATGGCTCGTGTCGGAACGTCCGTCATGGGTGAAGCCATTGTTCGTGAGCTGGACAAGCTTCAGAAATAAGACTGCCTGTCTCGGCGGCTGTTTGGCTGCCTGAGCAGATTAAGCCCCCGGTGCCTCGCATCGGGGGTTTTTCTTTTGGTGGACTGTTTTTCAATACGGTGAAAAAACAGTCCGCATGACACATGAGAGAATTCCGGGAACGGTGAGAATGCGTTTGAAACATTGGATTCGGGCAGGGGCGGCCTCCGCGCTTGCCATGGCAGCAGCGGCACCCGGTGGGCTGGCACAGGCGGCCGATACTCAGGCAGGCGCTGCACCGGTTATCACCGCGACTACAAATACCACGTTTCTTGATGAGATCCACGGGCAGCAGGCTATGGCGTGGGTGCGCGCCCAGAACCTGCACACCACCAGCACGCTGGAAAAAGACCCGCGCTATGCCGGGTTTTATAAGGACGTGCTGACTGGCCTTCAGGCTCCGGACCGTCTGGCTATGCCGTCGCTTATGGGCGGGGCAATCTGGAATTTCTGGCAGGATGCCGCCCATCCGCATGGGATCTGGCGGGAAGCCAGTCAGGCCTCTTACCTGAAAAAAGCGCCCGATTGGGCCGTGCGGCTGGACGTGGATGCTCTGGCGAAACAGGACGGTGTGAACTGGGTCTTTAAAGGTGCAAACTGCCTTGCCCCGGCAGATGAGCATTGTCTTGTGGCACTGTCCAACGGTGGAGAAGATGCCGAGACGCTGCGGGAATTCAACAGTAAAACCGGCCAGTTTGTGCCCGGTGGCTTTGTGTTCTCACGCTCCAAGCAGACAGCCGCCTGGTTGGATGCAAACACGATTCTGCTGGCCCGTGACTGGGATGGAAAAGGCACCACGCTGACACCCTCCGGGTATCCGTTTGTGGTCAAAACCATGGTGCGCGGGGCGGCAGCGGGGGAGGAGAAAGAACTCTTCCGCGGTGAGGCGTCCGATATGGCCGTCATGCCTCTGGTGCTGACAGATGGCGATGGGCATCAGCTGGTAATGATCCAGCGGAGCGTGAACTTCTTTGAAACGCGTTATGCTGTGGTGGACGGGGGCAAAGCCCTGCGCTGGCTGGCGCTGCCTGCTAAAAGTGAAATTCAGGGACTGCTCAAAGGCCGTCTGATTGTTTCTATTGAGGAAGACTGGCATCCGGCCGGGCAGACGACCATTCCTGCCGGTAGCCTGCTTTCGGTTGATCCGGGTGCGGTGGAGCAGGGTGGGCAGGTGATTTTCACGCCCGGCCCCTCTCAGTCGATTGATCAGGTTGGCGTAACTAAAAATACCGTTCTGGTAAGTCTGTTTGATAACGTGCGTGGCCGCGCCATGCGCTTTACGCCCACACAGGCAGGTAAATCCTGGCAGGCTACGGCTCTTGCTCTGCCGGATATGACGTCGGTCCATATTGTCGATACCGATCATGCATCGGATACGGCGTTTCTCAGCGTTGAAGGCTATCTGGAGCCGTCTCAGCTTTGGTTGCTGGAGGGCAAAGGGCAGCCGCGTAAGGTCAAATCTGCTCCGGCTCGGTTCAAAACAGACAAGCTGGTGACAGAGCAGTTCTGGGCGACCTCCACGGACGGCACGCGTGTTCCGTACTTTATCGTGCATCGGCGTGACATGAAGCTGAACGGCGCAAACCCGACGCTGCTGACGGCTTACGGTGGTTTTCAGGTGTCCTATACCCCGCTTTATGCGCCGGAAATTGGTCAGCTCTGGCTGGATCGTGGTGGCGTGTATGTAGTGGCCAATATCCGCGGTGGCGGAGAATTCGGTCCAGCCTGGCATGAGGCTGGGCGGAAGTCCGGGCGGCAGAAAGTCTATGATGACTTTGCGTCTGTCGGGCGGGATCTGATTAATCGCAAGATTACATCCCCGCGCCATCTGGGTATTCGCGGGCGTTCCAATGGTGGCCTGCTGTCAGGCGTGCAGATGACGCAGCATCCGGATTTGTGGAACGCGGTGATTATCGGCGTGCCGCTGCTGGATATGGAGCATTTTGAAACCATGTCCGCCGGGGCCTCATGGGCTGCGGAATATGGTTCCATGTCTATGCCCGCAGAGGCGGATTTCCTGCGTTCCATTTCTCCGGTGCAGCATCTGAAAGCAGATGTGTCCTACCCGGAGCCGTTCATTTTTACAGCAACCAGTGATGACCGCGTCGGCCCGGTGCATGCCCGTCGCTTTGCAGCCCGGCTGGAAGCGCTCGGTAAACCGTTCTTCTATTATGAAGATATTGAAGGCGGTCATTCCGGCACGGTCAACGCGCCGGAAGTGGCGCATGAGCGTGCATTGGAAGCCGTCTATCTGTCTCATCGCCTTATGGATGTGAACTGAGTGCTCTGGTTAGGCAGAAGGAATGCCTGATGATGGGAGAGCCGGGGGCAGGGCAACTTGCTTCCGGTTCTGTCGCCTGTTTTGCCGTGTTGAGTGTCTGGTGTGTGGCATTCAGGAACGCGATAAAACGGCATAGGCCGCAGTGAGATGTGCTGCCTGAAAGCGCTCTGGGTTGAGCGGGGTTATCCTGCACGTGCTTGAGATGATGCAGGCGCGAAACAAAAAAAGGGCGGGACACGTGCTGTGTCCCGCCCTTTTTAGCGCATGGAGTGCGGAAGCTTTAGAAGCCTTCGCGCTCGAGACGCTTGCGTTCCATTTTACGGGCGCGGCGCACGGCCTCAGCAGACTCACGCGCTTTACGCTCGGAAGGCTTTTCGAAATGACGACGCAGCTTCATTTCACGGAAGATGCCTTCACGCTGCATTTTTTTCTTGAGCGCTTTGAGAGCCTGATCGACATTGTTGTCACGGACGAGAACGTGCACTTGGCCACTAACCCCTGTTTCAGAAAACCCGGATAATCCCGGTTTTGACGTGATATGGAAAAAGAATCGGTAAAGCACCTGCGTGCTACCGATTCCTCTATTGGCGGCGTCTATAGCACGGGCTTGCGGAAAGACACAATTCGTTCTTGCCTCTCAGCAACAAACTCTTGTGACTATTTGATAGAGCTATAAGGAGGCGGGTATGGCTATCTTAAAAATTGCACGGATGGGGCACCCGGTTTTACTCAAACGGGCGGAAGATGTGGCGGACGTCAGTGCGCCGGACATCGGGCTTCTGATTCAGGACATGATGGAAACGCTGGCAGATGCCGGAGGCGTCGGGCTGGCGGCTCCGCAAGTCTATGTTTCAAAAAGGCTTTTCCTGTATTCCGTGCCGGAAAGCCGGAGCGAGGGCGAGGAGGATCCGCCGTGCGGTGTGCAGGTGCTCATCAACCCGGTTCTGGAGCCGGTGGGGGAGGAGCAGGTGCCGCGTCTGGAAGGATGCCTCTCTATTCCCGGCCTGCGGGGCGAAGTTCCGCGTTACAAACGGGTCCGCTATGCGGGATATGACCACAGGGGCCAGCCCGTGGAAGGCGTAGCCTCCGGGTTCCGGGCCAATGTCATGCAGCATGAAATGGATCATCTGGACGGGATTCTCTATCCCATGCGAATGGATGATCTGGGAAAGCTCGGATTTGACACCGAGATAACGCGATACGGAGTGCGGACATGACCATAGGATGGGGCAAGGTCGAGCAGGCAATTTCTCTTGCCGTGGCAGGACTGGCCACAGGCAGCATGCCCGCGCCCATAGAACGGGACGCCGTGCGGGATGACGCCCTGCGTAAGCTGGCTGCTGTGGCTGGGGAGCGGGGCTGGAGCGTGCCTGTGCTGCGGGACGTAGCCGGGCCGCAGGCGGATTTGCTGTTTCCGGGTGGGGCAGTGGAAATGGTCGAGGTCTGGTCTGACCTGTGTGATCGCGAGATGGTGGCCACCATGCTTGAGACAACCGAACCGCGCCTGAGCCAGCGCGTCCGGCAGGCTCTTCTGCTGCGTCTGCCAGTGGATCAGGCCATGCGCGCCGGGGCCAGAACCGGATTTGCAACGCTGGCGACACCCTGTGCGCGCGGCGCGTTACGGCGGTCTCTGATGCGGACCATCAATGCGATCTGGCAGGCGGCGCAGGATGACTCGTCGGGCATGACCTACGTCACCAAACGTCTGACGCTCGGGGCTGTGTATGGTACGACTCTGCTCTATTGGCTGGCGCGCGGACAGAATGAAGCGGCTTTGGCCGCGTTTATTGACCGTCGTCTGGCCGGGGTGCTGCGTCTGGGCAAGCTGCGCGCCCGGTTCAGTGGGCGGCGACCGGTTGCACGTGCGGCTGCGGTCTGAGCGCTACGCCATGCGGCAAAAGGGCAGGCGTTGATGACAACCGGATATCGCCCGCATGATGAAGCCGGGGCGGGCCTGCTGTTCCTGCGGGAAGAGCAGCTCCGGCTGGCGCAGGCCATGATGTTTCTGGCAGGGCGCGACATGGCCGCAGCACTGGAACCGATTCTGACGGAAGAAAAACTGGGGAGCGCGCATTACCGGGTGTTGCAGGTGCTTGCCTTCAGTCCCGGTATTCCGGTCAGCCGCCTGCAGGACACACTGGGTGTGACCAAGCAGAGCCTCGGGCGGACACTGGGGGAGTTGCAGGAGCGCGGCTATCTGGACAGTGAGGCCAGTCTGAGGGACCGGCGACAACGCCTGTTGCGACTCAGTAAAGAAGGGCAGGCTGTGGAAGCCCGGCTTTTTGCCGTTGTGCGCCAGCGCCTGAGTGCCGCCTATCGGGAAGCAGGCGGGGCGGCCGTGGAGGGCTTCCGGCGCGTGATGCACGGGATGCTCTCTGAAACCAGTCGCGCCATGATGGCAGATGATGCCGCAGGACGAAGAAAGGGACGCAATGGAACTTAGCCCCCGCGATCTTGTGCCGGAAGAAGGCATGGCACCGCATGTCATTGTGGTGGATGACGACCCGCGTCTGCGGCGTCTGCTGCAACGGTATCTGTCTGAACAGGGCTTTCGGATTAGCGTAGCAGCTAACGCGGCGGAGGCCCGGCAGACGTTGCAGGGCATCCAGCCCGACGCCATGGTGCTGGATGTGACCATGCCGGGGGAAAACGGGCTGGAACTCACCCGTGCCCTGCGTGATGCCGGGCAGGACCTGCCGATTGTGCTGCTAACGGCTCGGGGTGAGCCGGCGGACCGCATTTCCGGTCTGGAAGCTGGCGCGGATGATTATCTGGGCAAGCCGTTTGAACCACGGGAGCTGCTGCTGCGGCTCAAGGCGCATCTGCGGCGACTGGCCCCGGCCCCCGCAGCGGACAATTTACGGATTATCCGTCTTGGCGAGAAGGAGTTTGACCCTGTGCGGGCCTTGCTCTCCGGGCCGGATGGGAATGTGCATCTGACAGGCGGTGAGGCAGCGCTCCTGTCCGTGCTGGCGCGGCGTCCGAATGAGGTCTTCTCTCGCGAAGAGATTGCCCGTGCGCTGGATATGGCAGAAATTGGAGAGCGCGCTGTGGATGTGCAGGTGACACGCCTGCGGCGTCGGATTGAGCCGGACCCGCGTGAACCGCGCTTTCTGCACACCATCCGTGGGCGCGGCTATGTGCTCAAGCCCGGTGTGCAGTAAGGGCGCGGCGTTAGTGTTGCGGGTATGAAAAGGCGACCTCTCAAGCTTTTCCCCTCGGGCGTGCTGAAATCCCGCAGCATGGAAAAATCTGTGCGGCGGGTGCTGCCTCGCTCTCTGCTGGGGCGCTCTCTGCTGATCGTGCTGATCCCGCTACTGGTCACACAGGCGATCTCGCTGGAACTGTTTTACGGGAACTTCCTCAAGGTTGTGTCCCGCCGTCTGTCGGACAGTGTGACGGCCGATATTGTCTTGTCCCTCCATGCTCTGGAGCATCTGCAAAAGCGGAGTGACAAGGACTGGTTCGTCGCGCAGGCGCGGGACCATCTGCAACTGGTGGAAACATGGCACCCCGGTGCCCGTCTGCGCCGCTTCGGGTTTAACCACATCACCGGCCCGATGGATGATGATCTGGCGCATGCGCTGGATAGCGCCATTGATTATCCGTTTTTTGTGAACTGGAAGAGTGACCCACACACCGTGAAAATTGCCATCCAGTTGCCTGATGGGGTGCTGGATGTGGATGCGCCGCGTAAGCGGTTGGATATGGGGCAGATCTGGCTCTTTGTGGGCTGGGCGCTCAGCAGCTCCATTCTGCTTTTTGTGGTGGCTAGCCTATTCATGCGCAATCAGGTGCGGGCCATCCGCCGTCTGGCGCGGGCGGCTGAGCAGTTCGGTCTGGGGCGGGATATCGGGCCTATCAAGCCGGAGGGTGCGCAGGAGGTGCGGAAGGCTGCTGTGGCGTTTAACCGCATGCAAGACCGGATCTATCGCTTTGTCTCACAGCGTACGGGCGTTCTGGCCGGTGTCTCGCATGATCTGCGGACGCCTCTGACGCGCCTGCGTCTTTCTCTGGCCATGATGCCCCGTAATGGGACGATTAAGGGAGAAGAACTGCGGCAGGACGTCGATGACATGATCGGCGATGTTGTCGAGATGGAACACATGATCGGCAGCTATCTGGCGTTTGCCCGCGGCGAGGGGGCGGAAACCCCGGAGCAGGTCGAGATGGTGCCCTTTATTGAGGACGTCGTGACAGCAGCGCGCCGGGCCGGGGCACGGGTTGAGTCTGTTACGGTGCAGCCCGGCCTTTGTGTCCACATGCGGCCTGATGCCATGAAGCGCGCCTTGACGAACCTGCTGGACAACGCCCGCAGGCATGGCGGTGCGATAGCCATCACAGCTTACGCCATGCAGGAAGGGATCTGTGTTCTGGTGGATGATGACGGGCCGGGGATCCGCCCGGAACGACGCGAATCCGTTTTTCGGGCATTTGAGAGTGGCCGTGGGGGCGGGACAGGGCTCGGCCTGACAATCTCGCGCGATATTGTGCGGGCGCATGGGGGAGACATGGAACTGGATGTCTCGCCCGCCGGAGGGTTACGCGTCAAACTGATCCTGCCCTGAGGGCAGGAAGCAGGTTAGAGCGAGTTGCCTGCGCCGAAGTGACCCGGGCCGCTGTTGCCGCCCATCATGCCGGTACCCGTGCCGCTGCCGCTGGAGCTCATCATGTTCTGCATCGGGTTGTAGCGGCCCACATTGCCCAGAATCTGCTGCAGGATGTTGATGCTGGTGCCCGGTGTGGGGGTGACCTTGCTGATCATGCCTACGGGGCGGCTGTCTTTACGGTTCAGCGTCCGCAGGCTTTGCAGCATGCCTGCGTTATCAAATTTCAGAACCACCACCTGCTGCTTGTCGATCCCCGGAAAATCCAGCGGCTTCATGTAGGTGGTCATGGAAATGTAAATCCACGTATTATCGTCAAAGGCTCCCTTGGTGGTGGGGGAGCCCAGAAGATCCACCGCATCAGCGCGTGTGCTGGTGCCCGGTGTCAGCTGGTTGTAATCATCCGCTTCAACCAGTGAGCCGCGCGGAATGGGGCTTGGGGCAAACACGGAACAGCCGGAGATAACAAACACCGCAGCAAGGGCACCGCAGGCGGTGCTGAAGCGCGTCATACTGTTCTTGCGGTGCGGTGTCATGGCGGTAAGGCATCCCTAAATCTGTGCGGTCACTCTGAGAAGGCCTGATCTCTCAGGCTGCGGCATGCAGGAAGACCTACTCTGTCGGATGCCCCAACGGGCTCTGTGCGTCAATTCCTGAATTGCGGCAGGGGTGGGTTTTCAGGCTGATCATTGCGCTTGGAGCACTTTATGTTAGGGCTGCAAAAAGGTGCTCCTGCAAATCCGCAGCGGGAAGCCTGTCTGTTTTTTAAGAAGCTAGAGTTTCAGGAGGTTTCCATGCCCCATAAGCCGGAATTTTCCCGTCCCGTTGCCGTGCGTCGAATCGGCGCGTCCGGACTGGATCTCACGGTCGAGGCAACGCCTGCGGAGTGTGGGCAGATTGCCAGAAGGCTTGGTCTGCCTGAAATCAGCATGTTCCGCTGCAAATATACGCTCACTCTGGGCCGGCGGGATCTTGTGTCCGCCCACGGGGCGCTGGCCGTGCGGTTTAAACAGACATGTGTTCGCACGCTGGAGCCGTTTGAGGATATGCTTGCAGGCTCCTTTGCTGTGCAGTTTGTGCCAGCAGAACATTTTGAGGAAAGTGCGGCCCCTGATCTGGAAGCCGTCGATGAGATTCCCTATGAAGGGGAATCGATAGACCTTGGGGAAGCCGCTGTTGAGCAGTTTGCTCTGGATCTGGAGCCTTATCCGCATGCTCCGGACGCCAGCCTGCCCGAAGGGCTTGTGATAAGTGAGGAAGAGGCGGAAAAGCTGGCTGAGAAGGACGCAGCGGAGAAAAAAGTTAATCCGTTTGCCGATCTCGCACGGTTGCGTCGCAAAGATAGCTGACGTGTGGCAGTAGGTTTTATTGCGCTCTTGCTTGCGAAAGTGGCGGCTCTCTGCTAGAGGCCGCCCTCAATCTGGTGATTAACCTGTTTTGTCTTTCGGTGGTGTGGATTGTCCACGGTGCCGGTAGTCTTTGATCTGTTTGGAGGGGCTCGGTCCCATGGCTGTACCCAAAAGAAAAACTTCGCCTTCACGTCGTGGCATGCGTCGCAGCCATCAGGCTCTGCGTGTGGAGGCTCATGCTGAATGCTCCAACTGTGGTGAGCTGAAGCGCCCGCACAACATCTGCAGCCACTGCGGCCACTACGATGGTCGTGAAGTGATTGCCGCTGGTAAGGCACTGAAAGTCGCTGTTCGCGCCTGAGGGCAGGCGGCTCACATTGCCATGAGGTAATGTGGTTGTACGGGAGTAAGGCATCTGCGGCATGGCAGAGAAGCAGGCATGAGCGATAGAGAGATTTCCGAGAATTCCCCCGCTGAACAGAGTGAGGTTTTCAGCCTTGCGGTTGATGGGATGGGGGGAGACGGAGCTCCCGATGTGGTCGTGGCCGGGCTTGCCATTGCAGCTGATCGCCATCCCGGGATGCGTGTGCTTCTGACGGGTGACGAAGCCCGTCTGCGCCCTCTTCTGGCGCAGCATCCTAAGGCGGAAGCAATCTGCACCATCTGGCATACAGATGCCTCAGTCCCCATGGACATGAAGCCTACAGCCGCCCTGCGCGTGCGTCGGTCTTCTATGCGTCTGGGGATGGATGCCGTTGCAAGTGGCCGCGCCAGGGGTGTTGTGTCCGCTGGCAATAGCGGTGCCATGCTGGCTCTGGCCAAAATTGTCGTTAAAACCATGCCCGGTATTTCCCGGCCCGCCATGGCAGCCATCAGCCCCACCATCAAGGGCGATGTGGTCATGCTGGACCTTGGGGCCAACGTGGCGTGTGACTGGCGCAATCTGGTTGAATTTGCCGTGATGGGCGAGGCCTTCGCCAAGGCAGTGCTGGGGCTTCCTGCACCGCGTATCGGGCTTCTCAACATCGGCTCGGAAGAACTGAAGGGTGATGAGAAGCTGCGGATCGCGTATGAAGCCCTGCGTGAAAGTCCGCTTGCGGACCAGTTCCACGGGTTTATCGAAGGTCATGACATTACGGCGGGCACAACCGACGTAGTGGTGACGGACGGCTTCACAGGGAACGTGGCCCTCAAGACGGGTGAAGGTGTGCTGAAAATGGCCACCTCTCTGCTGCGGCAGGTCTTCAATCGCGGCATTATTTCCAAAATTGGCTATCTGCTCGTTCGGCCCGGCCTTGAGCGCATGAAGGAATGGCTTGATCCGCGCCGTCGTAACGGTGCGGTTTTTGTCGGCCTGAATGGCGTGGTGGTGAAGTCCCACGGCGGGACCGACGCCGAAGGATTTGCTGCGGCTGTGGATGTGGCCATGGATATGGTCACGCATGGATTTAATGATGGTATTCGTGAGCGTCTGACCCATATGGGGGCGCTTCTTTCCCGTCAGCAGGCCTCGCTGGAGCGTGAGCCTGAGGCGACGGCTTCCTGATCAGACAAGGTTCGGGGCACTGGCCGTCAGGCAGTCCTGAATGCCGGTGTTTGATAATGAAAGAACGGTAATGGCGAGACGTTCGCTTCTGGTAGGGTTTGGCGGGTTCCTGCCGGATCGGGTCGTGTCTAACGATGAACTGGCAGCCCGGCTTGAAACCTCCGATGAATGGATAAAAACCCGTACCGGCATCACCCAGCGCCATATTGCAGGTGAGAACGATACGGCGACCAGCATGGGAGCCGCCGCAGCGCGCAAGGCGCTGGATTATGCGGGCCTGAGTGCTGATGACATTGATGCCGTGATTGTTGCGACATCCACCCCCGATCAGGCTTTCCCGGCAACAGCCGTGCGCATTCAGGCCGAACTGGGGATGAGGCAGGGTTTTGGATTCGATCTGGCGGCCGCGTGCTCCGGGTTTATCTATGGCCTCTCCACAGCTGATGCGTTTATTCGGGCCGGGCAGGCGCGGAATATTCTGGTCATTGGCAGTGAAGTCTATTCCCGCATTGTTGACTGGTCTGACCGTGGCACCTGTGTGCTGTTTGGTGATGGCGCAGGGGCGGTTGTGCTCTCCGGCTCAGATGCGCCGGGTGAGCAGGGGTTGCTGTCTACCCACCTGCATTCCGACGGCACAGCGGGTGATCTGCTGTATGTCGATGGAGCCGTCGGCCGCCGGGACAAAAGCGGTTTCCTGAAAATGAGCGGGCGTGATGTGTTCCGGCATGCCGTCGCCAAGCTGTCCTCTTCCGTGGATGAAGCCCTGAAGGCTGAAGGTCTGGAATATTCAGACGTTGCCTGGCTGGTGCCGCATCAGGCGAATATCCGCATTATTGAAGGTGTGGCCAAAAAGCTGAACCTGCCTGCCGAGCAGGTGGTGATAACGGTTGATCGACACGCCAATACCTCTGCGGCTTCGATTCCGCTGGCGCTTGATGAAGCCGTGCGGGATGGCCGTATCCAGAAAGGTGATCTGGTGCTGATGGAAGCACTGGGCGGTGGCCTCACCTGGGGCTCTGCGCTCGCCCGTTTTTAACGGCGTTTTCAAAATTCTGATGACATGATGTTGGGTGACCTCACGAGAGAATTGACGAGGTCGCCCAACGTGTTACTTTCATCAGTATGGAAACTGTCACGCGTGCCTCTCTGGTCGAGCGGATTTATCAGCAGGTTGGGCTGTCCCGTAAAGAATCGGCTGTGCTTCTGGAAGATATTCTGGAAACAGTCATGCTTGCGCTTGAGCGTGGTGAAAGCGTCAAGATCAGTGGTTTTGGGACTTTTTCCGTAAGGCAAAAAGGCCAGCGCTGCGGACGCAACCCGAAAACGGGTGAGGAAGTTCCGATTCTCCCGCGTTCCGTTCTGGTTTTCCGCCCCAGTCAGCTGCTGCGTGCAGCCATTAATCACGAGCCGCTTGAAGGTGGCGAGGCGTATGACGATGAGTGACACCGACCATCCTTCTTCCATAACAGATCTCTCCGGCCTGCCGGACGAGGAGAACGGTGCGCTGGCCCGCACAGAAAAAGGGCCGCTTGCGTTTCGCACCATTAGTGAAGTGGCTGACGAGTTGCATGTGCCTCAGCATGTGCTGCGATTCTGGGAAACGCGCTTCGAGCAGGTTCGCCCGCTGAAAAGAGGCGGTGGTCGCCGGTATTATCGTCCGGCTGATGTCGAACTGCTCCGCCATATTTCCGATCTTCTATATGCCAAAGGCTACACCGTAAAAGGTGTGCAGCGTCTTTTGCGTGAAGGGGAAGCCGAAGCGGCTCAGCAAAGCTCCGCAGTGACGGCGTCTATCCCTGAAGAGATTGCGCCGGAGCCGGCTGTGTCTTTGCCTGATGAGGCGCAGGGGGATGCTGAGTCTGCGGTTACGGATACGGACCAGTCGCCTGTAGCTGAACCCGTTTCTCTTGCGAATCCTGAAGAGCATGAAGAGACGACTGAAAATTCGGTTCTTACGCAGCCTTCAGAAGTTCAGGAGCCGCAACACGCGGAAGAGCAGCCTCATGAGGTTGCTTTCGAGCCTGAAAATACTGTTGAGGCTGCACCTGCACCTGCACCTGCACCTGCACCTGCTGCACCGGAGGCGAACGCTGTTTCTGGCGAGTTGATGCGTCGGCTGGAAAAGCAGAATGTGCAGCTGAAAAATGATCTGGCTGACATTCTGGTTGAGCTGGAAGCATTCCGTAATCGCCTGACGGCGTGAAAAAAACAGCAAGGTGGCTTGTGTGTTGTGAAGGGGCCTGCTAAAGACCCTTTCACCAAATGGACGGGCAGTAGCGCAGTCTGGTAGCGCATCAGTCTGGGGGACTGGGGGTCGTGGGTTCGAATCCCGCCTGCCCGATATTTGTCCACTTGGTTTTCTGAAAAATTTCAGAGCAGTTTAGTGGGTGTTCAGAACTTGAACACCCTTTTTGCTGTTCAGGCCTTTATGGCGTTGTTGCCCGCAGTCCAGCGGCGCCACAGCAGGTTAAGGGCCGCCATGGCCGCAGGGCCGACAAACAGGCCCAGCAGGCCCCATGTTTCCGCACCACCCAGAATACCCAGCAGAACCCACAGGAAGGGGAGCTGCGTGCTGCCGCCAATAAGAACGGGGCGGATAAAGTGGTCAGCCACAAAAATCACCACAGCACCAATGCAGAAGGTCACGATACCGGCAAGGGACGCGCCCTTGACGAGGATCAGTAAAGACACAAGGCCCACAGCTATCATGGCGCAGAAAGGGATCATGGCGGCGACAGCCGTGATGACACCAAACAGGGCAGGGTGCGGCGCGCCGGCAATGGTATAGACAATACCCATCAGCAGGCCTTCGCCAATACCAACCAGCACCAGACCCAGCACGGTGCCGTGGACAGAGGCGACAATCTGGCGGGCAATGGTTTCCCCGCGTTTGCCAAAGGCGCGCCGGGAGGCAATGCGGCACTGGCGGATGACGGACGTGCCATCCTTATAAAGAAAAAACAGGGTGATGATTGAGAAGCAGAACAGCGTGCCACGGTGCGCAATCTGAGATCCAAGCGCCTTGGTTATCGCCATGCCCTTGCTGTCCAGCGCGCCTGTCAGGTTGGAAACATCTTCCGGGTTGGACAGGTGGGCCTGCCACCAGTGCGTGAGCGTCTGGCTGCCAATGGGCAGGCGGCTAAGGGCGTCTGGCACAGGCACACCGTTTTGTCGGGCGTGTTCCAGCCAGCTTAACGCGCTTTGGGCCTCGCCTACAGCTTCCAGCGTGATGAGCATTAAGGGAATAACAAAAATCAGTGCCATGGCTGCGGTAAAGAGAAACGGCAAAACCGTACCCTGTGCAGCTTTAGGCCACGCGGCCTGAGCGCGCGTATAGAGCGGCCATGTGGCAATGGCGAACACGCCGCCCCATACCAGCGCCGGCAAAAATCCATGGATTGTGTAAAGAGCAACGGCGAAGATAAAAAATGCCAGAACGTTACGCGCTGTTTCCTGCCCTTTTCTGGAGCGCTGGCTCGGTTTGACCAGAATACAGCGTGGATGCCCGGAACTTGTGGGCTGGCTTGTCGTGTCTGGCATATGGGGCGTCTCTCCTCTTACCCAGTGAAAAATATCATTATTGACAAGTTTGCGCGTTCAAGCGCTTTCGGTCGAGCAAAATATAGAGGCATAGGGGCTCTGCACAGGGGCGGCTTTTATTTGAGGTTTGAAAGCTTATCCCCCTATCTCTAAAGGGAAGGCTGCTCGTATAAGCAGTCTATCATGCTCAAAAATTTTCTTACTGTTGGCGGCTGGACCATGCTCAGCCGTATCCTTGGTCTGGTGCGGGATCAGCTTCTGGCGGCCTTCATGGGTGCTGGGGCTTTGCAGGATGCCTATCAGGTGGCGTTCCGGTTGCCGAACATGTTTCGGCGGCTGTTTGGCGAGGGTGCATTTAACGCAGCCTTTGTCCCGCTGTTTTCTTCTGTCCTGACAAAAGAAGGGGAAGAGGAAGCCCGGACATTTGCGCGGCGGGCGCTGGGCGTCATGCTGCTCTGGCTGCTGTTCCTGTGCGTGCTGGGGGAAATCTTCATGCCGCAGGTGCTGCGGCTGATTGCGCCCGGCTTTTTGCAGACAGGTGAACGCTATGCGCTGGGTGTCAGCCTTAGTCGCATTACCTTTCCCTATCTGGTGCTGATCTGCGCGGCGGCTCTGGTCGCGGGCGTTCTCAACGGCTTGCACCGCTTTGGCATGGCCGCCGCCGCTTATCTGGCATTCAATGTGGTGGGGATTGCCGCCATTCTGTTCGCCTCGCCGTTTTTGCCGAATGTGGCGTATGCGGCAGCATGGGGTGTGACGGCCTCTGGCGTGGCGCAGCTTGGCCTGCTGCTGTGGGCCGCGCATCGGGCGCACTTTGGACTGATGCCGCTTTGGCCCGCTTTGACGCCGCGCATCCGTCTGCTGGTGCGCCGCATGGTGCCGGGGCTGGTGGGGAGTGGTGTCGGGCAGATCAACCTTACCGTTGATACCATCATCGGAACGCTGCTGCCTTCCGGCAGTGTCTCGCTGATGTATTTTGCGGACCGCATCAATCAGCTACCGCTCGGTGTGCTGGGCGCTGCGGCCGGGACAACCTTGCTGCCGGTGTTGACCCGCCATCTGGCAGCGGGCGAGCATGATGCAGCGCATTCCGCCCAGAACCGGGCCATGAGTTACGTGCTCATCCTCACGCTTCCCGCCGTGGCGGGGTTGCTGGTGCTGGCTGGCCCGATCATGATTGTCCTGTTCGGCCATGGCTCCTTTACCGAGCATGACGCACTTCTGTCAGCTCAGGCTCTGCGGACCTACGCCATCGGGCTTCCGGCTTTTGTGCTGGTCAAAGTCTTTTCCCCGGCCTTTTTTGCACGTGGTGACACACGCACGCCGGTTTATGTCGGGATTGGCATTCTGGTGCTGAACTTTCTTCTGAACCTGCTGTTCATGAAGCCGCTGGCCCATATGGGGCCGCCGCTGGCCAGTAGTCTGGCGGCCTGTGCCAATGTGGCCTGTCTGGCCATTCTGCTCATGCGGCGTAAGGCTTTGCAGGTTTCCGGGACGGAGCAGTTCAGAATGTTCAAGACGGCCTGTGCCGCGCTCCTTATGGGGGGACTGTTGCTCGGGGCGCAGGCTCTTCTGGCCTTCCCGTCCGGGTTGGGCGTCCGGATTCTCTGGCTTGGCAGCATGGTTGGTCTGGGGGCCGTTCTGTATGGTGCACTGCTGCATGTGTTTGGCATCATGAATGCGGCAGATATTCTGGCGCGCTTTCAGCGGCGTTTGCGCAAGCGTCGCGCCTGAGGCGTTAAGGCTGGCATCTGCGTTCTGCGGACGTGCTTTGTGCATCGTGCTGTGTCGCTGACGGAAAGAGAGGAAAACCGTGACAGAAATTGTTCTGGCGCATCAGGTTGATCTGAAAACATGGCGACAGGCTGCGCGGCACTATGCTCTGGCAGGCACGCCGCCTGAGGCGTTGTCCTGGCGGGTGGCGCAGTCGGCTGAAGACGCACAGCGGGTTTTTCAGGTTGCCTCCTCCGAGCAAACCGATCCCAATGCCGTGCTTCATCTGCCGCGACGGCTGGTGGAGTGGATTCTTCTGGGGCTTCAGGCGTCATCGCCCGAGCGATTTGATGCGCTTTATCGTCTGGTTTTTCGCGTCGTGCAGGACCATCTGGATCTGACAACGGCGCTTGATGACCCGGATGTGCGCAGTGTGGTGGCGCTTGTGGAGGCCGTTAAAGCCGAAACGGAGCGCTTCCGGCTGGAGTTCGCTCGTGTTTTTGCGGACCCGGCCCAGACCGTCTGGTCTGCCACGCCAACTGCTTATGTGGTGGAAGGCAACGCGGCTTATTGTATGGCGCGTTATGCACGACCATGGGAAATCCGCACGGCTTATCGCAGCATGAAGTGGGATGGCAAAGCCCTGTGGTTTGGCGCGGGCGGTGCTGAGGCGACAGCGGAACCGCAGGGCGGCTGGCAGCAGGCCGGGCAGGGGATGTGGCAGGATTGGCCGCGTACAGTTCTGGTGCCCGATAGTGCAGAAGTGGAAACGACGACATCGCTTGACGCTCTGGCCGCAGAGGCAATGGATTGCCGGTCGTGCACGCTCTGGCGTCCGGCCGCGCGCACGGTGTTTGGGGAAGGGGCCGCTACCGCGCGCGTCATGCTGGTGGGTGAGCAGCCGGGGGATCAGGAAGATCAGGCCGGGCGTCCGTTTGTGGGGCCTGCTGGTCAGGTGCTGGAGCGGGCGCTGGAAGAGGCGGGGCTGAGCCGCAGCACGGTCTATGTCACGAATGCGGTCAAGCATTTCCGCTTTACCTGGCGGAATGGTCGCCGCCTGCATCAAAAGCCGGAGCAGGACTCTGTGCAGGCCTGCCAGATGTGGCTGGATGCAGAACGACGGCTGATTCAGCCGGCCTTGATTGTCATGATGGGGGTGACGGCGGCGCAAAGTCTGCTGCATCGCCCGGTCACGATTTCTCGTGAGCGATCCCGCATTTTTCCGTTAGGGGAGGGAAGTCAGGGGCTGGTGACAGTCCACCCTTCCTATCTGCTCCGCTTGCCCAGTGAGGCCGATAAGCAGCGGGAATATGCCCGGTTTGTCGAAGATCTTCGGCAGGTGAAAGCGTTTATGGATAGTCTGGCCTGACGAATTGGGTCAGTGCAGGCGCAAAGGCGCGCCTGAGGGTGATGTCAGGCTTTACGCGCTTTATTGATGCGGGCGTGCAGGTCTTTTCCTGTTTTAAAGAACGGGATGTATTTTTTAGAAACCTGAACCTGCTCGCCTGTTTTCGGATTGCGGCCAATGCGCGGGTCTCGTTCCTTGATGGAAAACGCCCCGAAGCCGCGTAATTCGACGCGGTTATTGTCTGCCAGACTGCTGGAAATAGAGTCGAAGACAGTATTGACGATCAGATTGATGTCCTTGAGCTGCAGATGCGGATGTTTCTGCATGAGTGCGGCAATAAGCTCAGACTTGGTCATGGTCCACCTTCCAAATTCTGGAATATCAATCTGCCGGACAATCAGGGGGCCAGCGGATCTGCGTGACAAAAAGGGACGCCAAATAAAAAAGTGCGCTACCAGCCATAAAGCCGGTGCGCACTTCAAAATTCACTAAGCCGGAGTGATCCGTCAATACATAAATAGTCTGACAGCACGAACCAGAGGAATACTGTCAGACCCTGAACGATCAGGCTGTGGTTTTTTTGCCGCGGCGGCCACGTGCGCCAGCTTCTTCACCTTCCGGCGTTGCATGGATTTTGCGGCCCAGACCAATCTCACGCGCCAGAGTGGAGCGACGTTCTGCATAGTTCGGCGCAACCATGGGGTAGTCAGCCGGCAGGCCCCAACGCTCACGGTACTGTTCCGGCGTAATGCCATAGGCGCTCTGCAGGTGGCGCTTGAGCATTTTCAGTTTCTTACCGTCTTCCAGACAGACGATGTAGTCAGGGAACACAGAGCGCTTGACCGGAACGGCAGGCTGCAGCTTTTCCGGTTCGTTCTGCGGCTGGTCAGCCGTTTTCAGAGCCTGATACACATCACGGATCAGGGTGGGGATCAGAGCAGGATCGGTCTGGTTGTTGGAAACGTGTGCCGAAACGATTTCTGCCGCCAGATCAAGAATGTTGGGATAGCTCTGGTTCTCTGTCATGATAATTCCGTTTATTTGTTGGGCTGAATGAGTCACCCATACTATTACAATTCTTGTTTGTGAATACAGAATATAGCAATGTGATTGAATAAAATTGAATGTGTCATGAAAAACATCTCCCGAAGAGAGTGAAAGAGGAGATGTATGCAAGTAAAATAAATATTTGGTAATCTATTTTAAGGATAAATTGTTTTGTTCGCTCGGTCTGCGCACCAGGGCTGGGTAATAGGTGGAGTTTGTTTTTGAGACACTGGTATTTGCAAATGGCATAATTGACTTTACGGTTTGGCCTACTATCCAAAACGACCCTGCTGCGTGCGGGCAGTCCTCTTAATTGGCACGGATTGGCTGCGATAACTCTTTAATATTTGTAAGATCCCGGAATAAGGACTGTTCAAAATGACGTCACGCCCTGCTGGCAGCAAAATGATCGTGCCGGTTGTGCTGTCTGGTGGCACGGGGAGTCGGCTCTGGCCCATGTCGCGCGCCAGTTTCCCTAAACAGCTCTGGTCGCTCGTAAGTGAGCGCAGCATGCTGCAGGAAACAGTACTGCGTGGGAATGCCGCAGGTTTTGCGCCGCCTGTTATTGTTTGTAATGAAGAGCACCGCTTTTTGATTGCCGAGCAACTGCGGGAAGTCTCGGTCGCAAATCCCAGTATTATGCTTGAGCCGGTCGGCCGGAATTCAGCGCCAGCTATTACGGCAGCGGCTTTGCTCGTGGCCCAGACGCATCCGGATGCTGTGTTGTGGATGATGGCGGCCGATGCGGACATCAAGAAGTCTGACGCGCTAACGCAGGCTATGGAAAAAGCTGTGCAGGCTGCGGAACAGGGGCGGGTGGTCACCTTCGGAATGACGCCCACCTGTCCGGAAACCGGGTATGGCTATATTGAAAAAGGCGACCCGCTTCCGGGTGTAGACGGGGCTTTTACAATCCGTTCTTTCCGGGAAAAGCCTCTGCAGGCTGTTGCGGAAGACTTTGTAAAAGACGGCAATTACTTCTGGAATTCCGGCATGTTTGTCTTTCGGGCGGATGTGTTGCTGGCTGAAATGCATCGTTACGCACCGCAGGTTTTGCAAAGCGTGCAGGAGGCTTTTGAAAAACGGAAGACAGATCTCGATTTTATCCGGCTCGATAAAGAGGCGTTTGCGCAGGCCCCCGATATTTCCATCGATTATGCCGTAGCTGAGCACACACAGGTTTCCGCCGTGATCCCTGCGGATCTGGGGTGGTCGGATGTCGGGAGCTGGGATGCGTTGTGGGAGATCAGCCCCAAGACGGCGGAAGGCAATGTGCTGCTGGGCGATGTTTTAGCGGAAGATGCGCATGGATGTTACGTGCGCTCGGAAGGGCCGCTGACGGCTGTGACCGGTCTGGATGATGTGGTTGTTGTGGTGACTGGTGACGCTGTGCTGGTGACGCATAAAGACCGCGCGCAGGACGTAAAGAAGGTGGTGGATCGCCTCAAGAAAGACGGGCGGCCAGAGGCTTCTACGCATCAGAGGAATTATCGTCCCTGGGGGTTCTATGAAGGGCTGACCCGCAATGAGCGTTTCCAGGTGAAACGGATTGTGGTCAATCCGGGCGGTAAGCTGTCTCTCCAGAAGCATTTCCATCGGGCGGAGCACTGGGTTGTTGTGGAGGGCGTGGCGCTGGTTACGAAGGGCGATGCTGAGTTGCTGGTGCGCGAAAATGAGAGCGTCTATCTGCCGCAGGGCTGTGTGCACCGGTTGGAAAATCCCGGAAAAATTCCGCTGACCCTGATTGAGGTTCAGTCGGGGGCCTATCTGGGGGAAGACGATATTATAAGATTGGAAGACAGTTATAATAGAAATTGATAAATAAAGACTGAGTAAAGGCATAAAAAAAGCTCCCGAAAGGGGAGCTTTTTTTATGTCATCCGTCCGACTCGTTTCGAAGCGTCGGCAGACAACCGAGTCTGAAAAGCCTGATTTTAGCGAATACCGAGCTCGCTCATCAGGAAGTCCCGGAAAACAGCAACGCGTTTGGAGCTGCGCAGCTCTTCCGGATAGACAAAATAGGCATCGACTGTCGGGGTCGTCAGGTCAGGCAGAATCTGAATAAGATCAGGGAACTGCGCGGCCGCATAGGTCGGAATGGACCCAATACCCAGCCCGGCTGTAATGGCAGACGCCATGGCGGCCATGCTGTTCACTTCCAGACGGGCGTTCTGTCTGGTTGTGCCCTGCCGTGTGCTTTCAGCAAGCCAGTTGATATGGGCAACCGGCGGATGATGCTCTCCGAATAAGACGAGCTGATGCGCTGAGATTTCCTCAATGCTGCGCGGCATCCCGTATTTTTCGATGTAGAGCGGAGCGGCAAAAATCGGCAGATGGAAGTCTGCCAGATGCCGCTGGATAAGGTCAGGCTGGCGGGGCGCATGCATACGCACGGCAACGTCAGCTTCTCTCATCCCCAGATCAAGATCGCTGTCTTCAAGAATAAGACAGATATCAATGTCTGGATTGGCAGCCATAAACTTGTGCAGCCGCGGCATAAGCCAGCAGTTGCCAAAGCCTGTGGTTGTCGTAACCCGCAGACGTCCTGCAGCTTTTTCCTTACTTTCGGTCAAAAGCGTTTGAGTCATTTCAAGTTTTGAAAAGACCTCGCGCACCGTCTTGTGCAGCGTCTCGCCCTGTTCAGTGAGGATCAGTCCTCGGGCGTGGCGATGAAAAAGAGGAACCTGAAGGACGTCCTCCAGCGCGGAAATCTGCCGTGAAACAGCAGACTGGCTTAGGTTAAGCACATCTCCCGCGTGGGTAAAGGAACCGGCTTCCGCCACAGCATGGAATACCCGGAGTTTGTCCCAGTCCACGCACGCCTCCTGCAAATTGAATGAAGTTATCAGAGCATAATTATCATGCTTCGAGTTTCATTACGTGCAGTAATTGCCGGGATGGGTCAAGGGATGACCTGTTATTCAGCCCCCAGTTCTGCCAGATAGCGTTCAGCATCCAGAGCGGCCATGCAGCCTGTGCCGGCAGCGGTTACGGCTTGACGGTAAATCTTGTCCTGCACATCACCTGCGGCAAACACACCGGGGATGGAGGTGCGGGTGGTGCCGGGGGTTGTCTCAATATAGCCCTCAGCATCCAGCGTGACCTGCCCCTTGAAAATTTCGGTGGTGGGCGCGTGGCCAATGGCGATGAAAATCCCGTCCGCTGGCAGATCCTGTGTTGTGTCGTCCTGCGTGTTGCGCACACGAATAGCACTGACGGTCGGCGGGGTGCCGGTGGCCAGAATGTCTTCTACCGTTGTGTTCCACAGGATGGAGGTTTTCGGGTTCTTGAAAAAACGATCCTGCAGGATTTTTTCAGCCCGCAACGTGTCCCGTCGATGCACCAGCGTGACGTGGGCTGCGTGATGCGTCAGATACAGAGCCTCTTCCACCGCAGTATTGCCGCCACCCACAACAACGACGTTCTTGCCGCGATAAAAGAAGCCATCACAGGTCGCGCAGGCGGAGACACCAGCACCCTGCAAAGTTTTCTCGCTGGGCAGGCCGAGCCATTTGGCCTGAGCCCCCGTCGCGATGATGACGGACTTTGCGACATACACCGTGCCGGAATCACCTACCAGACGGAAGGGGGGGCCGGATTTGAAATCCACGGAGGTGATGATGTCATATTCAATCCGCGTGCCGACATTCTGTGCCTGCGCGGCCATCTGTTCCATCAGCCAGGGGCCCTGAACGGCCTCGGCAAAGCCGGGATAGTTTTCTACATCCGTTGTGATGGTCAGCTGACCACCGGGCTGAAGCCCCGCCACCAGCACGGGGGCCAGATTGGCGCGTGCGGCATAAATGGCGGCGGTATAGCCGGCAGGCCCCGCGCCAATAACAAGCAGATCGGTGGTGATGGTTTCACTCATGAGTAAGGCAGACCTTTACGTGCTGGGAGCCATGATGCGTTGAGACGCACTCTCTTGCCTTGCGATATGGCGGGTGCGCGCATGGAGAGCAAGAGCGGAACCGGTTTGCGGCGTCTGCGTGTGCGTGGCATATACACCCCAGATTGTTTTGAAAAAGGCTGCGGCGAGAAATGGATCAGGCAAGGTGACGGAACTGGACGCTGTTGACCTTCGTATTGTGGCGGAACTTCAGGAAGACGGGCGCATGACCAACGTCGAGCTGGCCCGCCGCGTTGGAATTTCTGCCCCACCCTGCCTGCGGCGTGTGCGGCGGCTGGAAGAGCTTGGGGTAATCCACGGCTATCATGCGGACCCGGATGCCGGGGCGCTGGGCTGGCCGATCACCTTTTTTGCGTTGATTGGTCTGGATAGTCAGAAAGAGGCTGTTCTGTCCGCATTTGAGGAAGAACTGGCCCGCTGGCCCGAGGTGCGGGAATGCCACATGATTCGCGGAGGAGGGGACTTTCTTGTTCGCCTCATTGCCCGCGATGCTGCTCATGAAAATTCTCTGACCCGCCGGCTGACAGAGGGCCCACACGTGATCCGTGTGCAGACCCTGCAGACGATCCGCACAAGTCTGGACCGTACAGGCGTGCCGATTTTTCCGGTTAGCGAGGGCGGTGGAGCGTGAGTGAAGCGGCAGTGGTTGCCGCTGGCGTGCAGGCAGGCCCCGAGATCAGCGTTGTGGTGCCATGCTATAATGAGGTCGGAAATGTCGGCCCGCTTGTCGCAGCCCTGGAGCGCGCGCTGGAGGGGTGTCGGTGGGAAGTCATTTTTGTGGATGACAACTCCCCTGACGGCACAACTGCCGCAGTAAACGCCATTGCGCAAAGAGATTCCCGGGTGCGCGGCCTGTGTCGCATCGGTCGTCGCGGGTTGTCCTCTGCGGTGATCGAGGGCGCTTTGTCCTCCTCCGCACAGGTTGTCGCCGTGATGGATGGTGACATGCAGCACGATGAAAGCCGCCTCGGCGCACTGGTGGATGCCGTGCAGAGTGGCGCATGTGACGTTGCTGTGGGGAGCCGCCATGTGGAAGGCGGCGATAATTCCGGTCTGGCCAATGCCTGGCGCCATGCGTTGTCTGATGGCGGGATCAAACTCGCGCAGCTGATCCTGCCCGTCAGGCTGGGTGACCCGATGAGCGGGTTTTTTGCTCTGCGGCAAGATACGTTTGCGCGGATTGCGCCGCATCTGTCTGGCACCGGTTTTAAAATTCTCGTCGATCTGTTGCTGTCTTCTCCTCAGCCCTTGCGGGTGCAGGAAATTGCATGCGGGTTTCGGGAGCGGCTGGCTGGGGAAAGCAAGCTGGATGCAGTGGTCATGCTGCAGTTTGTCGCCTTGCTGCTGGACAAGCTCTGTCGCGGCTGGCTGCCCCTGCGTTTTGTAGCATTTGCGCTTGTTGGGCTGATCGGGGTCGGTACCAATCTGCTGGTCATGCAGTGCGTAAGGGCACTGGGAGTGAATTTTTCCATGGCGCAGGGGATTGGCACGCTTGTGGCCATGGTCGTCAATTTCCAGCTGGATAATAATTTCACCTACCGTGACAGACGTTTGCGCGGCGTGCGCTGTGTCTGGGGGCTGCTGCTGTTCATGCTGGTCTGCTCCGTTGGCGCACTGGCCAACGTTGGCGTCGCAGATATGGTTTATCATCAGCACCGGGAGTTTAATGAGGCCAGCGTGGCCGGAGCTTTGATTGCGGTTGTGTGGAATTACGCCATGTCCGCCACCATTGTCTGGCGGCTGTGAGCCTTCGCGTGCCACGCCCCGAAGTATGGATGTGGAGCGCAGCGCTCGGCCTGCTGACGGTGTGCCGCCTGCTTATGGCGGCATGGGTGCCTCTTACGCCTGATGAAGCCTATTATCGCATCTGGGCCTTAGCCCCTGCTGCCGGGTATCTGGATCATCCGCCTCTGGTGGCCGTCTGGATCCGGGCCGGGATGGCACTTTTCGGCGATACCGCTTTGGGTGTGCGGGCCATGGGGCCGCTTTCCGCTCTGGCGGGCACGGTTTTTCTTGCCCTTACAGCACGCGACTGGCTGCGGGCGCGAGGAGCGGCAGTGCAGTCTGGTAAGTCGCTGACGCCTGATGCGGGAATGGTGCGGACCGGCCTGTTGCTGAACGGAACAGTGGCGCTGGGTGTCGGCACGCTGATTATGACGCCCGATACACCCCTCCTGTTTTTTATGGCGTTCCTGGTCTGGAGCCTCGGGCGTGTCTGTCTGGCCGGGCAGGGATCGGGCTGGCTTCTGGTGGGGCTGGCTGCCGGACTTGGGTTTGAAAGCAAATATACCGCAGTGCTGCCTGTTTTCGGGGTGGTAGTCTGGCTGTTCCTGACCCGCGCCGGGCGGAGCTGGTTAAAAACACCCTGGCCGTGGGCTGGCGGGGCTGTTGCCGCGCTGTGTGCCGGGCCGGTCATCTGGTGGAATGCTACGCATGGCTGGGTGAGCTTTCTCAAGCAGGGTGGCCGCACGGGCGACTGGCATCCGGCAAAAATGTTCACCTATTTTGGTGAATTGCTGGGTGGGCAGGTCGGTCTGGCCTCGCCGGGTGTGTTTGTGTTTTTTCTTGGTGGCGTCTGGCTGCTGTGGCGGCAGAAAGACAGCTTTTCCCGTCTTCTTCTGCTGATGATCCTGCTGCCCGCCGCTGTATTTGTGCAACATGCGTTTGGTGCGCGGGTGCAGGCCAACTGGCCCGTGGTGCTGTATCCGGCTCTTGCCGTTGCAGCCGTTTTGCCTGTCTGGCGCGGATGGGTGACATCCAGTCTGGTGGGGATGGCGCTGGTCGGGGTGATTGTGATGCAGGCTGTCTTCTCACCCGTGACACTCTCCCCACATTTTGACATGACGTTGCGAATGATGGGGGGCTGGCAGAATTTTGCGCAGACCATTGCCGCCCGCACGCCGGCCTCTTCCTTGCTAATTGCGGATGAATATGGGCTGGCGGCTGAGTTGTCCTTTTATGGGCCAAAAGACCGGAAGGTCATGGCAGTTGAGCCGCGCTGGATGCTGTTTGATCTGCCACGCACTGCGTGTGCGGAAGGGTATCTGATTCGCAGCCACAGGCGGCATGATCAGCCGGATGCGGCTCACTTTATCGTGCTGGATGAGGCCGAACAGCAGGTCCGCCAGCGGCATGGGGCCGTGGCTGATACGTACTCGGTTTTTCATGTGCGGATGCGGTGTGATGCAGCAGGCCATAGTCTGGATGCCGTGATGCTGCCTTGAAAAAAGATCAGTAAAGAACGCGTTCCACCCTGATGAATGCTCAGTGCGTTTGGACGGAGGGGCGGAACAGGATTACGGTGCACGAAGAGTAATGAAAAAGGAAAGCGGGGGCGTATGTCATCTCCACTGAATGTGGCCGTCCAGATGGATCCTCTGGAGCACATCAATATTGATGGTGATTCCACATTCGCCATGATGCTGGAAGCGCAGGCCCGGGGGCATGCACTGTTTGTGTATGAAGTTGGCTCCATGGCGCTGGGTGAGGGCGTGACCGAACCCGGTGGCGTCGTCAGAACGAGCGTGAGTGCTGCGGTTCGGCCCGTGACGGTGCAGCGCGAGCAGGGACGGCATGCCACCTTTGGCCCCGTAGCCCGGCGCTCACTGGGGGAGATGGACGTGGTGCTGATGCGTCAGGACCCGCCGTTCGACATGGCCTATATTACGGCAACGCATCTGCTGGACCATGTGCATGGCATTGGTCCGGGCAAGGCGCTGGTGGTGAATGATCCGCGCTGGGTGCGGGATTCTCCGGAAAAACTTCTGGTAACGCACTTCCCTGGTCTGATGCCGCCAACGCTGGTGACATGGGATGTGGAAGAAATTCGCGCGTTCCGTCGGAAGTGGCGCGATATTATCGTCAAGCCGCTCTTCGGGAATGGTGGCAGCGGGATTTTTCGTATCCGTGAGGATGACCAGAATCTGAACGCGCTGCTGGAAATGCATTTTGCCCGCTCCCGCGAGCCGCTGATGATCCAGCGTTATGAGCCTGCGGTAAAGTCCGGCGACAAGCGCATTATTCTGGTGGATGGCAAGCCGGTGGGGGCGATTAATCGGGTGCCTTCTGGTGAGGATCATCGCTCGAACATGCATGTGGGCGGTGTGGCCCGCAAAGTCGGGCTGACGGCGCGTGATGAGGAAATCTGTGCCGCAATTGGGCCGTTCCTGAAAGAACATGGCCTGATTTTCGTCGGGATTGATGTGATCGGGGATTACCTGACGGAAATCAACGTGACATCTCCGACGGGACTTCAGGAACTGGAACGTTTTGACGGGATTAACGCCGCAGGGCTGATCTGGGATTGTATTGAAGCAAAGCTGGCAGGGAAGGCGTCCTGACGTTCAGGACGCTTTGTCGGCCGGAGGGGCGGCTGATGTGGGGTGGCTCTCTGCGGGGGGCTGCTCCGGATCACTGTCCAGGTCAGGCAGGACGGGGTCTTTCCCAAAACGATTGTCAAACCAGCGCATCAGAGGAGTCCGGAAGTAGTAAATTACAACGGACGACCAGATGATTAGCGAAAGGATGGCAATAACCAGATTCAGCATGGCAGTTTTTCTTTTCAACCCGTTCTTTCGGAGCGGAAGGTAAGGGCACAATGGGGCCGAAGACAAGGGCGCTTTTATGGCGGGCGTTATTTAATACAGGGAAGATGCGTTGTGGCTCTTGAAGAAATTACAGCAAGCAGGCAGAGAGAGAACATGAGTGACGTTCTCCACGAATGCCCGCCCGGTCAGGGTGAAGATCCGGTGCCTCCTCCTTCACGCTCGGCGCTGGATGCAGAGGCTGTAAAAGTTGCTTACCGTCGGTGGGCCGCCTGCTATGATACTGTCTTTGGCGGTATTTCAGGCGTTGGCCGCCGGCGTGCGGTTGAAGCTGTCAACGCGCTCTCTGGCACCAAAGTGCTGGAAGTCGGCGTGGGGACGGGGCTTGCGTTGCCCTGTTACACTCAGGACAAACAGATTACTGGTATTGACCTGTCTGGTGACATGCTGGCTCGTGCGCGTGAACGCGTGCAGAGAGAGCATCTGACCAACGTTGAAGGTCTGCTGGAAATGGATGCGGAAGAGACCAGCTTTGCTGATGCCTCTTTTGATATCGCGGTGGCCATGTTCGTGGCCTCTGTGGTGCCGCATCCGCGCAAATTGCTGCGTGAACTCAAGCGCGTTGTGCGCCCCGGTGGCCATATTCTCTTCGTAAACCACTTTCTGGCGCCGACGGGTGTTCGCGGTGCTGTGGAACGTGGCATGGCGCGGGCGTCCCGCTCTCTGGGCTGGCATCCTGATTTCGCCATGGAATCTCTGCTGCCGCCGGAAGATCTGGCCCGTGCACGCATTCAGCCTGTACCGCCGCTGGGTCTGTTTACACTTGTGACGCTCGACCGGACGTAAAATCGCCTTCTCCCGCTGCTTCTGTCTCTCTTTCTGAACAAGGCAGAGCAGACCGCGGCGCGGGACTTAACGGGTCGTCGGTCTGTATAAAAACCGTTATTATACCTTTTTTACAGAGTCCGCAGAGCGCTTGGCGTTATGGGGTCTGAATTAAGGTACAGGTTACGGAAAATGGCCTTTGCCGGGCAAAAAAGCCGGAACGGGAAGAAGAGCATGAACAAGCAGGCTGCATCGGGCACAGGTGTGGGAGCAGGATATCTGCTTGTCGCTGCGGTGGCGGGACTGCTTGGTGGCGGAGCTTCCGTGCTGCGTCAGGCGGGTCTGATGCCCGACCATGGCATCTGGCCTGTTCTGGAACATATCCATGCACCCCTGATGCTTCTGTTTGTTGTGATCCCCGCGCTGGTGTGCGGCTTCAGTAACCTTTGGCTGCCGCGGGCTCTTGGGCGTGCGGGGATGGTTTTACCGGCGTTGAACGTTGCTGGCCTTGGGCTGGTGGGCGTGTCCGGCATTCTGGCTGTGGTGAATGGGGCGCAGGCCCCGGCTATTCTGCTCTGGTGCGCGGGGCTGCTGTGTGCCGTCATGACCGTGCTGGCGACCATTTTTGATAGCCGCGCTGATACAGAACAAAAGCTGCCGTTTTCTCCGTTTGTCTGGGGTGAAATGCTGGCGTCTGCCGTGCTGCTTCTGACAGTGCCGGTTCTGGCTGCCGTGATGACGCATCAGCTGCTCTCCGGTGCTCAGGGCGATATTCTGCCGCTGCTGGATGGTTTTGCCGAGCCCGTAACCCTTGTCACGCTGCTGGCTGGTTTTGGTCTTGTGTTTGAGGCCGGAGCGCGGGCCAGCCGTTTTTCTGAAAAACCCGTGATTGCCATCATGACAGCGACGACTGCCGCCTCTGTCATTATCTGGACGCGCGGCGTTTTTGCGCATGGACTGGCTGCCAGTGTGCAGCAGCCCGGCACTCTGACCTCTCCTGAAAACGCTGTGCTTTTTGCGTCCACTCTGGCCTCCGTCCTGCTGGCGGGCCTGTGGATGGCAGGTACATGGCGCAGCCGTCTCTCCCTGCGTGTTCCCATGCTGTGGGGGCTTGGTTTTCTGGCTGTTGTTTCCACGGGGTGGGTGGCGCAGCTGATGCAGGGTGAAGGGCTGCATTCAGCCCTTCAGCTTGGTGCTGTGTATGCGGCCTTCTGCGGCCTCTATCTGTGGCGCGGAGAAAATGGCGGATACTGGTATCCCCGTTCTCTGGCTGTTTTACAGTTTGTCTTGATGGCGGCTGCAACCGGACTGTCTTTTTCGCCGCTCTCTGCCGCTGCGCAGATCTGGAGCGGGGGGCTGCTGGGTGCGTCTCTTCTGTGCTTTGTGGCGACCATGGGCATAAGCTTCATGCAGAACCGGAAAGTGACGGAAGGCAGCGCGGCTTCGGCGCAGCCAGTGCTGGCGTCCTCTTCTGAAGGAACGGTGCAGTCATGAGCGATACAGTAGCAACGGACGTTCCGGCCGGCCGCATTCGCTTCAAGGCAGACCGGGTTGGCACGACGGCTAAAGACTGGGTGCAGCTTCTCAAGCCACGCGTGATTTCACTGGTGGTGTTTACGGGCGCTGCCGGGATGATTATGGCGCCGGGGCATTTGAACCCGTTTGTGGCGGCTGTGGCTATTCTGTGCATCTGTCTGGCTTCAGGTGCCGCCGGGGCGATCAATATGTGGTACGACCGCGATATTGATGCCGTGATGCAGCGCACCATTACCCGGCCTATTCCGGGTGGCCGCATTCCGCCGCAGGAAGCGCTGGCCTATGGCGTTGGCCTGTCCTGCCTGTCCGTCTGCCTGATGTGGATGGCCACCAATGCACTGGCCGCCGGTATTCTGGCGTTCTCGATTTTCTTCTATTCCGTCATTTACACGATGTGGCTCAAGCGCTCTACGCCACAGAATATCGTGATTGGCGGAGCCGCCGGGGCTTTTCCGCCCATGATCGGCTGGGCCGCAGCAACAGGCCATATGGCTGTGCTGCCGGTGGTGATGTTCGGCATCGTGTTCTTCTGGACGCCGCCGCACTTCTGGTCGCTCTCTCTGTATGCCTGCAAGGATTACGGCCGGGCGGGCATTCCGATGCTGCCGGTTGTTAAAGGTGCCCGGCATACGCGGTGGAACATCTTTGTTTATACGCTGGTGTTGCTGGCGGTTTCTCTGGTGCCATCTTTCCTGCATCTGTGCGGCTGGCTCTATACGGGCACGGCTCTGGTGCTGGGGCTGGGCTTTATAGCCTGCGCGGTGCGCGTGCTGCGTGAACCGCAGGATGAGAGCGGGATTAGTCTTAAGGGTGACAAAGCGGCGCGTCTGTCGTTCCGCTTTTCTCTGGCCTATCTGTTCCTGCTGTTCTGCGGGCTGCTGGCCGACCATATGCTGATGGGGTGGATAGGCTGATGGAAAATCTAAACGTTCTGAACCCGCAGGAAGTCGCGGAAAAGCAGCGCCGGCAGAAAGAGCGTCTGCGTGCCATGCTGGGCTTCATGGTGCTGATTGCCGGCGTCATGTATGGCCTGACGTTTACGCACTTTTAAAAGGTGGCTTTTGGGCAGGGATCTTATCCTGCCCGGTTAGTCAGCGCTCTGTTGTGCTGACTGCTTAAGTCTCTGTGATATCCGCAGTGGCAGAGCGTATTTGCTCTCCGAAAAAACAGATTACTCCGCTCAGGCTTCTTTCTGCTCGGGCGTTTTAGCTGTTTTCAGCAGACTATCCATCTGAACATTCACGCCTTTTTCCTGAAGCTTGAGGATATCGGCTTCCAGATCCGCAATTTTGCGCTTGCTCCAGAAGTGCAGGAATACGCCAAAAGCTGAGGCTGAGATGGCCAGCAGCACGACGGCAATTTCCAGAAACAGCATGTCTTTAATCTCGCGAGAAAATGCTTAAAAAAAAGCCTGCACGCTCTTGGGGGAGCCGTGCAGGCCTGAGGAAAAGGCGAGGCGTTACGCGCCACGCCCCTGCTGAATGGCGGAGAGCAACCAGCGGCCCCCGCGGGAAGGCCGGGTGAAGGTCCAGAGTTCTGTAACCGTCACAGGCTCTGTCGAACTCCCTTCAATCACCTGCCCGGTGGCATTAGTTGTCAGGTCAATCAGGCTGTAGCGCATGGCGACTGTGGCGTAATCCATACCCGCTTCCTGCCAGGATTCAGCCAGATCACCCTGAATGAAGTGCACATCAGACACCATATTGCGCGCACCCTGGCTCGCCAGAGTGGCAAGCTGCTGGTTGAAGTAGGAGACCATTTCCGGCGTGGCCATCTGCTGGAGGGCCGGAATGTTCTGCTGGTTCCACGCGGTCTGGATATCCAGCAGGGTCTGCTGGAAGGCCTGATAGTCTGCACTGGTGATAGCCAGAGAAGAACCGCCGCCAGCCGGGAAGCCTGCGGGTGTGGTGGACGGAGCAGGCCCGGAGGCACCCTGATTCAGCGGGAAGCCGGAATTGCCTCGGCGGGAAGAGCTGTTGCCGCTAAAGCGACGGACCAGCCACATCACGATCATGACAATCAGCCCGATCTGGATCATCAGCCCGATAAAGCTGAACAGACCATGCACACCGCCCATAAAGCCGTGCCCGCTCAGCAGCCCGAACAACCCGGCGCCGAGCATGCCCCCGGCAAAGCCTGTCAGGAACGGGTGGCGTGATGCCGTGCCCATGCCCCGGTTAAACGGTGCGCCGTAATTACTCTGGCCGGGGTAGCCATTATACCCCGGAGCCGGGGAACGCGGCGTAATAGAGCGGTCCATAGGGGCCGCGCCGTAAGGCGTGGTGTTGGTGGATGGTGGCGCGCTCCATGTCCGGCTGCCACGGCTGCCCATGGAGCTGCCCTGACCGGGGCGGGCATCGGCATGCTGCGCCAGCGGGCCACCAAGCATGCTGATGGTCAGAAAAGCGGTTAAAACAGGCGTAAGAAAACGCTTTTTCACGGTGTCTGGTCTCTCCGGACGATGTTAGGCCCCGGCAAGGCTCAGGGCATCTACCCTTAATGTGGGGGCGTCACTGCCAAAACGGAACTGCAAATCGTCCGCTAATGTCATCGACGCGAAAATTTCCAGCAGGTTGCCTGCCAGCGTGAATTCTTCCGCGGCTTCTGCAATCTGACCATCACGGATCATAAAGCCCGAGGCACCTCGGCTGTAATCACCCGTCAGGCCATTGATGGACGAGCCCATCATCTCTGTGATGAACACGCCTTCCTTGATGTCCGCCATCAGAGCGGCCGGGGTGACGCTGCCGGGCAGGAAGGCCAGATTGCTAGGCGCCGGCGCGGGCTGGCTGGAGGCCCCGCGTGCTGCGCGGCCATTGCTGGTCAGGCCAAGGTGGCGGGCGCTGCGGGTATCCAGAATCCAGCTTTGCAGAACGCCGTTTTCAACCAGCGTCAGCGGCTTGCCCTGCACAGCCTCACCATCAAACGGGCGGGACCGCAGGCCGCGCAGGCGCGTCGGGTTATCCGTGATGGTGATGTCTTTGGCAAAAATCTGCTGGCCGAGCTTGTCCTTCAAAAAAGACGTGCCGCGCGCAATGGAAGAGCCGCTGATGGCCCCTATTAGATGCCCAAGAAAGCTGTTGGCCACGCGGGGGTGGAAGACAACCGGATATTTGCCGGTGCGCGGACGGGTGGGGTTCAGGCGTGCCACGGCATTGCGGCCTGCGCTGCGGCCCAGAGTGGCTGCATCATCCAGATCGGCCAGATGGACCGTGCCGTGATAGTCATAATCGCGCTGCATACGGTCCCCTTTGCCTGCCAGAACGCAGACAGAGGTGGAGTGGCGCGTGCGGGCATAGGTGCCGGCAAAATCCTGCGAGGTCACGAGAATGACCTCAGTGCGGCCAAAAGAGGCACTGCTGCCTGCGCTGTTGGTCACACCCTCAATGGCCAGAGCGGCTTCTTCACCCTCACGGGCGCGGGCCAGAAGGGCGTTAGCGTCTGGTTCTGCGGTGTCCGTCAGGTCCAGTGCATTCCGGGTGAGAGTGCCGGTCAGCGCCTGCGATGCCAGGCCGGCATATTTGTCATCCGGCAGCATGCGGGCCATAGCCAGCGCCTGCTCGATAAGCCCGTCAAACCGGACCGGGTCCAGCGTGGTGGTGGAGACAATGGCGGTTTTCTGGCCTGCAAACACCCGCAGGCCAAGGTCTGTGGTTTCCGAGCGTTCCAGCTCTTCCGTCACGCCGTTACGAACCCCCGCGCCCAGTGCGGTGCTGGAGACAAAAACCGCATCTGCGGCATCCGCTCCGGCATTGCGCGCGCGGCGGACAAGATCAGAGATCTTTTCGAGGGTTTGTTCGCTCATGCCGCGAGGTTCTCCGTAATCGTGTCCAGAGACAGGACGTGTTTAACAGGCCCCAGTGCTGCCAGCGTGGGCTTCTGGGTGAAAATGCGGGTTGCAACGCGGCGGATATCATCCGTCGTCACAGCTTCCACGCGTGCCACTGTTTCTGCCACCGGGATCAGACGACCAAACAGCTGGAGCTGGCGGGCAATCTGCTCGCAGCGGCTGCCAGTGCTTTCCAGAGACATCAGCAGGGAGGCCTTGAGCTGCGCACAGGCGCGGGCCAGTTCATCTTTCCCGACGCTTTTCTGAACCTTTTTCAGTTCTTCCAGCGTGACGGGCACCAGTTCCGCGCATTCTTTCTCACCCGTGCCGGCATAAATGCCGAACACACCGCCATCGAGGAACGGCGCGTTGAAAGAATAGACGGAATAAACCAGACCGCGTTTTTCCCGGATTTCCTGGAACAGGCGGGAGGACATGCCACCGCCCAGCAGCAGGGACAGCATCAGAGCAGCGTAGTAATCCGGGTCATTATACCCCACGGAGGGGAAGCCCAGAACCACATGGGCCTGATCCAGATCCTTCTCCTGCCGGAATTCACCGCCACCATAAATGGAGGGCGTGCCGGGGATGAGCGCGCTGGTACCGAGGTCGGCAAAGTGCCGCTCAACCTGCCGCACAACGTCCTCATGGTGCAGGTTGCCAGCCGCCGCCACAACCATGTTGCCGGTGGTGTAATGTGCGCTCATGTAACGCATCAGCGTCTCACGGCTCATGGTGCGGATAAGGTCTTCCGTGCCGAGCGTGGGGCGGCCCATGGGCTGGTTGGGGTAAGCCGTTGCCTGAAAATGGTCGAACACCACATCATCCGGCGTATCATTCGCCTGCCCGATTTCCTGCAGGATCACGCCGCGTTCGCGTTCAATTTCCGTCGGGTCAAACGTGGAATGGGTCAGGATATCGCCAATGATATCAATGCCCAGATCCAGATTTTCCTTCAGCAGCTTGACGTAATAGGCGGTCTGTTCCCGCGCGGTGTAGGCATTGATATGGCCGCCCACATTTTCAATTTCCTCGGCAATCTGCAGGGCAGAGCGGCGCTCCGTGCCTTTAAAGGCCATGTGCTCGAGGAAGTGAGAAACACCGTTTTCTTCTGCGGTTTCATCCCGTGTGCCGGTGGAGACATAGGCTCCGAAGGAAACGGTTTCGACGCGCTCCATACGTTCTGTCACAACAATCAGGCCCGAGGGCAGACGGGTCAGCTGGATCGGATCGGTCATTCTTGTCCTGAAAAGAAAGGCCGCAAGCGCGGCCTGAAGAGAAGGAAGGTTAAAACGTATCAGGCGTTGGAAAGTACCGCCGCACGCACGGCATCTTTCACGGCGTCAGCCGTGGCCGGAACGGTGCGGTAGCGCTCTTCACGCGAATAGAGGTCTGCCAGATGCACGGGCAGGGCCGGGCGAATGCCGGTCGCCGCCACCATGGCATCCGGGAACTTGGCCGGATGAGCTGTTGCCATGGCGACCATGGGTACACCGGCTTCCCGGAAGCGGCGGCCTGCGGCAATGCCAATGGCACTGTGCGGGTCAGCCAGATAACCGGAACGGTCATGCAGGCCTTTGATTTCCGCTTCCGTCTCCGCATCGTCCAGCGCCAGACCGGAGAAGAGGCTGCGGGCCGTCTCCCACGCTTCCGCCGGCACATCCATGTGGCCGGTCGCGCGGAAGCTGGTCATGATGCGGGCGCAGGCCTCGGCATCACGCCCCAGCAGTTCAAACAGCAGGCGCTCAAAGTTGGAAGAGACCTGAATATCCATGGACGGTGAAAGGCTGGGCATAACGGACTTCATCGTCATGTCATTCGCGTTCAGGAAGCGGGTCAGAATATCGTTACGGTTGGAGCCGACGCACAGATGGCGGATGGGCAGACCCATTTTACGGGCAGCCCACGCGGCCAGAATGTTGCCGAAGTTGCCCGTCGGCACCGCGAAGGAGACTTCCTGCTCCGGTGCGCCAAAGTTGAGCGCGGCATAGACGTAGTAAGGAATCTGCGCGGCAATGCGGGCCCAGTTGATGGAATTGACGGCAGAGAGATGCATGTCCTTCCGGAACGGCATATCCGCAAACAGGGCTTTGACCAGATCCTGACAGTCGTCAAACGTGCCCTCAATGGCCAGATTGGTCACGTTGGCTTCCAGCACCGTCGTCATCTGGCGGCGCTGCACTTCGGACGTGCGGTCCTTGGGGTGCAGAATGACAACGGAGAGGCGGTCCCGCCCACGGCAGGCCTCAATGGCGGCAGACCCGGTGTCGCCAGAGGTTGCCCCCACAATGGTGACATGGCTGTTGCGCTCGGTCAGCACATGTTCAAACAGCTGACCAAGCAGCTGCATGGCCATATCTTTGAAGGCCAGCGTCGGGCCGTGGAACAGTTCCTGCACAAACAGGCCATCTTCCACCTGTGTCAGCGGGACAATGGCCGGGTGGTCAAAGCCGGCATAGGCTTTCTCACACAGGCTGCGCAGCGTGCCCGGGTCAATATCTTCCCCGACAAACGGCCGCATAATCCGGGCAGCAAGCTCCGGATACGGCAGACCCCGCATGGCTTGCCACTCGGAGAGTGAAAAGCTGGGCCATGTTTCCGGCAGATACAGGCCGCCATCTTCGGCAAGGCCCGTCAGCAGGACATCAGAGAACGAGAGAGCGGGAGCCTTCCCCCGGGTCGAGATATAGCGCATGGCCAGACTTATACCCTGAATGCGAGACGGCGCGAAGTAGCCTTCTGCATCCGTATGCTTAGGTTGGAGGCGGGGTGGTGGGCAGCGTGAGCTGATAGACCGTAACAGGCCATGTTACAGTTGCTTTCCCGTTCTGGAACGCCGCAGCATGGTTAAGCTGCATGGCAGGCACGAACAAGTGTCCGTGTGCATCCAGCCCCGGTGTGCCGGGGAAGTTCAGGCGCGGGTCCGTAATCAGCCTGCGCGGGATACGGCCCGTGCTGTAGCTGAGGATGCTGTTGGTGCTGACGTCAGACCAATAGAGCGTGCCATCCGGGCCAATGGTCATGCCGCCCAGTGAAGGTGTTTTGTACCACTGGGTGACAATTTCTTCCATGGCTGCCGGGGTAATGTCCGGGTCCGAAAAGGTGCTGGTTTCCACGCGGGAGAGGTAGTTGCCGGGTGCCTGCATGACAATCCAGCGGCCATCCGGGCTGACGGCGATCATGCTGGAATCAATGGCCGCGGCACGACCGTCGCCCCAGTTGAGCGTGCCGCCGGGGATCTGAATGGGGCGCGTGGCTGTCAGAGACGGGTGACGGTCCAGAAAACGACGGGTGGAGGCGGACGGAATATCCACCACCAGCACCCCGGCCACGCCGGAATCCGTCACATAGGCCGTGTTCTCATGCACGGCCACGCCGGAGAGAATGCTGTCCGGGTGGAGCGCTGTTTTCTCGATTGCGACGGTGCCCAGCACGGTATTTTTCTGGGTGTCGATATGGATCAGCTTGGGCTGCGCAACAGCCGGGGCCTTGCGGTTGGGCACGCCGCTATCCAGCACCCACAGCGTACCATCCGGCAGAAGTGTTAAACCCGCAGCAGCCACAATCCGTTTTGCGGCATCGCCTTCTGCGGCGTTCCAGTCGGCATCCGGGTAAGGGGCAAAGCTGCCATCCGTGTTGCGGACGGAAAGCTGCGAGCCGGGGTTGCCGATCCATGCCGGGGCCTCAAACAGAATCCGGCCATCGGGCAGCGGGATCACGGCGTCCCAGACCTGTTTGTCAGACTGGGTAAAGGGCGTGAGGGCAGAAGCCGAGAGTTCTGGCACTTTCGGCATATGCACCGCCCATGCGGACGGCGTGGGCAGGGCGACGGCAAGGCTTGCTGTCAGAGTTGTCAAAGCGAGGGCGCGGCGGAACCCCGAAAAAGGCCGGGTGCGTCTGATCATCATGAAATTTCTGGCAGCCTTGCTATGCGTGTGCGGCGAAAACATGCGGCCAGTCTCCCCCGTTTTGCCCCACCCCGACAACCGCATTCTTCGCATGGCCCGCCAGAACCCTGCGAAGAGGCGGAAGTGTAAAGGGCTCAGGCGTCCGGCGCGCGGTCCAGATAACGACTGCGGATATGGGCCTGCCAGGCATCCGCCGCCAGAGGGGCTCCAGTGGCATCCTTAATAATGTCGGGCATGGAGGCGCTGCTGGCGCGGCTATGGATGTTGGTGCGCAGCCATTTCAACAGTGGAGCAAAATTCCCCTGCGCCAGAGCCGGGGCAATCTGGCTGTCTTGCTGGAAGGCGGCTGTCCGAATCTGGGCAGCTGCCAGCGCACCCATGGCGTAGCAGGGGAAATAGCCAAACAGCCCCTCCGGCCAGTGGATATCCTGCAAACAGCCGCGGCGGTCATCGGGAACCGTCAGGCCGAGCAGGGCGTGGAGTCGGTCATTGAACGCGGCGGGCAGGTCTTTGAGGGCGAGATCCCCGCTAATCATCGCGGTTTCCAGCTCATACCGGACGAGAATATGGGCGGGGTAGGTCACCTCATCGGCATCCACGCGGATAAAGCCGGGGGCTACATGTGTGACAAGACGATGCAGATTGTCCGCCTGCCAGCCGGGGGCGCCCTCCGGGATGTTGAATTCTGTCCGCAGGTGCGGCGTGACCCATTCCACAAACGCGCGGGAGCGGCAAACCTGCATTTCCATCGTCAGGGACTGGCTTTCATGCAGCGTCATGCCGCCAGCCTGCCCAACGGGCTGAGAGAACCAGTCTGCCGGCAGCCCCATGTCATACAGTGCATGGCCGGTTTCATGCAGCACGCCCATCATGGCGGGGAGGAAGTCTGCTTCCTCATAGCGGGTGGTCAGCCGCACGTCATGCGTGGCCCCGCCGCAGAAGGGGTGCAGGCTGACGTCCAGTCGACCTCGTGTCATGTCAAAGCCAAGCTGCTGCATCAGCTTGCGGCCCAGTGCTTCCTGCTGTGGCACCAGAAACGGGCCTTGCAGCGGGGTGGGGGCAGGGAGGCTGTTCTGCTTTTCCAGCACGGCGGCAATCAGGCCGGGCAGTTCGGTGCTCAGGCGGCTGAAAATCGGATCAATATCCGTCTGGCGCGTGCCGGGATCAAACGAGTCCAGCAGGGCATCATACGGAGAAAGCCCCAGTGCTTCACCTTTAGCTTTGGCAATCTGCTGTGTGAGGTTCAGCACTTCCTGCTGGTAGGGCAGAAAGGTTTTGAAGTCGCTGTTCTGGCGGGCTTCACGCCACACCATTTCACTGCGGGCCGTGGCCTGTGCGCTGGCTTCCACCAGATCCCCCGGCAGCGCGGTGGCGTGCGTGTGCAGGCGGCGCATTTCCGCAAGGTTGGCGCGGCGCCAGACATCATCTCCCGAGTCTGCCGTGGCCAGCAGGTCTGCCATTTCAGGGGCGGTCAGAATTTCGTGCCGCAGCCCTTCCAGCATGGCCAGATTTTCCGCCCGGCGCTCTGCTGCGCCGTGGGGCATGATCACTTCCTTGTCCCAGCACAGAATGCCGATGGCATCATTCAGGGAGGACAGGCGGGCAAAATGGCGCTCAAGGCTCTGGTAGGCTTTATTCATCAGCTGAGATCTGATCCTGTAGGGTGGCAATGCTGGCCTGTAGGGTAGAGCATCCCTTCGCGGGACGGAACTCTCTGCGAAGACGACTTGAAAGAACGAAGGAAAGCACATGCCTCAGAAAAACGGGATGGCGACACAGGAGCCATCGGTTGAACAGGCGCTGGCCCTTCTTTCTGTCGGGGATGCAGAGCGGGCCGCGACCCTGTTGCGCGCCCTGCTGCGAGAGGATTCATCGGACGCGGAGGCCTGGCACGCCATGGCCTGCGTAGCCCGAGCCGGGGGCGATGCGCAGTCCGCTATTGCTCTGGCCGGGCGGGCGATTGGCCTGCGGCCTGAAGGTCATTTTCACATCACATTGGCGCATGCGTTGCTTGAACAAGGCCATGCGGAACCAGCACGGGCGGCAGCTAATGTCGCGGTAATGACAACGCCGCGTGACCCTCGGGCACATGAGGCCATGGCCGCCATTCTGGAAGCGGAAAACCGCGTGCAGGAGGCTGAGGTGGCGTTGCGCACCGCGTTGCGCTTGCGGCCTCTGGACTGTGAAAAACATCTCAGTCTCGCAGCCTTTCTCGCGCGGCATGGGCAGGTGGCCGAGGCTGTGCAGACATCAGAAAAAGCGCTGCGTCTGGCTCCTGAGAATGTTTTTGCCCACAACCAGCACGCGGTGTTGCTGGAGCGGGCGGGGCGGATGCGGGAGGCTGAGCCGTTCTTTGCCGTCGTGGCGACGGCTTTCCCGCAGGATGCCGTCGCTCTCGCCAATTATGGCGCGGCCCTGTTTGCCAAAGGCGACTTTGAACAGGCCAGAAGTCTGTTGCAGGACTCGGCGCGTCGTGCCCCAGACGCACCGGAAACCCGCACCAATCTGGGATTGGTGCAGATGGCGCTGGGGGCGCTTGATGAGGCCGAGCAGGAACTGGGCGCAGCCCTTGCCCTCCGCAAACACGATGCCCGGCTTGTGGTGAATTATGGCACGGTGCTGTCTGACCTCGGACGGCGGCAGGAGGCAGAAGCGCTCTTTCGGCAAGTGGAGAATTGGGAGGCTTCAGAGCAGGATCGGGCGCGCGCCCGGTTCAATCTGGGGACACTCTTGCTGGCGGAAGGTCGCTTTCATGAAGGCTGGCAGGCCTTCGAGGCTCGCCAGAGTTTGCTGCCTGCGCGCCCTACGGAAGAGTTGCCGCAATGGGATGGGGCGGACACCGGTGGCGCTCCGGTTCTGTTGTACGCCGAGCAGGGGCTGGGCGATACGCTCCAGTTTCTGCGGTATGTGGAACCGGCTCTGGAGCGTGCGTCCATCCTTCTGGCTGTGCCGGAAGGGCTGCGTTCTTTGGTGGCGCAGATGGAGAGCGTGCAGGTCGGGCGTGTCACGCTTCTGGAAAAAGGACAGGCGGCCCGTTCTGCCGGAGCTGTGGCGTGTTGTTCTTTGCTCAGTCTGCCCGCCCGGCTCGGGTTGGATACGCCGTATCCATGGGCGCAGGTATTTAAGAATGCGGACGCTGGAGGCCTTTCAGACGGGGTGGTCCGCATCCCGCTGCGTGGGTCGGGTGACGGGATTGCGCTTCAGTCAGCCGTAAAGCCTCTTCGGGTCGGCCTCTGCTGGGCGGGGAACCCGAGTTATCGGTTTGACCGCCGGCGCTCCATGGCATCCGCCTGTCTTGCGCCGCTGGCTGATGTACCGGGCGTGGTGTTTCAGTCGCTTCAACGCGGCCATACGGGTGAGGATCTGCCCTTTTCTGTAGCCCCGTTACCGGAGGGGGACATGCTCAGCACCGCCCGTCTGGTGGCCGAGCTGGATGTGGTGATTACGGTTGATACCGTCATTGCGCATCTGGCGGGCGTGCTGGGGAAACCGGTCTGGTTGCTCAACCGCTTTGGGGGAGACTGGCGCTGGGCGGAAGGCTCAACGCGCGTTCTGCCGGACGGAGGGGCAGAGAACCTGTGGTATCCGAGTCTCCGCCTGTTTTCTCAGTCTGCCCCCGGTGAGGGCAATGGTCCGTGGGAAAAACCTGTGAAGGCTGTGGCTGAGGCTTTGCACAAACTTGTTAAGATGTAACCGGAACGCCTGTTGCCCCGCCGGGTGACGCCCGTATGATAAGGAAATGACGCGTTATTCTCCTGAGGGTGCCACCCCCGCCATGGCGCAATGGTTTGCGCTGAAGGCCGAAAATCCTGAAGCCCTGCTGTTTTTCCGCATGGGCGATTTTTACGAGCTGTTTTTTGACGATGCCACGGCGGCCGCCGCAGCGCTGGATATTGCGCTGACAGCGCGCGGCAGCCACGCGGGTGACCCCATTCCCATGTGCGGCGTGCCGGTGGGGGCGGCCTCCGCTTATCTGGCCCGGCTGATCCGCCGGGGGTTTCGGGTAGCAGTCGCGGAGCAGACCGAAGCGCCGCGTAAAGGGAAGGGGGCTGCCAAAGGTCCCCTGGCGCGTGCCGTGGTGCGGGTGGTGACACCGGGAACCCTGACAGAAGATGAATTGCTGGAGCCGGGACGCTCCAACCTGCTGCTCGCTTTGGCAGAAGAAGCGGCCGGGGCCCGTGGCCGGAAAAGCAAACAGGCAGAAGCCGCGAGCATGATCGGGGCGGCGTGGATTGATGTCTCCACCGGCCTGTTTGAAACAGCCCGCGTCACACAGGCCGCGCTGGCCGCATTGCTCGGGCGTCTGGACCCTGCGGAAATTCTGGCTCCGGCTGGTATGGCACTAGGTGAGCATGAGTCCGCGCGTGCGCCGGAGGTGCTGTTCCCCAATGTGGAGACGGCGCGCCAGCGTCTGGCGGCAGCGTTTGACGTCGCCAGTGTGGATGCGTTCGGCACCTTTACGGATGAAGAAGCCGTCGCGGCGTCTGTCGCGGTAGACTACGTGCAGCGCAGTCAGGCCGGAAAGCTGCCGCGTCTGGCGCACCCCAGCCCGCAAATGGAAGGCGGTATTCTGGGGATTGACCCCGCCACCCGCGCCAGTCTGGACATTCTGCGCGCGCGGGACGGCGGGACGGAACACACCCTGTTCTCCGCCATGAACCAGACCGTAACCTCCGCCGGGGCGCGCATGGTAGCCGAATGGCTGGCCGCACCGCTGACGGACCCGGCACGCATTGCCGCCCGGCAGGATGGCTGGTGCTGGCTGCGCGAATCGCCGAGTTGCAGTGCCGCTCTGCGCGATGCGCTGAAACGTGCTCCGGATATTGCCCGTGCGCTGGGCCGTCTTTCTCTGGGGCGTGGGCAGCCGCGCGATCTCGCCGCTGTGCGCGACGGCCTGCATGCCGCTCGTGCCGCTGCGGCTGCTTTGGGGGACGATCACACAGCCTTACCGCCTTATCTGGCGCGTGCCGCTGCCAGCCTTGGCGCTGCGCCGGAACTGGAAGCCGAACTGGTGCGGGCTGTAGCGGACGATCTGCCCGCACGTCTGGATGATGGCGGCGTGATTGCTGCTGGCTACGATGGTGAGCTGGATGGCTATCGTGGCCTGCGGGACAATTCCCGGCGCATCGTGGCCGGATTGCAGACCGAATATGCCAGCCGATTCGGCGTGGCGAGCCTGAAGATCAAACACCACGCCCAACTGGGCTACGTGATTGAAGTGCCGGTTGCCGCCAGCGCCCGCATCAAGGATCGGGATGACCTGATGTTCCGGCAGGGCACGGCCAGCAATGCCCGGTTCTCGACGGAAGAACTTTCCTCACTGGACGCCCGGATTGCCGAGGCAGCGGAACGTGCCGCTGCCCGTGAAAAAGCGGTGTTTAATGTCCTGGTTGAGCGGATTCTGGCGGAAGAAACACTGCCGGTTCTGGCACGGGCTCTGGCGGTTCTGGATGTGTTGCAGTCCTGCGCCCTGCTGGTCGCTGGCGGAAGCTGGTGTCGCCCTGTGGTGACGGATGATGCTGCTTTTGTGCTGGAAGGCTGTCGCCATCCGGTGGTTGAAGCAGCCCTTCCCAAAGGCACGCGCTTTACGCCAAACGGGTGTGACCTTTCAGCCAACCGGCGGGTGATGCTGCTCACCGGGCCGAACATGGCCGGTAAATCCACCTTCCTGCGGCAGACGGCGCTGGCCGTGCTGCTGGCGCAGGGTGGCTTTCCTGTCTCAGCGGATAAAGCGCATATCGGGATTGTGGATCAGCTCTTTTCCCGCGTCGGGGCGTCGGATGATCTGGCGCGCGGTCGGTCCACCTTCATGGTGGAAATGACGGAAACGGCTGCTATTCTCAATCAGGCCGGTCCGCGCTCTCTAGTGGTGGTGGATGAAATCGGGCGTGGCACGGCAACGCTGGATGGTCTGGCCATTGCCTGGGCGGTGCTGGAGGCGTTGCATTCAACGGTGCGCTGCCGTGCAATTTTTGCAACGCACTTCCATGAACTGGCCGGTCTGGTGGATACTCTGCCGCGCCTTTCTCCGCACACTATGGCGGTGCGGGAATGGCGGGGCCAGATTGTCTTTTTGCATGAAGTGCTGGCCGGTTCCGCCAAGAAAAGCTGGGGTGTGCATGTGGCCAAGCTGGCTGGGGTGCCGCCTTCAGTCGTAGATCGGGCAGGGCGTTTGTTGCGTGAACTGGAGCGTGACCATGCGACCGGGCCGAAGCCTCTGCCGCTGTTCGACACGCAGAAGATATTACCGCAAGAAGACGAAAATACGTTAAGAAAGCGACTGTTAGAGGTAGATCCGGATGCCCTGACACCGCGTGCCGCGCTGGACATTCTGTATGAGCTTCATAAGGAAGCAGTGCGGGAAGACGAATGTCCGGCCCAGAGTTGAAACCGGGTTCTTTATCAGACGACCCTCAGGAGCAGATTCCGACCGCAATGTCGATTTCCCCCGCACATGCTGCCTCCGAGCAGCCCGATGTTTCCGCCCTTGCATCTCTCACCCCGGAGGGGCTTGCCGCCTGCCTTGCGCGGGAACTGAGGGACGCCACGCCGGCAGATGCCACCATCCCGGAGCGGGACGAGGCCGTGGCCATCTTCCGCCGCCATCTTGGCCGGTATCAGGCGGATATCCGCAGTCGGTTTGAAACGCATGTGCTCAAAGGCGCCAAGGCTGCCAAGCAGATTGCGGCGTTCACGGATGTTATGCTGCGCGGCATTATCGATCTGGCATTGCGCGCCACGGGCACGGCGGAGGGTGTCGGGCAGATCGGGGAGGGCGCTCCTGCCGTCGGCCGGCTGGTTGTGGCGGCAACGGGCGGTTACGGGCGCGGCCTGCTGGCCCCGTTCAGCGATATTGATCTGCTGTTCCTGACCGAGGAAGAAAACGTCCAGAGTGCCCACCGTCTGGTGGAATATGTGCTCTATTTCCTCTGGGATCTGGGCCTGAAGGTCGGGCACGCGACCCGCACGATCAACGAATGTATTGAGGAAGCACGGAAGGACACCACAGTCCGCACGGCGCTGCTTGATGCCCGCTTGCTGGCTGGGGATGCCGCCCTGTTTGCCATGTTCGAGGCCCGCTACATTGTGGCCTGCGTGGAAGCCGGGGCTGCGGGCTTTATTCAGGACAAGCGGCGGGAGCGTCTGGAACGGCATCGCCGGTTTGGGGACAGCCCTTATCTGGTGGAACCGAATATAAAAGAAGGCCGCGGCGGCCTGCGGGATTTGCAGACGCTGTACTGGATGTGCCGCAACACCTTCGGCACCCGTCACGTCATGGACCTTCTGGCGCCTGAATTTATCTGGATGGGCCTGCTGACCGAGCAGGAAGCGGCACGTGCCCGCCGGTCATGGGACTTCCTGTGGACGGTGCGCCTGCACCTGCATTACGTCGCAGGGCGCGCGGAAGAACGGCTGACGTTCGATATGCAGCCCGTTATTGGCGCGCGTATGGGCTACACCCGGCATGGCCGCCAGAATGGTGTGGAACGCTTCATGCGTCACTACTTCCTAACGGCGCGTGAAGTCATGCGGCTGACCCACGTGCTGGAACCTGCGGTGCTGCGGCAGGCGCAAGGGCCGGTGGCGATCGCCGCCAAGCCGGACGAGGCCATGCGGGAAGCAGGTTTTACGCTGGTTGACGGGCAGATTCTGCCGGAACGCGGGATTTCGTTCGATCAGGAACCCATCAAGATGATGCAGTATCTGGACTGGGCGCGGATGCGTCGCCGGCCATTGCATCCGCTGGGGCGGCATCAGCTTATCCGGTGGGAACGTCGGGCCATGGCCCTGCGTGATAACCCGGAAGCCGCCCGTATTTTTCTGGATCTGCTGTGTGGTGAAACAGAACCGAAGGACCTCCCGCCGCGTCGTCGGCGTGAGACCCACGCGGCGGGGGATGAGGCAGGAACGCCTCTTCTGCGGGATGCTACTTACGAACAGCAAACCCCTCCCGGCCATGCGCACTGGCTGCATATTCTGAACGAGACGGGCATTTTCGGGCGGCTGATCCCGGACTGGGCGCGGATTGTCGGCCAGATGCAGTTTGATACCTATCACGTGTTCACGGTTGATGAGCATACGATAGAAGCCATCCGCATCATGGATGAGGTCACGTCCGGTCGCATGGCGGATGAAATTCCGGTGGCCTATGAACTGGTTAAAGGGCTGCATTCCCGCCGGGCGCTCTACATGGCCGTGCTGCTGCACGATGTCGCCAAAGGGCGCGGGGGGGATCACTCGGAAATCGGGTCTGAAATTGCCGCCGACCTGTGCCCCAGACTGGGCATGTCGGGCGAGGAGACGGAAACGGTTTCCTGGCTGGTGCTGCATCATCTGCTGCTGAGCCACACGGCCTTTCAGCGCGATATTGATGACCCCAAAACCATTCTGGATGTTGCTGACATCGTTCAGTCCCCGGAACGCCTGCGTCTGCTGCTGCTGCTGACCATTGTTGATATGCGCGCTGTCAGTTCCCGCGTGTGGAACGCATGGAAGGCCACGCTGCTGCGTGAGCTTTATGTGCGCGTAGCGGAAGTGCTGGCAGGTGGTCTTGCCACCACTGAGCGTGACGTGCGTGTGCGGCACGCTAAGGAAATCACGGCCGAAATTCTGGCCGAAGATGGTGTTGCGCCGCAGGATATCGACCGCTTTCTGGGGCTGGGTTACGCGGGCTACTGGCTCTCCTTCGATCATGAAACCCACAAACGCCATGCTCGCCTGATTCGGGATGCGGATGGGCGGGACGCTCCGCTGACGGTGGAAGTGCTGCCGCTGCCGGCCCGTGGGGTGACGGAAGTCACCGTTTATACGGTCGACGTGCCGGGCCTGTTTTCCAAAATCGCCGGGGCACTGGCGTTGGCCGGGGCCTCCATTGTCGATGCCCGGATTCACACCATGATGCACGGCATGGCGCTGGATACGTTCTGGATTCAGGACACCGCTGGGAGTGCCTATGAAGAAACGCATCGTCTGGCGCGGTTGTGTTCGCTGATTGAGCAGTCGTTAAGCGGCCAGATTGATATCGGGGCGGAAATTGCGCAGGCCGGGTTCGGGCATATGCCCATGCGGATGCGGGCCATTCATGTGCCGCCGCGTGTGGTGATTGATAACGGCGCGTCCAATACCTACACGGTCATTGAAATTAACGGGCGTGACCGGCCCGGCCTGCTGCATGACGTGACAGCGGCCATGAGCGAGGAAAACCTTCAGATCGCCTCCGCCCACATCACCACCTACGGGGTGCGGGCGGTGGACGTGTTCTACGTGAAGGATCTCTTCGGCCTGAAAATTACCGATAAGAAGCGTCTGGAAGAAATCCGGGAACGCCTGCTGACCGGCATGAAGGAAGCCGAGGCGGAAGCCAAAGCCCTGCTGGACGCCCGCATTTCAGCCTGAGGCCGGAATGCGGGGCCTGCCATGCCCTCAGGGGGCGGCAGGTGCCAGAGCGGCTTTATGGCCCGGGCTGGCGGGCGAGAGGCCGTGTGTCAGTCCATCCCGCAGCTGGCGGCCTTCGGCTGATTGCGGGTCAATCAGGCCGTTGCGCAGGAACAGGTCGATCAGCACAAGATTAACGTTGAATTTGAACTCGTCCGTATCCCGCACCAGTTTGTAAACTTCGGCCAGCGGCATCAGATGGAAGGATTCCACTTCACCGTCCGCTGCAACGGGTGAGAAGCTTTCGGGCAGGAACAGGTCGTAGCAATACAGAATGTCGCGCCGCAGCCCTTCTGGCCGGTCCAGCGCATAGACAATACGACCGACCTGCTGCGCCTGCGATGCCAAGTCTTCCTGAATACTGGCTTCTTCCGCTGCTTCCTTTAACAGCGCTTCCGACGGCGTATGACCAGCTGGAACGCCACCAGCAACCAGATGGTCCAGCTTGCTCGGATCCAGCCGTTTGTTGGCGGCTCTGCGGCCTGTCCACAGGTAAAGACCGTCTGCCTTCCGCACTAAGCCATTCAGATGCACGCCAGCCGCTACCAGCCCGAACAGGGGCAGGGCGCCACGGTCAATGCGGGCCAGCACGGGCTGGTCCACATCGGCCATTACATCAAACAGTTCATGGTGGGAGCGATAAACGCCTTCCCGTGCCAGCGCTTCTCCCAACGGTTCCAGATCCGCCGGGTTGGGTAAGGCAAAACCCTGCACGCGGGAGCCAAGGCCACGCTGCTCCAGCGCGTCGGTCAGGCCTGGGGCAATCCACCCTGCGGCCTTACCGCCCAGAGAAAACGGAAAGCGCGCACCGGGCACGACGGCGGTGTTGCATTGCCTGAGATGACGAAGGAAGGGCGTATCGTCCGAAGGCATCGGAAAATCCAGTCGTGCTTGAATGAGACCATAAACGCACAAGGCGTATGTGTTTATCCGGCGTATGCAGGGGAGAGGCAAGATGTCTCGGGGTTGCAAAATTGTGGAGGCGTGTCACATGCGACGGTATGTCTCCACGTAATCGTTCTCCGTCGGGGCAGCTGAAACAGCCGGCTTCGGTCACGCTTTCCCGTCTTCTCCCGTATCTCTGGCCGCGTGAAAACAGCGGGCTGAGGTGGCGCGTCGTGCTGGTACTTCTGGTGCTGGTGGGGGGAGAACTCGCAACACTGGCTGTGCCGATGGCCTACAGCCGGGTGGTGGATCGGCTCTCGCACCCCGGCAGTCTGGCTATGGCTCCGGTTGCCCTTATCCTGGGCTACGGGCTGATCAGGCTGATCTCCGCTGCCCTGACCAACCTGAGGGATTCCCTGTTTGCTCCGGTCAGGTTCCGGGTGGCACGGCAGGCGGCGTTCCGCAGCTTTCAGCACATGCACAAGCTCTCTCTGCGGTTCCATCTGGACCGGCGCACAGGGGGCGTCACGCGGGCCATAGAACGCGGCACGGAGGGGGTTGAAACCCTGCTGCGGATGGGCATGTCCATCTCCCCCACCATTCTGCAGGCTCTGCTGGTGGTTGTGGTGATCTGGCGGGTGTTTGACTGGCGGTATGTCAGCCTGATGGTGCTGATGATCGCCGCCTATATCGGCTTTACCGTGATGTTTACCTCGTGGAGGCTGGGCATCCGGCGGCGGATGAATGAGACCAATACCGAGGCAAGCGGCAAGGCGCTGGATAGCCTGCTGAATTACGAGACCGTCAAATATTTCGGTAACGAGGCCCATGAGGCCGAACGCTATGACAATGCCCAGGCCCGTTATGAGCAGGCCGCCCGGAAAACCCAGTATTCTCTTGGGCTGCTCAACTTCGGGCAGGCCGCCATTATCGCGGTGGCGCTCACGCTGATCATGCTGCTTGCCGGGCGTGATGTTGAGGCCGGACGCATCAGCGTTGGTCAGTTTGTCATGATCAACACCTACCTGCTTCAGCTGTATGGGCCGTTGAACTTTTTGGGCTCTGTCTATTCCGCCATCCGGACGGCCATGGTGGATCTGGAGCAGATGTTCGGCCTGATTGAAGAGAATGTGGAAGTGGCGGACCCGGAAAATCCGCTACCGATTGCCACCCGCCTTGCGGACTCCGCTCCGGCTCAGGTTGAGTTCCGGGATGTCCGGTTTGGGTACGGGCCTGATCGTGAAATTCTGCACGGCGTCAGCTTTGTGGCGGCTCCCGGCAAGAAGGTCGCTATTGTCGGGTCCACCGGGGCCGGGAAGTCCACCATCAGCCGACTGCTGTTCCGGTTTTATGATGTCTGGTCCGGTGCAGTGCTGGTGGATGGGCATAACGTGCGGGACTACCGGCAGGAGGACCTGCGGGCCGCTATTGGCGTGGTCCCGCAGGATACCGTGCTGTTTAACGAGACGATTGGCTACAACATCGCCTACGGGCGTCTGGGGGCCTCTCTGGCCGATGTGGAGCAGGCGGCGCGGCTGGCGCAGATTCATGATTTCATCATGTCTCTGCCAGACGGATACCAGACGCAGGTGGGGGAACGTGGCCTGAAGTTGTCGGGCGGGGAAAAGCAGCGCGTTGCGATTGCCCGAACACTTTTAAAAGACCCTCGCGTTCTTGTGCTTGACGAGGCTACGAGTGCGTTGGACACACATACGGAACAAGAGATTCAGGCGGCTTTGAAAGCTGTCTCTGCCTCCCGCACGACGCTGGTGATTGCACACCGCCTGTCCACCATTGTGGATGCGGACGAAATTCTGGTGATGGGTCAGGGGCGTGTGCTGGAACGCGGCACGCATGAGGCTCTGCTGGCGTCTGGCGGCCAGTATGCCGCCATGTGGGCAGCCCAGGGGGCGGAAGGAATTGCAGAACGGATTGCCGGGTAGGGGAGCACCCCGCCTGTCAGGCTGTTCTGGCGAATCGGATACAGCATCGGCCTTCCAGCCGGTGCCTGAGAAACTGAAGGAAGATGAAACGCATGACGGATACAGCTGGAAACACGCCCGCAGAAACCACATCGGAAGAGATGCCGGGCGTGCCGGAAGATCTGGCCCGCTGCGCCATGGTGATTGAAAGCGCCATGGAGCATCTGCTCAAGGAGAATCACCCGCCGCTGGCCATTGCCTCAGCGCTGCTGGGCGGTTCTCTGGGTCTGCTGGCCCGCAGCATGGATAAGGAGACCATCCTGCATATTCTCGACTCCGCAGCAAACAGCGTGCGTACGGGCGAGATTCATGCTGCAACACAGGCACAGACCGACCCGGAAAGTGAGAAAGCCTGAGGTCAACCCTTGACGGAAGGCGCTTGCTCAGCCATAAGCCGCGCCAATCCTGAATGTGGTCGCCGGGCAAATTGTCTCGGCCCTCTGTTTGATACCTAAGACAAGGATGAGACAATGTCCCGTCGCTGCCAGATTACCGGCAAAGGCGTTCTGACCGGAAACAACGTCAGTCACGCCAACAACAAAAGCCGTCGCCGTTTCCTGCCCAACCTGCAGGAAGCATCCCTGATGTCCGACATCCTGGGCGCTCCCGTGCACATGCGCGTCAGCACCCGTGGCCTGCGCACCATTGAACACAATGGTGGCCTCGATGCCTTCCTGATCAGCACGCCTAACCGCAAGCTGCCGGAAGAAGCCCAGGTCGTGAAGCGCCGCGTTCTGCGCGCTCAGGCTAAAAAACAGGCTGCCGCTGGCGCCTGATTCAGGGGTTTCCTAACTGCGGTGGATCCGGGCCGGTCATAAACTGACGGTCCGGATTTGCTGTGCAGGTGTCTGGCAGGGTGTCAGGCACTTTCGTCTATCGGCCGGTTTCCGGCAGCCGGGCTTCCTGAATTTAAATAGGATCAGCACGGTGTTCGGTAGCCACAGGCGCGAAGGGTTTCCTGTCGCGCCTGACCTGTTTTCTGGAGGTTTTCGTGTCCGCCAAATCCGAACTTTCGAAGATCCGTAATATCGGGATCACCGCGCATATTGACGCGGGCAAGACAACCACGACCGAGCGTATCCTGTATTATACCGGCGTATCTCACAAAATTGGTGAAGTGCACGACGGTAACACCACGACCGACTACATGGCGCAGGAACGTGAGCGTGGTATTACCATTACCTCCGCTGCTGTGACCTGCGTGTGGAACGACCACCGCATCAACATCATCGACACCCCCGGACACATCGACTTCAACATCGAAGTGAACCGCTCCCTGCGCGTGCTCGATGGCGCCGTGTTCATCATTGAAGGTGTGGCCGGTGTTCAGCCGCAGTCCGAAACCAACTGGCGTCTGGCTGACCGCTACAAAGTTCCGCGCATCATCTTCATCAACAAGCTCGACCGTACCGGCGCGAACTTCTACCGTGCATTCGACACGCTGAAGGAAAAGCTGGACATCGTTGCGATCCCGCTGCAGCTCCCGATTGGCGCTGAAGACCAGTTTGTTGGCGTTGTCGATCTGATCGAGATGAAAGCCATCATCTGGGAAGGTGGTGAGCTGGGTGCGAAGTTCCACGATGAGGAAATTCCGGCCGACCTGAAGGAAAAGGCTGCTGAAGCACGCCAGAACCTGCTCGATACAGCTCTGGCTGTTGATGACGCAGCAATGGAAGAATACTTCGAAAAGGGCGAAGTCTCCATTGAGACGCTGAAGCGCTGCATCAAGAAGGGCACCATCTCTGGTGAGTTCCGCCCGGTTCTGTGTGGCACGGCCTTCAAAAACAAAGGCGTTCAGCCGCTGCTCGACGCAGTGATCGACTTCCTGCCGGCTCCTGACGACGTTGAAGGCATCCGTTGCGCTCCGCCGGAAGGTGAAGAAGAAGACGAAGCCGCTCAGCCCATCATCCCGGTTGATCCCGATGGCAAGTTCGCTGGTCTGGCCTTTAAGATCATCAACGACAAATACGGCACGCTGACCTTCGTGCGCGTCTATCGTGGTGTGCTGAAGACCGGTGATACCGTTCTGAACACCACGAAGGGCCACAAGGAACGTATCGGCCGTATCTACCAGATGCATGCTGACAAGCGTGAAGAACTGACGGAAGTTCATGCTGGTGATATTGCTGCGTTCGTGGGTCTGAAAGACTCTCAGACGGGTGATACGCTGGCTGATCCGGCTGATCCGGTTGTTCTGGAACGTATGAGCTTCCCGATCCCGGTTATCGACATCTCCGTTGAGCCGAAAACCAAAGACGGCGTGGAAAAGATGACGCTGGCTCTGCAGAAGCTGGCCAGTGAAGATCCTTCCCTGCAGCTGAAGACGGATCAGGAAACGGGTCAGACCATTCTGTCCGGCATGGGCGAACTGCACCTCGACATCATCATCGACCGTCTGCGTCGTGAATATGGTGTGGATGCAAACGTCGGTGCACCGCAGGTGGCCTATCGTGAAACCATCTCCAAGCCGCACACCGAAACCTACACGCATAAAAAGCAGTCTGGTGGTTCCGGTCAGTTCGCAGAAGTGAAAATTGCTTTCGAGCCGCTTGAGCGGAACGAAGACATTCACTTCGAGAACAAGGTCGTTGGCGGCACCGTGCCGAAGGAATACATTCCTGCGGTCGAAAAAGGCATCCGTATGCAGGCCTCTACCGGCGTGCTGGCAGGCTTCCCGACCGTCGACTTCAAGTTCACGCTGCTTGACGGTAAGTACCATGACGTTGACTCGTCCGCTCTGGCGTTCGAAATCGCGGCTAAGGCTTGCTTCCGTGAAGGTATGAAACAGGCTGGTCCGGTTATTCTGGAACCGATCATGGACGTGGAAGTGACCACCCCGAACGATCACGTTGGTGACGTTGTGGGTGATATCAACCGTCGTCGTGGTATGATCCAGAGCCAGGAAACCTCCGGTTCCACGGTTATGGTTCGCTCTCATGTGCCGCTGAAAGAAATGTTCGGTTACATTTCTCACCTGCGCTCCATGACGAAGGGCCGTGCGTCCTTCACCATGCAGTTCCATCACTACGACCCCGTGCCGCGCAACGTGGCAGAAGAGATCATGGCTCAGTCCAAATAAGCCATCCTCTCCGGGATTATCTTCGGATACAGAAAAGCCGCCTCATCACGAGGCGGCTTTTTTGTGTTTACAGGGCAGGAGAGACGTGGCCCGATCTGGCACTGGCACTGGCACTGGCACTGGCACTGGCACTGGCACTGGCACTGGCACTGGCACTGACATGTGAAATGGGTTGTGAGCCCCTGAGCCCTGACTGACCCGGAAGCGAGCAGGGGAGGCTTCCTGCTCAGAATAAGACGGCGTGTTCGGCCAGCACCAGACTGTGGGGAAGGCTAAGCGCTCAGGGTTTCAAAACAATCTGAGCGCCTGCGGAACATCATCTCTGTAATGGGAAAATATAAGCCGCATTGAGAGGCGGCTGGAGAGCAGGCTCAGGCAACCGGGCGTGAGTGCCCGATTGCCTGATGCGGTTAGTTCTTGCCCTGTTTTTTCAGTTTGGCATTCCACGCAGCCCGGACTTCAGCGGGTGTCATACGGCCTTCATGCTGTTTGGTCGCTGGTGCTTTGCCAGACGTTTTTTTGTGGTTGCCGTTGGCGTGACGGGGGCTGGCCGGAGCAACGCTGCCTTTGGTGCCGACGGCGTGGGAAAGGGAGCCCGGCGCAATGCCTGCTGCCGGGTTGTTATTCACGGCCTGCACGGCGCGGGAGCATCGGGAATCATCCCCAACACCCAGCTGAATGGTTGGCAGAAGAGCCAGTGGTGGGAAGACAAACCCCAAGCCAGCGGCGGCAGCGGCACGCCCCAGAATTTCAGCACCCGGCAGCACCGTAGGAGATTTGATCGCCCCGGTAATGTTGAAGGCCCCCGGCAGAGACGCAATGGTCGGGTTCTGGGAACGGGTGGTCAGAGAGTAATCCAGCGTATTGGTCTTGAAGTTGATTGTGCCCCGCCCCAGCGTACGGGCCTCGCCGGTTTCCAGCAGGAGCGTATTGGTGGAAACAATGCCGTTTCTCAGCGGCATATCGGCAATAAAGCACTTGATGTCTGTATGGGCGGGCAGTCCGAGAGCCGTCAGGATGGCGTTGCCCAGCTGCAGGCCCAGAATGTCCGGCAGGATGGCGGTAATATCGCCACCCTGATCCAGCACCAACGTAAGGCCACCATTCCCCGCAGCCATCAGGCTGGCAATGGAATTCCCTTTGGCTTTCAGTGTCATATGGCCGCCAATAATGCCGCGTGCTTTGGAATTGGTTGTCGCCTGCATGACGCGAGCCAGATCAATCCGGGCAAAATCAATCCGGGCGGTTGTATCAAACAGGGAGCCATCCGGCTTGAGCGTTGCGGAACTGGCCAGCGTGCCGTGGCCAACGGCAAAGTTCAGGCGTTTGAGATCAATTTCACCATTGGTGATGAAGAATTCGGTGTCGATATTATCAAGCGGTAGCTGCTTATTTTCGATATGGGCCCCATGATACGTGACGTGGGCGTTGATGGCGTTCAGACGCGGAATATTGATGGGCGTATCCGGCAGGACAGTCTTGCTTTTGGCATCCTGCTTTTTCTCAGCCGCTGTCTCGGTTGGCTTGGCACCAATAAAGCCCCCCAGATCCACCAGATTAACCTGACGGGAATGGAGATCGGCCTGAACGTTCATGGGCTTCTGATGCGGGTCCAGTTCAATGGTGCCACCAATGTCACTGGTGCCCATTTTGCCCTCAAACTCTTTAAAGAGGATGTGGTTCTGGCTGTAATCCAGATTGCCGGTAATGGTGTAGGCCGGGGTGCGCGGAATGGGCACGCCGGTCAGCGGGTAGAGCAGGGACATATCCGGCCCGGCAAAATGCAGCTTCAGATGCGCCCCTGCAAAGCTCATCGGGTGAACCACATCGCCTTTCAGCGTGGCAGTGGTGGGGCCGTTCTGCACGGTGAGGTCAACAGGGTAAGGCTCTTTGTCGGCAACAAAGGACAGCAGGGCTCCGCCAATAAAGCGGGCAGTAATAGGCTGCTGCGCGTAACGGCCCTTGGCTTGCAGATGTAGAGTGCCGCGATCATTCCCCTGGGGTGGCGTGGTCTGCACAGCGACCTGCATATCGGCCTGCAGCGGGTCATACTTTACATGCAGGTTGCCATCGGTAATCCGCAGCTCCCCGATGTCCGGCAGGCTGGTTGAGGAGGAAGCATCCTGCTTTGTGGGTGTCTTCGCCGGCTTACCATCCTCGGTAAAAGTGTAATTGTTCAGGCTGTTTTTCAGCGCGATAATGTCTGCCGTGGGCTGCTCTAGTGCAATAAGCGGCAGGTGCAGCGTACGGTGCCAGAGGTAGGACCAGGCATCGACCGAAACCGTCACGCTTTTGGCCTGCGCAAACTGCTCTTTTTCTTTTTCGAAGGTTTTTGGCTGTTCAATCCGCAGGTCATCCACCTTGATTGTGGTGACACGGCCAAGATGCACATGCAGATGCGCAATGGTGGTTTTGCGGTGCAGCAGGGCTGTGGCTTTGGAATTGACCAGAGGCACAAACCAGTCCCACGACCAGAAGAGAATCAGAAGCAGGAGTGCGAGCGCGATGCCCCCGAGAATTTTCAGGACGGGATGCCTGGCTCGTTGTGTGTCCGGGGTCGTGGTGGTCATGAGGACACACTCCGTTGTTCTGGGTTCAGTAAAAATCGGGGCATAAAACGCTTCGCAGCCTGTGTCAGCCCTGCAAGCCTGAACGTCAGCCCGAAGAGTTTGGTTCCGGGCTAAGCATTCATGGTGGGGTTGTGCCCCTGTTTAGCCAAATGCGCCAATGTCATGCATGACGCCAACGCTGATCTCACGGAGTAGGGCGAACATCTGCTGCATGGGCAGAAAAATTTCCCGATGCTCGCGTTCATAGATGCCCTGCTCCCGCGGGCCGCGGGGTTCATAGAAATCAAGGTTGGAGGCGACGGTGCCGGATGGGAAAATATGCACCATTTCCTTAAGCACAGCCGGAATTTCCAGACGCAGGATCTGCTGCATCATGACATCGCGGTTAAAGCCCCCGCGCGGCATGAAGAAGGGAATGCGGCAGGCCAGAATCCAGATGCGCTCAATCAACGCCACCCGAATGGCATGCAAGGCGCGGTTGAGCGGTGCGCCATGCGGGGCATCCTCCCACGCTTCCCGAAGGGCCAGATGGTCTGCCTGAATGCGGCGGAACATGGTGCGCAGGTCTGCTGAAAGGTTCAGTTTTTCCAGATCCTGCATCACGGTGAGAAAAGCCGCCCGGCGTGGGGCTTTGGGTTCTGCCGTGGCGCGGTCCAGCCAGTAGCTGGGGTCCAGCAGATTGATGACGGATTGCAGAACCCGGTCATCCGAACTGGTTAAGGCATGCCGCGCAAAATCCAGAGCGCGGTGGAAGCGCGGGCTGGAGGTGTTGAAACTTTCAAACGTTTCCGGGTGTCGGCGCGCGGCAGCTCCCAGTCCTTGCAGCGTGTTGGCGCACCAGCCGAGCTGCTGGAGAATCGCATTGTTGGGAATGGCGCGCAGCTGGCCCGGATGCGTCAGGCGGGTGCTGGTGGCGGCTTCCGCACTCTGGCGGGCCGGGGGACGGGAGCCGGTGCGGTCAATCAGCGCCGGGCCAAATGCCCCCAGCAGGGCGGCGTAACCGGGGTCTTCCACCAGAGCCTGCATGCCTTCGGAAATGCTGGAGAAGAAATCAGCCGAAAAGACCGGCTGCTCATAAACCGGGTCGCCTTCCTGATGCAGCGGATTGAACAGGTTTTCCGCAATGGTCGCGAGTGTCGCGCCCGCCAGATGCGGGGTGCCGAACAGCAGATAGCCATCGCCGCCCTGAAAGGCCGTTTCCTCCCGGCAGGCAATGCCGGTTTTGGCAAATTCGGTCCGCACATGGGTAGGGGAGAGATAGCTCAGCCGTCCGGCCATCCGGAAAGGATGCGCGCCGCGTCCAATGCTCTCGCCATGCGTATCAAAGAAAATGACCGTCACGTTCTGCAGGTTCCAGCGGACCAGTAGGTCATGAATTTTCAGGCGCAGGCGCTCAATAAGATAGGTGGCAGCCAGCTGGCCGACATAGCGGCCGGAATCGGAATAGCCGAACTGGAAGCTGATACGCCCGGTGCGCTGCACATAGGCCCGCCATGTGGGGGAGCGCAGGGCTTCTTCCACAATGCGATCCCCGTTGCTCAGCGCGTCTTCTGTTTCAAACAGGGGGGAAATTTCCACCTTGTCCGCCACGCCGAAATGCAGCGCCGCCCAAAGGGCTGCCAACAGGGTGTAACCCGTTTCCGTTTCAGCAATCAGAAAGCGGACGGGCGTTTGATTATCAATGTGTTTGGTTATCTGGGCGACCGTCATCATCAGGCGGCCTGCCGTAGATGGGTCACTCATCAGCGCGCCGAAATCAACCGGCACAGGCTGCACGCTTTCCAGAGCTTCATTCAGGCGGTTGAGGAGCGCGCGCCGGTGGGCCGGATTGGCCGGGTCATCCGGAATATCGAGCTTCTGGCGAACAAAATTATGAATTTGTGTGGCGTTCAGCCGCACATGTGTGTGGGCCAGTGCCAGACCATGCGCCATGAAGCCCGCACGCGCCACGGCCAGTGGTAGCTGCGCAGCAGCCGGCGCGGCTTTTACGGCAGCGTCCAGCTCTTCTGCCAGATCATCCACATTGAGCAGGGCTGTCGCGTGTTCGTTCACCAGCGCGTCTGCAAATTTGGCGACGGCTTCGGCATCCGGGCCGGTCGGCGTGGCGCTTATCTGCGTTTTGACGCAGGCAATGGCCTTGTGCAGCCGGTCCGTCAGAGCCGGGGCAGAAACACCAGTCGCGCTTATCTGCTGATCAAGGCGTTCCAGCTGGAACAGCTTCATGCGCAGGCGCAGTCGCAGCGTGTCCCACCAGCCGATATCCGTGCGTCCATCCGTATCATACCCCACCCAGCTTGTAGCGATGACCGGGCGGGGGATGATGGAGGCCCATGACTCTGGCCAGTGTTGTTGGGCGGTTTCTAAAAGCGCGCCATTCAGCTGGTCCATGGCGTCTCGCGCCCGGATGATGGCCTGTGTGGCGAGGGTAAATTCTTCTTCCAGCGTAGGCGGTCCGTCCCGCCGATGCGTTTCAAAAAACGGAGCCTCGTCCGGTAAAACATCCTCGGAGGCACAGTCGGCCAGCGCCGCATAGACCGGGTTGCTGAGGGCAAATGTAGGGTGCGCTGTAAAAACAGCGGCAAAACGCACGGGGCTGACGGCGGCTTGGAAAGCCTCGGGCGTGGGAACGGGCAGGGAGGCTATGACGCGCTGAGCAACGGCAGACAGCCGTTTGGCGGTGGTGGTGGCCTCCGCGCCCCCTACGTAACGATGCAGGCGTCTGGCGCGACGCAGAAAGGCGGAATCCCGAAGGGTCTGCACCAGAGCGGTCACATCCGAGAGAGACAGATCGCCGTCTTCCAGCGCATCTTCCAGCTGGCGGGCGGTACAGAGAACCGGATTCACCCCTTCCACCGGGAGCAGGGCGTCTTTGTCCTGCAGGATCGGTGCAAAAATGGTCTGAAGTTTGGGCGGAAGAGTAGAAAAATCCATTATTGCACCTCGCTCAGGGTTCGCAGTACGGCGGGGGAAGGGGGAGGCGTTACAGTTTCATGTCTGCTCTTTCGCTGCAACACACTCACGCACACTTGGGGGGCGAGAGTGGGAGTGCTATTCAGATACTATGACGTCATACCCTGAAAGTGACGGCGATCTCGCCGCCCGGAAGACCCTCAAACGCTACCAGCGCGCTGCAACCGGCCTGCTGGTGGGCATGGGAGGGCTGACTGTTGCGGGCTACGCGGCCCCCGCTGCCGGATGGGTGAAGGATGGCTTCTGGCTGGAAATGCTGCGGGCCGGGGCGCGCGCTGGCGTTGTGGGCGGTCTGGCGGACTGGTTTGCCGTCGTTGCCCTGTTCCGTCACCCCATGGGTTTGCCGATTCCCCACACGGCTATTCTGCCAGCCCAGAAGGAACGGCTGGGCCGCGCGCTGGGGCGTTTTGTGTCCGGGCAGGTCTTTACGGAAAAAGAAATTGCCCGCGTGCTGGAGCAGGTGGATATCCCCACCTTTCTGGCCAACATGCTGGATGACCCGGCAACGCGGGAGACGCTGACGCGCTCCGTTCTCGCTTCCATGCCCAAAATGCTGGACCGGCTGGAAGACGGGCGGGCCAGCGGGGCCATTGGCAAGATTTTCCCCCGTCTGCTGGGCAACAGCAATCTGGCTCCCATTGTGGCGCGCGCTCTGCGTAGCCTTGTGGATGATGACCGCCATCAGGAAGTGCTGTCCTTTCTACTCAGCCAGATCAAGGATGGTTTGCAGGCCAGAGAAGGCGCGCTGCGCACCATGATTGAGGAGCGTGTGCGTGAGCAGGGAGGCCGTTTACTCGGCTGGGCTATAGGCGGTTCGATTGCAACGCGGGTGCTGCTGGCGGCCAGTAAGGAACTGGAGCGGGTGGACCCGCAGAATTCCACCCTGCGCGAAGGCTTTACAACCTGGGTGCGGTCCCAGATTGACCGCATTGAGACGGACCCCGAACGCGGCAGCGATATCTCTCAGGCCATTATGGGCGTGCTCTCACATGAAAGTGTCGTGAGCTGGTGGGCGGATATCTGGCAGCGCTTCCGGCGTCTGGTGGAAGCGGATGTGGAAGACCCGGATGGTCGCATTGCTTCTCTGGTGCAGGAGGGGCTGACGCATATTACCGCGCAGTTGCGGGAAGACCCGGTTATGCGGCAGCGGATTATGGCCAGCGTAGACAAGGCCACCGTCAAGGCTCTGCCGTTTGTGCGGGAGCGGATGGCGGATTTCATTGCCCGCGTGGTGGCGGGATGGGACGCTGTGCAGATTGCGGAAAAGCTGGAACTGCGCGTGGGCAAGGACCTGCAATATGTCCGCTTCAACGGTACACTGGTTGGCTTTGGCGTAGGGGCGTTGCTGTTTGCTGTCCTGCGGCTGCTGTTTGGGTTGAACGCCCAGTAAGACCGCCGGGGCAGCTATGCTGCTTTTGGGTTGACCTTTGGCCCGCTTCGCCCCATGTGTCTGAAACAGGACCTGACTGGTCTCCAATCACCTGATGGCAGGATAATGCTGAAACTTTCCCGTCTGGCGGACTATGCGGTTGTCATACTTGTCAATCTTGGCGAGCAGGATGGCGTGGTGACATCACCCGCCCTTGCTGCCGAGACCGGTGTGCCGGAACCGACTGTCGCGAAAATCCTCAAGGTTTTGTCCGCTCACAAGTTTGTGCTGTCCCAGCGGGGTGCCAAAGGCGGCTACCGGCTGGCCCGCCCGCTGGCTGATATCTCGGTGGCCAGCGTTATTACGGCAGTGGATGGCAAGATTGCGCTGACAGCCTGTGTGGATGGTGGAGAGTGTGATACCGGCGTGTCCTGCGGCATGTGCGGCAGCTGGGATACCATCAACAAAGCCATTCGGGACACGTTGGAAGGTATTTCTCTGGAGATCATGCGCCAGAAGAGCGCATGCGGTGCAGTCATGACGAAGAGAAACGCGCTGATGAGCGCCAGCACGAGACGCGAAGGGGCTTGAACAATGCCAGCAGTCACCGAAACGCGTGAAGCAGTCGAAAAACTCGGTCAGTCTTCCTATAAATGGGGCTTCGAGACGGACATTGATATGGACGTCGCGCCCAAGGGGCTGAACGAAGATACCATTCGCCTGATTTCCGCCAGAAAAGAGGAGCCGGAATGGCTTCTGGAATGGCGGCTGGCGGCCTATCGCGCCTGGCTTAAGACCGAAGAGCCCAAATGGGCCAAGGTGTCCTACCCGCCGATTGATTATCAGGATCTGCATTACTACGCAGCGCCCAGGAAAAAGCCCGGCCCCAAGTCCCTTGAAGAAGTGGACCCCGAACTGCTGCGCACCTACGAAAAGCTGGGCATTCCGCTGCATGAGCAGGCGATGCTGGCCGGTGTGGAGCTGCCGGAAGGCGAAACCGCCCGTCCGCCCGTGGCCGTTGATGCCGTGTTTGATAGTGTTTCCGTTGTCACCACCTTCCGCAAGACGCTGGAAGAAGCGGGCGTGATCTTCTGCCCGATTTCTGAAGCGGTGCGGGATTATCCGGATCTGGTCCGCAAGTATCTGGGCAGTGTGGTGCCGGCAGGCGATAATTTCTACGCCGCGCTCAACTCCGCTGTGTTTACCGATGGCTCCTTTGTGTTCGTGCCCAAAGGCGTGCGCTGCCCGATGGAGCTCTCCACCTATTTCCGTATCAATGCCAAAAATACCGGGCAGTTTGAACGGACGCTGATCGTGGTGGAAGACGGTGCTTCCGTTTCTTACCTTGAAGGCTGCACGGCCCCCATGCGGGACGAAAACCAGCTGCACGCAGCCGTGGTGGAACTGGTGGCGATGGAAGATGCCTCCATCAAATATTCCACGGTGCAGAACTGGTATCCGGGTGATGAAAATGGCCGGGGCGGGATCTATAACTTCGTGACCAAGCGCGGCGCATGCCGTGGCGCACGCTCCAAGATTTCCTGGACGCAGGTGGAAACCGGCTCGGCCATCACATGGAAATACCCGTCCTGCATTCTGCAGGGTGAAGGCTCCGTGGGGGAATTCTATTCCGTGGCGGTGACCAACAATCACCAGCAGGCCGATACCGGTACCAAGATGATCCATATCGGGCGGAATACCCGCTCGACCATCATTGCCAAGACCATCAGTGCCGGGCATTCGGACAGCACATATCGCGGTCTGGTGCGTGTGCTGCCGAAGGCCTCCGGTGCGCGAAACTTTACACAGTGCGATAGCCTGCTGATCGGTGATCAGTGTGGCGCGCATACCGTGCCCTATATTGAAAATCGCAATATGGGCGCACGCATTGAACATGAAGCGACTACCTCCAAAATCTCGGAAGACCAGCTGTTCTACTGCCGTCAGCGTGGGCTTTCTGAAGAGGATGCGGTGGGGCTTATCGTCAACGGCTTCTGCCGTGACGTTCTGAAAGAGCTGCCCATGGAGTTTGCCGTGGAAGCTCAGAAATTGTTGCAGATCAGCCTCGAAGGCAGCGTAGGGTAAGGGAGTGCATGACATGACCCAGTTTTTGGATATTTCCGGTCTGTGCGCCCGGATTGATGCTGACGGGCAGGAAAAGGAAATCCTCAAAGGTGTGGATCTCAGCATCCCGCCGGGTGAGGTTCACGCCATCATGGGGCCGAACGGGTCAGGGAAATCCACCCTGTCCTACGTGCTGGCCGGGCGTGAAGATTATGAAGTAACGGCAGGCACCGTAAACTTTCAGGGCAAGGACCTGCTGGAGATGGAACCGGAAGAGCGCGCTGCGGCGGGCCTCTTTCTGGCGTTCCAGTCCCCCATCGAGCTGCCGGGCGTGAACAACGCCAACTTCCTGCGCACGGCTGTGAACGCAGTGCGTCGTGCCCGTGGGAAAGACGAGCTGGATGCCGTCACCTTCCTGAAAACAGCCCGTGCTGCCGCCAAGGAACTTTCCATGGCGCCGGACATGCTGAAGCGGAACGTGAATGTCGGCTTCTCCGGGGGTGAGAAGAAGCGCAACGAAGTGCTGCAGATGACACTCCTTCAGCCGTCCTTCGCTATTCTGGATGAAACGGATAGCGGGCTGGATGTGGATGCTCTGCGTATTGTGGCGGAGGGCGTTAATCGTCTGCGTTCCCCTAGCTTCTCCGCGCTGGTCATTACCCATCATCAGCGTCTGCTGGATTATCTGGTGCCGGACCGTATCCATGTGATGGCTAAAGGCCGGATTATCCATTCTGGTGGGCCGGAACTGGCGCAGCAGATCGACCGTGAAGGCTACACCCGGTTCCTGGCGGAGGCTGAGGCGGCGTGAACGCAATCACAAAAGATCGGTCAGACACGCTGGCCCCGTTCGGCACACGTCTGGACGGGGTGACAGACCCGGTGCGCAAGGCAGCGATAGGCGCTTTGCACAGAAGTGGGCTGCCTGACCGCCGTGTTGAAGAATGGCGCTATACCAGCCTCCGTTTTCTGACGGAAACGCCGCTAGCGGCTCCGGCTGAGGTGTATGACGCCGGGCAGGTTCAGGCGCAGCTTGAAAACCTCGGGCTGAACAGTGGCACGTTGGCGGAACTGCCGCGTCTGGTGTTCGTCAACGGTCGTTATGCCGAGCCGTTTTCTGTGTTGCCTGCTGAGGTTGAGGTCTCTTTCTTTGCCAAGACCCAGACTTTCGGTGCGCTGTCTGCTCCGGATCGTGACCCGCTGACGGCGCTGAACGCTGCTCTGGCGTCTGACGGTGCCCAGTTGCACGTGTCGGCTGGCAAGAATGGCGGTGACGTGCTGCTGGTCTCTCTGGGCCAGACGGATACGCCGGTATCTTTTCATCCGCGGCATTCTGTCACGCTGGACGAGGGCGCACAGCTCACCCTGATCAGCATTCAGGCGGGGCAGGGGCGTTATCTGCATAACCCGGTGCTGGAAATCAGCGTGGCGGCGGAAGCCAACCTCAAGCATGTCACTCTTCAGACCGAAGGGCAGGATGCGGCGTGTCTGGCCACGACCTACGCACAGGTTGCAGAGCGCGGCACGTATGACAGCTTCGTGCTGGGTCTGGGCGCAGCCTTGTCCCGTCAGGAAATTCACGCCCGTCTGGCGGCCCCGTTTGCGACTGTTCATGTGAACGGGGCGCAGATGCTGGGTGGTAAGCAGATTGGCGATGTGACCAGTGTCATCACGCACGCTGCACCCGATTGCATTTCCCGCCAGACCGTGCGGAACGTGCTGGATGGTCATGCCCGCGGCGTGTTTCAGGGCAAGGTGTTTGTGGATCGGGTGGCCCAGAAGACGGACGGCTACCAGATGAATCAGGCGCTGCTGCTGTCTGAAAACGCGGAAATTGATGCCAAGCCTGAGCTTGAAATCTACGCGGATGATGTGAAGTGCAGCCACGGCGCGACGGTTGGTGCGCTGGATGACGATCAGCTTTTCTATCTGCGCAGCCGGGGCGTGCCGGATGCGGAAGCGCGGCAGATCCTTATCCATGCGTTTATGGATGAAGCACTGGGTCTGATTGAAGACGAGACGGCCCGCACACTTTGCACGCAGATGCTGGCCCGGTCTTTCCCGGTTGCAGGAGAAAGTGCATGAGCATGGCATCCACACAGGATAAAGTCCGGCAGGATCTGGATGTGGCGGCAATCCGCCAGCAATTCCCCATCCTGTCGCAAAAAGTGCATGACCGCCCACTGGTCTTTCTGGATAGCGCGGCCTCCGCTCAAAAGCCGGAAGCGGTGATTGAGGCGATGGCGCACACCATGCGCTGCCAGTATGCCAATATTCATCGTGGCCTCTACTGGATGAGTGAGCGCACCACGGAAGCGTATGAAGCCGTGCGCGATCAGGTCGCACGCTTTCTGAATGCGCACTCCCGTGAAGAAATTGTGTTCACGCGCAACAGCACGGAAGCCATCAATCTGGTGGCCCATTCGTTCGGCGCTCTGCTCAAGCCGGGGCAGGCGGTGGTTATTTCCGAAATGGAACACCACGCCAACCTGATCCCCTGGCAGATGCTGCGGGACCGCGCCGGGATTGAGCTGCGTGTTGCCCCCATTACGGACGCCGGGGATATCGACCTCGATGCGCTGCAAGGCCTGCTGGCAGATGGGAAGGTGGCGCTGGTTGCCATGACCCATATGTCTAACGTGCTCGGTACTGTGACGCCGGCCAAGACTATTGCGGATATGGCGCATGCCGCCGGTGCGCAGGTACTGTTTGATGGCAGCCAGTCCGTGGTGCATCGCAAGACAGATGTGCAGGCTCTGGGTGCGGATTTCTACACCTTCACCGGCCACAAGCTTTATGGTCCCACAGGGATTGGCGTGCTGTGGGCGCGCAAAGAACTGCTGGAAGCCATGCCGCCGTTCATGGGTGGGGGGGACATGATCTCCACCGTGACCTTTGAAAAATCCACATGGGCCAATGTCCCGCATAAATTCGAGGCAGGCACCCCGGCCATTATCGAGACCATTGGTCTTGGTGCGGCCATCTCCTGGGTAGAGGCTATCGGGTTTGAGGCTATTGGGGCGCATGAGGCCGCTTTGACAGTACATGCACTGACCCGCCTGGCGGACGTACCGGGCCTCAAAATAGTAGGCCAGCCCAAAGAGCGCGGCGGGGTGATTTCCTTCACCATGGACGATGTCCACCCGCACGATATTGCGACTCTGCTGGACCGGAACGGCATTGCTGTGCGTGCTGGTCATCATTGTGCGGAGCCGCTCATGCGTCGCCTTGGCCTGACGGCTACAGCGCGCGCTAGCTTTGGCATTTACACCCTGCCGGAAGAAATCGACACACTGGCGGATACGCTGGTGCGCATTCGGAACTTCTTTGTGTGAACAGCCTGACGGATAGCGGTGCGTTGTATGATCGGCTGATTGTCGATCGTGCCCGTACCCCTCTTCATGCAGGGCGGCTGGAACAGGCTGATGCGCAGGGAGAGGGGAAAAACCCGCTCTGCGGGGATAAGACCCGGGTGGACGTTCAGATGGCTGATACCCATATCAGTCAGATCAGACATCAGACGCGCGGCTGCGCGATTTGCCTTGCCGCAGCGGATTTGATGGCTGAACGCGTGACCGGTTTGACTGTCCCGCAGGCGCAGGATCTCAGCCGACGCTTTTCCGCCATGCTGGTGAATGAACCTGCCAGCACACCGGATACGAATACGAATACACCAGCACTGGGGCCTCTGGAAGCATTTGCCCCGCTGCGCGCACATCGGGCCCGAATCCGCTGTGCAGAATTGCCCTGGGTTGCTTTGAAGGAGGCGCTTTCTCATGTCGATGTCTGAAAAGGTGCATGCTCCTGAACTGCAGGAGCAGGACACAATGACGCAGATTGCTACCACGGATGTTCTGCACGCTGATGCGCCGGAGGCTGGTGCAAAGACAGCACGGGTCGAAAGCTGGACGCCGGATAACGCCGATGCTGCGCCTGCCAGTGCCAGTGCCAGTGCCAGTGCCAGTGCCAGTGCTTCGGCGGAGGGAGTTGAGGAAGTTCCTGCAGATGGGGAGACGGCGGCCAACAGTCCTGCAACAGAGGGCACCGGAGACGCGACCGGTCCGGCTTCTGAAGACGCAGTGATTGAAGCCATTGCCACGGTTCATGACCCGGAAATTCCAGTCAATATTTACGAACTGGGGCTGATTTATGCGATTGATCTGTATGATGATGGCCGCGTGAAAATCGAAATGACTCTCACGGCCCCCAACTGCCCGAGTGCGCAGGAACTGCCGGTGCAGGTGAAGGACGCTGTGGAGAAAGTGCCGGGCGTCGCTTCGGCTCAGGTCGAAGTGGTGTGGGATCCGCCGTGGGATATGTCCCGCATGAGCGATGAAGCCCGCCTTGCCCTGAATATGTTTTAATCGAAAGGACGGACCGATGTCTCAGACCAGTGTTGCGCCGCCCGTCAAAAGAGCCCTGCCGCCGTTAATGCGTCTGTCCGACGCAGCGGCGGAACGCCTCCGGCATTTGTATAAAACGGCCCATGCCGGACAGTTGCTGCGTATCAGCGTCACCACCAAAGGCTGCTCCGGCAAAGCCTATGACATGCAGTTTGTAGAAGCCCCGACAGAAGGGGATGAGGTCGTGTCAGACAAAGGCCTGACCCTGCTGGTAGACCGCAAGGCCACCCTGTTTCTGATCGGCACGCAGATGGACTACCACGAGACGGAACTTGAGGAAGGGTTTGTCTTCATCAACCCGAATGAGAAAGGCCGGTGCGGCTGCGGCGAGAGCTTTCATGTTTGAAGCCGCAAACGGCTTCAACCTCGGCTGACCACAGGAACTGGTCAATGACTGTCACGCTGGTCAGGCGATAGCCTGCAGCCTGCAGGGCTGCGGCATCGTTGGTCAGCGCGGCAGGATTACAGCTCACATAAATCAGGCTGCGGGGCTTGCCCATAATCATCTGCTTCATTTGCAGCTTGGCCCCGGCATGCGGCGGGTCCAGCACCACACAGCCTGCCTGAGCCAGTTCCTTGGCCATAATGGGCTGGCGGTTTAAATCCCGACAGGCGACTTCCAGCCGCGTGCCGCCAGCAGCGTTCTTCAGGGCTGCTGCGGCAGGCGGATAGCCCTCATAAGCCTGCACACGCACACGGCTGGCCAGCGGGAAGCTGAGCGTGCCACAGCCCGCATACAGCTCAATCACCACATCACGCTTGTTCAGCTTGGGCAGAGCGTCCAGCACGGCCTGTTGGATCAGCGTCTCACTTTCTGCTGTTGCCTGAAAAAACGCACCGGTCGGCGGACTGACGGTAGAACCCGCCAGCGTATGCTGCACCGGGCGCGTTTGAGCGGCTGTTTCCGGCAGACCCTGATCGCCCTGCCGCCGCCAGCAGATGCGCGGAATGCCCTGTTCAGCCGATAAGGTTGCGAGTCGCGTGCGGTCCACGGTGGAAAGGGGGCCATCAGTGACCAGAAGAATATCCAGTCCCGACTCGAGCAGATTAATCCGCACATCCCCCGCCCGATACAGCCCTTCCAGACTTCTGAGCGTCTGACGGAGGGCCGGCAGGCAGTCCATAATGGCAGGATGGAGAACGGCGCAGGTTGTCAGGTCAATCACGTCCGTGCTGCCACGGGTATGCAGACCAAGCAGAACCTCTTTGCCCTCTCTGCGCACGGCCAGATCTGCCCGGCGGCGACTATGGGGCTGTACCTGAAACGCCTTCGGCTCAGGCAGATCAGAAAAACCCGCTTTTTTGAGGGCTGCCATCACCCGGTCTGTTTTCCAGACCAGCAGTGCGGCACGGTCCATGTGCTGGAGCGTGCAGCCGCCGCATTCGCCAAACAAGGGGCAGGGCGGCTCGGTTCTCTCTGGGGAGGGAACAAGAATTTCCGTGGTAGCCCATTTGCCGGATGCGGTGCGTTCTATCCGCACCTGCTCACCCGGCAGGGTGTAGGGCACATGCAGGGTCTGGCCGTCAGCCAGAACTGCGGCGCCGTCACCCTGTGCGCCAAGATAGGTAATGGTTACGTCGCGAATGTCTGAAGCGTGTTGCTCCGGTGTGTGAGCTGTCACCTTGAGTGCTTTGCGGCCTCTTCTTCAGATACAGAAACGTCTGCAGTCGGGGCAGGGAGGTCTGCCAGAATAGTCGTACGGCGCGGCAGTTGCATAAAGGCTGGAATGGTGTGGCCAAAACCAACCACATCACCCGCAGGCATCGGCGGTGCTTCATCCCGGCGTGGCAGGCGGCCAGTAGACCGACGGCTTTCCTGCGCGGGCTGCGGGGTAGCTGCTGCGGGGGTAGGTTTCGGCGTTGCGGCCTTAGGCTGCTGCGGAGCGTTGGTCGTTTTCTCGCCCCGAGTCCCGTGCTGGCTTTTAGAGCCCGGTTTTTCTCTGCGGCGGCCCTGCGGCGGACGTTTTTCATCCGACCAGTCAAGCTGCTCAATACCATCAATCGTCAGACGCGGAATTTTGTTCCCGGTCAGGGTCTCAATGGCTTCGGCCAGATTTTTGTCATACGGGGTGGCCAGGCTGTAGGCGTGGCCTTCCTTCCCGGCGCGGCCTGTGCGGCCAATCCGGTGGACATAATCTTCGGCATGGAACGGCAGGTCGAAGTTAAAGACGTGCGAGAGCCCGCCAATATCAATCCCACGGGCTGCCACATCAGAGCAGACCAGAATTTTCAGCTCACCATTCTTGAATTTTTCAAGGGTGGAAAACCGGACTGACTGCGGCAGGTCACCATGCAGGGCACCCACGGAAAAACCGTGTTTCTGCAGGGACTGCATCAGCACGTCCACGTCACGCTTGCGGTTACAGAACACAATGGCGTTCTGCATCGTGGGGTCGCGCAGCAACTTGCGCAGCGTGTCGCGTTTGTTGTGCTCATCCACAATCACCAGACCAGCGGTAATGGTGGTGGCGACGGAAGAGGCACGACTAACCGTGATTTCCTTGGGAGACTGCAGGAACGCATCCGCCAGTTGCCGGATGGCCGGAGCCATGGTGGCAGAGAAGAACAGCGTCTGACGGTTGGCAGGCAACAAGCTGACAATTTTCTCAATGTCAGGGATGAAGCCCATATCCAGCATACGGTCGGCTTCATCAATCACCAGAATACGTGTCTGGTTGAGCAGCAGACCACCGCGTTCAAACAGGTCCAGCAGACGGCCCGGTGTGGCAATCAGCACGTCCACGCCGCGGTTCAGCACTTCTTTCTGGTCGGCCATGCTCTCGCCGCCAATCAGCAGCGCATGGGTCAGCTTGAGGTGCTTGCCGTAATTCACAAAGTTTTCTGCAACCTGAAGTGCCAGTTCCCGCGTGGGTTCCAGAATCAGGGAGCGCGGCATGCGCGCTCTGGCCCGTGAGCCGGACAGAATTTCCAGCATGGGCAGCGTAAAGGATGCTGTTTTCCCGGTCCCGGTCTGCGCCACGCCCAGCACATCCTTCGCCATCAGAATGGCCGGAATAGCCTGTTCCTGAATGGGAGTGGGGTGGGTGTAGCCCATTTCCGTTACAGCGCGGAGAATGGGTGCAGACAGTTCCAGATCGGCAAACGTTGTCTTGGGCTCGGCGGCCTTTTCAGGTTCCGCTTTCGCTTCAGGGCTCTCTGCTGTCACGGGCTCAGCGGGAGCTTCTGCAGCCGGTGCAGCCACAATTTTTTCAGGCTCAGGCGCTTTCTCGGGGGCGGCTGCGTCTGCAGTCGGAACCGGAATGCTTACGGAGTCTTCAGTCGCAGGCTGCTCAGGGGCAGACTCAGCGGCAGCTTTCGTCGTGGCTTTTTTTGCAGGGGTCGCACGGCGCCGGGGGCGTTTGGGCTTAGGTGCTTCTTCAGCAACCGGTGCCTCTTCCACAGGCTGGGCCGCGGGCTGTTCCGTAGCTTCGGGAGCCACAGCAGCCGGTTCAGCGGCTTTCCGTCTGCGGCGTACAGGTTTTTTGGGCGCCTCTGCCTTTTCGGCAGGGGCAGCCTCAAGCGCTTCCGCACCCTTTTCCGTTGCGGCTGCGTCTACAGCCGTGGCAGCCGTTTTTGTGCGGCTGCGCGTCGTGGTCTTGCGGGGACGGGTGGGCGTTTTGGCTATCAATATGCTCTCGGAGATACTTCAGTCGTTATAAGCATGGACCGACAGGCCCTGAATTTTCCATGCCCCGAAGGTCGGAGGAGGGAGAGAAGCTGAAGCCGGTCAGGCGCTTGCTGCGATAAAGGCATTTCCCGGCAGAATCAAGCTTTCCCCATCCTTGCGGTCTATTTTACAGGAACGGATGGCCCAGCGAGGCGGCCAGAACAGCAATCAGACCGAGCGCCATGATCACCAGAATCTGGTTACGGATCGAGTCGAACAGGGCTGGTTGCGGGCGCAGGGCCCGGCGAGCCTTCTGGAACGGCCCTGTGAGCACACGTACATACAGGACAGCCATGACGATACCGAGTAGCTGCATGAGGTTGGTGGTCCACGGCGCCTGCGCAAAGCCGCCTTCATGGAGAATCATCAGCCAGCCGGTAATCAGCGCTGTGGGGATGACGTGCATCAGCACCCGGAAAAAGCGGCCCAGCGATTGCAGTTGCACGGAATTGCGCTGCGTCGGGTCCAGCAGAGAGAGGCTCTGGCGCATGATGATGGCGGCATAGGCGGTACCGCCCAGCCAGAACATGATGCTGATGAGATGGAGAGCGAGGATGACGCTCCAGAGAATGGAATGAGGCATGCAGACTCCGCTCGTAAAAAACTGAATTCAAAAACTGGCACGCCAGCGGCGGGAGGTCGCCACTCCGCGCGATACAGGGTGTCTGATTGCCAAGGGGACGCCTTGGGTGCAAGTCAGTATTCTTCAGGCACTGTTCCGGTTTCCCGTATCAGGAGGATTTCCATGCCCGTCTTCCCACTTTCAGACCTCAGTCTTTATACACCAGAAGAAATGGGGCGTGTGGATCAACTTGCCTCGGCCTCAGTGCCGGTTGCCACACTTATGGATAACGCCGGGCGCGCCGTTGCCCGTGCGGTGCGCCGTTACATGCGCCCCTGCCGGGTTCTGGTGCTCTGCGGTCCGGGGAACAATGGCGGCGATGGATTTGTCGCGGCACGTTATCTGGCGGAGGCTGGCTGGCCGGTTGCTGTGGCGGAAATGGCTTCACCGCGTGCTGGGTCGGCCGCAGCAGAAGCCTCGGCGCGTTTTCAAGGCGTCCGCGTGCCATTTGCTCTGGCAGAAGTGGAGCGTGCCGATCTGGTGATTGATGCCGTGTTCGGGGCCGGGCTGAGCCGGGATGTAACGGGCCTGCCCGCTGATCTGCTGCGGGCAGGCCGCAAGGTTGTGGCGATTGATATCCCGTCCGGGATTGATGGCGCGACAGGACAGGTGCGCGGCAGCGCGCCCCACGCTGCCATGACGGTCACATTTTGTCGCTTCAAGCCGGGCCACCTGCTCTATCCGGGGCGGAGTTTCATGGGGCGGCTGGTGCTGGCGGATATCGGAATGCCGCAGGTGGCACTGGAACAGGTTCCGCCGCAGGTCTGGCAAAATGCTCCGGGCTTGTGGCGTCTACCCGAGCCAGGGCCTGAGAGTCATAAATATACGCGGGGTGTCGTCAGTCTGTGTGCCGGGCAGTCTATGCCAGGGGCTGCGCGCCTGTGCGCAGGCGGGGCACGGGCCGCCGGGGCGGGGCTGGTGCGGATTGCCGCCGGAAAAGATGCTCCCGCTTACAGGCTGGGGGCGCCGGGGCTGGTGATTGATGAAGGCCCGCTGGACAGTCTGCTTGCTGATAAACGGCGTGTCGTTTGGGTATGCGGCCCGGGCCTGACAGAAGGTGAGGTGACGCAAACGCTCCCGGCGTTGCTTAAGGCGCAAAAATGCGTGCTTGCCGATGCAGGCGCTCTTTCTGCTGCTGCGGGGCATCCGGAAAAACTGCGCGGTGTGGCTGTCATCACGCCTCATATTGGGGAGTTCACCAAATTGTTTGGGGCACCGGGCGCAAACCCGCCAGACTCCGTGCGGAAGGCGGCGGCGCAGATCAATGCTGTTGTGGTGCTCAAGGGAGCATCCACGCTGATCGCAGCCCCGGATGGACGACTGGCGATCAATGATCATGCGAGTCCTGCTCTGGGTACCGCCGGCTCTGGCGATACGCTGTCCGGTGTGATTGCGGCGTTGCTGGCGGCAGATATGCCCGCGTGGGATGCCGCCTGTGCGGGTGTATGGCTGCATGGCGAGGCCGGGATTCAGGCTGGTGCATGGCTAATTGCGGAGGATCTGGACCGTTATCTGGGTCCTGCGCGTGAAAAAGCGACCCGAATGCAGCATGAATATGGAGAGATGTGCAGAGGGTCTCTTGCCGGGAGCCGCGCTCTGGGCTAAGTCCTCGCAACTTGCGACGGGGTTTTACCGTGCGGGCGTGGTGGAATTGGTAGACACGCCAGATTTAGGTTCTGGTGGCGCAAGTCGTGGGGGTTCAAGTCCCTCCGCCCGTACCATTTTTCATGGTGCTCCCGTCCTGTTCCGCGGCAGCCTTTCGGCGCATTGCAGCGGGAAATTTGAGTTTGTACCGAAAGGAAGGCCTGGCCGATGCAGGTTACTGACACCCTCAATGAAGGGCTGAAGCGTGGTTTCACCATTACCATTCCGGCAGCAGAGCTTGCAGAAAAGCGCGATGCGCGTCTGAAAGAAGTTGCTGCCAACCTGACTCTTCCTGGTTTCCGCCCGGGTAAGGTGCCTGTTTCTCTGGCGCGCCAGCGTCATGGCGAAGCCGTGCGTGCTGAAGTGCTGGAGCAGGCAGTGTCCGAATCCCTGCGCTCTGCGCTTGAAGAACGCGGCCTCCGCCCTGCTGGTCAGCCGCAGGTTGAGCTGGTGAGCGGTCAGGAAGACGACGGCAAGGATCTTGAATTCAAGGTTGAAACCGAAATCCTGCCAGAAATCACCGTGCCGGATCTGTCCGACCTCTCCCTGACCCGCCTGAAGGCGGTTGCCAGCGATGAAGCTGTCGACAAAATTCTGGCCGATGTTGCCAAGCGCCAGCGCTCCTTCGAGACGATCGAAGAAGTTCGCCCGGCTGCGAAGGGTGACGTTGTCTCCGTTGACTTCGTTGGTAAACGCGATGGTGTGCCGTTTGACGGTGGCACGGCGCAGGACGTCAATGTTGAAATCGGTGGCGAAGGCTTCATCCCCGGCTTTGCCGAGCAGATTGAAGGCATGAAGCCCGGTGAAGAAAAACAGATCACCGTGACGTTCCCCGAAAACTACGGGGCCGAAGAACTGGCTGGCAAGGAAGCAACCTTTGACATCACCGTCAAAGAGCTGAAGAAGCCGGTTGACGCGCCGATTGATGATGAGCTGGCTAAACAGCTGGGCTTTGAAACGCTGGAACAGCTGCGTGACCTCGTCCGCAAGCAGGTTGAAGGCGAATACGATCAGCTGTCCCGTCTGCGCATCAAGCGCGACCTGCTGGACGCTCTGGCTACGAAAACCGACTTCCAGGCTCCTCAGGGCATGGTTGATGCGGAATTCCAGCAGATCTGGCAGCGCGTTGAAGCCGACCGCAAAGCTGGTCAGCTTGACGACGAAGACAAAGATAAAGACGAAGACACGCTGCGCGCCGACTATCGCAAGATTGCCGAACGCCGCGTGAAGCTAGGTCTTCTTCTGGCTGAAATTGGCCGCAAGAATGCTATTACGGTTACGCAGGACGAACTGGGCCGCGCCATGCGCGCAGAAGCCATGCGTTATCCGGGGCAGGAGAAGGAAGTCTTTACTTTCTTCCAGAACAACCCGCAGGCCATTGAATCCCTTCGCGGTCCGATCTTCGAGAACAAAGTTGTCGATTATCTGATTGAACTCGCGAAAGTGGAGGACAAGGAAGTTACTCCGGAAGAGTTATCGGATATTCCTCCGGCTGATATCTGAGAAAATTGTGTCCCGCCGGTGTGAACCGGCGGGACACTCTTTTTCAGGGCAGATTTTCTTTTCCGGGGTAGCATCTTGCTACTTTATCTCTATCTTGATTGAGAGTGCCTGAACCGATTTGCGTCTTCGGACGGAAATGGGGGAAGGATGGTGCAGGTTTTTTACGGGAATGACTGACATGAGGGATCGTGATCCCGTTGAGGTTTTCAGCAACGCTTTGGTGCCGATGGTGGTCGAGCAGACCTCCCGGGGCGAGCGGGCATTTGATATCTATTCCCGCCTGCTTCAGGAACGGATCATCTTTCTGACCGGCCCGGTCTATGACCAGGTTGCGTCTGTGATCTCCGCACAGCTCCTTTATCTGGAAAGCGTGAACCCGACGAAAGAAATTTCTTTCTACATTAACAGCCCGGGTGGCGTTGTGTCCGCAGGTCTCGCAATCTACGACACGATGCAGTACATCCGCAGCCCGGTCAGCACCGTCTGTATCGGTCAGGCAGCCTCCATGGGTTCTCTGCTGCTGGCGGGTGGGGAAGCCGGGCGTCGTTTCGCTCTGCCAAATGCCCGCGTGATGGTGCATCAGCCGTCTGGCGGCGCGCAGGGGCAGGCAAGCGATATTGAGATTCAGGCCAAGGAAATCCTTATTATCCGGCAGCGCCTGAACGAGATCTATCGTGAGCATACCGGCCAGACGCTTGAAGATATTGAGCAGAAGCTGGAGCGCGATACCTATATGTCAGCCGAGGAAGCAAAGTCTTTCGGGATTGTTGACAAGGTAATCAGCCATCATAAGGCCACAGAAGCTGGAAAGAAGGATAAAAGCCATCCTTAATCTGGTGTACGCTAAATCTCCTGTTCAATGTCAGGGGTGGTCTGCCCGCAGTAAGGCAGATAGAGTTGGTAACTCGGTTCCTGGTTTTCTGAGGTCCGGGACGTTCAAGGGAGTGGGCTGATGAACGCAAAGTCCGGTGATTCCAAAAACACACTCTATTGCTCTTTCTGCGGGAAGTCGCAGCACGAGGTGCGTAAGCTCATTGCCGGCCCGACCGTGTTTATCTGCGATGAGTGTGTTGAACTCTGCATGGATATCATCCGTGAAGAGCACAAGACGACACTGGTGAAGTCACGCGAAGGCGTTCCGACTCCCAAGGAAATCTGTAAGGTTCTGGACGATTATGTGATCGGACAGTTTGAGGCCAAGAAGGTCCTCTCTGTTGCGGTGCATAACCATTACAAACGGCTGACGCAGGCGACCAAAGGCAATAACGATGTTGAACTGGCAAAGTCCAATATCCTGCTGGTTGGCCCCACCGGGTCGGGTAAGACTCTGCTTGCGCAGACGCTAGCCCGTATCCTGGACGTACCGTTCACCATGGCAGATGCCACCACGCTGACCGAAGCCGGTTACGTGGGTGAGGATGTTGAAAACATCATCCTCAAGCTGTTGCAGGCGTCTGATTACAATGTGGAACGTGCGCAGCGCGGCATTGTCTATATCGATGAAATCGACAAGATTTCCCGCAAGTCTGACAATCCCTCCATCACGCGTGATGTGAGTGGTGAGGGCGTGCAGCAGGCTCTGCTGAAGCTGATGGAAGGCACAGTGGCGTCTGTGCCGCCGCAGGGTGGACGTAAGCATCCGCAGCAGGAGTTCCTGCAGGTGGATACCACGAACATGCTGTTCATCTGCGGCGGGGCCTTTGCCGGGCTGGATAAAATCATCACAGCCCGCGGTAAGGGGACAGGCATTGGCTTTGGTGCTGATGTCCGGTCTCCCGATGAGCGGAAAACCGGTGAAATTCTCCACGATGTGGAACCGGAAGATCTGATGAAATTCGGGCTGATCCCGGAATTCATTGGCCGTCTGCCGGTTCTGGCAACGCTGGGGGATCTGGATGAGGCGGCTCTGATCCGCATTCTGACCGAGCCGAAAAATGCTCTGGTCAAGCAGTATCAGCGCCTGTTCCAGATGGAAGATGTCCAGCTTTCCTTTACGGATGATGCCCTGAAGGCGATTGCAGACCGTGCCATTACCCGCAAGACGGGTGCACGTGGCCTGCGGTCCATTATGGAAAGCATCCTGATGTCCACCATGTTTGATCTTCCCGGTCTTGATAACGTGGAAGAAGTGGTGGTGAACCGTGACGTGGCCGAGGAAAAAACAAACCCGGTTTATGTCTATGGCAAAGGGAAAAAGGTTCCGGCGGAACAGTCAGCCTAAGAACTGCAAAACAACTGCCAGCAGGGAAGAAATGCCCTGCTGGCCGGGTTTTCTGGTTAACCCATTGTAGAATGGGGCGTTCGTAACGACATGGTAGATGGTGGGAGCCTGTTGGCAGGTTCTCGCGGGTCTGGGTACGCCACATTACGGGTGCCCGATCTGGATCGTCCTTGAAGGAGGTCATGGTTATGGCTGATAATGAAAAACCAGCAGTAAAACGTAAGCGTAAATCACCCGCAAAAACGCCGGCTAAGACGCCAGCAACGGTCACACCGACCGAAAATGCAGCCGTCGTCGCTGCGGACAACACAGCCCCCGATAAGAAGGTAGAGCAGGGTAACGGTCGTATTGCCGTTCTGCCCTTGCGCGATATTGTCGTGTTTCCCCACATGATTGTCCCGCTGTTTGTCGGCCGTGAAAAGTCCGTCAAGGCGTTGGAGTCCGTCACGCGGGAAGATCGGCAGATCCTGCTGATTGCGCAGAAAGATGCGGCTCAGGACGATCCGGGTGTGGATGATGTGTACCGCTTTGGCACCGTGTCCACCATCCTGCAGCTGCTCAAGCTGCCGGACGGCACCGTCAAGGTACTGGTGGAAGGTGTGCGTCGCGCACGGGTGAAGGCCCTGCATGATATTGACGGGCATTTTGAAGCAGAAATTGAGGATGTGGTTGAAGAGCCAGCGGTAGGGGCGGAAGCCGAAGCGCTGGGCCGTTCCATCGTCTCTCAGTTTGAGCAGTATATTAAGCTCAATAAAAAAATTGCGTCTGAAGTTCTGGTCTCTCTTAACCAGATCAGCGATCTGTCCAAGCTGGTCGATACTGTTGCCAGCCACCTGAACCTCAAAATTTCCGAAAAGCAGGAAATTCTGGAGGCGCCGTCTGTCACATTGCAGCTGGAAAAGGTTTTCGCACACATTGAAGCGGAAATCGGCGTGCTGCAGGTTGAGAAGAAAATTCGCAACCGCGTGAAGCGCCAGATGGAGAAAACCCAGCGCGAGTACTATCTGAACGAGCAGCTGAAAGCCATTCAGAAAGAACTGGGTGAAGGCGAAGACGGCAAGGACGAAACCACCGAGATTGAAGAGCGGATTGCCAAAACCAAGCTTTCCAAGGAAGCGCGGGAAAAGGCAGTTGCCGAGCTCAAGAAGCTGCGTGGCATGAGCGCCATGTCTGCCGAATCAACGGTTGTCCGGAACTATCTGGACTGGCTGCTCGGTATTCCGTGGAAGAAGCGCACCAAGGTCAAAAATGATCTGGACGCCGCTGAAGCCGTGCTGGATTCCGATCACTACGCTCTGGAAAAGGTGAAAGAGCGTATTCTGGAATATCTGGCAGTCCAGAGCCGCTCCCAGAAGCTGAAGGGGCCGATTCTCTGCCTTGTGGGGCCGCCGGGTGTGGGTAAAACCTCGCTGGCACGCTCCATCGCCAAGGCAACCGGCCGCCATTACGTGCGCATGTCTCTGGGCGGCGTGCGGGATGAAGCTGAAATCCGTGGGCATCGTCGCACCTATATCGGCTCCATGCCGGGCAAGATCATTCAGGGGATGAAGAAGGCGAAGGTCTCGAACCCGCTTTTCCTGCTGGATGAAATTGACAAGCTGGGTGCGGACTGGCGGGGCGATCCGGCTTCAGCTCTGCTGGAAGTGCTGGATCCGGAACAGAACAGCACGTTTGCGGATCATTATCTGGAAGTGGATTATGATCTGTCGGACGTCATGTTCGTCACCACGGCAAACAGCCTCAACATGCCCCAGCCGCTGCTGGATCGTATGGAAATCATCCGTCTGTCTGGCTACACGGAAGACGAAAAGGTTGAGATTGCCCGTCGCCATCTGATCTCCAAGCAGGCCGAGGCTCATAACCTCAAGCCGAGCGAGTGGTCGATCAGTGATGACGCTCTGCGGGATCTGATTCGCTATTACACGCGTGAAGCCGGGGTGCGTAATCTTGAGCGCGAAATTGCGAATCTGGCGCGTAAGGTCGTGAAAGAGCTTGTGACGGGGAAGGCAAAGAAAGTTGCCATCACCGTGCGCAATCTTGAAAAGCTGGCCGGTGTGAAGCGCTTCCGTTACGGCGAGACCGAGGCGGAAGACATGGTGGGTATTGTCACCGGTCTGGCCTGGACAGAGGTCGGTGGGGAAATCCTGACGATTGAGAGCGTTATGGTGCCCGGTAAAGGCGCCGTGGTGGAAACCGGCAAGCTGGGCGATGTCATGAAGGAGAGCGTCTCTGCGGCGTATTCCTACGTGCGCAGCCGTTCGACCACATTCGGTATCCTGCCGACTCTGTTTGAAAAGCGGAGTTTCCACGTGCATGTGCCTGAAGGTGCGACTCCTAAAGACGGGCCTTCAGCCGGTATTGCCATGGCAACAGCGCTGGTTAGCGTCATGACGGGCATCCCGGTTCGGCGTGATGTTGCCATGACTGGCGAGATCACGTTGCGGGGACGCGTGCTGCCGATTGGTGGTTTGAAAGAGAAGCTGCTGGCGGCTCTGCGCGCAGGCATCAAGACTGTATTCCTGCCTAAGGAGAACGAGAAAGATCTCGCGGAAATCCCTGACTCCGTAAAGAACAATCTCGAAATCATCCCCGTATCCCACGTGGATGAAGTGATTGCCCGGGCGCTGGTGCGTAAGCCTCAGGCCATCCATTGGGATGAGGTTTCGGAAGCTGTTCCGACCCCGGAAGGAGCTGGTGCGGCACCCGTGCTGCCGCACTGAGGGAAAAATTTACTATGTGGCCGAAGTTTACCGTTGCTCGGTTGACGTGGCGTAAAACGGCTGCATAGTGCGAGCGGGAAGCGGAGAGGCGGACGTAAAGCCGCCCGCCGCTCCAGTCACGATAAACACAGAGAGAGGCGTAATATGGAGAAGCCGCTTAACAAGCAGGAACTCGTAGCGGCAGTGGCCGACGAGGCTGCTCTGCCCAAGGCGAAGGCTGGAGAAGTGGTTGACGCCGTATTCGGTGCAATCGAAAAGGCGCTTTCCAAAAAGCAGGAAGTTCGTCTGGTTGGTTTCGGCACGTTCGTTACAGCCTCACGCAAGGCTGCTAAAGGGCGCAACCCGCGTACAGGTGAGGAAATTGATATTCCGGCCTCTACGTCCGTGCGCTTTAAGCCGGGTAAGGCTCTGAAGGATGCCGTAAGCTAAAAGTCTCTCAGACTGATAGTTTTTTGGTTTCGGCCGGTAAAACTTCCACAGGAAGGGTTGCCGGCCGCTTCTGTTTGTGACACATACGCATCCAGCGGGCGATTAGCTCAGAGGTAGAGCGTCTCGTTTACACCGAGAGGGCCGGCGGTTCGACCCCGTCATCGCCCACCATGATTTCTCTCAAGGCATCATGGTTTCCGCGCAGAGCACCAAAATGTGAGATGCTCTCGTTTTTATGAATATCCCCCAAAATCTGTAGTTTTCCGCCATATTCACGGCAGTTTCACGTGGTCCCTCTAAGTAGTCACGGGAACGTGCCCGTTATGACTGGTGTCAGGGCATGGCTGTTGTAAAGACTTAGGTCTAGGATCCTCTGCATGACGTTTGATCTTCATGATCTCTCTCATGCAAGGAATACAGATGCAGTCTGTTCTTGGTGATTACGCCCCTGTTTTGGTATTCGGTGCTATTTCAGTAGTTATTGCGGCTGCAATGCTGGGTATGGCGCTGCTATGCGGCCATCAAAAACCTTATCCTGAAAAAGTAACGGCCTATGAGTGCGGATTTGAGGCCTTTGATGATACGCGCCGTCGTTTTGATGTGCGGTTTTATCTGGTCGCGATCCTTTTCATTATTTTCGACCTCGAGGTCGCGTTTCTGTTCCCCTGGGCTGTCAGCCTGTCTCGCATAGGGCTGTTTGGCTTCTTGTCCATGCTGGGGTTCCTGAGCGTGCTGGGGATCGGCTTTCTGTATGAATGGCGCAAAGGCGCGCTGGACTGGGATTGAGGGAGCCGCCGATGTCTGCAAATCCGCAAGACGAAACCATTCTGTGGAATCGTGAAGCCCTTCCACCCGGACCGGAGCAGGATGCCGTGGTGCGAGGCATTACGGGCGCCATTGCCGAGAAGGGCTTTGTGGTTGCCAATCTGGACAAGCTGGTCAACTGGGGGCGCACAGGCAGTCTGTGGCCCATGTCCTTCGGGTTGGCGTGCTGCGCTGTAGAGATGATCCACGCCTATATGCCCCGGTACGATCTGGACCGCATGGGCATTATCCCGCGCGGTTCGCCCCGGCAGTCGGACGTGATGATCGTTGCGGGCACGCTGACCAACAAGATGGCCCCGGTGCTGCGTCGGCTCTATGAGCAGATGGCAGAGCCGCGCTGGGTCATTTCCATGGGCTCCTGCGCTAACGGGGGAGGGTATTACCACTACTCCTATTCCGTGGTGCGTGGGTGTGACCGGATTGTGCCGGTGGACGTCTATGTGCCCGGCTGCCCACCTACGGCAGAAGCGCTGATTTACGGCATCATGCTGCTTCAGAAGAAAATTCGCCGCACCGGGACCATTCTCCGTGGTTGATGCGCGTCTTTCCTCTCCGCAGCAGGTCAGCCTTCAGGGGCGCCTCGGGGCTCTGGCCTTCACCTTCTCCACAGCCTGGCCAAACGTTTCATCCGCTGCGCTGGAGAAGGGTGAACTGGTGGTCCGCACGACCCGGGATCAGCTTGTGCCGCTCATGACCTTCCTGCGGGACGATCCACAGTGCCGGTTTGAGCAGATGATGGATTTGTGCGGGGTGGACTATCCCAGCCGGGCCGAGCGGTTTGACGTGGTCTATAACCTGCTTTCCGTCACGCTTAACCAGCGCATCCGCGTGATTATCACCACGGATGAAGTTGCGCCGGTAGCATCCGTTTCAGGCCTTTGGCCGTGTGCGTGCTGGTGGGAGCGGGAATGCTACGATCTGTTCGGCGTGCAGTTTTCCGGCAACCCGGACATGCGGCGTATCCTGACGGATGACGGGTTTGAAGGCTACCCGCTGCGCAAGGATTTCCCGCTGACCGGCTATGAGGAAGTGCGCTACGACGTGGCAAGCCGGCAGGTGGTGAAGGAGCCTGTCTCGCTTGCGCAGGATTTCCGTAATTTTGATTTTGTTTCCCCATGGGAAGGCATGCTGACCTTGCCGGGGGATGAGAAAGCGCACGAGGTCCGGCAACATATCAGGAGGTCACGCGGATGACAGACGCGGACAAAGGCATCCTGCTGAATGACGCAGACGCTATTCTGCGGACGGATATTCCGGAAAGCCTGCTGCCGGAGCAGCAGGTGGAAGCGCGGGAACGCAAGACGCTGGAGATTGATTCCCATGCGCTGAATTTCGGGCCGCAGCATCCTTCCGCACATGGCGTGTTACGCCTTGTGCTGGAAATGGAAGGTGAGCTTGTGGCGCGCACGGTGCCGCATATCGGGCTTCTGCATCGTGGCACGGAGAAACTGATAGAATACAAAACCTATCAGAAAGCGCTGCCCTATTTTGACCGGCTGGATTACGTCTCTCCCATGTGTGAAGAGCAGGCGTTTGCGCTGGCGACGGAAAAGCTTCTGGGGATTGAAATTCCCGAACGTGCCCGCTGGTTGCGGGTGATGTTTGCGGAAATCACCCGTGTTCTAAACCACATTTTGAATATCACAGCGCTTGGTCTGGATTGTGGCGCGGTGACGCCTGCTCTGTGGGGGTATGAAGAGCGTGAAAAGCTGCTGGAGTTTTACGAGGCAGCTTCCGGCGCGCGCTTCCATGCCAATTATTTCCGCCCCGGTGGTGTGGCACAGGATCTTCCTGCGGGGCTGGAAGATAAAATTGGCGCATGGGCCAAAGAATTCCCGGCATGGATTGATCAGCTGGAAGGCCTGCTGACGGAAAACCGAATCTGGAAACAGCGCACGGTCGGGATTGGCGTTTTCACAGCCGAGCAGGCACTGGCCTGGGGATTTAGTGGCCCCTGCCTGCGGGCCTCCGGCGTGCCGTGGGACCTGCGCCGCACGCAGCCGTATGACAACTACCATAAGGTGGAATTCAACGTGCCGGTGGCCCGTCATGGGGATTGCTATGATCGCTATCTCGTTCGTGTTGCGGAAATGCGCGAGAGCGTCAGCATTATTGAGCAATGTCTGAATCAGATCCGCCCCGGGGACGTCAAAGTGCAGGACCCAAAATTCAGTCCGCCACCCCGTGCGGAAATGAAGCGCTCCATGGAAGCGCTCATTCATCACTTCAAGCTGTTTAGTGAAGGATATCATGTGCCGCCGGGGGCCACGTATACCGCCGTGGAAAGCCCGAAAGGTGAGTTCGGGGTGTATCTGGTGGCTGATGGCAGCAACAAGCCATATCGCTGCAAAATCCGCCCGACAGGTTTTGCGCATTTGCAGGCTCTGGATGAACTGTCCCGCCGCTCCATGCTGGCCGATATGGTGGCGGTTCTTGGCTCGCTCGATCTGGTTTTCGGGGAGGTTGACCGATGAATACACACCGGACACCGCAGGAACAGCCTGATAGCTTTGCTTTCGATAGTGCGTCCGAGGCGGAAATTGTGACTGTGCTCGCCAAATATCCTGAAGAGCGCAAAGCCAGTGCGGTTATGCCGCTGCTCTATATTGCTCAGCGGCAAATGGGGCGGGAAACCGGAAGTGCATGGGTGCCTGTGGCAGCTATGGATGAGATTGCGCGTCGGCTGGAAATGGCCGCCATCCGGGTTTATGAGGTGGCGTCTTTCTACACCATGTTCAACACAAAGCCTGTGGGCCGCTACCATTTGCAGGTTTGCACCACAACGCCATGCTGGCTGCGGGGTTCAGATGATGTTGTGGCAGCCTGCAAGCGTGCGACCGGCATTGCGGGTTTTGGCGAGACCAGCGCAGACGGGCAGTTCACCCTGACACAGGTGGAGTGTCTCGGCGCGTGTTCCAATGCGCCTATCCTGCAGGTTGATGATGATTTTTATGAAGACATGGACGGCCCGCGCACTGTGGCGCTGATTGACGCGCTGCGCAAAGGGGAACGTCCGCCTGCCGGCCCGACAATCAACCGTTGCGGCTCTGCTCCGGAAGGCGGCCGTAAGACGCTGATGGATTCTGTCCATTCGATTTCTGAAAACAAGTAGGAGAGACGGGCATGTTGCAGGACAAGGACCGGATCTTCACAAATCTCTACGGCCAGGATGACTGGCGGTTAGAGGGCGCGCGTAAGCGGGGAGACTGGCAGAATACAGCGGAGATTCTGGCAAAAGGGCGGGATGCCATTGTTGCGGAAATGAAGGCATCCGGCCTGCGCGGTCGCGGCGGAGCCGGGTTCCCGACCGGGCTGAAATGGTCCTTCATGCCCAAAAAGTCCGATGGCCGGCCGCATTACCTGGTGATCAATGGCGATGAGTCAGAGCCGGGAACCTGTAAAGATCGTGAAGTTCTCAGGCATGAACCGCATAAGCTGATTGAAAGCGCACTGATTGCCTCTTTCGCCATGGGCGCGCATGCCGCCTATATCTATGTGCGTGGCGAGTTTTTTAATGAAGCCGTCCATCTTCAGACTGCGGTGGATGAAGCCTATGCTGCCGGACTGATTGGCAAAAATGCCTCTGGATCCGGTTGGGATTTTGATTTCTTCATTCATCGCGGTGCCGGAGCGTATATCTGTGGGGAAGAAACGGCCCTGCTGGAAAGTCTGGAAGGCAAAAAAGGCCAGCCACGGATGAAGCCCCCATTCCCCGCCGGGGCTGGGCTTTATGGGTGCCCGACCACCGTGAATAACGTGGAGAGCATTGCCGTGACCTCCACCATTCTGCGGCGGGGGGCGGCATGGTTCGTCGGGCTGGGGCGGCCTAACAATGCGGGTAGCAAGTTGATGGCCATTTCCGGCCATGTGAATACGCCATGTGTTTTTGAAGAAGAACTTGGGGTGCCGCTGAAAGAAATTATCGAAAAACATGGCGGTGGCGTTCGGGGTGGCTGGGATAATCTTCTGGCCGTCATCCCGGGCGGATGCTCGGTTCCGGTTTTGCCAAAATCCGTGTGTGAAACTGTGCTGATGGATTATGACAGTCTGCGCGCAGAGCGTTCCGGTCTGGGCACGGGCTGCATGATTGTCATGGACAAATCGACCGACATTATTGAAGCCATTGCCCGGTTCTCACGCTTTTTCAAACATGAAAGCTGCGGGCAGTGCACCCCGTGCCGGGAAGGAACCGGCTGGATGATGCGCATGATGGATCGGATGGTTCAGGGCCGGGCGGAACTGGATGAAATTGACCTGCTGGAGCAGGTGACCCGTCAGGTAGAAGGCCACACCATTTGCGCGCTGGGTGATGCCGCCGCCTGGCCAATTCAGGGTCTTATCCGCCATTTCCGGCCGGAAATGGAAGAACGCATCCGCCAGTATAAGGCAGCACATGGCGGCACGGGGCTGGTGCAGGTGCCAGCCTCCGGCGTGCCAGTGGCTGCGGAGTAAACGCTATGGTGAGGGTGATTGTTGATGGCACTCCTGTTGATGTGCCAGCCGGTTTCAGCGCCTTGCAGGCCTGTGAGGCTGCGGGCAAGGAAATTCCCCGCTTTTGCTATCATGAACGGCTTTCCGTAGCCGGTAACTGCAGGATGTGCCTTGTGCAGGTGGTGCGTGCGCCTAAGCCAGTTGCCTCCTGTGGCTTCCCGGTTTCGGAGGGGATGGAAATCCTGACGGACACTGAGATGGTGCGTCGTGCCCGCCGTGCGGTGATGGAGTTTTTGCTGATTAATCACCCGCTGGATTGCCCGATCTGCGATCAGGGTGGTGAGTGTGATTTGCAGGATCAGGCCTACGGGTATGGCACCGGGGTGTCTCGCTATCACGAACCCAAGCGGGCGGTAACGGATAAAGACCTCGGTCCGCTGGTCAAAACCGTGATGACGCGGTGCATTCAGTGCACACGCTGTGTGCGCTTCACCACGGAAGTGGCAGGAACGCCGGAACTGGGGATGGTCTCCCGTGGCGAAAATGCGGAAATCACCACCTATGTAGAAAAGGCGCTGACGTCAGAACTATCTGGCAACCTGATTGATATCTGCCCGGTGGGCGCGCTGACGGCCAAGCCCTCCGCCTTTCATGCCCGTTCCTGGGAATACAAAAAGACGGACAGCATTGATGTGATGGATGCTGTTGGCACCAACATCCAGATTCAGGCGCGTGGCGGTGAGGTCATGCGGATTGTGCCGCGCGTGAATGATGAGGTGAATGAAGAATGGCTGTCTGACAAAGGGCGTTTTTCAGTTGATGGCCTCAAGCGCAGGCGGTTGGATCGCCCGTGGGTGCGGGTGCATGGCAAACTGATGCAGGCGTCCTGGCAGGAGGCTTTTGTATCTCTCGCACGGCGTCTGGATGGGGTTTCTGGCTATCAGATCGGTGCTATTGCGGGGGATCTATGTGACGCGGAAAGCCTGTGTGCTCTGAAAGACCTGATGACGTCTCTGGGCTCGCCCAATCTCGACTGTCGTCAGGATAACGCCTGGTATGACCTCAGTGCGCGGGAAGGCTATCTGTTTAACAGCGGCATTCTCGGCATAGAGGAGGCCGATGCCCTTCTGCTGGTGGGGACGCATCCTCGGCATGAGGCTCCGGTGCTGAATGCCCGTATCCGTAAACGCTTTCTGGATTCCGGGCGCGGTCGCTTCCCGATTGCCATGATCGGACACCCGCTGACGGACCCAACCTATCCGGCTGAGTTGCTTGGGGATGGGCCAGAGGTTCTGGAAAAGCTTCTTGATGGTAGTCATCCTTTTGCCGAAACTCTGCAAACCGCAAAGCGGCCCATGATTATCATCGGTCATGGCGCGCTGACCCGCCCTGATGCATCAGCTATTTATGACGCCTGTAAAAAACTGGCCATTCAGACCGGCGCGATTGCAGAGGGCTGGAACGGGCTTAACGTCCTGCACACTGCGGCCTCACGCGTTGGCGCGCTGGACCTCGGCTTCCTGCCCGGCACGCGCGGGCGCAACGCCAGCGGCATGCTGCGGGGGGACGTTGATGTTCTCTGGCTGCTGGGTGCTGATGAATTCCCGGTTGATAAAATCGAGGCTGACACGTTCGTGGTCTATCAGGGCCACCATGGCGATGCTGCCGCGGCCCGCGCCGATATCATCCTGCCGGGTGCGGCCTATACGGAAAAACCGGGCACGTATGTCAACACGGAAGGCCGCGTGCAGCGGAGCTTCCGGGCTGTTTTCCCGCCGGGTGAGGCGCGGGAAGACTGGCGTATTCTTCGCGCTTTTTCTGAAGTGATCGGCAAAACACTGCCCTATGACACGCTGGATGCTCTGCGGGACAGGATGGCAGAGGTCAATCCGATCTTCCGGCAGATCGGGGCTGTTGCTCAGCCGATTACGCAGATTGAAGGGCAGGGCGTGTCCGCACCGAGTGTGCCGGCGGTTTCCGCCGCGCAGGAGGAGGGGCTTGCTGCAAGCGCTTTCAGACCGGTGATGCAGGATTACTACCAGACCAACCCCATCAGCCGGGCCAGCCCCACCATGGCGGACTGTTCCCGTGTTTACGGGCCTGTGCGTGCAGTAGCGGCGGAGTAAGGGCGAATGGCGCAGTTTTTTTATCATACGCTCGCAGGCCAGATTATTCTGATGCTGCTGGAAACACTGGCCGTTCTGGTGCCGTTGCTGATTGCCGTGGCGTATCTGACGCTTATGGAGCGCAAGGTGATGGCGGCCATGCAGCGTCGGCGCGGGCCGAATGTGAACGGCCCGTTCGGGATGTTTCAGGCATTTGCCGATGCCATCAAGATGATTATGAAGGAAACGGTTATTCCCGCCGGGGCAAACCGGGCGCTGTTTCTCTTTGCACCGTTTCTCACCTTTTCTCTCGCCATGCTGGCCTGGGCAGTTATTCCAACCGGAAACGGTCTGGCCGTGGCGGATATCAATGTTGGCATTTTGTATCTGCTCGCCATTTCCTCGTTGGGGGTTTACGGCATCCTGATTGCCGGGTGGGCATCCAATTCCCGCTATGCCTTTCTGGGTGGGCTGCGGTCTGCCGCGCAGATGGTCTCATATGAAGTGTCCATTGGGCTGGTCATTGTCTCGGTCCTGCTGGCCGTAGGCAGCCTGAACCTGAATGATATTGTGCTGGCCCAGCGCCATATCTGGTTCTGTGTGCCAATGTTCCCGATGTTTATCGTCTTCTTCATTTCGGCGCTCGCGGAAACCAATCGTGCGCCGTTTGACCTGCCGGAAGGCGAGAGTGAACTCGTGGCCGGGTTCTTTGTGGAATATTCGTCACTGGCCTTCGGTCTCTTTTTTCTTGGTGAATATGCAAACATGATCCTGATGTCAGGCATGATTAGCATTCTGTTTCTGGGAGGCTGGCTGCCACCGCTAGGGCTGGCGCCCTTTACATGGGTACCCGGACCGCTGTGGCTGATTTTTAAAATCTTGTTTTGCCTCTTTGTGTTTATCTGGATCCGGGCAACATTTCCCCGCTTCCGGTATGACCAGCTGATGCGTCTTGGCTGGAAAGTCTTCCTGCCGCTGTCACTGGTCTGGATGATTGCAACGGCTGGTTTCCTGATGGCCACAGGCCTGTTGCCACAGGTAGGAGGCGTAAACTGATGGGCGCTTTAACACGCACGTTCCGCTCGTTCCTGCTGACAGAACTTGTCGGTGGGATGGCTTCAACATTCAAAATGATGTTCCAGCCGAAGGTGACGCTGAACTACCCGTATGAAAAAGGGCCGCTTTCGCCGCGCTTTCGCGGGGAACACGCCCTGCGGCGTTACCCGAATGGGGAAGAGCGCTGCATTGCCTGCAAGCTTTGCGAAGCTACGTGTCCGGCGGAAGCTATTACGATTGAGGCGGAAGAGCGCGATGATGGCTCCCGCCGCACCACGCGTTACGATATCGACATGACAAAATGCATCTATTGCGGTCTGTGCGAGGAAGCCTGCCCGGTGGATGCCATTGTCGAAGGGCCCAATTACGAATTCGCTACAGAAACACGGGAAGAGTTGCTCTACGACAAGGATAAGCTCCTTGAAAATGGAGACCGGTGGGAAGCCTTGCTAGCCCGTCGGCTGGAATACGATGCCCCGTATCGTTAACCCCGTGCAGCCCCGGCTGGGGCAGGAGGCCGGCTGATGTTGGCGCAGGTTGTTTTTTACGTTTTTGCCGCCGTGTTGCTGATGTCTGCGGGTATGGTCATTAGTGTGCGCAACCCGGTGCATGCAGTGCTGTTTCTTATTCTGGCGTTTTTCAATGCATCCGGACTGTTTCTCATCGCTGGAGCCGAGTTCCTGGCGATGCTGCTGGTCATTGTCTATGTCGGCGCGGTGGCGGTCCTGTTCCTGTTTGTCGTCATGATGCTGGATGTTGATTTCACGCAACTGCGGGAAGGCTTGCAGCGTAACGCGCCTATCGGGGCGTGTGTTGGGGGCATCCTGTTTGCCGAGCTCGTTATGGCTATGAGCAACTGGAGCATGGCTCCGGCCAGTGCGGGGGGAGCAGTGCAGGCGGCTCCCGGCCTGACCAACACGGCGGCTTTGGGCACGCTGATCTATACCCACTACGTGTTGCTGTTTCAGGCCTGCGGGCTGGTGCTTCTCGTCGCCATGATCGGGGCTATTGTGCTCACCCTCCGTCAAACCGGTAGCGGGCGTCGGCAGAATATCGAAAAACAGCATGCACGCACACGTGAAGAGACGCTGGAGCTTGTGCAACTGCCACTTGGCGAAAACGTGTTGGAGCAGGGTGGTTTTCTGCGCCCCCGAACCTCGTATTACGAAATTGCTGCTCCCGGCTCTTACGGTTCTGATGAGCAGCGCAAAGAGGCGGAAAAAGAGGAGACTGGCGCATGACACCGGCAATCGCTCCTATCGGGCTTGGGCCTTATCTTGTGGTCAGTGCGGCGCTGCTGGTGCTGGGGGTGCTGGGTATTTTTCTTAACCGGAAGAATATCATCATCATCCTGATGTCCATGGAGCTCATTCTTCTGGCGGCCAATCTGAATTTTGTGGCGTTTTCCTCCGCGCATGGAGATCTCTCCGGGCAGGTGATGGTGCTGTTTGTGCTCACCATTGCCGCAGCGGAAGCCGCCATCGGGCTGGCGATTGTCACGGTGTATTTCCGTAACCGTGGCTCGATCCAGGTCGAAGACGTCACGATGATGAAGGGATGAGCGGACTCATGCAGACCGATCTTCACCTGTTTGCCGCAGCCGTGACTCTGCCTCTGGCGGGTGCCGTTGTGGCAGGGCTCGGTGGCCGCCTGATGGGCGACACTGCGGCCAAAATCGTGACATTGCTGTGCATGGGCATGGCCACCCTGTGCGGGGTGGGAGCGCTGTATGGCGGCTGGACCTCCGGCTTTGGCCCCTCTGCCGTGCCGCTGGCGGACTGGATCAATGCGGGCGGCTTTCACGCCACATGGACCCTGCGGTTCGATACGCTTTCCGTGACCATGACGGCCATGGTGCTGTGCATCTCGCTGCTGGTTCACTGCTACAGCCTTGGCTATATGAGCCATGAGAGCATGCCGGTTTATCGGTTTTTTGCGTATCTCTCGCTGTTTACCTTCGCCATGCTCATGCTGGTGTCGTCCTCGGACCTCATTCAGCTGTTTTTCGGGTGGGAAGGGGTCGGCCTCGCCAGTTATCTGCTCATTGGCTATTGGTATGACCGTCCGGCCGCCACGGCTGCGGCCATCAAGGCTTTTGTGGTCAACCGCGTGGCAGACTTGTTTTTCCTCGTCGGGATTGGCCTGATTTATGTCCAGTTCCAGTCCGTGCGGTATGAGGACATTTTCGCCGCTGTGCCGCAGGTTGCCGGGGCACCGTACACGCTGTTCGGGCAGTCTTTCCGTATGGTGGAAGTCATCAGCTTCCTGCTGTTTGTCGGGGCCATGGGGAAATCAGCACAGCTCTTTCTGCACACATGGCTGCCCGACGCCATGGAAGGCCCAACCCCTGTCTCGGCGCTAATCCACGCAGCCACCATGGTGACGGCTGGCGTCTTCCTGATGGCGCGGATGTCGCCCTTGCTGGAGGTTGCACCGAACACCCGCCTGTTCGTGATATTTATTGGTGCCACAACCTGTTTTTTTGCCGCCACGGTCGGCATGGTGCAGCCGGATATCAAGCGGAGCATTGCCTATTCCACCTGCTCCCAGCTGGGGTATATGTTCGCGGCTGTCGGCGTGGGAGCGTATCAGGCGTCCGTTTTTCACCTGACAACACATGCCTTTTTCAAAGCGCTGCTGTTCCTGGGAGCCGGTTCCGTGATCCATGCCATGCATGATGAACAGAACATGTTCCGCATGGGCGGGCTGTGGAAAAAACTGCCGCTGACGTATGCGGTGATGTGGATTGGTAGTCTGGCGCTGGCCGGCGTGTTCCCCTTTGCCGGCTACTGGTCCAAAGACGCCATCCTCAACACGCTTTGGGCGGCGGATAGCGGCATGAGCCATTATGCGTGGACGCTGGGCGTCATCACGGCCTTCCTGACAGCCTTCTACAGCTGGCGTCTGATCTTTCTGGTATTCCACGGTGCGCCAGCGGATGCACAAATGCGGGACGCCGCGCATGAAAGCCCGCTTTCCATGACTATTCCGCTGGTGCTGCTGGCAATCGGCTCTGTGGTGAGCGGGATTGTGCTGGCTCCGTATTATATTGGCACGCAGCAGGCCGCGTTCTGGCAAGGCAGCATCTTCAATGCGCCGGATAACAGCATCATGGAAATCTTTGAGCATGTGCCGGGACTGGTGGCGCTTCTGCCTTCTTTGGTCGGGCTGGCGGGTATTGCTGTAGCGTATGTGTTCTATATTGCCAGACCGGATCTGCCGGGAGCGCTGGCTCGCTCCTGTGGCCCTCTTTATCGGTTCCTGCTCAACAAATGGTATTTTGATGAGCTGTATGACCGCATTTTTGTCCGGCCTTATACCGCCCTCGCCCGTATTCTCTGGAAAGACGGCGAGGAAGGGGCGGTTGAAGGCCTCCCGCGTGATCTGGTGCAGGCGACGGCCAATGGCGCGTCTGACGCTATCCGTCTGCAAACCGGGTCTATCGCGTTCTATGCGTTCACCATGCTGGCGGGGTTGGTCGTGGTACTGACCGTAGCCCTCTGCGGGTGAGGAGACTGAAATGACCCACGCTGTCTTTCCTGTTTTCTCCTGCTCTGAACGGAGTGCCGAGCCATGAGTGCTGCATCGGTTAACTGGACGCTGGCTCTGCCGGAAATCGCGCTCGCACTGGCGGGGCTGGTTATTCTTGTGTTTGGCGTCTTGCAGCGGGAAGGGAAGGGCATTGTGTCCTGCACCCTGCTGACGGTCGCGGCGTTTGTCGGCTGTGGTGTGCTGGTGGCCCTCTCGCCCGATGGCATGGCCTATGCAGGTACCTTTGTGAATGACGGCTTTGCCCGCTTCATGAAAATGCTGGCCCTGCTTGGCGGGCTGGTAGCGCTGGTGCTGACCCTCAGCTACCGCACGGAAGAGCGCACGCCGCTTCCGTTTGAAACGGGCGTGCTGATCCTGTTTTCAACCCTCGGCGCGCTGATCATGGCGTCCTCCGCCAATCTGATGACGCTGTTTGTCGGGCTGGAGCTGTCCTCGCTCTCCATTTACATCCTGTGCGCGCTGGAGCGGGACGATGTCACGTCCTCCGAGGCCGGGCTGAAATATTTCGTTCTTGGGTCTCTGGCGTCCGGTCTGCTGTTGTATGGCATGTCTCTGATCTATGGGTATGCGGGGACCATGGCCTATACCGGGCTGATTGCCGCCATTCAGCAAACAGCTACGCTGCCCACGGGGCTGATGGTCGGCCTTGTGTTCCTTGTTGTGGGGCTGAGCTTCAAGCTCTCGGTTGTGCCATTCCATATGTGGACGCCGGATGTGTATCAGGGGGCGCCCACGCCCATCACTGCCTATATGGCAGGCGCTCCCAAATTTGCGGCCTTTGCGCTGTTCCTGCGCGTGATGAGCGGCCCGTTTGGGTCTATGGCTCCGCGCTGGCAGATCCTGATTGAAACGCTGTCTATCCTCTCTATGGTCTACGGTGCATTTGCTGCCATTCCGCAGACCAACATCAAACGGCTGATGGCCTATTCCTCTATCGGCCATATGGGCTACGCGCTCATGGGGTTAGCGGCGGCATCCACCAACGGCGTGCGGGCCACGCTGGTCTACCTGGCGGCCTATCTGGTCATGAATGCCGGGGTATTCGCCGTGATTACGGCCATGCGTCGCAGAGGGCATGAAGTGACCTCCATTTCTGACCTGGCCGGTCTGGGCCGGACAGACCCCGGACTGGCGGCTGCGCTGGCGGTGTTCATGTTCAGCATGGTCGGCGCGCCGCCGCTGGCAGGTTTTTTCGGGAAACTGATGGTTTTTGCCGCTGCATGGCAATCCGGCCTTTACGTTCTGGTGGCGATCGGGGCAGTCTCAAGCGTTATTGGTGCGTATTATTATCTGCGGGTGGTGAAGGTGATGTATTTTGATGCCTCTGCGGAGGGGCTGGACCGGCCAGCACGCAGCCTCTTGTTTGTCTCGGGTAGCATGGGGCTGGCGACAGTATTCTTTATTCTCGCTCTTGGCCCGCTGATGGCTATGGCCCGACAGGCTGCTCTGGCCCTTGGCGGATGAGTGAGCCGACGGCAGCCTGGCGGCTGGAATGTTATGAGGAACTGACGTCCACCTCCGATGTCTGTCTGGAACGCGCCCGCACCGGAGAAGCACCGGGGCTGGCGCTTCTGGCATTGCGCCAGACAAAAGGGCGCGGTAGCCGGGGGCGCAACTGGGCCAATGCCGGGCAAAGTCTTGCCTTTTCTGTTCTGCTGGATGCGGGGCAGGCGGGGCTGGACGCACTGGGGGGCTGGCCCTTTGTGGCGTCTCTGGCGTTTTTTGAAGGGCTGGCGACCAGCGTTCCCGCGGCGCGAGACCGGCTGATGATCAAATGGCCGAATGATATTCTGCTGGACGGCCAGAAGCTCGGTGGCATCCTGATTGAGCGGGAAGGGCCGATGCTGGTTATCGGTATGGGGGCCAACCTCGTGCAGCCGCCGGAGGAAGCGCAGATTGGCCGGAGAGCGGCCTCTTTAGGGCAGTGTGGCCCGGTCCCGCCGCCTGCTGATGTGGCCCGCGCCATTCTCGCGCAGCTGGCGCACTGGTGTGCTGTCTGGCAGCAGGATGGCTTTGCCGTTTTGTGTGCGGAATGGCGGAAACGTGCACATCCTGTGGGCACGCCCCTTGTCGTAAGCGGCGGGACTACTTATGAAAAGGGCCAGTTTGCAGGGCTTGCCGCTGATGGACGGCTTCTGCTTGAGACGGAACAGGGCATGAAAACGATCGCAACAGGGGATATCCTGCTGGCAGAACAGGGGGCTGACGTTGCTTCTCGTCATTGATGCTGGCAACACGAATGTCGTGTTTGCCGTGCATGATGGCGAAAAATGGCGGGGTGTCTGGCGCATTACCATGCAGGCCCAGCGCACGTCTGATGAGTACGCGGTCTGGCTGCTGGCCCTGCTGAAGATGCAGGGGATTGCAGCGGATGATATTGAAGGCGCTGTGATTGGCACGGTGGTGCCCGCAGCACTCTACCATCTGCGCACCCTGTGTCGCCAGTGGTTTGCGGTGGAGCCGCTGCTGGCGTCCGCCCGGCTGGACTGGGGATTTTCCATCAAAATGGATAATCCGGACGAAGTTGGCGTGGACCGGCTTTTAAACGGGCTTGCGGCACACCATCTGTACGGTGGTCCGTTGACGGTGATTGATTTTGGCACCGCCACAACCTTTGATGTGGTGGATGCAGAGGGCAGCTATTGCGGGGGTGTAATTGCACCGGGCATCAACCTTTCGGTTGAGGCTCTGCATCAGGCAGCCGCACGGTTGCCGAGAATAGGAATTGGACGCCCGGCGGTGGATTCCGTCATTGGGCGTAATACAGTGGCCGCTATGCGGTCAGGCGTGTTCTGGGGTTACGTGGGTTTGATCGAGGGGATCGTCGAGAGGATCAGGCAGGAAGTCGGGCAAAACATGAAGGTGCTCGCAACTGGCGGTCTGGCTCCGCTCTTCTCGGAAGGCACAACGGTGTTTGATCACGTGGATTCAATGCTGACCCTTAACGGGCTGCGGATATTGGCGGGGCGGAATCCCTTGCCGCGTCTCACAATCGAAAAAGACTTTTTGACAGAAGGGTAGTACTACTTATGACAGAACAGAACGGCGATCTCGTCTTTCTGCCCCTGGGCGGAACGGGCGAGATTGGCATGAATCTGAATCTCTATCGCCTTGGGGAAACCTGGCTGGCGATAGATTGCGGCATCGGCTTTAGCGGGAATGACACCCCGGAAGCAGAAATTCTGGTGCCGGACCCCACCTTTATTGCGGAACGCAAGGATAAGCTGGCCGGTCTGGTCATCACCCATGCGCATGAAGATCACATTGGCGCTGTCGCGCATGTGTGGCCGCTGCTGCAGTGCCCTGTTTATGTGACGCCGTTTGCAGGTGCCGTGCTGCGCCGCAAGCTGGGTGAAGCACGTCTGCTCCAGCAGGTGCCTATTCACGTCATTCCCTGTGGCGGTGAGTTCAAGGTCGGTCCGTTTGATCTGGAATTCATCCCCGTCACCCACTCTGTGCCGGAAGCACAGGCTGTTGTGCTGCGCACGCCTGATGGCGTGATCGTACATACGGGTGACTGGAAGCTGGACCCCGATCCGCTGGTTGGCCCGCCGACAGACGTCAAGCGTCTGAAGGAAGTGGGGGACGAAGGCGTTCTGGCGCTGGTGTGTGACAGCACCAACGTGATGAGTTCCGGTCCCTCCCGTTCGGAATCCGAAGTGCGTCGCAGCATGACGGACCTCATCAGTGGGCTGAAGGGACGCATTGCCGTCACCTGCTTTGCTTCCAACGTGGCGCGTGTGGAAACCATCGCCATGGCCGCTCAGGCTGCTGGCCGCACGGTGGTGCTGGTTGGCCGGTCTCTGCGCAATCTGGATGTGGCGGCGCGTGAGTGCGGCTATCTGTCCGGTGTGCTGCCGTTCCTGACGGAGCAGGACGTGAATGACGTGCCGGATGATCAGATCGTCATGATCATCACCGGCAGTCAGGGGGAGCCGCGCTCCGCTCTGTCCCGCATCTCTCTGGATATGCACCCGAATGTGTCCCTCGGTGAGGGCGATACGGTGATTTATTCCAGCCGTATGATTCCGGGCAACGAGCGCGCCATCATGGCGGTGCAGGATAACCTTTCCCGCCGCGGCGTGCGCGTGATTACGGACAAGGAAGCCTTTGTGCATGTGTCCGGTCACGCGACGGGCGATGATGTGCGCACCATGTATGATCTGGTCCGGCCGAAATATGCCGTGCCGGTGCATGGCGAATGGCGCCATCTGACGGCCCATGCCGCTCTGGCTCAGGAAAAGGACATCGCGCCGATCCTGCTGGAAGATGGTGACATCCTGCGTCTCGCCCCCGGCAAGGTGGAAGTGGTCGATACCGCACCGTCTGGCCGTCTGGCTCTGGATGCCGGGCGTCTGCTGCCCATGAACGGTGGCGTGCTGGCGGCTCGCCGCAAGATGCTGTTCAATGGTGTGGTGATTGCCAGCTTTGCGGTGGATGACGAAGGCTTCGTTATCGGTGAGCCGAAAGTCAGCGCCCCCGGTCTGCTGGACCCGGATGATCTGGAAAGCGTGCGCGTGCGCGAAGAGTTCGCCAACGCGATTGATGTGATTCCTGATGAACTGCGGAGCGATGACCAGTCCTTCCGGGATGCCGCCAAAACTGCGCTGCGTCGCGCACTTGGCCGCAAACTTCAGAAGCGTCCGCTGGTGGATGTTCACGTTCTGCGCGTCTGACGCGCGGACCCTTACCTTGCGCAGAGCAGGGTAAAAACGGCGGCTAAAAGAAGACCTGCATCAGGCGGGTTTTCTTTGTCGCCGCACTGTTTTAGAGCAGATTACAGAGTAAAATTTCAGAGTGAGGCCGCCTGTGGTCTCACCTGCCAGACAAGGCTGAGTGCATCATGCGTCTTTCGCGTAGTTTTCTTCCCACGCTTAAGGAAAACCCGGCAGAGGCGCAGATCGTCTCGCATCGGCTCATGCTACGGGCCGGCCTGATCCGGCAGACGGCCTCCGGCATTTATGCCTGGCTCCCCGCAGGCCTGAAGGTTCTGCGCAATATCAGCCAGATCGTGCGGGAAGAGCAGGACCGGATTGGCGCGCAGGAAGTGCTGATGCCCACTCTTCAGTCCGCTGATTTGTGGAAGCGTTCCGGCCGGTATGACGCGTATGGCCCGGAAATGCTGCGCATTCAGGACCGCCATAAACGCGAACTGCTTTACGGGCCGACCAATGAGGAAATGATCACCGATCTGTTCGGGCAGGCTGTGAAGTCCTACAAGGACCTTCCGCAGATGCTGTATCATATCCAGTGGAAATTCCGTGATGAAGTGCGTCCGCGTTTTGGCGTGATGCGCGGCCGCGAATTCCTGATGAAAGATGCCTACAGCTTTGATCTGGATTACGACTCTGCTGTCGCCACCTATCGCCGCATGCTGCTGGCTTACCTGCGCACGTTCCAGCGTCTGGGTGTGCGGGCCGTGCCGATGCGTGCCGATACCGGGCCGATTGGTGGTGAGCTGAGCCACGAATTCCTGATCCTCGCCCCGACAGGGGAAAGTGGCGTGTTCTATGATGCCGCTCTGGAAGAGCAGGACTGGCTGGATGAGCCGGTGAATGTGGAAGACCCCAAAGCGCTGGAAGTCTTCTACAAGCGCGTGACCACACCCTATGCCGCAACCGATGAAATGCACGATACCGCCGCATGGGATGCCGTGCCGGAAGACCGCCGTCGGGAAGGGCGTGGCGTGGAAGTGGGGCATATTTTCCACTTTGGTACCAAATATACCCAATCCATGGATGTGACGGTCAGCGGGCCGGAAGGCACACCGGTCTATCCGGAAATGGGGTCTTACGGTATTGGCGTCTCCCGTCTGGCGGGGGCCATTATTGAAGCCAGCCATGATGATGCCGGCATTATCTGGCCGGATGCGGTCGCACCGTTCCGTGCAGTAATCATCAACCTGAAGGTGGGTGATGAAACCTGTGACGCCATGTGTGAGCAGATCTACAACACCAATATCGAAGCCTTCCTCTATGACGACCGCACGGACCGTGCCGGTGCGAAATTCGCGGATGCGGATCTGATGGGCCACCCCTGGCAGATCGTCGTCGGCCCGCGTAGCGCCAAGGAAGGCCGCGTGGAGCTCAAGCGCCGCGCAACGGGTGAGCGCAAGGAAGTCAGTGTGGAAGACGCTCTCGCTCTGGTGCTGGCAGACTGATGATGTTTGGTCCCTTCGAGCGGGCCGTGGCAGGCCGCTACCTTCGGGCACGGCGCGGGGAACGCTTTGTTTCCGTCATTGCCATTTTCTCGCTTGTGGGGATTGCCCTCGGGGTCGCCACGCTCATCATCGTCATGGCGGTGATGAACGGCTTTCAGGCTGACCTGATGGGCCGTATTCTCGGCCTGAATGGGGATCTGAGCATTTACGGCGCGGGCCGCACCATTTCTCAGTATGAGGATGTTGCGGCTCGGGTGCGGAAAGTGCCGGGCGTTATCAGCGCAACCCCACTCATTGAAGGACAGGTGCTGCTTAGTGCGGGGTCTTACAATTCCGGCGGGGTGGTGCATGGCATGACCCGGCAGGGCTTGCTGGACCTGAAAGGCGTCAGTTCCTCGCTGGTGGCGGGCACGCTGGATGATTTCGGCAGTGACGATTCCATCGCCATCGGCGTGACGCTGGCGGATCGTGCGGGGCTGTCCATTGGCTCACGCATCACGCTGGTTTCGCCCGATGGCGCGGCCACGGCGTTTGGCACCGTACCTCGCGTGCGGGCCTATCATGTGGTGGCCATTTTTGATGCGGGCGTGAACGACTACAATTCCAGCTACGTCTTCCTGCCGATGCACGCCGCGCAGGTCTATTTCCAGATGCCTGACAAGGTGACCCAGATTCAGGTCATGGCGAAGGATGAGCAGAACATTCGCCCGGTGACGATGCGGATTGTGAATGCCATCGGAGAACCCGGCCTGCGGGTGCTGGACTGGACCAATGCCAACAATGCTCTGTTTGGCGCGGTGCAGGTGGAACAGAACGTCATGTTCCTGATCCTGACGCTGATCATTCTGGTCGCAGCCTTTAACGTCATTTCTTCCCTGATCATGATGGTGAAGGACAAGACGGGCGATATTGCCGTGCTGCGCACCATTGGGGCCAGCCGAGGGGCCATTATGCGCATCTTCCTGATGTGCGGGGCTTCTGTTGGTGTCACCGGCACCGTGGCCGGAACGCTGCTGGGCGTGGTGTTCTGTGAGAATATCGAGCGGATTCGTCAGGCGCTGCAGAAGTTGACCGGCACGAATCTGTTTAACCCGGAGGTTTATTACCTCGAACACCTTCCGGCCAAGCTGGTCTGGGGGCAGGTGGGCGAGGTGATTGCCATGGCTCTGACCCTCTCTCTGCTCGCCACGCTGTATCCCTCATGGCGTGCGGCAAAAACTGATCCTGTGGAGGCATTGCGCCATGAGTAATGTCGCCCTCAGCCTGCGCGGCGTGAAGAAGACCTATAAAAGCGGGGAAGACGGCACGCTGCCTGTTTTGCAGGGCGTGGACTTCACCCTGCATGCGGGTGAGATTGTCGCGCTTGTGGCTCCCTCGGGTACCGGGAAATCTACGCTGCTCCATCTGGCTGGCCTGCTGGATACGCCAGACGAAGGCGAGATTGAGATATGCGGCCAGCGGACGCATGGCTTGCCGGAGGTGGGGCGCACGGCGTTGCGGCGTGACCAGATTGGCTTCGTTTATCAGTTCCACCACCTGCTGGCGGAGTTCACAGCGCGTGAGAACGTCATGCTGCCGCAGATGATTGCTGGCGTGCGCAAGGCCGAGGCGCGTCAGAAAGCGGAAAAGCTGCTGGACATGTTTGGTCTGGCGCACCGCGTGAGCCACCTGCCGGGCAAGCTGTCCGGCGGTGAGCAGCAGCGCGTGGCGATTGCCCGCGCGCTGGCAAATAACCCCGCTTTGTTGCTGGCGGATGAACCGACTGGCAATCTGGATGTGCGCACAGCAGATGCCGTGTTCTCGGAACTGATGGCGGCTGTGCGCGGGCAGGGGCTGGCGGCTCTGGTCGCCACCCATAATGAAGAACTCCTGACCCGCATGGACCGGGTGGTCACGCTGCGGGATGGGCTGATCGTTCCTCGTTAAACACTAAACCCGGCTCAGGGGTTCAGGATCACACGTTCCACCGCTTTGGTCACACGGGCGGAGGTGGGCGGCGTAATACTGGAAAACCAGTCGACAGGTTTACCCTTTCGGTTGGTCAGATATTTGTAGAAGTTCCAGCGGGGGCGGGCCAGAAAACCGCACTCCTTGTCCAGCCAGCGGAACAGCGGAATGGTGTGGGGGCCTTTTACCGGGGAGCGAGCCGCCATAGGAAAGCTCACGCCGTAGTTCCGATGGCAGAAAGAGGCAATATCGGAGGCCGTTCCCGGCTCCTGCGCCCCAAAATCGTTGCTGGGAATCCCGATAACAACCAGCCCCATGCTGCGGAACTGGTACCACAGGGCCTGAAGCCCTTCATATTGCGGGGTAAAGCCGCATTTGGAGGCCGTGTTCACAATCAGAACGGGCCGGCCACGGTAATCAGCCAGATTGATCTCACCACCTTCAAGGGCGGGGAGGGTAAAATCATAGAGTGTGGTCACGGTCAGGCACTCATCTTTACGACATTGACGGGACTTGCGTCTGTCCTGTTTAGCGTAAGAGAACCAAAGGAGCGAGTGTGGAGGGGGAGATGTGTCAGATCAGAAAAGTCCGGGGGGAAGCCTGCTGCCCTGTTCCGGGTTCTTGTCAGGCTTCCACCAGAATAGTCTGCGGGAGGATCGAGTTCTGATTTTTATTGTTCATTATATTGAACTCGATCCCGTATTTGGAATAATGAGGGTAAGGCCCCTCTTTGTCAACAAGGAAAATAAGAAACGGCATGTCCAAATCTCATGACTCTGTGCCCGCCCTGCGCCGGGCTGTGCGCATTCTGGATCTGGTGAAAAGCACAGAGCGCCCGCCGCTTGCGGCTGATATCGCCCGCCAGCTTGAACTGCCCCGCAGCACAGTCCACGGGCTGGTGGCGGTTATGGTGGAACTGGGGCTGCTGGAAAAAACCGTCACACAAGGCTATCGGCTGGGCGCGCGCCTGCTGGACTGGGCCGGAGGGGTGACGGAACGGCGGGATCTGGTGACGGAATTTTACCAGACTCTGGAAAGCTTCTCGGACCTCGCGGCCTTCACGGTCACACTCACGGTGCTGGAAGATACGGAGGTGGTCTACATGGCCTGCCGGAACAGTGCGACGGTGCTGGGCGCGTCCTTCCGCGTCGGCATGCGTCTGCCTGCCATATTTACGGCCACAGGCAATGCCATGCTGGCCGAGATGGACGATAACGCCTTCCGGGAGTGGCTGACCCTGCATCCAGCTTCAACATGGCCGGAACCGCTGACGCCCAACGGTATCCGCTCAGTCACGACTCTGGTGCGGGAAATCGCGGAAATCAGAGAACGTGGTTACGCCGTGGATGATGAACAGATCCATGATGGCCTTTGGTGCTTCGGCGCCGGGGTGAAGGATCATTCCGGGCGCATGGTGGCGGGGGTAGGACTGAGCCTGCCGCAAACTGAGCTTGGTCGTTATGATGTCAGCCAGCTTGGGCGCATGGCTGGGGCTCTGGCGCAGGCGCTTTCCCGCCGGTTGGGGTATCGTCCTGTGCAGGCCGAGTCTGTCTGAGGCCGTTTGAAAAGGAATGCTATGCCGCGTTTACGTTTGCTGTCCGGTGGGGCCGCTCTTTTGAGGTCTCTTGTGCCGGGCCTGTGTGCCGGACTTTTACTGGTGAGCGGGTGTGGCTCTGTCGCGCGCGCTGATGCCGCGTTGGCTCAGACTGTCGTGAACTATCGTGTCTATGCGCATGGCTTCAACGTCATGGATATTCAGGCGTCCTATCGGCTGAGCGAGACGCAATATGGGGTTGCCGCCCATATCAGGACAGGCGGGTTTTTCGGCCTGTTCATGAAAACGAATTTGCAGACCAGTGCGCAGGGGCAGTTTGCAGGCCAGACCGCAGAGCCTGCCGCGTATGATAGCGTGGGCTGGTCTCGTGGCCGGAACCGCCATGTCTCTCTGGCCTATCGGGATCAGATGCCTGTGGTCACCCAGCTTGACCCGGCCGAGACGGACCGGGAAGTTGTGCCCGACGCCGACAAAAAAGGGGCCATTGATACCCTCGCTGCGTTGATGAATTTGCTGCATCAGGTCCGCACCACCCAGAGCTGTAGCGGGCAGGCGAAAGTTTTTGATGGCATGCGTCTGAGCACACTCTCCATGCACCCGGTGGGCTTACAACGCCTTCCTTCCGGCGGTCCGCTGGAATGGGGTGAAGATGCGCTGCGGTGTGATTTTGTGGCGCAGCAGACCGAAGGCTTCAAGTTCAACAGCGAGAAGAGCAAGTTGCGGAACCCGCAGCCGGGCCGGGCGTGGTTTGAAAAAATAGGAGAAGCCGGTTTTGTAGCGGTGCGGGTTGAGATCGATCACCCCAAACTTGGCCGCATTACCATTCTTCTGGACGGGACGCCGAAGCAGGCGACCTGAAAAAACAAAAACGTGCGGTGCGCAGGTCTGAGAGTTTTCTCAGGACACAGCGCGCCGCACGTTTTGTCAGCCTCGTCTAAAACTGTGTGAACGTCGGCTTATTCGACCGTTACGGACTTTGCGAGGTTGCGCGGCTGGTCCACATCCGTGCCTTTCAGCACAGCAACCTCATAGGCCAGCATCTGCACCGGAATGGTTTGCAGGATGGGGGCCACAAAATCATGCACATGTGGCAGCACAACCATATCTTCCGCTATGGCGGAGACGCGCTCAGCTCCTTTGGTATCCGTAAAGACCAGCAGGCGACCGCCACGAGCCTTTGCTTCCTGCAGGTTAGAGAGCGTCTTATCAAACAGCGGGGTGTAGGGCGCGCTGGCAACAATCGGCACAGTCCGGTCGATCAGGGAAATCGGCCCGTGTTTCATCTCGCCCGCGGCATAGGCTTCCGCGTGGATGTAAGTGATTTCCTTGAGCTTCAGCGCGCCTTCCATGGCGACGGGGAACATGCTGCCCCGGCCCAGATAGAGCACATCCCGCGCCTCCGCCACGACCTGCGCCATACGGCGGACCGCATCACCCTGCGTGAAGACTTCCGCCGCACGGCTGGGCAGATCAAGCAGGGCGGAGACCAGTTCTTCCTCACCCAGAGCCTCCAGCGTGCCACGGGCGCGGGCGGTAGCAATGGTCAGGCAGGCCAGAACCGTTAGCTGCGCGGTAAAGGCTTTGGTGGAGGCCACGGAAATTTCCGGACCGGCCACGGTGCCCAGCACAACATCACTCTCACGCGCCATGGTGCTGTGCTCCACATTGAGCACGGAGAGGATATGAACGGCTTTTTCCCGCAGGCTGCGCAGAGCCGCCAGCGTGTCGGCTGTCTCACCGGACTGAGAAATGAGCAGACCAAGAGAGCCGGCTGTGAGGGGCGGGTTGCGATACCGCATCTCACTGGCGACATCGATATCCACCGGCAGGCGGGCAATATCTTCCAGCCAGTAACGACCAATCATGCCGGCATAAAAGGCTGAGCCACAGGCGGTAATAACCGCACGTGGCACGGAAGCCAGATCAAACGGCATCTCCGGCAGCATCACGCGGCGGCTGGCCGGGTCCACCATGCGCTGCAGCGTCTGGCCGATAACCAGCGGATGCTCGTGCAGCTCTTTTTCCATGTAATGGCGGTAGCCATCCTTGCCGATGGAGCCTGCGGCGAGAGCTGTTGTCTGCTCCTTGCGCGTAACAGGCGTGCCATCAAACCGCATGAAGTCCGCCCCTGCCGGGGTAATCACCACGCAGTCGCCATCTTCCATGTATGTAATGCGGCGGGTCAGCGGGGCGAGGGCGAGGGAATCAGACCCCAGGAACATTTCCCCGTCACCATAGCCAACAGCCAGAGGCGCGCTGTGGCAGGCGCCGATCATCAGGCCTTCATGACCAGCAAAGATCATGGCGACGGCGTAAGCGCCTTCAAGACGGTTCAGGGTTTTAAGAGCGGCCTCTTTCGGGGCAAGACCCTGCGTCAGATAGTAATCCACCATCAGGGCGATGGTTTCGCTGTCCGTTTCCGTCTGGAAAACCTGTCCGACGGCTTCCAGTTCCCGGCGCAGCGTCTCAAAGTTTTCAATAATGCCGTTATGGACAATCGCCACACGTTCCGTGCCATGCGGGTGTGCATTGCAGGCGGTAGGCGCACCATGCGTGGCCCAGCGTGTGTGGCCAATGCCTGTGGTGCCACCCAGTGGGCTTTCTTCCAGAAGACGACCGAGATTATCCAGTTTTCCCGCCGCCCGACGGCGTTCAACCCGCCCATCGACCAGCGTTGCAATACCTGCGGAGTCATAACCGCGATATTCCAGCCGGCGCAGACCTTCAAAGACAATCGGGGTGGCGTGTCGCAGGCCGACAACGCCGCATATGCCACACATCAGCCGTTTTCCTTTCGGGCTTTGAGGGTTTCCTTAAAACGTTTGCCCAGTTCGGGCTTGTTTTCCTGCCGGGGGCGGCCAAAGGCCATGGCGTCTTCCGGCACGTCTTTGGTAATCACACTGCCTGCGGCAATCAGCGCATTGGTGCCAATGCTGACCGGGGCCACCAGAATAGAATTGGAGCCGACAAAAACCCGGTCCCCAATAGTCGTTTTGTGTTTGAAGAACCCGTCATAATTGCAGGTAATCGTGCCTGCCCCAACATTCGAGCCGGTGCCAACGGACGCATCCCCCAGATAGGTCAGATGGTTGGCTTTTGCGCCATCACCCAGGGTGGTGTTTTTCACTTCCACAAAATTGCCCACGCGTGCCGCCGTGCCGATGGTGGTGCCGGGGCGCAGGCGTGCATACGGGCCGATAATGGCATCTGCCTGCACGGTGCAGCCTTCCAGATGGCTGAAAGCCCGGATTTCAGCGCCGCTTTCAACCGTCACACCGGGGCCAAACACCACATGCGGCTCTACCAGTACATCCGGGGCCAGTGTGGTGTCGGCGCAGAAGAATACCGTCTCTGGAGCAACCAGCGTTACGCCATTTTCCATGGCTTTCTGCCGGAGGCGATCTTGCAGGGCGGCTTCGGCTTCCGCCAGCTCCATACGGGAATTGATGCCGCGCAGTTCGTCTTCTGCGGCTTCCACAGCATGGACGCGCACACCATCGGCCACGGCACAATCGACCACATCTGTCAGGTAGAATTCACCCTTGGCGTTATCATTCTTCACGCTGTGCAGCCAGCGGCGGAAGGTGGTGGCATCCGCGCACAGCACGCCGGCATTGCACAGATCAACAGCCCGCTCTTCCGGCGTGGCATCGGCCCATTCCACAATCCGTTCTACAAGCCCGTCCTGCGCAATTACGCGGCCATAGCGGCCCGGCTCAGCAGGGCGCATGGCCAGAAGAGCCAGTCCCACATCCGGCGCATGCCGGGCTTCCAGCAGGCGGCTGAGCGTATCTGCGGAAATCAGGGGATTATCGGCATAGAGAACGGCAACGTCGCCCTCTCCAAAATAGGCTTCCGCCTGCAACGCGGCGTGCGCTGTGCCCAGCCGCTCATGCTGGATGACGACGGGGTAGGGCGCAGCCAGCTCGGCCACATCGCCCATTTCCGGGCCGATAACGACAACCAGCCGGTCAAACACTTCTGCCGCGCTGGCGATCAGATGGGCCAGCATGGGCCTGCCTGCCAGACGCTGCATGGCCTTGGGGCGGGAGGATTTCATACGGGTGCCAAGCCCGGCAGCAAGCAGGACGGCAGTGGCGGGACGGGATGCGGGAGAAGACGTCATGATCCACTTGCGGTAAGCCAAGCTCAAGGAAGTGTCAAACGTCTGGCCGGGGAAAGACGTTATATGTGTATCATAAAACTTTTCCAAAATTTACAGAAGGATAACAGCGTATGACGCAGTCAGGACTGGCCGTGTTTGATATGGACGGCACCTTGCTGGACTCCCTGCCGGACGTTGCCGATTGCGTGCGGGAAATTCTGGCCTCGCATGGTCTGCCGCCCGTCTCGGATCCCGTTGTGCGCGGGATGATTGGCAATGGCGTTCAGGCGCTGGTGGAGAGCCTGATTCGCACGGCGGATCCACACGGGCAGATCGGGATCAATCCGGATCAGACCGTTCAGCAGTTTCTGGGTCTTTATATGCCTCGTGCAACGCGGCTCTCCTGCCTGTTTCCCGGCACGGAGGACGCGTTAGAGACGTTACGGGCGCAGGGCTGGCAGCTGGCGGTTTGTACCAACAAGCCCGAAGCCGCGGCACGGCATATTCTCGATCATTTTGGACTGACCTCTCTCTTTGCCAGCATAGGGGGCGGGGACAGCTTTCCTGTCCGAAAGCCCAACCCCGCGCACTTGCTGGGCACGATTGAGCAGGCCGGAGGGCATCCGGCCTCCACTGTGATGATTGGGGATATGATGCCGGATCTGCTGGCGGCAAAAGGCGCCAGCGCACGATCCCTGTTTGCGGCGTGGGGGTATGGAAATCCGGCTTTTGCCAAAGAGGCAAACGGCAGTGCTGCACGTATGGCGGATGTTCCGGAAAAAGCTGCGGCCTTGCTGGGGTAACGGGTCGCGCTCTGGCTGCGTCCGACTTATCAGGTCGTCAGCGCTGCAAGTTTATGCAGGGCTACCTCACCCGCATGGGTAAAGGCCTCTTCACTGAAATGGGTCAGGACATAATGACGTCCTGCCTGACCCATACCGGCCAGTTGTTCCGGCTGGGCGAGGGCTGTTGCGAGGGCTGTGGCCAGTGCGTCGGGGTTTTTAGGCGGCACGGTCCAGCCGGTTTCCCCATTACGGATGGAATGGGTGAGCTCTCCAACGGCGGAGGCAATCACCGGCAGGCCTGCCTGCATGGCCTCATGCGCCGCCATGCAGAAGCCTTCCCAATGCGATGGCTGAAGATAGAGATGCTGGTCGGCCAGAAACTGGCCAGTATTCTCACAAAAGCCGGGTAGGGAGACATGCTCCTGCAGTCCGTTTTCCCGAATGAGGGCTTCCAGCGCCGGACGCTCTTCCCCTTCTCCTGCGAGTGTCAGATGGAAAGGAGGAATGCGCTGGGCCTGCTGAAGCCGGGCCAGTGCGAGGCAAAGCGTATCAAACCCTTTAACGGGATGCAGCCGCCCCAGAGAGCCGAGGCGCACTGGCTCCCCATGCTGCCATGGCCGGGATTGCGGGGCATTGGCCCGCGCATGGAAAATCGGCCAGCAGAGCAGGCGGTCCACCGGGATATGGAGTTGCTGCCGGGTGATATCCGTGACGTATTGCGAATCTCCCACCCACAGACAGGAGGCATTCCGCCGCAGGCGTAGCAAAGTGCCGTTCGGGGGGCGTAGCCGGGCGGAGTGCTGCCAGCTGGCAATGGGAATGCCCCGCCTCTGGCCGACAATCTGCCCGAGCAGAGTCGCGCGGGTCAGGGACGTCCATAGATGAGTGGGTTGCCACAACTCCATCTGGCGTTTTAGCCAGAGCAGGGCGGCAAGATGATCTTTTCGACCACCGTCCCGAACCCGCACATCCAGCCCCGCGTCCCGCATGGGTTTGATGGCCCGGCCATCACGCCGCGTCAGTGCAAAGACAGCAACCTCATGCCCGGCGTTGCGAAACACGCTGGTAATGGCAGGCACAGGGAACGCCGCGCCGCCGCCTTCTGTGGAATTGATAATGTAGGCAATGCGCATGACAGGATCAGGCGTTCGCTGCGGCGTCGGCAGCAATCAGCTTTTCCGTCAGTTCCAGATCAGCCGGTTTATCGACATCAACGGCTGCCCGCCCATCTGAGAGCGGTACCAGTTCCGCCGTTGTGCCGCTCAACGTGCCAATACGCTTGCACAGAGCGGCGCGTGTCAGTTTCCTGCATACTGCGCGCAGAAGAATGCCGGGGCCAAGCAGCCAGGCAATCCGCAGCGGATGCTTCCGGTTTTTTTCAACACGCTGCCAAAGTGCTGCCACCTGTAGGGAGGCCGGGGTGCGGAACAGGAACAGGTTGCAGCCGGAAAATGCCATATCAGCCAGCCGGATAAAGGTGCGTCGCGTGCCGGGCACATCGCGCAGCACGACGGCTTCCGGTGCAACAGCAGCGGCAACATCCGTTTGCGGGCTGCATTTAGCCAGAAATTCACTAATCCATTCCGGACGCAGCAAGGCATTGTCCGCAGTCGTGACGAGCAGGGGTGTGCCCATCTGCGTCAGCCCGGCCAGCACACTGGCACTGGGGCCATTCGGGCTGGAAGGAACAATCTCAATATCAGAGGGGAGTAAGCCATCCAGCACGGCGGGATTGTCGATACAAACGGCAATCCGCCCAATGCCCGGTGTTGCCTGCAAGGCGTGGATGACACGCAGCACCATAGGGGTGCCGGCTACGGGCAAAATCGCTTTGTGGGAAACGCCACAAGCCTGCGCCATGGGGTCCGGCGCACCGGGGCGTGTGCCCGCCAGAATAAGGGCGGACAGCGCCCCGTGAGTCGTGTTCATGCAGCGTGTCTGGTGTTGTCGCGCATTAGTTTGGCTTCCGGGCGGGCACCGTCGGGCCGGTCACGCGGGGGAGACCCGGTCAGGTCCATCACCCACGGGAAGCGCTTCGCTTCCTTCACGTCGTAGCCCAGATTGAACACCGTTGGGCTACGCGGGCGAGCCTTGGCGTCCAGATAGTAGCTGCCAAAGACGCGGTCGACCACAAAACTGGTGATGCCGAAATTGCCGTCTTCATCATGGAAGTGGTGCAGCACGTGGCGCGCCTTCATCCGCTGGATCCATGCGGCACGGGGCTTGTAGTTCAGATGCTGGATGCAGTGAAAGAATTCATAGATGCAGGTAATGGCCACACCGGTGCCGAAGGCGGTGGCAGCAGCCCCCCATCCCCCAATCAGATAACCGATGGGAAGGGTGATCACACCAATTGTCGGCAGCGTGGTGACAGGTGCGCCAAACAACACGTCCAGCAGATGCGGGTCCTGATGGTGGTCAAAATGAATGCGCTTCCACAGGGCGGCCGTCCATTTCATCTTATAAAGCGTGCGTCCATGCAGGACGTAGCGATGCAGCAGATACCACACCACCGGGTAGACCAGAATAACCGCGACAATGGAAATCAGTGTCGGGCCCCATCCGGCAAAAAACCATGTAGCCAGGGCAGCACTGGCAATAACCAGTGCGAAATACAGCAGGATGGTCGGGTAAGTCAGATAGGCGACCCACAGCTGGCGGAGGTTCATCTTGCCAAGATCAAAACTCCGGCCTGTGCGGATTGTCGCATTATTCAGAGTACCGCTCATTTTGCCTCGTTCCTCAGGAGCGCCGTGGCCGCTCCCAGGGTGAAAATGATCAACCCGGGGATGGTCGCAACGGGTGGGGGCAGAAGTCCGGCATTGCCCATGGCCCGTAACAGCCCTTGCGCGATAATAAAGAGCAGACCGGCCCCCAGACACCAGACCGGGACCCAACTGCGTGTGCCTGTTCGGGGTGGAATATAGATTACCGGCATGGCAAGCAACAACAATACCATCATGGCCGCCGGGCGTAGAAAGCGTTCCAGCAGGCCCGCCTGCAGGAAGCCGGGGCTGGAATCGGAGGGCAGCCGCCCCCGCAACATGCCGATAATGGTGCCGGAAGACAGGGGCGGATTTTCAGCCGAAAGGCGGATAAAGTCCCACGGATGCAGTGTTGTCTGCCAGGCGGCGTCGGCCTCGACCGGCAGTCTGGCCGTTTTATTCCCATCGACTTCAATGCCTGTGATGGCATGCAGCTGCCAGCCATGCGCGTGGGTATAATCCGCACGTTCCGCATGCATGGCTTTATGCAAAAGGCCATTTGGTGTGCGTGTGTACAGATCAAGGCCGGAAAGCATGTTGCCGCCATCCGCAACATAGTGCACGCGGCCTATCCGCCCACCTTCGTGGAACCAGAAGGCGTGGCCATTTTCCGGGTGAGGGTCTGTACGGTTCCACCATGCGGCCAGAGCCTGTTCGGAGCGGGGGGTAACCTGGTCGTCCAGCACCACGCCCATCACGCCAATAATCAGCGTGGCGGGAATGAGCCGCTTGTAGAGGCCCCACATGGAAAGCCCGGAGGCTTGCAGAATGGCCATCTCGCTGGCGAGGGTCATCTGCGTGAGCATGATCAGCGCACCAATCAACACCCCAAGCGGGAGGGCTCCCGCCATCAGAAACGGCAGCCGCATCCCCGCATAGGTCAGAATACCGGCAACGCCCAGATGCCGCTGCAGAATAGGGGTGGTCTGTTCCAGCAGAGCCAGAATTTCCATCAGGCCCACCAGAATGGCGCAACTGAACATGACACGGCTGAACAGTACGCCAGACAGGTAGCGTAGGAGAACGTGGGTCGGAGCGGGAGACTGCGTTTTCAAGGCAGGGCTTTCTGGCTGTTTTTCGCCCCAGCGCGTCGTTTGCTCGTCCACCGGGCTTTGAGAGTCTGAAATGTGCCGGACTTATACAGAAGCAGCAGAGAACTCATTGCGACAAAGAAAAGGGCTGGCCCCCAGATAATCAGCAGAGAGGCTTTTTTTGTGGCAACCATGCTGTGCCCGAACTGGAGCATATGGTCGAACCCCACCATGATGATAAAGGCCAGCACCAGCCCGGCACTGCTCCGCTGCCGCTTGCGCATGATGGCTAGGGCAGCCGCCAGTGCCGGAATAAACGGAATGGTCAGGCTGCGCGCCAGTCGGAAATGCACTTCCGAGCGCATATGCGGGCGGGAGATCGACGGATCCCGATGGATCAGCCGGCTGACCAGCTCGGGAGAGGTCAGCTCGCGCTCATCCTCGCCTCGTTCACGGAAGGGGGTGATATGGTTCGCGCGGGTCAGCAGGCGTGTGGCATGGTCAAAGGTCGTAAGGGTCGGCACGCTCTTATGGTTGTCTGTCAGGATTGTGCCGTCTTCCAGATCAATTTCTACGGCGGAACTGTCTGAAGCCAGCCGGATATGGCCGTGCCGGGCGGTAATATCGCGTTCCTGATTGTCAGACGTATCGCGGATAAACACGCCATGCAGATCGGACCCACCCTGTGTGACGTTATCTGCCACAATGGTCAGCGTAGGCGAGGGGCTGGCAAACATGTTGGATTGCAGCCGGGGCGCCCAGCCGGTGTGGCTGGCCATGTAGAACGTCGCCCGGAAGTCATACCGCGCATGCGGCTGCACAAAACCATACAGCAGGAAGGCGAGAAAGCTCAGTAACGCCCCCATCAGAATATAGGGTCGGGTAATGCGAACCAGAGAAATGCCACTGCTGGTAATGGCGTCAATCTCTTCATTCTGGCTCATGCGCCGGATAATGGAGAACACGCCTACGCAGAGCGCCGCCGGAATGGCCAGCCCCAGATAATGCGGCAGCAGAGTGGTCAGCAGCTCAACAAAAACGCCAAGATGGTTGTTGCCTGCGGCCAGCAGGTTGAACAGCACCAGCAGCCGCTCAAGCAGCAGGGCGGCCATCACGACTGAGAGGGCGACCAGAAAAGGCGGAATGACCTGCGCAATCAGATAGCGATCCAGAGTGCCTGGAGTGAAGAACGCTTGCAGTCGGCGCAACAGGGGCGGGTTCGGCATGGGGGGTGTCATAGCCGGATTGACGGGGAAAGGCGATGGGGCGTGAACACTTGCGTTAAACCATCGCGCATGATGCCATCCGTTCCAAGTTCCCGCCGCCGCACGGTTATTGACCAGTGTCCGGCCTGCGGATGGACGGCAATGGCGTTCCATCCGGCTGCGGTGGCCGGGCTGTCCGCACTATGCGAGGCGGACGTCGTGCCGACAACTGGAATATCCGTGTGTGGAATGAAGGCGAGAGTCGCGCGGTGCGAGTGGCCATGCAGCACCAACTCGGCCCCGGCCTCGCGCAGAATGGACTGGAACAGTGCCAGATCATCCAGCCCCTTCCGGCGGCTGACCAGCTTTGCCACGGGCGGGTGATGGATCAGCACGACCCGGCACAGTCCCTCTTGCCCGGTTTTGTGAAGGACGGCACGGAGGCGCTCAGCCTGCGCGGCTCCCATTTTGCCCGAGGCCAAAAATGGACGGGTTGGCACCGCGGTGTTCACCCCAATCAGGGCGATATGGTCTTTCACCAGCAGGGAAGGAAAGCTGGCGTCCGTTTTCAGCCATTCCGCCCACAGAGCTGCTTTTCCGGTAGCATTCTGGCGGATCAGCGCATCATGATTCCCCGGCACCAGCAGGGTAGGCGGCAAAGCCTGCTCTTCCAGCCAGCGGCGGGCGTGGCGAAATTCGGAGCGAAGGCCAAGGTTGGTCAGATCGCCTGTCAACGCCACCAGTTCGGGTTGAAAGTGCCGGATATCGTCCATCACCCGTGCCAGCGGGGCGGCTTTATGCAGATGGCGGCGTTTTAATGTCCAGGACAGCAGGCTGAGGATACGCTTGAAGCGAATTTCATCCAGAGCCGGGAATTCCGCCAGCGGAAGATGGGGGTCGGACAGGTGCGCAATCTGAAAAGAAGGCAAGAAAGAAGGTCTCCGGCGCAGGGGGCCTGACAGGACAGTATGTGACAAGCGGGCGGACTCTAATTATACCACCGCGACAAGCCGGAGCAAAAGCGCTGGCACCGTATCTGCAAAAGCAAGAGTTTCCGAGTGCCCGATCGTTTCGTCTTGATTCACAATTCCCGCAGCCGACGCAATCTCAAGGCGGATAGTCGTTATCTGGACTGCGCGCGCCGCACTCTGGGGCCGCTGTTTTTCTCGCCAGACTCCCAGACCGAACTGCATGACGTCATAGAAGACATGGCACGGCAGGACGTGCGGTGTCTGGTAGTGGACGGAGGGGATGGTACGGTCGGCAATGTGCTGAGCGCGCTGTACGTCTCATCTTACCCCAAAGACAGACTGCCGATGATCGCCGTTCTGCCATCCGGTAATACAAATCTGATAGCCGCCGACGTCGGGTTTGGCATGCGGGGTGAGGAAGCTTTGCAGCGACTTCAGGACAGAGCCCGCTCAGACCGTCTGGTGTCAGACGTCAAGCAGCGTCAGCCTCTGGTTGTCTCCTGGCCGGGGCAGGATCGTGCACCGGTTCTGGGCTTTTTTGGCGGCCTGGGTGCGTTTACGCGTGGAATCGAAATTGCCCATTCGCCCGCCATCCTGAAAAATTATGCGCACGATACTGCTGTGCTCATTACGCTGGCGGAAACCTTGCGGCAGATTATCACGCCGCGCCTGCGGCAAAGCTGGCTGGATGGGACGCCGGTCGGACTTGGCCTGAACGGAGGTGAGCTGGAAGCGCACAACCGTTTCCTGTTCCTGTGCACGGGGCTGCATTGTCTGCCGCATGGCATCTGGCCGTTCTGGCGTGGGGGTGGAGCGGACGAAGGCATCAGCTATCTGGATGTGGCCGCAAATCCCAAAAAACTGATGCGGGCCATCTGGAGCCTGTTGCGTGGGCGTAGCCCTGCATGGCTGCGGGCAGACCCAACCTATTCAAGCGGTTCTGCCCGGCAGGTTCTGCTCAACACGGAGCAGTCATTCGTGCTGGATGGTGAGGTTCTGGAAACGGGACCGGCGCAAAGTCTGGAAATTTCCGCAGGACCGATTCTTTCTTTCCTACAGGCATGACATGGTAAAACAGCAGCCAACTGAACTGCATACCGTCACGACACAGGCCAAAGCCGCCCGTTTTCTGGATGACCAGATCCGGCAGGAACTGACAACACGCGTCAGCCCTGCGGTGCTGGATTTTGTGGAACAGATGGTCGGCACAGCCGAACCACTGGGCGTGCTGTTCTACGGTTCTGGTCTGCGGGGTGGCATTCAGACGGACACGCTGCTCGATTTTTACGTGATCGTGCGTAAGCAATCGGATTGGCCACGCAGCCGGCTGGCCTGTCTGGCCAACGCGCTCCTGCCTCCCAATGTTGAATATCATGAGCTGACTGTTGAGGGGGGCCCTCTGCGCGCGAAAGTCGCCATCCTGACGCTTGCCCAGTTCCGCAGGCTAACCGGGTTTAGTGCGTTGGATACGACGGTCTGGGCGCGTTTTTCTCAACCCGTGCGGCTTGTCTGGCAGCGTGATGCGGCGGCAGCCCAGACATTACGCCGCTGCGTGATGCGCGCCACCCTGACGGCGGCTCGCTGGACAGCCTTCCTCGGTCCGGAAAAAGGCAGCCGGAACGATTTCTGGAACGCTCTCTATCGCCAGACCTACCAGACAGAGCTCCGGGTAGAAAAAGCAGGCCGTGGGGCCGGGATCGTCGCCAGCTATCAGGACCGCTACAGGGATCTGCTGCTGCCGTGCTGGCAGGTGGCGGGACTGTCTTACGAAGTGGTGGGAGAAGAGGTCAGACCGCTGATCTCACCCACCCAGAAATTCCGGGAAGAGCAGGCATGGCAGGTCCGGCGCCGCATAGGGCGTCCGTTGAATATCCTGCGCCTGATGAAGGCAGCTTATACATTTACCGGAGGGGCCCGTTACGCCGCGTGGAAAATCGAACGGCATAGCGGGATCAAGGTGCGGCTGACACCCTTTGCAGAAAAGCACCCCTTGCTGGCCGCACCGCCGTTGCTCTGGCGGCTCTGGCGCAAGGGGGCTTTCAAACGCTCTTAGGCGGCTGCCGGAAGAGCGTTAGCGTCCAGAGCGGCCTGCTTGAAGATCGCAATCGCTTTGTCGATCTGCTCAGCAGTGTGTGTCGCCATCACAGAGCAACGCAGCAGCGGGCGAGAGTCCGGCGTTGCGGGCGGCAAGCTGAGGTTGACGTAAACCCCGAGGTCCAGCAGGCGGTTCCACATCACAATGGCCTGCCCGATTTCTTCCAGAGTGACGGCAATCACGGGGCTGACCTGCTTGCTGGCATTCAGGCCAAGGCCATGGAACCCGGCATGCAGACGGGCAGCATTGTCCATCAGCTGCGTGCGCAGCTCCGGATGTTCCGCCATGTCTTCCAAAGCAGCCATGGTGGCAGCAATGACTTCCGGCGGCAGAGACGCTGTGAACATGTAAGGGCGGCAGTTCAGCCGCACCAGTTCCAGTTCCGGATGGTCGGACACACAGTAGCCACCAACCGTGCCAAGGCTCTTGGAGAAGGTGCCGACAATAAAGTCCACATCCGCTTCCACGCCAGCCTGTTCAGCAATGCCGCGGCCATGTGCGCCCATCACACCAAAGGAGTGGGCTTCATCAACCAGCAGATAAGCGCCGCTTTCACGCTTGACGGCGACCATCTCGGCAATCGGCGGAACGTTGCCGGTCATGGAATAAATGCCTTCCACAACAATCAGCTTTGCACCGGGGGTGCCATCCAGACGCTTCAGGCGCTTGTACAGGTCATCCGCATCGTTATGGCGGAAACGGATCACCTGTGCAGGGCTCAGGCGGCTGCCATCATAAATGCTGGCATGGCTATCCGCATCCAGAATCAGATAATCGTCTTTTCCCGCCAGTGTGGAAATCATGCCCAGATTGGCCTGATATCCGGTGGAGAACACCATGGCGTCGCGGCGACCAAAATAATCGGCAATACGGCGCTCAAGCTGCCGGTGCAAAGACTGCGTGCCGTTGGCAATGCGGGAGCCGGTTGTGCCGACGCCGCAGGTTGCCGCAGCTTCCTGAGCCGCTTTGATCGCGCGGGGGGACTGGCTCAGGCCCAGATAGTTGTTAGTGCCAAAAAGCAGCGTCTCGCGGCCTTCAATGATACCAACTGTGGAAGAGACGGGCTTTTCGATCACCACAGAGAACGGGTTACGTCCGCCAGCTTCCACCAGGGAGCCGAGAGCTCCTGCAATGCCGTCAAATTTGGAAAAAATAGACGTCATGCGTGTTCAGCCTTTGTTTTTCAGATCAACAACGCAGGCGGCAAGGTCATTGATGGTCCGGATATCAGCCAGTTTGTCGAGCGGAACGGAGACATCCATGCTGTCTTCCACTTCCATGACAAAGTTCATGACTGCCAGAGAATCAAAGGCCAGATCGTCCATGATCTTACAGTTGCCGTCGATATCGCGCGGCACTTTCGGATTGGCGAGAAGCTTCTGGATGATCAGCGCAGACACGCTTTCAACGGTTTCGCTCATTTTAAAATCCTTATTTTCCCGCCTCAGCAGGCAGAGGCTGCTTCAGGCTGCGGTTCAAACATGCCGGTCTGGAACATCTTGCGGGCTTTGGCGCGTGTCAGTTTGCCGGAGGACGTCTGCGGCAGAGCATGTGGCGGCACCAGAACCACAGACACATCTACGCCATGCAGGCGGCGGAACAGGCTGGCGGCCTCTGCACGCAGCGCTTCACGCGCTTCCGGGGAGGTTACGCGGCACTGGATGAGGGCCACAATTTCCTCATGCTCTCCTTTTTCCATGGAGAACACGGCCACATCGCGGCTGCGCAGGGCAGGGATATGGCTTTCAGCAGACCATTCCAGATCCTGCGGCCAGATATTCCGGCCATTGATGATAATCAGATCCTTGGCGCGGCCGGTCACGACAATCTGGCCGTTCAGCATGTAGCCAAGGTCACCCGTGTTCAGCCAGCCGTCCTCATCCAGCACTTGGGCTGTGTCGGCAGGCTTGCGGAAGTAACCGTTCATCAGGCTCGGGCCACGCACAAAAATGGTGCCGGTCTGACGGTCACCCAGCACATGCCCTTCCGGGTCCCGCACTTCCAGCTCGTGGCCGGGCAGAACCTTGCCGCAGACCACAAAGGTTCTGGTCGGGGTGGAAGGATCCGTTGCCGCACGGGCAATACCGTCATTTTCCAGTGCCGGGAGATCAATCGTATCGGTCTCAATCCCGGTATTCAGCGGCACAAAGCTGATGGCAAGCGTGGCTTCTGCCATACCGTAACTGGCGACAAAGGCTTTCGCGTTGAAGCCAACCGCTTCAAACCGCTCGGCAAATTCTTTCAGAATGTGCGGACGGATCATATCGCCGCCAATCCCGGCAACGCGCCAGCAGGACAGATCCAACTCAGCAGAGGCGGGACGGCGTGCGCAGAGCTCGTAACCAAAAGACGGGCTGTAGGCGATGGTCCCACGGTTGCGGCTAATCAGATCCAGCCAGACATGCGGACGTCGTGCAAATTCGCGTGTCGGCAGCAGATCAACCGTCAGCTGGCACGTCATGGGGGTCAGAAAGAAGCCGACCAATCCCATGTCATGATAAAGCGGCAGCCAGGACACACAGCGGTCGCCGGTTTCCCGCACACACAGGCCATCATGCGCAATGGGGGCCACATTGGCCATGCCGGAACGCTGGCTGACACACACACCCATCGGGGAGCGGGTGCTGCCTGAGGAGAACTGAAGATAAGACAGGGCTTCCGGGTGAATGTTCGGCAGTGCCATGTCCGGCACAGGCCGTTCCATCAGTTCAGCGGGGGAGCCTGCAAAGGCCAGTCCCATGCCGCTGACGATATCGTCGGTCCAGCCTTCAATAATCTGCGGGATAACCACCGCACTGGCCCCGGCGCTGGTAATCATACCGCGCAGCGTGGTCAGGTAGGTTTCTTTCCCGGCAAAAGCGACGGGCAGGGGGAGGGGAGCCGCCACCAGACCAGCATACTGGCAGCCGAAGAAAATGCGTGCAAAATCGCCATCGCTTTCGGCGACAATCGCAACCCGGTCACCCGGCTGGAGGCCCATTCCCAAAAGGCGCAGGCCGGTTTCAATCGCCTGCTCACGCAGTTTGCGATACGGCAGCGCTTCCAGCAGAACGCCTCGGCCGGAATAGATATTAAAGCCAGCTTCACCCTGCGCAGCGTAATCAAGCGCTTCGGGGAATGTTGCAAAATCTCCATAACGGCGCTGCTGACCAGAACCGGTGGGAACCGGCTGCAGGGCCTCTTCGTTAGAAGGTGAAGATGCAGGATTTATAACGTTCATCAGCTGGCCATTCGAAGAAAATCAACAATAGCGTCGGCCCCTACCGGCGCGGTTGGTTCGTCTCCCGTGAGATCGAACGTGTCGCGTATATAGTCTTTTTGGAGATTTACGAAAGCATCATGTGAAGAAAATGCGCCTTCAATGTCCTCAGAGAAGGTTTCCAGCTGGTTCAGGACGGGCCCAAGAGTCCAGAAGCGGTAGTTCTCATCACCCTGCCAGGCAACGTCGTGAGCATTCAGGAAAACGCAGGGGCGGGGATGGATAAGGAACTCAGCAATCTGGGAACTGGCATCCCCCAGATACAGGTCAGCCGCAGAGGTATAGGTCATATCAATGCTGCGGGTACTGCCCGTATCCACAATCACATGAGAGTGGCCGCCAAAAGCCCGCTTGAGCTGCGCTGCCTCGGTCCGGCGATTATCGAACAGCCGGTAATGCGGGGCAAAAATGAGGTTGTAACGATCCTGATTGGCAAAATGGCTGAGAATATTCAGTCCCATTTTGGGCCAGGAGGACAGGCGCGCATTGAAGTGCGGATTATAAAGAATGGTCGGACGGTTGTTGTTGAACAGGCGGGAGCTCGTGCTTCGCATCCGGCGCACCATGTCAAACTTGGCATAAACGCCAGTATGATAGTGGCCGGGGCGGATGGCCCCCTGAGCAAGAAGCCGCTGTTCGACCTTTTTGCCAGCCATAAGAACATAGTCGAAGTTCTTGACGTCGCGGGCAAAGCCAATGGCCCGATCACCCGCCCCATGACGGGTCCAGATCAGGCGGGGCTGGCGCACACCAAGCTTCCTTAAATAGAGCGATGTGCGTTCAGGCACGACGATGCCCTGAAACGTAGAGAAATATTTCTTGTTGAAGAAAAGGCTCGCAAACCGGGAAAAAACGGTGTGCCCATGCCGTTCAACACGCTCCCGGATCAGGTTCGGGAGGTGCAAAAGTTCGAAGCTCGCTCTCGATTCCGGATAATAGGACGCAAGGGATTGCGCATAATCCAGATGGGCTTGCGTGGCGCAGGCAATATGGACTTCTGTTTCAGGGTGTCTGCTAGCGATTTCCATTGCAATCGGCAGAGAATGCAAGGTTTGGTGCGGCTGTGCGATATAAGGGAAAAGAACGCGCATCAGTGAAATAACACCTCTTGTATTGAGGCATGATCCGTCATTTCTGCTTGCGTCATCGGGTGCCTCATCAACCTGTTACTGTGCGGCAGTGTAACCTGCACACATGCACAAATCGTGGCACGCTCCATATAGTCAAGGTCGCCTCAAGCGGGGCAGGGACGAGGCGGCGCGTTTTTCGTGAACAGTCGTGAGCACGGAGAGGGGCGCGGCATAGAACGGTCTCTCTTATATAAAGAGGAAGGGCGGAGCCCTGTTGGCTTCCATGATTCCTAAGCCTTCTTGGGGCCCAAAAGTGGGGTTTTAGCTGATTGGGGAGCCCCCAAGCCGTTAATTTTGCGGCTATCCCGTTGAAAACTGGCG
>NZ_LHZA01000020.1 GCF_001580535.1 Acetobacter cerevisiae | reverse complement strand
CTCTTGATTATATAGTTTCATATCTCCGCAAGGCCGCCCCAAACGGAAAGAATTTAGGCTCTTCCCCGCTTGAGATTGGGAAACCAACGGCACAAAAAAAATGAGGGCTGAACGGTCATCACCCGTCCAACCCTCTGTCTCAACCCTTGTTCACGCCAAGGATCGAAACTTGCTTACGTTATACCCGAACGGTTGTTCCTTAGGGAAGGCCGGAATGAACAAATCTCCCTCAAAACGTGGCTCTTGTGGTGGCTGGTCTCCGTCTGTTGCACGGCGGAATATGCGTTTCCTCTGGTCTGTCGAAAACGACAAATTGGATGGCGTAGGGTTCTCTTTGACCTTCACCGTTCAGACGTGTCCTGAGACGGCTCAGGATTGGTCTAGGCTTGTCCGTTACGTCTCTGAGGCTCTCATGAGAGGAACGAAGGTTTCTCCTTCGGCCATGCGCTTGCACTGGGTCACTGAGTGGCAAAAACGCGGCGTTCCTCACCTGCATGGGGCCGTGTATTTCGCTCAGGAAGCCGTAGAGGCTGCTGGCGGGGCTTCCGCTATGGAACATAGGCTTGTCTCTGTCTGGACGCATCTGGCGGCATCCTACGGGGCGCAGAAGTGGTCTCAGACGGTCAAGCACATCTATGACGCTCTGGGCTGGTCTCAATACGTGGCAAAGCACGCGGCCCGTGGCGCTCGGCACATTCAGCGTTCTTCCCATTGTTTGCCGTCTGGCTGGCAGGGGCAGACTGGCCGCATGTGGGGCAAGTCTGGGGTTTGGCCTGTTGCTGAGGCTCTCAAGTTCGAGTTCGGTAATATGGCGGCGTATGCGGCTTTCCGGCGTCTGATGCGGTCGTATTCCAAGGCTCAAGCGCGTGTTGAGATGAACGCCGCGCGCTCTGCGCTCGTCCAGGCA
>NZ_LHZA01000053.1 GCF_001580535.1 Acetobacter cerevisiae | reverse complement strand
ACCCTGAGCAGGTGGCAAAGCGTATCAGTCAGACCATTCAGCAGCATTATGACCCCGCCATTCAGAGCGCCACAGTTGCCCGTACAGCAACCAGACAGGCCAAGGCAGACAGGGAGAGCCTGAAACAGCTTCAGACCCGTCTCGGGCCTTTTGTGAAGGTTCTGAGGGACATTCCGACCCAATACCGGGAGAAGGTTATCGAGGGCTGCGTAAAACTGGCCCAACAACTACGCCAGAAACTCCAAGATCAGGCGATTGAGGCTCAACGGGAACGAGCCAGAGAAATCGGCCGAAATCGCTCACGGGAAAATAGTCGGGGGCGGGGCCGCTGAACGTCCCATTCGCTCCCCCTTCCTGAGCAAATCCCTTCTTACCCGGTTCTCTGATGTCACACGTTAAGCCGTGCTGAATCGCCCCCCTTCTTGGCGTCAAAACCGCAGTTTTCCACCGAAAAAAGAGAGAGACCATAGAGAGAGATTTTATCTTATTTATATCTAGGGTTTGGCTGATTGTCGTTTTTCGTTGGAGAACCGCCAAAAACGGCTTGCCATTAGGTCGCACCACGTGCGACCATAAAGTCGCACAGTGTGCGACCTATTCGGCACTCATACAGAGGTTTCCCACATGCGGAACGTGACCCGTCTCAAGACCCAAAAAGATCGGCTTCGTGAAGATCAGGCCGAACAGGTTCGCCAAGCCCTTCTACCATTTTTTGACAATCCCGATTTTGACCACGATGCCCTTGGCCGGGTCATGGTTACCGTTCAACGCATTACTACCCCAGCCCCCGGAACAACGGAGCCGTTTGTTATGATCCGTCCCGCACAGAACCGTGCTGTCACCCTGTGGCTGATGAAGAACAGTAAGCGCCCTATGAAGGCCGTGGACGTCTGGACGCTCCTGTTCGATCACCTGTTCCCACATACCGGCCAGATCATGCTGACCCGCGAAGAAATCGCTGAAAAAGTCGGAATCAGGGTCAACGAAGTCACAGCCATTATGAATGAGCTGGTGAAGTTCGGCGCGATATTCTCAGAGCGTGAAAAGGTAGCAGGTATGCGTGGGCCGGGCCTCGTCCGCTACTACATGAACCGGCATGTGGCCGAGGTTGGCAGCCGTGCCACGCAAGAAGAATTAGCCTTAATTCCTAAGCCGGGGGCAAAGTTGGAAGTCGTTCAGGGCGGGAAATCATAACCGCGCATGGAATATATTTCTCGTGCACGGCATTGATTTTTCATGCGTAAGATATACATTTCTTATTCAAGCAATATTTTGGATGTATAGAAATGGCAGTTTTCCGCGAAAATGAAGCAATAGACCGTGGTTTTGAGGCAGCAAAACGTATCCTAATTCCCCACGAAGGAACCATTGAAGAGAGAAACGAAGCTCTCCGCGTTTTAGAAAATTTAGTTTCTGAGTTGGGGCCTGTCGTAGAGGGTTACCCCGTATGGCATCCATTCTTGACGATGCAAAAAAGCACCGGACCTCAGGATGTGCCTAATCGTGATTGTGGTTATGAAGGTCTGGACCATACAGTCTTTTTCACAAATGGCTTTGTAACATGTCCATATAACGGGGTCGAAAAAGTAACTACTTCTGTAGAAAAAATTTCTAGAAACATTGTGGGTGTCGCTAGTTTATCAACAGAAATTATTGATGCTCCATTATACAGCAAAAACACAGATACTATTGTCGTTCGTTGCATATGGAATGATGATTTAGATTCTGGAAGATTTATATCTAAAAGAACTGCGATTGGTCTCATGCTCGACCATGAAATTCCCCACTGGCATCGTTCCGAAGTTGCTGAAACTTGGGAGAGGATGAGTGGATATCTTCTTGGTCACCCTCATGGTGCCCGTTCGTCTCTTTTCGTTAGCCAAGAAACAGGAATGGCTATGAAAAAAGTTTGGACGGTTCTCAGTGAGAGCGGCGTTTTTGGTCCATTTCTCGAAAACACGATGAGGAAGCAATCCTAGCATCAATCATCGTAGGGAAGGGTCGAGGGATGGGGGCTTGCCCCCGCCCCGCTTACGACAATTTGCTTGCAAATTGTGTAGTAAGTCCACCTTTTGAAGAAAGGGGGCTGAAACACCATGCCAAAATTCGCCATTCTTCGGGTTCAGAAACTCAAATCGTCCAAGTCCGTCAGGGCGTCCATGAAGCACGCCTACCGAGAGCAGGAGACGCCAAACGCTGACGCCACGAGAACGCCAGACAATGACCTGATCGGGCCTCAGAACGTCAAACAAGGCATGGCCGCGTTCGAGAAGGCGCTCCCTGAGAAAATCCGCAAGAACGCCGTCCAGTGCATCGAATACCTGGTCACGTCCTCACCTGGCGCGTTCGACAACCGGAACGCTGACCAGGAGGCGTATCTGAACGAGGCGTTGCGCTGGATTCAGGAGCGGCACGGCAAGGACAACGTAATCGCTGCCATCATTCACCGGGACGAAAAAACGCCGCACCTGTCGGCCTACGTGGTGCCAAAAGACCCCGATACAGGCCGCCTGAATTGCCGCCGGTTCCTCGGGGGTGCCAAAGCACTGAACGAGATGCAGACCGACTTTGCGCGAGTTGTAGGGCGCCCTGTCGGACTGGAACGCGGCATCGAGGGAAGCAAGGCCACCCATACCAAGCTGAAAACCTACTACGGGGCGCTGGAACGGGACGCACCCGAGCACAAAAACCTGACTGCCGCAGACCTAGCACCACAAGTGCTCAAGAAGGGAATTATCCTCAGCGCCAAGGAAA
>NZ_LHZA01000019.1 GCF_001580535.1 Acetobacter cerevisiae | reverse complement strand
CTCTTGATTATATAGTTTCATATCTCATCAGAACTGCACCTGACGAAAAGAATTTAGGCTCTTCCCCGTTTAAGATTGGGAAACCAACGGCGCAAAAAAAATGAGGGCTGAACGGTTCGCACCCGCTCAACCCTCTGTCTCAACCCTTGATGCAACCAAGGACCGAAACTTGCTTACGTTATACCCGAACGGTTGTTCCTTAGGGAAGGCCGGAATGAATAAAGCACCCTCAAAACGTGGCTCTTGTGGCGGCTGGTCTCCGGCTGTTGCTCGTCGAAATATGCGTTTCCTCTGGTCTGTCGAAAACGACAAACTTGACGGCGTAGGGTTCTCTTTGACCTTCACCGTTCAGACATGCCCTGAGACTGCTAAGGACTGGTCTCGGCTGGTTGATCGTCTTTCTGTTGCTCTCATGAGAGGAACGAAGGTTTCCCCTTCGGCCATGCGCTTGCACTGGGTTACTGAGTGGCAAAAGCGCGGCGTTCCTCACCTGCATGGGGCCGTGTATTTCGCTCAGGAAGCCGTAGAGGCTGCTGGCGGGCCTTCTGCTATGGAACATAGGCTTGTAGCCGTCTGGACGCATCTGGCGGCCTCCTACGGGTCTCAGAAGTGGTCTCAGACGGTCAAGCACATCTATGACGCTCTGGGCTGGTCTCAGTATGTGGCGAAGCACGCGGCGCGTGGCGCTCGGCATATTCAGCGTTCCTCCCATTGTCTGCCGTCTGGCTGGCAGGGGCAGACTGGCCGCATGTGGGGCAAGTCGGGCGTCTGGCCGGTCGCTGAGGCTCTCAAGTTTGAGTTCGGCAATATGGCGGCGTATGCGGCTTTCCGGCGTCTGATGCGGTCGTATTCCAAGGCTCAAGCGCGTGTTGAGATGAACACCGCGCGCTCTGCGCTCGTCCAGGCA
>NZ_LHZA01000004.1 GCF_001580535.1 Acetobacter cerevisiae | reverse complement strand
GAGAACTGACTGCTTCATGCTGTTGGAATAGGTCACAAGACCGCCTTCGGTCACATCTGATGAGCCTGCGTGATGCGTCAACAGAGCGGCAACTAGCCCTCCTGTGCAACTTTCTGCCGTCACCAGTTTGGCTTCAGCCCGCCTGAGGGCTTCCAGCAGTGTCGCAGAGCGCTGTATCAGTTCGGCAGAAAGATCTGAGGTCAGAAGGGATGCAGGCATAGCGATCAGCCTTTAGAGGAGAGCAGGTGACGCGCCACAAGACGCGCAGCCTTGATGCACCCCGCAGCCATGACACCTGCAACCAGATCATCCCCCATAATGCCTGTCGCGCCATGCTTGCGGTCCAGATAGCCAACCGGGCCGGGCTTTTTGATATCGAAGAGGCGGAAGAGGGCAAAAGCCAGCACGGAGAGCCCAAGGCTTTTTCGGACGGAAGCAGGATCTTCCGCGTCTTCGGGCAGGCAGGCCAGTAGACTGACCCACATACCCGCAACCTCATCAATCACAATCCAGCTGTGATCTTCGCCTTCTCCGGCACGGTCCGCTGCCCACCAGCCCGCGATGGAGACCACCCCAATTGCCCCAACCAACGCCTTCGGACGTTTGAGGAGAGGAAGCCCCAACAGCA
>NZ_LHZA01000014.1 GCF_001580535.1 Acetobacter cerevisiae | reverse complement strand
CCGTGAATTTCCAAAAGGGCTCTAAAATGGTTTGATATTGTGCATCAGTAAGAAGGCCTGCATGATATGATTTCTCTTCTTTCTTTAATATTGGCAGAATATTTTGCAATCTTCTCAAATGTATTTCTTTCTGTATACCTATTAATTTTTCTTTCTCCAATATATGTTTACGTTTTATAGATAGTATATTTATTTTTTCTACGCTCATTGTTTTTTCATTTTTTATTTGAGCATTCAAGTTTTCTATCTCTGATTGTGTTTTGTAGATTCTATCTAAGCTATTTTCCTCTTGTATAGTAGATTTTTTATTATCAATCTTGAATAGTTTTTGATTTATTGTCACTTTAGATTTGTTACTAATATTTATTTTTGATAAAAATCCGCTTCTTGGACTAAAAATATTAGTAATGCCATCAGATATATCAATATATCCATCACAGGATATTTTTTTTTGGAAAGTCCCAAAAAAGAGTATTAGAAGAAAGCATATAAAAACAAAAATACAAAATAAGATTGATATTTTGTGAGTTGTTTTTGAAGCGTGATTCAATTTATTATTCGTCAATCTTATATTGGATCATTAAATGATATTATATCAGTTTAATATCCGTGACCAGGCCCTCCCGGACCGACACCTATCATTCCATAGTCACTAAGCTTATCTGTATAACTAGGTCTATGTGAAGAATCTCTAGTGCTATTCGTTTTTCTATCAAAATCTCTAGATGCGCAGCCAGTAGAGATTATACTTAATATGATTAAAATCGTTATATACGTTTTTGACATCTTTATTGCTCCGAAAAGTATTTAATGAGGCGGGTAGAATAAATTAC
>NZ_LHZA01000015.1 GCF_001580535.1 Acetobacter cerevisiae | reverse complement strand
TCTGGCCTGTGGCAGCCCGCGCGCGGCGCATGTGGAGCGGATTATCGCCCCGCTTCTGACCATTGCGGCCATTGGGCTGATGGGCGTGGAAGTGGGCGTAATCCTGCTGCCAGCCCTGTTGCTCCAGCTCTCCGCGCTGCGTTATCCTGAAATGGATTTCTTCTCGCGCAACAAATAAGTGCGGGTTTGTGTGAGCGGCTTTTAAAGCCGGTCTGGGCGTTAGGATTTTCGCCCATCTTTATCAGTCTATAACAGCAGCGCCTGTCCTGAAATTATCCGGGCAGGCGCTGTTTTTTTAGGCTTACGGAAAAATCTTCCCCGGATTCATCAGGGTTTTCGGGTCCAGCGCTGCTTTGATCTTGCGCATGGCATCCAGTTCCGCGCCACCGCGCCAGGACGGCATCATGTAGGTTTTCAACTGCCCGACACCATGTTCGGCAGAGAAGGACCCGTCCAGCGTGCGGACAATGTTGGCAACGGTGTCCATCATGGCATGGTCCTGCGCGAGGAAGGCTTTCGGGTCCATGCCCTCAGGCTGCACCAGATTGAAGTGGATGTTGCCATCTCCAATATGCCCGAACGGAGCCACGCGGATGCCGGGGATCAGCGCCTCACAGGCTGCCGTCGCTTTGGTAATGAATTCCGGAATGGCGGAGAGCGGGACGGAGACATCGTTTTTGACGGAAGCCCCGGCGCGTTTCTGCGCTTCGGCATGCTCCTCACGGATCACCCAGAGCGCCTGACGCTGCCCTTCGCTTTCTGCTAGCACGGCATCGGTCACCAGCCCATCTTCCAGAGCCTGCCCCAGAACTTCTTCCATCAGCGTGCGCAGGCTGTCATCCGCGCGCGGGCTGCC
>NZ_LHZA01000008.1 GCF_001580535.1 Acetobacter cerevisiae | reverse complement strand
TCATTCAGCGCAGAAAACGCTCTAAACGTAAAAGACAGGTTTCTTAACTATCGTATGCAGGCACTCCTTTTGGAGTGCCTCACACCAGAGCAGACGCGCCTTTCCCAAACGACCGCAACATCATCCGGCCAATCACTCCAATGCCCCCCCCCTCCCCAACTGCGTGGCTTCGGGTGGCGCAGATCCTTCTTGAACAGGGTCTGCGGGAAACCCTCGCCGCCGCCCCCCCCCTGATGGACAAAGCTTCCGGTCTTTATTCATGTCTCAACAGGACGATGAACTGAGCCAGATTAGCCGCAATAGTCTTTTCGATCAGCTTGACACCCTCAGAACTATTTACAAAACCCTTGATCAAAGCAAAAAATCTTCAGATTTTCTTTCAGAACAGGACCCCACACTTGTTCCCCCTTATTCATTCGAAACCTACGATAGGATGCGTCACAAGATCCTTCACGAAGCCAGGTTTTTTCTCGGACGACCTTTACACATCGCGGCCCGTGCATATTTTCACCATCCGGACATTCCATTGTCCTGGCAACGCTGCAGACAGACCCTTGATGCTCTGAACGGTGCGGACACCCTGCTGGTCGAGCCCCATGATCCTTTCCCGACCGGCTATCACCCCCCACCTCCTCCCGGAAAGCGGTCCCGTAATTTAGGCCATAAACGTAAGCGTTTTGGACTTGTAACGGTTTTGTGCCGG
>NZ_LHZA01000055.1 GCF_001580535.1 Acetobacter cerevisiae | reverse complement strand
TCACGACACAAAATGCAACTGTAGTGCTAAAAGAAGGGGCAGGGGTTTGAGCGGTCCGAAGACGCTGTCATTGGCAAAAAGAATGTAAGGGGCGTCCTTGGCGAGTCCTTTTTCCAGAAGAAATTGCCAGGCACCAAAGTCCAGCCCGCCATTTGGCCGTCTCCAGGCATGAATACCGTGTTTTTTGCAAAAATTATTTGTGTTTTCATGAATAGCTTCTGCACCAGAGAGAATAATATGCAGAGTGACACCACACTTTAACAGGTTTTTGAGGTAAAAGCGGGTGTGAAGAGGGAGGTTCCCATCAGGAACATAACAGGCAAACAGGCAGACTGTCCCTGCGGGCAAAGGGGCGGATGGCGCCCTTTCAACCTGTTTTTTGGTGATGCCTGCGGGAAAAATCGAAACTGATTGCATTTTTAATTTGGTTTTTTCGGTGAAATATGACTATCAAGCCGCGAGTGTTGCTGGTTATAGTAGCCGAAGAATTGTTACTCACATAGTTCTGTCTGAAGGGGAGTTAAAGTCTCAATGAGCAAGGCCTTTATTGCTGCGGTGATCCAGGATTCGATCAACTGCACCGGCGTTGCCGCCAATCAGGCTGCCAACGACCTTCTTGATGCGATTGTAGAAGAATTGAAGCGTGAGGGTGGGTTTACCCTTCCGTCTTTCGGAACATTTACAGTGCGCAAGACAAAGGCGCGTAAAGCCCTGAATCCGCGGACGGGTGAGCCTGTAAAAGTGAAGGCCGGTAAAACGGTGCGCTTTAAAGCCAGCCCCAATCTGAAAAAAGCAGTCTGAGTATTTTTTACTCAGTCTGATGCTTTTGAAAACAGTTCTAAGGTTTCCTTAGAGCTGTTTTTTTTGGCCTTTTTCAGGGGAGGGGCTGCCCTTTCCCGCCGGTTAATCGGGTTTGATATCATCCAGACGATCAAGTTTCCGCAGGCCTGGGAAAAACGCCATCCACAGAGCGGTAATGACCAGCGTGCCAATGCCGCCCACCACCACCGCGGGAACAGCCCCGATAGCGCTGGCCAGCATGCCACTTTCAAACTCCCCCAGCTGGTTTGATGACCCAATAAACAGCATGTTCACGGCGGAGACGCGGCCGCGCATCTCGTCCGGCGTGCCAAGCTGGACCAAAGCACTTCGCACCATCACGCTGATAACGTCTGCTCCGCCAAGCACGGCTAGTGCTGCAATGGAAACCGGAATGGAGCGGGAGAAGCCAAAAACAATGGTGGCAATCCCGAAGATCATGACCGAGACAAACATCCATCGCCCAGCATGGCGGCCCAGCGGGTAACGGGCCAGAATGGTGGCCACCAGCAATGCGCCAATGGCAGGGGCCGCGCGCAGCAATCCGAGCCCCCACGGCCCTGCATGCAGGATATCCGTGGCAAAGAGCGGCAGCATGGCAGTGGCGCCGCCCAGTAGCACGGCAAATAGATCCAGCGAGAGTGCACCCAGCATGGTGGGTTTGCGGCGCAGGAAAGAAATGCCACCGAACACAGCTGCCAATGTTGCGGGTTGCCGCGCACGGGCTGGGAAACGGAATTTCATGCTGGCTGTGGCCAGAGCCGCAACGGCAAAGCCTGTGCCGCAGAGCGCGTAACAGACGCCAGCTCCCAGACCATACAGCAACCCACCCAGAGAGGGGCCGGCAATGGAGGCCACCTGAAACAGAGAGGACGACAGCGCCGCCGCGCGCGGGAATAAGGACGCAGGCACAAGTGAGGGCAGAAAGGTCTGCTGGGCAGGCATTTCAAAAGCCCGGCAGATGCCAAACAGGGCCACCAGACCATAAATCATGCCGGGTGCCAGAAAATGCGCAAAGGAGGCCAGCGCCATGAAGGCGGCAGCAAAGGCTTCGATAGCCTGACAGGTGATGACAATGCGCCGGCGGTCGTGCTGGTCTGCTGCGTGCCCTGCCGGGAAAATAAAGGCCACCATGGGTAGAAACTGGGCAAGCCCCACAAAGCCGAGTGCCGCTGCACTATGTGTGAGCGCATAAACCTGCCACCCGACAGCAACAGCCTGAACCTGAGAGGAAAACGCCCCAAGTGTGCGGGACGTGAGGGCCGCAGCAAGACCGGGCTGGGACAAAAGAGGCGTGGCGGCTGCCGGATGATCTTCCATGGGAACGAGTCATAACAGGCAGCACAGGCAAAGGCCTATCCCTGTTGGGACCGCTTTCTTTTAAATAATACGAGAGCTTTGGAAGGGGCTACCAGTTTCAGGGGGTAATATAATACCGCTGTAAAAGCACACCAATCATTTCGTGTGAGGAAAACAGGAACAGGCCACCCAGTATGGTTAGGGATGCGCAATAGCAGAGCGTCGATGCCTCCTGCTTCTCGTTGCCGTTAAGTGCATAGGCAAAAAGCAACGTGGGGATTAGAAAATAGCGTCCCTGCACGCCGCCGATGGTGGTCGGTGCATCGTCACTCCATGTGATGAGCATGGCGAAAAAAATCAGCAGAAACGAGACCAGAACCGCACATCCAAGGCTGAGACGAGCCTGCCAGTTGTTGCGAAATGCAGTGAAGGGGCTGGATAGAACTGCCAGCACGATAAGAGCTGCGGTAAGGATCCAGGGGTATCGAGCCATCCAAGACGACCAAGGAACGTCGTCAGGTAATCGACCTGAACCGTATGCAGCCCAAGCGTATGAAAAAGGATTTTGAAAAAAGACCAGGGATGCAGGACGTAATGCACCGCTCTTTCGGAGGCGGAGGTTGCGGGGAGTGGCAGCTTGAAAACCGTGGTCTTGAGAGACAGAATTGTCCATGAGACGGTAAAAAGGCTGGCAATTGTTCCGGCGATGAGACTTGTCTTGCGGTGGGTGGAGGCTGCGCTCAGAAATATGAGTCCGAGTAGCGGCAGGGCATGTTGGCGGCAGGATGTGACGAGCGTCACGGAGACAGCAAATAGAATCAGCAAGCGCAGCGGCGCTTTGTCCCGATCCTGCGTGATCCGTAAGAAGCATCACTCCTGCCTGAAGGGTGGTCCACGCTCTCATGCACGCCCCAACCAGACAACCCCGTCTTCTTTGCCCGCTAGAGCGTTTTCCTCTCAATCT
>NZ_LHZA01000150.1 GCF_001580535.1 Acetobacter cerevisiae | reverse complement strand
GAAATTCAAGATCTAACAGGCCCTAGACCGCAGTGGTTGTAGAAAAGCATGCTGACTGTCCCTTAATAAATTGATTTTTTGTATATAAAAAATCAAAAAAAATCAATAGTTCTGATATATTTCTATTGTGTTGAAAAGTTTTAGAATAATAAAAAATTTTCTCGTTTTATTATAAAACCATAGGTGGCTGGTCTGCCAGAATTCGTGTCACGTCGTCATCCGTCAGGCTGTAGCGGAAGAACTGTTTGTAGAACGCTTTCAGGTCCCGGCGCACGTCGATGTCCTTGAAGAGTTCCGGCTGGACGTGCTGGGCCGCCCATTCCAGTTGAAGCAGAACCTCACACCCGTAGCGATCCCACGGGAACACACCCTGCGGGTTGGTCCATGCCTTGCCGTTCTGGAAAGCTGCCAAGGTGCGCAGCGGGGCGTCTGCCGCCAGAGGTCCGGCGTTGGCCCCGATGACAATCATATCCGGGTTCCAGGCCGCAATCTGCTCAAACGTGACGGGGCGATGGTTGCCGGAAACTTCTGCCGCCGCATTGCGACCGCCAGCCGCCTGAATCCATGCATCAATCAGCGTATCTTTGCCGTCAATTTGCAGGGGGTTAAGGCGGGCAATATGCAGCACACGTGGGCGGGCGGAGGCGGGCAGGGAGGCCGTGCGGGCGTGCAGACTCTGCTGCAACGCTTCCAGCTTCTGGCGATATTCGCTGGCGATCTCATGCGCATAAGGCGTGGCGAGGGCGTCGGCCGTCATGTCCACGAAGGTGAGCATCTGTGGCAGTGTGGTGTAGTGCGCATCCAGCGTAGGCAGGCCGGTTTTGCGCAGTTCTTCCGCCTTGGCATGGGTGGGCACAAAGACCAGCCCGATATGGCGGTTCAGCAGGTCTTCCGGGTTCACGCTATCCGGGTGGATTCCGGTTTCAGCCGAGCGCAGCATGGGGGCGATTTTGAACAGCCAGGGCAGGTCTGCCGGTTTATCTGCCGTGACTTTGATGCGTTCCGCCCCGCCGAGCATGACGGTAATCTCGTTATGGGCAAACCAGAGATCCGCAATATTGAGGGCGCTTTTGTCCAGCGCAACGCTGGTGCCACTCATATCCGTAACCGTGCGGGGATAGACCGGGATATTATTCACCGTCGGCATGGTGGCCACGGCCTGCGCGACAACGTGCGCGCCGGGGCCTTCCGCCGGCTGCGCTGCCTGTGCGGTGGCCTGACCGGACACAGCCAGAGGGACGGCCAGCCCCACGCCCAGCAGGCCGAGCATGAGGGATGAGGAGCAGAGCAGTCTGCAACGGAGCATGAGAGAGCGCATGAGTATCCCGGACCTGATCGTATTATATACGTTAGAATATAGAAGGCGCGGGTGCAATATGAGGGCTCTCCGGACACAAAAAAGGAAGAACCGGTGCGACAACACAAGGTAATGCTGGGGGATAAAGTGCTGTATCAGGCCGCGCAATTAACGCACGCGGAACGCTTTGCCGCAGCGCGCCGGGCGGAGGGTGTGCCCTGCCACGTGGTGCCGGACACCACGCCCAAACCGCCGCGCCGGGAGCAGATCAATCCGCTCACCGGCCAGCCTCGTAAACGTGGGCGGGTGCGTTAAGCCAGCACCGTCCGGTTGCGCCGCCATGCGTCTTCCAGTGCATCAGCCAAGTCCTGATGCGTGTCACTCCACGCGCCCTCGGCGGCTTCCGGTGCATGGACCATCGCACGCCATAAGGCGGTGCCCGTCGCACGCTCCATCCGTATGGCCCATGAGGGGGGAATACGCGTGAGCAACCGTTCCATCTTCTGCCCGGATGTCAGCGGTTTTGCGTAATTATGGCCCACAGCGCATTCCCCCTTTTGCTTAAGGTCAGATGGTTTTCAGATAGGACAGAATTTCCGCAATGGTTTCAGCCGGATTGGTATCTGCGGACATGCTGAGGGCATGTTCATCAGCCGCCGGTGCTTCCAGCGTCTGCAACTGGCTGGGCAGCAGGGTGGGGGGCATGTAGTGGCCCCGCCGGCGCTTCAGCCGTTCCAGCAGCACGGCTTCCGATGTGTGCAGATAGATAAAGATGGGCTCCAGGCCGCCTTTGCGCAGCACATCCCGGTAGGAATGTTTCAGCGCGGAGCAGGTGAGAATCCCCCCGGTGCCTGCCCGGTTACACTCGGCCAGCCATTCCTGGCAGCGGGCCAGCCAGGGCCAGCGGTCTTCATCATTCAGCGGGATGCTGGCAGCCATTTTGGCAACATTGGCGGCGGGGTGTAGGTCATCCCCTTCCTGAAAAGGCCAGCCCAGCTCATTGCGCAGACCTTCCGCAATGGTGGTCTTGCCGGAGCCGGAAACGCCCATAATCACCAGCAACTGTTTTTTGATCCCGTTTGCCACCGGCTGCGTCGGCAGGACGGTTTTGCTGCTGCCGTTCTCGTTCGGCACGGGCGGCACGAGGGTGACAGGCTCTGAGGGGTCTAGTGCCGGGGTGGCAATCAGCCCGTCGGACACGGTGGGGGTAATCACGCGAATGCCCTCAGGGCCGGCGGTAATGGCCTGCGTCGCCATTTCAATAAACAGCCCGTGTTCCACCACACCCACAATGCTGTGGATATCCGTGCCCAGCTTGTGCGGGTTTTCAATCGGGCCGAACACGCAATCCATAATCAGGTTCTTTTCATCCGTGAGATAAAAAGAGCCATCCCGGTGTTTGCGCGGGGTGACGTGCGCGCCCATGCGGCCGAGCTTTACCGCAACATTCTCCCAGCCAAAGGGAATGACTTCCACCGGCACCGGGCAGAGCATGCCCAGATGGTCAACATACTTGCTGCTGTCCGCCACAATCACAAACTGCTTTGCAGCGGAGGCCACAATCTTTTCCCGCAGCAGCGCACCGCCCCGGCCTTTGACGAGGTTGAGCGTGCGCGGCTCGATCTCATCCGCGCCATCAATGGTGATGTCGAGTTCTGGATGTGCGGCGAAGGTGGTGAGCGGAATGCCTTCTTCCCGCGCCTGTGCTTCCGTAGCGTCGGAGGTGGGAATGGCGCAGATTTTCAGCCCTTCCTCCCGCACGCGGCGGCCGAGTTCCGCCACGACAAAAAACGCTGTGGAGCCTGTGCCAAGGCCGACAGCCATCCCGTCCTGCACCAGTGATGCGGCCTTGATGGCGGCTTGCTGTTTCAGGTTGGCGGCGGGGTCTGGTGCTTTGCCGGTCATGGAGAGGGTCCTTGTTTTTGTTTTTTTATGGTCGGGTGTGGTCAGGGTGTGGGTGTTTTATACGTCTGCCGGGGCGGCGTCACGGTCCAGCACCCACGTCAGATCGCCCATGGCGGTAATGGCGCTGGCCGGGCAGGTGGGGTCCTGCGCGCGGACTTTGGCCACGGTCTCCCGCTTGGAGGCCCCTTCCACCAGAAAGACCACATGGCGGCTGGCATCAATGGCCGGGTAGGTCATGGTCAGGCGGGTATAGGGGGCGACGGGCGGCACGCAGGTGGAAACCCACGCCGTGCGTTCCTTCAGCACCGGCTGACCGGGGAAGAGGGAGGCTGTATGGCCATCGCTGCCCAGCCCGAGCAGATTGACATCAAACAGCGGCTTGCCCGGCTGGAGGGTGTCTGCCCCGTAAAACTTTTTCAGTTCGGCATCATACTCTTTGGCGGCGTCTTCCGCAGTGCCTGCCGTGGGGATGAGATGCACATTTTCTGCCGGCACCGGCACGCGGGAGAACAGCAGGCGCTGGAGCATGCCGGAATTGCTGTCCTCATGGTCATGCGCCAGAAAGCGGTCATCCCCCAGAAAGAACTCCATTCGCGCCCAGGGGAAGCGGCTGGCATACGGCTCGGACGCCATCATGCTGTACAGCAGTTGCGGCGTGCTGCCGCCGGAAAGGGCAATGCTGAACGGCCCATCCTTTTTAGCCTGTGCCTCCTGCAACAGCCAGTCGGCCAGATGGCGCGTGGCGGCTTCTCTGTCTGCAAAAACGGCAATCTTGCCAGTGCGGGTGTTCTGTCCGGTCATGATATCAGTCCTCTCCGAGCACAAACCGTTCAATGCCTTTGGCAAACCCGTCCTCTTCAGAAGACGCAGTTGTCCATGTGGCGCTGGTTTGTACGCTGTCTGTCGCCTGCCCCATGGCAATGGAGGTGCCACTGGCGCGGAACATCAGCACATCATTTGGCTGATCCCCAACGGTGAGCATGGCAGTGGCGGGTATTTTCAGCAGGCGTTCCAGCGTGTGGACAACGCCGCCTTTGTTGGCATCCGGGTGGGTGATGTCAACATAATAGGGTTGAGACAGGGCGGCGGAAGCCGAGGTCCCCAGCTCCTGCGCCAGAGTGGCGGCAATGCTGCGCATCAGCTCCGCATCATCACTCACACCGGTAATCTTGATCACATCATCCAGCACGTCGTCATAAGAACTGGTGACACGCGGCGGGAATTTGACCGTCCACTGCTCCCGCGCAACATGCGGGGCTGAGGCATCAGGCACCAGCCAGTCCTGCGAGGTGTAAACCCATGCGGGCACACCGTGCTCTTTCAGCAAAGCGAGGGTTTTTTCTGCCACCGCGCGGGGCAGGCGCAGGGCGCTGATAAGCTGCATATCCGGCTGCACCATCATGCCGCCGTTAAAGCCCGCCAGCGGGGTTGTCAGCCCCAGCGGGTCAATGAGCATGGCCATGCCACGGGGTGGCCTGCCGGACGTAATGGCAAACAGAATGTCCCGTTCCCGCAAAGCCTGCACGGCCCGGATGGCACGCGGGGTGAGAATTTTCTCCCGCGTGACCAGTGTGCCATCCACATCAGCCAGCACCAGCCGGATGTCATGCGGCGGGCGGGGCATGGGTCAGGCCCCGGCGGGCGTGCCGGGGGATGCGGCAGGCGCGCTGGCGGGGTGATCGTTCAAAGAGACGGCACGGGGCAGCACAATGGACTCAATGGCCTTAGACCAGCCTTCATCCGTATTGGCGGCTGTCACAAAATGGGCCTGCGCGGCCACGCCTTCGGAAGCTTGCCCCATGGCAATGGCGAGCCCTGCGACTTTGAACATCGGCACATCGTTGTCCATATCGCCAATGCAGGCCACTTCTGAGGGGGCAACCCCGTAGAATTCTGCCAGATGGCGCAGGGCGTTGCCCTTGTTGGCATCCAGCGGGGTAATATCAAGGAACCACTGGCTGGAGCGGGCAACACTGGCGCGGCCTTCCAGCAGCATCCCAATTTCGGCTTCCTGCCGGGCAACGGCATCATAATCGGCAGAGGAGCCGGTGATTTTACCAATACCGGTGGTGGAGCCTGCAAAGCTGGAGACAATCTGCGGGTCCATACGCACGGCTTTGCGTTCGGGCTCCACATACGCGCCGGTGGGGTTATCCACCAGCCACTCATGCCCACGGAATAGCCAGGCATCCAGATTATGCACTTTCAGCATATCCAGCGCGTCCTGCACCGCTCCGGGGTCGAGCGCCAGCTGGGAGCGCACCGTGCGATCGGCATTGAAGATTGTACCGCCATTTAACGCGCCATAGGGCGTGTGCAGGCCGAGCACATCAAAATACATCTCAATCCCGCCCGGCGGACGGCTGCTGACGAGGCAGAGGGGAATACCCGCGTCCTTCAGCGCCTGCACGGCGGCCAGCGTGTGGTGCGTGACCTGCTTTTCCGGGGTCAGCAAGGTGCCGTCCATATCGGACACCACCAGCTTGATGCGGGACGCCGGGGGCGCAAGAGCGGCGTGAAGGGCGTTATCGGTAACCGTCATGCTGCGTCTGCGCTCCCAGTGTTAAACATGTGCTAAAATACGCACTTAGTCTTTTGTTTCAACGTGTCCACCAAAGCCATACCGCATGGCAGACAGCACTTTTTCCGAGAACGTGTTGCCAGAGCGGGAGCGGAAGCGGGTGAAGAGCGCTGCCGTCATCACCGGCACGGGCACGGCTTCTTCAATCGCGGCTTCAATCGTCCAGCGGCCTTCCCCGGAATCATTCACTTCCCCGGAGAATTCGGAGAGGGATTCATTCTTGGTCAGCGCCTGTGCCGTCAGATCCAGCAGCCAGGAGGAGACGACGCTGCCACGCCGCCAGACTTCCGCAATATCCGCCATGTTGAGCGAGAAGCGTTCATCTTCCGGCAGGAGCGGGGAGTCCTTACGGTACATCACGTCAAAGCCTTCAGCAAAGGCCTGCATCATGCCGTATTCAATGCCGTTATGGACCATTTTGACAAAATGGCCGGAGCCAGCCGGGCCGCAATACAGATAGCCCTGCTCGGCCCGCGGGTCCACGCCCTCACGGTCACGGCCGGGGGTGCGCGGAATATCGCCAATGCCGGGAGCCAGAGCGGACAGAATGGGATCGATATGTTCAGCGGCTTCCTTCGCGCCGCCGTACATCATGCAGTAGCCGCGCTCCAGCCCCCACACGCCGCCGGAGGTGCCGACATCAACGTAGTCAATGCCTTTTTCAGCCAGCGTTTTGGCGCGGCGGATATCGTCCTTGTAGTAGGTGTTGCCACCATCAATCACAATATCGCCGCGCTGCATCAGGCCGCCGAGGGACATCACGGTTTCTTCCGTAATCTCACCAGCCGGGAGCATGGACCAGACAATCCGCTTCGGGCCTGCCAGTTTTTCCACCACGTCCGTCAGGCTGCTGGCACCAACGGCACGCCCGGCGTCCGCACGGGCCACCACTTTTTCAACAGCTGCGGGGTCACGGTCATAGACCACGACGTCATGTCCATGCCGTGTGAGGCGGACGGCAATATTGCCGCCCATTCTGCCAAGCCCGACGATGCCGATCTGCATACTCAGTTTTTCCTTATCGTGTCTTAATCGTATCTTAGAGGGCGCCGTGCAGCGCAGTGGCCAGAGCGGCCAGACCATCTTTCAGCGAGCCGTGGATGTGCACACGCAGCGCACGGCGGCCGCGTTCAGCCAGCACATCAAAGTCCCCACGCGCCTGTGCGGCTTTCACCACGCCAAAGCTGTAGTTGGCACCCGGCACGGGCAGGTCCTTCGCGTCATCCGCCGTAATCTGCAGGAACACGCCCGTGTTGGGTCCGCCTTTGTAGGCCTGCCCCGTGGAGTGCAGGAAGCGCGGGCCAAACTCTGCGGCTGTGGCAATGGTCTTGACATCACGGATTTTCAGCCGGGTGTGCTGGATCCATTCCATCGTCGCGCGGTCACGCTCGATATAGGCCAGCAGCCCCACATAATCGCCCGCCTTCACGCGGTCGAAATGGGCTTTCAGAATAGCTTCCGCGCTGTCACCCTTAAGGGCTTTGGCGTTGGCCGGGTCCGCAAAGAAGGAGAACGACCCGTGCTGCGCAAAAGGCTGCTCGGCAGGGAGTTTACCGGTTTCGTTATAGGCATCCGTCAGCTTGCGGGTTTCCACCTTGCTGGCTTCCACATCCGGCTGATCAAACGGGTCAATCCCCAGGAACGCCCCGGCCACAGCCGTTGCAATCTCCCAGCGGAAGAATTCCTGCGCAATCTGGCGCTTGCTGTGCAGATTGATGGTGATAACCGGCTGCCCGGCGTCAATCAGCATGGCAATGGCTTCATCCTGCTCATGCCGGTGCTCGGGCACCAGACGCAGGTAAACAAACAGGCGGTCTGCGCCGTAGCGTTTCGGCCCACCCAGTGTTTCATCATCAATGGGGATGATGCCCTTGCCGTGCTTGCCGGTGGATTCAGCAATCAGCTGCTCCATCCATGCGCCAAAATCGGCAATCTGCGGCGTGGCGATAATGCTCAGCTTGTCCCGCCCGAACTGCGTTGCGGCCACACCCATAATGGTGCCCAGTGTCACACCGGGGTTCTGGGCTGGGGGCACGCTGGCGTCGCTCATACGCACGCCGCGCAGGGCGTCTTCCAGGAACAGCTTCAGCGGCAGGCCGGCGGCAGCGGCGGGAACCATGCCGAAGTTGGACAGCACGGAATAGCGGCCACCGATCTGTGGGTCGCCTGCAAAAATCTTCCAGAAGCCGTCTTTTTTAGCCTGTGCTTCCAGCTTGGAGCCGGGGTCGGTAATGGCCACAAAGTGGGAGCCAGCCTTTTCACCCAGTGCGCGTTTGGCAAGGTCATGGAAGTAGGCGAGCATGATGTTTGGCTCAAGCGTGCCACCGGATTTGGAGGCGACGATGAACAGCGTGTTCGCCGGGTCGATCTTCTTTTCAAACGTGGCAACCTGCTGCGGGTCCGTGCTGTCCAGCACATACAGGTGGCCAAAGCCTTCATGCTTGCCAAAGGTCATGGCCAGCACTTCCGGCCCAAGGCTGGAGCCGCCCATGCCCATCAGCAGAACCTGCTGGAAATTGCGGGCTTTGACTTCTGCCTGAAAGCTTTCCAACTCGGACAGGTGGGCCAGACGGTCTTCAACAATGTTGAGCCAGTTCAGCCACTTGCTTTCCGGACCATTGGTCCAGACAGAGGCATCCTTGTTCCACAGCTTGCGGATGGTGCCGTCTTTACGCCATGCCGTCAGGCCTTTCTGTACCGCCTCTTCCAGCGGGGCAGGGAGGCTGGTTTTCATGTCGGTCAGCTTGTCGCCCAGCATGGCCTGCTGTTTGGCGGCAACGGAGCCGAGCAGGCTGTCAAACGCTTCCTCAAAGGAGGTCACGCCTTCATCCACCAGAGTGGCGGTTACGCCGTCCAGATCCAGCTTCAGCCGTTCGGCTTCATCCATCACGTGGCGGGCGTCATCAAGGCCGGTCATCAGCGTTTCGGACACGGTGCCGTGGTCACGGAATGCATCCATGGTAGCGGGCGGCACGGTGTTGACGGTGTGCGGGCCAATCAGGCTGTCGACATACAGTACGTCGCTATAGGCTTTGTCCTTGGTGCCGGTGGAGGCCCACAGCAGGCGCTGCGGCTGGGCACCGGCGGCTTCCAGAGCCTTCCAGCGCGGGGTCTGCATCATTTCCTGCCAGTAGCCATAGGCCACCTTGGCGTTGGCAATGGCGACCTTGCCGCGCAGGGCTTTCAGGGCGTCTGCGTCCTTGTCACCTGCTTTCACGCGGCGATCAATTTCCGCGTCAATCTTGCCATCAATGCGGCTGACGAAGAAGGAGGCGACGGATGCGACTTTGGACAGGTCACCGCCCTTTTTCTGCAGGTCTTCAAGCCCCAGCAGCCACGCATCCACCACCGCCTTATAAGCAGACAGCGCAAAAATCAGCGTGACGTTGACGTTGATGCCCGCAGCAATGGTCTGCCGGATGGCGGGGATGCTTTCCGGCGTGGCCGGAATTTTGATCATCAGGTTGGGTTCAGCCACATCGGCCCACAGGCGCTGGGCTTCATGCGCCGTGCCTTTTTCGTCCCGCGCCAGATAGGGGGAGACTTCAAGGCTGACAAACCCGTCTTTCTTGTGGGTGGCCTCATACACCGGAGCCAGAACATGGGCTGCGGTCTTGATGTCCCGCACGGCCAGCTTTTCATACAGCGTGCCGGGGGAGACATTGTCATGCGCCAGAACATCGCGGATCTGCGCGTCATATTCCGTGCCTTCCCCCATGGCCTTCTGGAAAATGGCCGGGTTGGAGGTCACACCACGAATATCGTCGTCCTGCACAAGGCGTGCCAGAGAGCCGTCTTCAACAAAGGAGCGGCGGATGAAGTCAAGCCACGGAGACTGCTGGACCGAGGCAAGGCCCCGCAGCGGGTTGGCACCTTTAGAAGAAGAGGCAGTCATGCTTGGCATCCTTTCTGCACACCGCCCGGCCTTTCAGACTGAACCGGGCGGCATAGAAGCATCTACTATACGTATGAAGCTGCGGCCTCAGCCCACCTGACGGCGGGCTGCGTCCAGCACTGCTTCCGGCGTAAAGCCGAATTTCTTCGCCAGCTGACCAGCCGGAGCAGATGCTCCGAAGCCGCGCATGGCGATAATTTCACCCGTCGGGCCCGCATAGCGGTCCCAGCCGATGGGGGAGCCGGCTTCAATCGTCACGCGGCCCGTGACGGAAGGCGGTAGCACCGTATCACGGTAAGATTGTGGCTGTGATTCAAACACTTCCCAGCTCGGCAGGGAGACCACACGGGCCGGAATGCCGTCTTTGGTCAGCGCTTCATACGCGGAGACTGCCAGAGAAAGCTCACTGCCGGAGGCAATCAGAATGACTTTCGGCGTCTCTTTGCTGTCGGCCAGAATGTAGCCGCCTTTTGCCGCGCCAGAGGCCGGTGCAAAGCGCGTGCGGTCCAGCGTGGGCAGGTTCTGGCGGCTGAGGGCCAGTGCCACCGGGCCATCCTGCTTGGCAATCAGGTAGCGCCATACTTCGGCCACTTCGTTCGCATCGCCGGGGCGGAAAATTGTCATGCCCGGTGTGGCGCGCAGCTGCACCAGCTGCTCGATAGGCTGATGCGTCGGGCCATCTTCCCCCACGCCGATGGAATCATGCGTGAAGATGTAGGTCACCGGCTGGTGCATCAGGGCAGAAAGCCGGATGGGGGCCTTCATGTAATCAGAGAAGATCAGGAACCCGGCGCAGAAGGGGCGCAGGCCATATAGCGCCATGCCGTTTACAATCGCGCCCATGGCATGTTCACGCACACCAAAATGGAAGTTCCGCCCACCGTAGGACCCACCCCATGCCGCAGGCTGGAAGCTTTCCTCACCTTTAAGATTGGTTTTGGTGGAGGGTGCGAGGTCAGCCGAGCCACCCAGCAGCCAGGGGAGGCGGCCCGCAACAGCGTTCAGCACTTCACCAGAGCTGGCGCGGGAGGCGATACCTTTTTCACTGGCTTCATAAACCGGGATCTGTGCGTCCCAGCCTTCCGGCAGTTTGCCGCCCAGAATGGCATCCAGTTCAGCTGCCAGTTCCGGGTGGGCCGTGTGATACTCGGCAAACAGCTTTTCCCATGCGGCGCGGGCTTTGGCGCCGCGCGTGCCCATGCCGTCCTGCATGTGGGTCTGCACGCCGTCCGGCACATAGAAGCTCTGGTCTTCCGGCCAGCCATAGGCTTTTTTGGTCTCGCGAATTTCTTCCGCACCCAGCGGTTCACCGTGGGCTGCGGCGGTGCCGGCTTTATGCGGCGCACCCCATGCAATCACGGAATGGACCAGAATAAAGGTGGGGCGTTCGGTCTCGGCTTTGGCCTGAGCGAGCAGATCCTTCAGGGCGGCGGTATCGTTCGCGTCCTTCAGCACCAGCACCTGCCAGCCATAGGCGGCAAAGCGGGCGGCGACATCTTCTGTCAGCGCAATGTCGGTGGAGCCTTCAATGGAGATGCGGTTGGCATCATACATCCACACCAGATTGCCCAGCTTGAGGTGGCCTGCGGTGGAGGCGGCCTCGCTGGAGATGCCTTCCATCATGTCACCATCGCCACACAGCGTGTAGACATGGTGGTTGAACAGCTCAAAGCCCGGCTTATTGAAGCGTGCGGCCAGCCATTTTTCCGCCATCGCCATACCGACGGAGTTGCCACAGCCCTGCCCGAGCGGGCCGGTGGTCGTCTCAACGCCAGTGGTGTGGCCATATTCCGGGTGGCCGGGGGTTTTGGAATCAAGCTGACGGAACTGTTCAAGGTCAGCAATGGTCAGGGATGGCTCATTGGTCACCTTGCCGTTCTTCACCTGCCGCACACCGGCAAGGTAGATCAGCGAATAGATGAGCATGGAGGCATGGCCGATGGACAGCACAAAGCGGTCCCGGTTGGGCCAGAGCGGGTCTGCCGGGTCGTAGTTCAGAACGTCCTGCCACAGGGTATAGGCAACCGGCGCCAGCGCCATGGCTGTGCCGGGGTGGCCTGAATTGGCTTTCTGAACCCCATCCATAGAGAGCGTGCGGATGGTGTTAATGCACAGGTTATCGAGGTTGGCCGTCCCCCCGGCTTCCAAACCGTTCGGTGCGCGAAGAGGGGTGGGAAAAGAGGCACGCATGCTAACCTATCCTTCAGAGTGGACGTTTTTTGTTTTGACCCGGTGAGACCACGCACCGGAGCAGCCGGCAGGAGATCAGGGTTGAGCACAATCACACGGTCCGGCGTTATTGGGCAAGAGAGCAGGTGCGAGACTCTGCCTCATTCTCTTCGGGTCGGTCGGCCGTTCACTCAGGCTGTAACGCAGCAGGTCAGGTGGAGGCTGCGTGGGAGGAGAACTGAATCTCATTTTTGAGATTGTTCTGGCATGCAAAACGGGCTTTTCTTCTTTCCTCGGCACACGCGGGAGAGCCGGTTTTCCTTCCGTTTTTTGCCGCCGGAGGATCACAAGGCGTTGCTTTGCAGGCGCTATCACTTGCGCGTGAGGCAACGGAAAGAGGCGGTTTTTCCCCATGTGCGGGCTTTGGGTGCCGAGGTGGCGTACCCTCTGCGTACGGCAGGTCAGGCCCGCCATGGGCAGGAAACGCTGCACAGGCTGAGGTGTTTGCAGTATAGAGGGCGGCAGTCCATAGCGTCACCCGGTCCGCCGGGCCGGTGGCTGGCGCTGTATTTGAGTTGATAAGAATTTTTCCGGAGGTCGAGCATGACACAGGTTTCTTCTCAGGACCCGCGTTCTCAGGGCACGCAGACCCCGGGCGCCGGACCTGGGCTCTTTGGTGACTTTACGCAGGAACAGGTGGAAGCCCTGTTCATCAACGCCGCGCGGGAAGGGGAGGCCGATCTGCTTTCCAGCTTTCTGGACGCGGGGATGGACCCCAACCTGCGGGCGGAAAAAGGCTACACGCCGCTGATTCTGGCCTCCTATAACGGCCACGTGGAAGCCGTCAGCACGCTGCTGGCGCGTGGGGCCAAGCCTGATCTGCAGGATGAAAAAGGGGCGACGGCGCTGGCCGGTGTGGCGTTCAAGGGCTTTCTGCCCATCGCCCGGCTGCTGCTGGATGCGGGGGCGAAGGTTGATGTGCCCAACGCTGTGGGCCGCACGCCGCTGATGTTTGCCGTCATGTTCGGGCGCGATGAGATGGCGAAGCTGCTGCTGAAAGCCGGAGCCAGCCCCACCCACCGTGATGGTGAGGGCCTGAACGCGCTGGATCTGGCCCAGCGGCAGGGCAATGCCGCCCTTGCAGCGCTGATCAAAGAGCAGAACGCCGGGCAGGCCTAACGTTTCTCAGGCTTTTCAGGCGGAAACGCATCGTTTAGGGGTGAAGGCAGTCCATTCGGGGGCTGCCTTTTCTTTTTGCGGATGTTTTCAGCCATGAGCCGTTTCTGGAGTCCTCTTGTTCACCGTCTGACGCCGTATGTGCCGGGCGAGCAGCCCAAAATGGCCGACCTGATCAAGCTGAACACCAATGAATCCCCCTACGGGCCGTCTCCCCGCGCGCTGGATGCCATGAAGGCCGCCGCAGATGATAGCATGCGCCTGTATCCGGACCCGGAAGCTACCCGCCTGCGCACCGTGCTGGCGGAGCGCGTGGGGCTGAAGGTGGAGAACGTGTTTGTCGGTAATGGCTCGGATGAAGTGCTGGCCCACGCCTTTCAGGCCTTCTTCGCGCATGGCGAGCCGATCCTGTTCGCGGATGTCACCTACAGTTTCTACAAGGTCTATTGCGGTCTGTATGACCTGCCGTATCGCCTCGTGCCGCTGAATGCTGAGATGGGCATTGATGTGGCCGATTATGCCGGGCCGTGCAGCGGTGTTGTGCTGGCCAACCCCAACGCCCCAACCGGCATCGCGCTGGACCTGAACGAGGTCCGCCGCCTGCTGGAGATGCACCCGGACCGCGTGGTGCTGGTCGATGAAGCCTATGTCGATTTTGGCGCGGAAAGTGCCGTGGCACTGGTGAAGGACTACCCGAACCTGCTGGTGGTGCAGACCTTCTCCAAATCCCGCGCGCTGGCCGGGGCGCGGGTGGGCTTTGCCTTTGCCCAGCCGGAACTGATTGAAGGCCTGACCCGCGTGAAGGACAGCTTCAATTCCTACCCGCTGGACCGCATTGCACAGGCTGGTGCCACCGCTGCGGTGGAAGATGAAGGCTGGTTTCTGAACAGCGTGGAAAAGGTGATCACTACCCGCAAAATCCTGTCCGCAAAGCTGGCCGAACTGGGCTTCAAGGTCTTGCCTTCACAGGCTAATTTTGTCTATGTTCACCATGCTGACCGCGATGCTGCGGAACTGGCGGCGGACCTGCGGGAGCGCGCCATTATCGTCCGGCATCTGCGCGGTGTGCGCACATCCTCGTGGCTGCGGATCACGGTTGGAACAGACCAGCAGTGCGAGATGCTGCTTTCTGCCCTGCGGGAGATTCTCCTCCGCAACCGCTGAATACGGCGTTCGGGCAGGTCTTGAGCCTGCCAGACCAGTATTTGTGCGTACTCTACATAAAAAAACGGTGTTTCCCCCGCCCGTCCGGCTTTGTCCGGAGGCGGGCGTGTGTCTGTGTGCTCTGGCAGCCTGTGGCTGCTGAAGGGCGGTTACAATAATCAAGGGAGTGAACCCATGCGTGCCTTTCATGGTCAAATGTCAGACAACCAGCCCATCCGCCGCAGCCTGCCGGAAAAGCAGAAACAGCTGCGGGACCTGAAGGAAACGCTGGCCACCATGAAGTCCCACACCTCTCCGGCGCTCAAGGAAAACGTGCGGAAGCGGATTGCCCAGCTGGAAGCGGAAATTAAGGCTGCTCCGGCGCTCAAACCGGCCCGCAAGCCTGCCGCAGCCGGTGCCCGTGCAGGCGGGGATGCCCGTCGTCCGGCCCGCCCCGTGCGCCCGCGCTGAGGTTAAAACCTGCAAAACCAAGGGAGCCTTGGTCCCGTAAGCCTGCTGTGATATGAACCGGACCAGTTTGCGGCGACCGGTCGTGGACAGTGCGCTTCCTTACGGGACAGGCAACGATCGCCCTTTCGGGAAACAGGGAGTTCAGTGATGGCCGGAAAAGCCTCCTCCACTTTACCTGAGTCAATCTCGGAAGGCGGCACACTGCTGCGTGATGGCCTGATCTGGGCCATTTTCTGCCGCCCGGGGCATGAGCCAGTTGAGCTTGAGCGGGACGTTGTAACCCAGCGCCTGCTCACCGGCGCGTTCCCGCCGGAACTGGCCAATACGGACGGGTGGGCGTGGTTCCACTTTGATATTGTCCACACCCTCTCCCGCACGCAGATTGAAAGCATTCCCTCACTACCGGAAGAAGTGCGGCAGGTGCTCACCAATCTTGAGCGCAGCATCCGTCTGGATAGTGAAGATGAGACGGTGTTTGGCGCGTTGCCCGCCTTTGATGACACCACCACGGATGATGACCGGAACGTCAGCACATGGCGGTTCGCGCTTGAGCCGGACTTGCTGATCACCACTCGCCGTCACCCGATTCCCGCGCTTGGCGTGGTGTTTCATGAGTTGCGGCGCGGTCTGGTGCCGCGTTCCCCCGCTAATCTGGTGGATCGTGCTCTGCTGGAATTTGCTGATACCCTGCGGCGGGACTTTGCCCGGCTGGATGACCAGCTGGACCGCGCGGAAGATGTTCTGCTGATGCTGGATCGGGATACAGATCTGGGACGCATGAGCGGTCTGCTTGGCCTTGTGCGCCGCCGATCCACGGAACTGCGCCGTGTGCTGGCCCCGGTGGACCGTATTTTTAAAGATGAAGAGATGGAACTGCCGGAATGGGCAGAGGATGACCTGCGCGACCGGTCCCATCGACAGGTTCACGCCGCACTGGATGACCTTCTGGCCTTGCAGGACCGCGCGCGTTCCTTGCAGGACGAGCTGACGTCCAATCAGGCGGAAGAAACCAACCACCGTCTGTATATCGTCTCCGTCGGCACGACGTTGATGCTGCCGGCCACGTTCGTCACTGGCTTTTTTGGCATGAATACCGGCGGCATGTTCCTCACGGATGGCTCATGGGGCACGGTGGAAGCGGGCGGCTTGTGCTTTGCCATCATGTTTGGGACCTGGCTTCTGCTGAAGTTTACCCGTCTGCTGTAAGCTAAGCCGGACACTTTGAGTCCCGCCGGTTTACCTAACTCCTGAAGAACGCTTGGAAAGTTTTGGATCGGCATTGCTCTCGGCCTATTCGCAAAGCAGATCAGTCCCAGTTGGCGGCAAGAAAAACACAAAACAGGATCAGTTAAGGTTTTATGAATTTCGCTGTTGAGGCAGTGAAAAAACTAAAAAACTGGTCTTAATGCGAAGCAGTGCAACACAGGTACTGGTTCCCATGCTTCATTTTGCTCCGTATTCGGTGCTTTCCATTCTGGCGCTGACCACCTGCTTTCTGCTGGTCTGCGTTTTTGAATTTGTTAACGGTTTTCATGACACGGCCAACGCCGTGGCCACGGTCATCTACACCCACTCCCTCAAGCCGCGCGTGGCCGTCATCTGGTCCGGTCTGATGAACTTCATCGGCGTGCTGGCGGGCGGCATCAGCGTGGCCTACGGGCTGGTGGAACTGCTACCGGCAGACGTGCTGTCTCCTCCGAATGGAGACCCGGCCATCCCGATGCTGATCTCGCTGTTCGGCACGGCGCTGGCCTGGAACCTGGTGACCTGGTGGTTCGGGATCCCCAACTCCAGTTCCCACTGCGTGATTGGCGCGCTGATTGGCGTGGCCATTGGGGATGCGTTCCTGCACACACGCGGGCTGGGCAACAGTGTGGACTGGTCCCAGATCTGGAAAGTGCTGCGTGCACTGGCCGTTTCCCCCATCCTCGGTCTGGTCGGCGCGGGCGGCCTGTATTTCATCATGAAGCATGTGGTGAAGGACCCGGAACTCTATCAGCCGCCGCAGGGTGAAAAGCCCCCGCATGGCTGGGTGCGTGGCCTGCTGATCCTCACCTGCACCGGTGTCAGCTTCTCCCACGGCAGTAACGATGGTCAGAAGAGCATTGGCCTGATCATGCTGACCATTATTGGCATCCTGCCCGCCACGTTCGCGCTTAGCCCGAACGCCGGTTCTCACATCCCGCAGATTGCTCCGCAGGCGGTTATCGCCGCCCCGCTGCTGCAACAGTATGACCATGACGGCCTGCGGGAAGAAGCACTGGCGTCCGTTGCGCGCCTGCAGACGACTGACCCCGGCAACGTTGTCGCCTCTCAGTTGCGCGCAGATATTTATGAGGTTCTGGCTGGCCTGAAGTCTGTGTCTTCCAGCACGCAGGCATCTGACGCGGACAAGAAAAGTGCCAAAGACATCAGCGCCGTTCTGCGCCCGACCGTGGAATACGCCCCCTGGTGGGTGCGTCTGTTGAGCGCCCTGTGTCTCGGTCTTGGCACGATGATTGGCTATAAGCGGATTGTGCACACGCTGGGCGAGAAGATTGGCAACACACATCTTACTCCCGCACAGGGGGCTTCCGCCGAGTTGGTCGGCGCGGGCCTGATTGCGACCGCAGGCTATACCGGCCTGCCAGTCTCAACCACGCACATCATCACGGCGGGTATTGCCGGGACCATGCTCGGTTCTGGCAGCGGCATTAACCCGAAGATGCTGACCAAAATCGCACTGGCATGGATCTTCACCCTGCCCATCACCATCGCGATTGCCGCGACGCTGTTTTACGTCATCAGCATGTAAAGTCCGGTTTCCCCTGCCTGCGCCCACGAGGGCGGGCAGGGGGCTAACGGCTCAGGTGCCTCGGGGTGCGAGCAGGATCATGGATGCCCCGCCCAGACAGATCAGCGCGCCCAGCAACTCCCATTTATCCGGGGTGCGCCCTTCCACCACGCGCATCCAGATGAGCGATGCGGTAATGTAAATCCCGCCATAAGCCGCATAGGCCCGACCCGCAGAATCCGACTCAATACGGGTGAGCAGAAGGGCGAAGACAATCAGGCTGACAAGGCCGGGCACCAACAGCCATGCCGAGCGGCCTTCCTTCAGCCATAGCCAGACGGCAAAGCATCCGGCAATTTCCGCAAAGCCTGCGGCCAGATAAATCAGAAAAGGCTTGAGTAAAAGCACGGCATGTTCCTGTTTGTTCAGGCTTTGTCGTCCGGCACCTGCATGTCCACACGGTAGGCGGCCATCACCTCGGCGGTCGGGCCATCCAGGCGGATCTGCCCGCCTTCCATCCAGATCAGCCGGGTGCACCATTCTTCCAGCACATCCAGCGCGTGGGAGGTAATGACCAGAATATCCGTATTGTTCACTACGGAAGACAGGCGCTTTTCCGCGCGTTCCCGGAAGTGGAAATCCCCGGCCATGAACCATTCATCCATCAGCAAAATCTGCGGGGTAATGGCGGTGGCCAGCCCAAAGCCCAGACGCACGATCATGCCGGAAGAATAGAGCCGCACAGGCAGGTCAAGGAAGGTATCAAGCTGGGCAAATTCTTCTACATCCTGCTCAAGCTGGCGGATCTGCGCCGTGCTTAGCCCTTTGTGGCGGCCCATCAGAGTGATGTTTTCACGCCCTGTCAGTTCCGGGTTCATGCCGGAATTGACATCCAGCAGGGCCGCAACCTGCCCGCGAATATGCACGTTGGGAGCATCCGGCATGTAGATGCCCGCCATCACCCGCAGCAGGGTGGATTTGCCGGCACCATTATGGCCAATCAGCCCAACTCGTTCCCCGGCCCGGATCTCTACAGAGACATCATCCAGCGCCTGCACATAAACCGGGCCGCCATCAGGCCGGTCCATCCGCACTTCGCCACCCGTGCGCAGGCTGCGGGAATTGGTGAGAGCCGCCTTGCCGCGCTTGAACAGCAGCTTCTTGAGGGAGCGCGCTCCCCCATGAAAAATCGGGAAGTCGAGTGACAGATCCCGGATGCTGATGGAGGAGGTGCCGGGGGCCACCCGCCCGGCGTCAAAAACGGAGCCACTCATACCCAGAACGCCAGTTTGCTGCGGGAGCGGGAGAACACAAACAGCGCGAGCAGGCAGAACACCACGCTAATGCCGCCGGAAATCAGCCAGGACATCGCGGAGGGAATCTGCCCGAGGAACGGCCGGCGCACAATTTCCAGCAGGGAATAGAAGGGGTTGAAATAGAGCAGCCACGCGTGCCCGGCGACCTGCTTGGGCTCCCAGATAATGGGCGTGATGTAGAAGATGATCTGCATGATACTGCCCACAATGGGCGGAATATCGCGGAAGCGCGCACACGCACAGCCCAGCAGCAGGCACAGCGCCACACTATCCACCAGCCACAGCAGCAGGGCGGGCAGGGCCAGCACCACGTCGGCTCCGGGGGAGATGCCAAAAATCAGGAAGACGACAATTGGCACAACCAGATTGTAACTGAAGACAATGCCGCAGCGCATCATGGTCCGCAGGGCCTGCACCGTGTAGGGCATGTTGACCGAGCGCAGGGTTTCCGTGGCGCGGGTAAAGGTCGAACAGCTCTCAAGAATCAGGGCGGAGAGGCCCGTCTGCCATAGAATTATCGAAATTGAGAGGTAAGGTAGATAATCTTTCAGAACAAGATGAAACAGCTGGGAATAGATCAACCCCATGGAGCCGATCATGATTGCCGTTGTCAGCGTCAGCCAGAACGGCCCCAGTGTGGACCCGCTGAATTGCAGCCGGATATCCAGCCAGCCCAGCGTCGCCGCCAGACGCCACAGCCGGAAGCCATCCGCAATATCCTTGCACGCCATCACCACGCGTGAGCGTCCGCGCGGTGCGGACTCCAGCGGGCCGGACCCGTTCGGGCCAGCCGCAACGGGCGGGGCAGGGGCTGTAAAGCCTGTATGTTCGGTGGAACCGGAACTGACCATCATGCCCTCTCGCCTATCCGATCACGCAGCGGCCCGCAACTCCCGGGCCATCCTGCAAGACGCATATTCTGGCGGAAAAGTCGGGCGGAAGTGCGGCGGAAGCCGGGATGATCTGTTGCATGAGACAGGTTGGCGTTATAGAGACTTAGAGAAGATTCTTTCCATATACTCTCAGGAGAATCCCCGGCTGGCCGGTGGTGTCTCCTCGCGTGGGCAGGGCGGATATAATCCATGACATCCAGACGACCCCCCTTCCGTTTTTATCAGACCCTTGCCCCGCAGCGGCGCAAGGTGCTGCGTCGTGCTGTGCGGACGTCCCCTCTTCTTGGTCTGCTGGCGCTGCTGGCTGCCTGTGCCGGGCAGCCCGGTACGGGGTCTCCGTCCATTCCGGTGGCTGAAGAAGCTGAGCAGTATCGTGCCCACGCCCGGTCTTACTACGCCCCGCCCGGCCCGCCGGAAGATCCGTGGGGACCGTATATTCAGGAAGCTTCCAAAAAGTTTGACGTGCCGGAAGAATGGGTTCGTGCCGTCATGCAGCAGGAATCCGGTGGACGCCTGTATCACAATGGCCAGTTTGTCACCTCAGCGCCCGGTGCGATGGGCCTGATGCAGCTGATGCCGCCCACGTATGATGCCCTGCGCTATGCTTATAATCTGGGTGATGATGCGTTTGACCCGCATGACAACATCATGGCGGGCACGGCCTACATCCGGCAGATGTACGACGTATATGGCTCCCCCGGCTTTCTGGCGGCCTATAATGCTGGCCCCGGACGGCTTGAGGACTTCCTGACGCGCAATCGTACCCTGCCGCGTGAAACCCGGAACTATGTGGCCTCCATTGGCCGCCGGATTGTGGGTATCTGGCCGGTGAACCGCTCTCAGGCGGATATGCTGGTGGCCAGCCATGACAGCATGGCTCTGGCGTATCAGCCGGTGCAGTCCAATACGGCAACAAGTTCCGTCCGCACGGCATGGCAGCGCAGGCAGTCTGGCCTGCCGACGGATAGCCAGCCTGTGCAGGTGGCAGAAGCCGCAACAGACAGCAGCACGACCGATGCCCCGTCCTACGGTGCGGACTGGCATCCGGTCTCTCGCGCCACGACGCCGTCTTCTACACGCAATGATGTCAGCTCCGTCTGGGCGCAGCGTCTTGCAAGTTCTGGCACAGCGAACAGCGGCGCGTCTGAAGCGCCGGTGCAGGTGGCGCAGGCGGTTGATGCGTCTGAACCGGTGGAGGATGCCGGGGACGAGGCACAGGCTGCGGCAACCCCGGCAACGGTTGCTCCGGCTCAGCCCCACGTGCTGCGTATTGCCGCTGTCACACCTGCCGCTACACCGAGCCGTAGCCGCTCCTTCCATCTGGTCTCTCCGGCCATGGCAGAGCCTGCTCCGCTGCTGAGCAAGAAAGCCCGCGCGCAGGAGCCACGGAACTGGGCCATTCAGGTGGGGGCGTTCAACACGGCCTCCATGGCGCAGCAGGCTACAGGGCAGGCCCGTAATCAGGCCACGCTGTCTGGTGCGAAGGCACAGGTTGCTGCCGTGCAGGTCAAAAAAGGCCGCCTCTATCGCGCCCGCCTGACCAACCTATCCCACACAGATGCCGTAGCTGCCTGCCGCCGCCTGAGCGGATGTGTGCTGGTTTCTCCGGACTCCTCTGGGTCCTGATTTCAGACAAACGCCGCATCTTACGCAGGCTATAAAAAAGACCAGTATTGAGCCTTCGGGGTTTGATACTGGTCTTTTTTTGCCCCAAAAGCCCCGGTTTGCCCGGAAAAAAGAAAAGCTTTTCGCTTAGAGAACATGTATGGACGGGGCCTCAAGGCGCATGTGTGTGAAGGGGCTCTCTGGGCATTATGAGCAATAAAGAAAATGGTTTTTTGGTAAGGAGCTTCACGCTCAGCTATCTGGAAGAAATAGAATAATCGTATTTCTTGTCATTTTTTTTTCAATATTTCTGGTGCAGGCTTATTATGGGTTTGGTTATCATTCCTTTGGGGATGAATCCGGGCACGATATTGGTGGCTGGGCTATTGAAAAGGGTGATGTCCTTTACCGGGACTATATCGACGCCCACGGCCCCCTTGTTTTTTTCACCACATGGCTTTTAGGGAAAGTCGTTGGCTACAAATATGCTTTCCTGTTCCGCCTGAACGCTGTTTTCATCACGTTACTTGCGGCGTTTGGTCTGTACTATGCCAGTAACGCCTCGCCATGGCGGAAACGCCTGCTTTCACCAGCGCTCTTTCTTGGCTTGTTGGGACCTGTCTGGATCATTCAGGCCCTGAGCATGAATGGCTACTGGATTTTTGGCGGGGATCTGACGGTTCTTGCGGGCTCACTGCTGGTTGTGCCTGCGCTTCTGGACATGCCGGTTAAAAAATGGGGCGCTGTTGGGGGTGGGGCTGCGCTAGCTCTGTTGCCCTTTGTTGCCTATTCCTTCCTGCCGGTGACGTTTCTGTTCAGCCTCTGCCTGCTTGGTGTGTTGTGCCGACGCGTCTCAAAGCTGAGCAGGACGGATGCAGTGTACGGTCTTGCCGGAGCGTTTGGGGCCTTTGCCATTTTCCTTGTGTGGATGCTGGTTTACGCGGACCTGAAAGGGTTTGTTGTCTACCATTTCATCAACAACCAGTTTTACTATGCGCACTATATTCCGTTTAGTTTTGGCGCAGTTCTCAAAAGCCTTCGTCCGTCTGTTCTGCCAGAAAATCTGGTGCAAACCCTCGCGGTCCTGACGTTGGTGATTGGCTACTCTCTTCTGGTCGGGGTGCATGCAGTGTCCTCTCCCTTTGGGGAGGATTACGTGCAGCGCAAACGCTCAGGATTTCATCCTTTTATGGCCAGCAATGATCTGATCGATTAGAAAATCCGAGACTATGCCCATCCGGATGAGCGTATTCTGGTGTTTCCGTATAATCCGAATGTCTATATTGAAGCCGACCGTCTTCCGATCAAAAAATATCATGATTATCTGCCATGGGAGGCGGATTACGCGAAGCATCCTGTCAAAGGTTACGAGCGTGATATTTGCGTCGACCTCCCCAAAGCGCTTCCGCCGGTCATTTATTTTAATAACTGGACCGTGTGGGGGCTGTGGAAGCCAGAGAAATTCATGGGCTGTGCTGTAGAAATTCTACAGACGCAGTACGAACAGCTTCCCGGTATCCCGGATGTCTATGTCCGCAAAGACCGGCTCGCACAGTAAGACACACCGATAGCAAAACGGGGGTCTATCATCTGATAGACTCCCGTAGTTTGAGCCGATTGGTTTATGCTATCCGGCGCGTGTCAGTTTTTCCTTGCTTTTTTCGGGTCTTTGCTTCCTGCAGCCGGCGGCGGCAGCGGCGCGTTATCACGCCCGGAATAGCGGTCGATAATCTGGCGGACAGCGCCGGCGGCTTCCTGTGCGGCAACGACTGCGATGTCGCCCCAGTAGCCGTCCAGTGAGTGGGCTTCAATATCATGGAGCTGCGTGGCGGCCCCGGCTTCCTTGCCGTTTTTGTCTGCAACGCGCCAGACAATTTCAATATGCTGCTGCGGATGGCCCGTGGTGCCAGCCGGGCCGGGGGTCAGCTTGACGGTGGTGGCCACGGAGAAATCCGCATTTTCCGCCGCATTCTGGAGTGTGTCCGCCGTATTGCGGAAGGACGCGGCAAAGGCGCGGCTGAGCGAGATATCGCCATCACCCGGCGCACCCTGCACCCCTTTGAAATACACGCGGGCTGCACGGTGCTTCAGGCTGTGCGGGTCTTTTTCCATGTCATCGGCCTGAATGCCCGTCAGCACGGAGGCCACCTTGGGGGCGGCGTCCTGTGCGGCAAGGCTGAGTGTGGCCGGGTCTGCCGCCGCCCAGAGCTGGGCCTGAAGCGGCTCACCTTCCTGGGTTGCGCGAATTTCGTTCTTCGGCGTCATGACCATATAGACAGGCACAATCTGGTCACCGCGAACGTCAGCCCGCATTTTCAGCCACCAGTCACCGGGGCGCACGGGCTGGGCCATGGCCGGAATGGTCTGTTGTAGCAGTTCGGCTGCCACATCCTTGGTCCACAGTTTGGCGGCATCAGGAGACAGCTGGCTATCGGTCGGGACCGAGATATCCAGCCGGGACGGAGGCGCATTGGCCGCCAGCCGCGTGGCTTCCTTGCCGGGGTTGGCAAAGGGGTGTGGCATATCAATACAGCCGCTCAGCAGGATCAGGCCCGAAAGAGGAAGGGCTGTGTGGCGGAAGAAACCGCTCATCTGGTCTGCACTCCTGTCGCAATCACTGAAATCTGGTGGCCAATGGGGCCACCCCCGGCCAACGTACGCCGCCGGTGGCTGAAAAACCGTTTCTCGTCCGCCAGTGTATCCACACCAAGGGCCGCGACTTGCCCAATACCTGCCCGTTCCAGCCGGAAAACACACCAGCCCGCCAGATCAAACTGATAATGGCCCGGCTTGCCGGGGGTAAAAAAGCGTGCGGCCTGAGGATCGGCCGAGGTGATGGCGGCGTGCATGTCCTCACCGGTTTCATAGCTTTCCTGCGCAATGCAGGGGCCAACCACGGCGCGGATATCGGTGGGTTTTACGCCCAGTGCCTGCATGGCCTCCAGCGTGGCTTCCAGTACCCCGGCCAGCGCCCCGCGCCAGCCAGCATGGGCCGCCCCCACGGTCTGCCCGTCCTTTGAGGTAAACAGAACCGGCGCGCAATCCGCCGTAATCACGCCCAGTGCCACATCCGGCAGGCGCGTCACCATAGCGTCGGCCTGCTCGCCTTCTCCCGGTGCCCAAGGGGTTTCCACCGTAATCACACGCGGGCAGTGGATTTGTGTCACACCCAGCAGCTTCTCTGGTGCCACATTCAGGCATTCGGCCACGCGACGGCGGTTTTCGGCCAGATTGGCCGGGTCATCCCCTGCGCGGGTGGAGCAGTTCAGGCTGGCATACGGGCCGGTGGACACGCCGCCTTCCCGCGTAAAAAAGCCATGCCGGGCCGGAGCCAGCAGCGGGCTGGTCAAGGGGGATGGGCGTGTGGGAGCGGTCTGGCCGGATGTCATTCAGCCGGTCCTTTCATAAAGCCGGGGGGCATGGGGAGCGAGGGGGAGGTCAGGGCCATAACCCGGAAAAGATGCCCCATCTTTTCCGGTGCGGCCAGTCTGTGTGCGCCGCTGCGCAGGTCAGCCGCATCCTGCGGGCTGGCGTGGGCGGCGAGCTGTTCTGTGCGTTCCATCAGCCCTAAAGCACGTAAAAACGTCCCTTGTGTGACAGCCCCCCAGATCGCCGCGCCAGCCTGCTGCGCCGAAGCGGCAAAGGCGGTAAAATCCACATGGGCTGTCAGGTCAGCCTCGCCTGCGGCTTCCAGCGGTTTGGCCGGGCGGGCATGGCGCAGGGCTTGCAGAGAGTCTCCGGTCCTGCTGGAATTATGGCCGTAATCCAGAAACAGCGCGGCACCGGGCGTGCGGGCAAAACGCTGCCCGAGCAGGCGGGCAAGGTCCAAAGCGGGTTCACACAGTTCCACCACATAATCCGGGTCCAGCGTCCGGCCATCCGGCAGCGTGGGTGCGGGGCAGGGCACACAGCAGAACGCGCCGTTTTGCACGTAATGCTCCTGCCAGCCCTCGGCAGTGTGCAGAAACTGGCGGATGGGGAGCGCGTCCAGAAACTCATTGGCCACCAGAATCAGCGGGCCGTCCGGCAGGCTATCCAGCGTGGTGTGCCATGTGGGGGAAAGGTTTGGAACGCGGGCCACAAAAGGCGCGAGGGCTTTGGCCTGCGCCTGCTGCATCAGCGGCGAAGTTTCCACCAGATGCACCTCAAGCGCCTGCGCAAAAGCAGGCACGCGGGAGGTAATCAGGCGGAGCATGTCGGCCATCAGCGTGCCGCGTCCCGGTCCGGCTTCTGCCAGCACAACCCGCTCCGGGCGACCCATGCTGACCCAGACCGTGGCGGCCCATGCGCCCAGAAGCTCCCCGAAAACCTGCGAGATTTCGGGGGCAGTAATAAAGTCAGTCAGCAGGGGATGCGTGGCGTAATACCGCGCATTGGCCCGCGCCATGAAGGCATCCAGTCGTTCTGGCTGCGGCTCATGTTCCGACGCAGGCCGTTGTGACGGCAGCCCGTCGGGAGCAGGAGAATGCGCGGGCATGGCGCTGCGCCTCGTCAGGCCTTGGGGCCCTGAGTGGTGTCCGGGACGGGGTCAGGCAGACCGGCATAAACCGGGCTGCGGCGCGCATGCAGCATCAGCGCCACACCGGCCGCAAGCATGGGCACACACAAAACCTGACCCATAGTGACCCCTCCGGGCAGGAAGCCCAGAAACGCATCCGGCTCCCGGAAGAACTCGCAAAAGCTGCGCGCGCAGGCATAGCCCGCCAGAAACAGTCCGGCCAGAAAACCGGGGCGTTCCCGCACACTCTGTTTGCGGGAGGCCATGAACATGACAAGGAACAGCAGCAGCCCTTCTGTCAGCGCTTCATACAGTTCGGACGGATGGCGCGGGATCGGCCCGGCATCGGGGAAAATCATCGCCCAGGGCAGGCTGGCCGGTGCTTCCCGCCCCCACAGTTCCCCATTGATGAAGTTGGCAATGCGCCCAAGCCCAAGCCCGACCGGTACGGCTACGGTCACGCGGTCTGCAAACGCCAGAAAGCTGATTTTGTAGCGCCAGGCAAACAGCGCCATGGCGATAATCACGCCCAGCGCCCCGCCATGGAAGGACATGCCGCCTTTCCAGACCTGTAGAATGGAAAGCGGGTGAGTGAGGTAATAGCCCGGCTGATAAAATAGCACATAACCCAGCCGACCGCCCAGCAGGACGCCCAGCGTCACCCAGCCCAGAAAGTCATCGGCCTGATCGGTCGTGGCGGCGCGCGGGGTGAGGCGCACCAGCCTGCGCAGCAGGGAAATCCCCAGCACAATGCCGATAATGTAGGACAGCGCATACCACCGGATCGTCAGTGGTCCCAGATGCACCAGCACCGGGTCAAATTGCGGAAAGAGAAGAACTGGCAGCATGCGTCAGGATGTCCGGACAGAGGGGGTCAGAGATACGGGTTACCCGTGGCAAGGTAGCCTTGCACATACTGGCGGATACCGTCTTCAAGCGAGGTAAACGTGCCGGTATAGCCAGCGGCCCGCAAGCGGGTGAGGTCCGCCTGCGTGTAGGACTGATATTGTCCGCGCAGACTTTCCGGCATGTCGATGAAGTCTACGCGACGTTCGCACCCCGCAGCGTCACACACCGCATGCGCCAGATCCAGATAGGACCGGGCAATGCCGCTGCCGCAGTTGAACAGGCCGGAGACGGAGGGGGTGTCATACAGCCACAGCATGACATTCACGACGTCACCCACCCAGATGAAGTCACGCATCTGCTGGCCGTCGGCAATGTCCGGGCGGTCGGAGCGGAAGAGGCGGGCCGGGTTGCCAGCTTTCACCTCGTCATACTTCACCTTCACCACAGAGATCATCTTGCCCTTGTGGTATTCATTCGGGCCGTAGACGTTGAAGAACTTCAGCCCGGCCCACTGCGGCGGCTGCGGGGCGTGCTTTTTCAGCCCGGCCATTACATGCTGGTCAAAGGTGTGTTTGGACCAGCCATACAGGTTAAGCGGGGTGAGCTGGTCGAGCTTTGCCGGATCATCGGAGAACAGCTCCGGTTTGTCGGCAGCGCCGTAGGTGGCGGCGGAGGACGCATAGATAAAGCGTGTGTCCGTGCGCGCGCACCAGTCCCACAGCGTCTGCGTCAGCGCCACATTGGTCCGCCAGACAAGGTCGGCATCGCGCGCCGTGGTCTCACTGATCGCGCCCATATGGAACACGGCGTCCACCTTCGGGTTTGTGGCCAGAAAAGCCTCAAGCTCTTCCGGTGCCACAACGCGAGACGGGGCATGGGCTGCCAGATTCCGCCATTTCAGGTCAGAACCCAGCCAGTCCACCACCACGGTTTCCTCCCCGCGGCGGGCGAGGGAAGCCTGAAGGCATGAGCCAATGAAACCGGCGCCACCGGTAATGATAATCATGGCGGGAGTTATAAAGGGCGCGGCCTCTCCCTCCAAGATGCAAGGCGGCTTTTGCGCTCTCTTTTTATAGAGAAGGAAATATTTCGCTTTCCCGGAGCGTTTTCGCGTAAAGAGAAACAACACACGGAACCGTGAGGGGTGGTTTGCGTCCCCTGAAACGGATCTGTTTTGATGCGTTTACTAAGGATACCTAGATGAAGAAGCTTCTCATCCCCGCGATTCTGATTGTTGGCCTGCTGTTTATTTTCGGGTCCAGCTATAACCGCTTCATGGCGGCAGACCAGAACGTGCAGGAACAGACCGGCCAGTTGCAGAATGAAGTGCAGCGCCAGTCCGACCTCATCCCCAATCTGGTCAACACCGTGAAGGGCTACGCCACGCATGAGCATGACACGCTGACGGACTACGCAGCCGCCCGCTCTGGTGAAACCCCGCTGAACCGCATTGACCCGCGCACCGTGGACAACGCGACCCTCCAGCAGAAAATTCTGGAAGCCCAGACCCGCAACGCCAAGGAAATCAGCGCGATTAACGCCGTTGTGGAACAGTCTCCGCAGCTTCAGGCCAATCAGGACTTCACCCGCCTGATGGTGCAGCTGGAAGGTTCCCAGAACCGCATTACCGTAGCGCGCCAGCGTCTGCAGCAGGCCATTCTGTCCTATAACCAGACGGTCATGCACTTCCCCGGTAATCTGGTGGCAGGCATCATGGGTTACCATGCCCGCGTGTACTATCAGGCCTCCCCGGAAGCCCAGACCCCGCCGGTTGTTGATTTCTCCAAACACTGAAACCAGCGCGTTGAGGCATAACACCATGCGGCAGGATCACCTCCCCACGTTCCGCGCTTCGCAGCCCGTGATGCAGGCGGGTTTTCTGGCGCGTATGGCGGCTGCCTGCTCCGGGCTGCTTGTGTTGCGCTGGCTGGCCGGGCGGGGGCTGCCGCGTGTGGCCCGTGCCCGTGCGTTCGGGCTGGCCTCCCTTCTGGGGCTGGTGCTGTGCGGGCTGGGGGCGGGCCTTGCCGCCCCGGCATGGGCGGGTGATGGCGTGCTGCTGCGGCAATGGGTGACAGACCCGCAGAATGTTCTCTCAGCCGATGAGAACGAGGCCCTCTCCCACAAGCTCTATCAGCTCTCCCAGACTGTGCCCGGCAACCCGCAGATTCTGGTCTCTCTGCCCGGCCATGTGGAGGATATAAGCCTCTATGCCAACGAGGCCTTCCACAAGACCGGCATTGGCAAAAAGGGCGTGGATAACGGCCTGCTGGTTGTGCTGGATATTCCCGACCGTCAGTCCCGCATTGAGGTGGGTTACGGGCTGGAAGGTGTGCTGACCGACCTGCAAACCAATGACATCCTGCAAGCTGCCAAGCCCGATTTGCAGGCAGGCCATTACGCACAGGCCATCAACGGCATTGTGGATGCGCTGGCCACTGAGCTGACCCATGCAGACCCTGCCGACATTGGCGGGAATGCCTCTGCCCAACAGCCGGATTCCCAGACAGACGCCATGGAGGCGCTGATTGGTCTGGTTGTGCTGGGGCTGCTGTTTGTCGCGCTGCCCATCTGGCTGATCCGCCGGTCCCGCCGTCGCGCAGCACTCTATCCGGGGGGCTATGTGCCGCCGGAAGTGCAGGCCGAGCGGAGTGCAAAATGGAGCTTCTTCCTCAACCTTGGCCTCAACATTCTCTCCGCCATTCTGCAAAGTCGTGGTGGCGGTCGGGGTGGCGGGTCCTCCGGTGGAGGCGGTGGCGGCTTTAGCGGCGGCGGAGGGGATTCCGGCGGCGGTGGGTCGCAGAGTTCCTGGTAAGGCGGGCAGGGGCGTTTGCTCCCCGAACCGTCTGGCCATGTTTTAAGAATGATCTGAGTGAAAGATAAACGACGTGAGTGAAGACATTACAGTTGTTGCTTTTCTGAAAGCTAAACCGGGTTCAGAGAAAATCGTGGGGGATGCCATGGCAGCCTGCGTGGCCCCGACCCTGAAGGAAGCTGGCAACATCTCCTACGTGCCGCAGCAGGATCAGGACGATGCGCAGACTTTTGTGTTTGTGGAGCGCTGGACCAGCCGCCAGACCCTGAACGAGCATATGGAAACCCCGCACTTCAAGACGCTGATTGCCAGCGTGAAGGACCATCTGGCCGCCCCGGCTGCCGTGCATGTGCTGAAGCCAGTTGCCGGGATCTGATTTCCATCAGGTCTGAGAGTTAAAAAAACCGGGATGGCCTGATGGCTCTCCCGGTTTTTTTGTGCCTGCATACGGTAGGGCTACACGCGGTGCGGGTGGCCTCAGTCCGTACCGTATTTCACGGAACGCGGGCCATAAAGCATCCCGTCTGGCGGACCAACCCGCAGCAGACGTTCCGCCGCGACATGGGCCACGTCAAAGCTCTGATCCGTCAGATTATGCACCGCCTGTTTGACCGCAGCGGTGACGAGCAGGCCAATAATGCCCCCGGCCGCCACCTGCGGGTCGCCCACATCACTACTATTCGCGGTGGCAGAACCACTCCACAGAACGCTGCCGGTTTTAAGGTCCACCAGTTTGGATGTGGCCGTGACAACCGTATTACTGCTGAGAACCTGATAGACGGAGCCATAGGCCGTAATGGTGGTGTACAGCGCAGCATCGGCCCCAAAAACGGACTGCAATTTGGCTGCCGGAGCCTGCATGATGTCATCGGGCGTATCCAGCCCGTTCTGGCGGAAGGTTTCAATTTCCACCGCGACTGGCACCACATAATAGCCGCCTTCGGCCAGCGGGTGCGTCATCTGCGCAATCAGGCCGTTGGAGGCGTTCACATCCGGTGTGTGGTTGACCGGCGGCAGAACCAGAATGGAGCGCGGCCTGGCGGAGCGGAAAGCGGTGTAATCTGGCGCTTTGGCTGTCGTGGTGCTGCAGGCCGAGGTCATCAGCGGCAGGGCGGCGCAGAGGCACAGGCGGGCAAGGTGAGAGAGCTTCATGAGGACGGCTGCGCTTTTTGGCCAAGGTTGTTCAGCAGAAAATCCATGTAGGTTGCGGATTCAGGAAACAGCGTTTTTTCCTGACTGAATTCCTGCTGGGCCAGATCTGTCCTGCCAGTGGTGGCGTAGAGCATGCCCAGATGCGCGTGGAAGCCCGGCGGAAGTGCGAGCCCTTTGGCCTGTGCTTTCTGCACATCCTTTTCCAGAACAATAATCTGGGCCTGCGGGTCGGTTTGCCCTTTCAGATACAGATATTGCTGGGGCGGGAAATCCTGCCAGCTATAAAGGGGCGGGGTTTTGCTCCCATTGGAACATGCAGCCAGACAGCCCAGCAGGCCGAGGCCCGCCAGTGCTTTTTGGGACAAAGCCATAAGCGATAAAATCCAGTTTTGAGAGACGCGTTTTCAGGGGCGGAGGGCTGAACGCCTTACCGGATCTGCCCTGCATCCACCTGCTGCGCGAGATGATTGACGGCATCCTGCACGGCCAGATCCAGCACCTTGCCATTGAGCGTGGAATCATAGCTGGCGGTGCTGCCAAAACCGATAATTTCACGGTCAGACAAGGCATATTCCGCAGCGCCTTCGCTGGACGTGACAATCTGTGAGGTCAGCGGATTGACGATCTGAAGGCTGACTTTGGCATAGGCAATCTGTTTGTGGCCCCGGCCTGCAATGCCAAACAGCTGCTGGTCGCCCACTTCCTTGCGGCCAAATGCCGTCACGTCACCGGTAATCAGATAATTGGCCCCCTGAATGCTCTGGCCCTGCTTGAGGAACGCGGCTTCCTGCCGGCCTTCCGTCAGATTATCGCGGTCCATCACGTTAAAGCGACCGCTTTGTTGCAGGCGTGTGAGCAGGATGGTGCGGGCCTGATTACCCAGACGATCAATCCCGTCGGAAAAAATACCGTTCATGTAATTGGAGCGGTTGGCAAACTTGCCTGCCGCAATCGCCACACGCGGCCCGTTATAAGGCGTCTGGGCAGATGCCACAGGAGGAACAGGCAGCGTGCGCGAGGATTCCGTTGCGCATCCACACAGAAGCAGACCAGTCAGGGCAAGGCTGCTCATAGAAAAAACAGAACGCAAACCGATAATCCTTATAAAAATCATAATGTGAGCAATGTATACTAATATTTAGAAAAATTGTGAATACTTTTGGATGGTATGAAGAAGGCGTCTAATTTTTAAACCGATTGCTGTTTGTGTGGTCCTCTTACCGTTTTCTTCTGAAAAAGAGGCTGAAAGCGTTCCAGAACAAAAAAATCAGCCTTCCCGCAATCGCTAGTCTGTATGACCTCCGGCCAGCCCTGTGGGACGTCTCTTTTTGCCTTCTGAAAGAAATAAGGACTGCGTGCAGATTCGGGCCGAGATGTTCTGCGTGCACGGCTCACGAAGAGCAGGAACAGGTTTGGAAAGGAGGAAGGCGGTCCGACTACCTACAGTCTCAGAGGCTTGCATCGTGCAGACGAGCCGGTTTACAGCCGATTCTTAAGAATTTCTCTTCCAGTCACTCAGAAGGGGTGCTTCAAAAAAGACACAAATCATGCAGAAATCGCATATCTGAATTCCCTTGTATGCAATGAGAAGGGAGAAGTGTGTCGAAAATGTATCATTTCAGGTGCAAAATATTACCCACTTCTATTTTGGGGCTTCCCGACCTCACGAAAAGGCGGCTTTTAAGAAATTACGAGCTTAAAAACTATTTCACACCTTACACCTTGGGAACGAATTTGATGGTGCAGAGACATCGCAGATTGACGAAACACGGGCAGAGCAAAAAGGGGCGCGTTTCCCTGTCCTTTTCCCTGCTGTATGTTTTGCCGGTTCTTACTGCCAGCGCGCCGGTTTTTGCGCAGGCTGCCGCGCCACAGGATGCAGCCAATGCGGCTGAAGTCGCGCCGGGTTCTGCCAAAGCCTCAAAGAAATATGTCACCCGCTCCAAAGCAAAAGCGGCTACAAATTCAGCACCGGCTAAAGCATCTGTCGCCCCGGCTGCCCCGGCTGCCCAGGCTGCTCCGGCCGCTACTGCCCCGATCACTGCCTCAAAAACCAGTGCTGCGCGCACAACCGTTTCCAATGCCCGCCTTGCTGCTGCGGAATCTAACAAGCCGGAAAGTGTGACGGTTATCGGGTCGCTCTTTAAAGATCCTAACCTGAAAAGCATGTCGCCCATCACGCACATTTCGCGGCAGGACATGCAGCGTCGCGGGTTTGCAAACGTCACGGATGCTTTGCAGTCTCTCTCGTCCAACGGGGCAGGGACGCTGGCAAACTCCTTCTCGGCAAACGGTGCGTTTGCCGGTGGTGCCTCTGCGCCGTCTCTGCGAGGTCTTTCAACAGACTCAACGCTGGTGCTGATGGACGGCATGCGTCTGTCCTACTATCCGCTTTCTGATGATGGTGAACGCAACTTTGTGGACACCAACTGGATGCCCTCTTCCATCATGGAGTCAGTCGATACCATGGAAGATGCAGGCTCATCCCTTTACGGTGCGGATGCGGTCGCCGGTGTGATCAACTACAACACCCGTAAAGAAATCAAAGGGTTTGAAGGCAACGCGGAAGGCGGTCTTGCACAGGGCGGTTTTGGCGGTCATCAGAAGCTGTATGCAACATACGGTGTGGGTGACCTGCACCGCGATGGTTACAACTTCTACGTCAACTCTGAATATCAGCAGGATGACGCCATTTATAACCGCCAGCTGGGCTACCCGTATAATACGGCGAACCTGAGCGGCATTGGTGGGATTGACGGCACAACAAACGTGTCTGATGGCGCTGGCGGCATCAATAACTTTGGCGCAACGCCGGTTGCTCTTGTCCGCCCCAGTGATGGCGGCAACAGCGGCACTGGCGCATGGCAGTTGCTGAACCAGTCAGCGGGTTGCGGTAAATATGGCTCCGTGGTGACGGGTGCAGTGGCCGGGGCTGCGGGCACCAGTCAGGCCTGCTCTCAGGATTCCGTCCACGACTATTCCCAGATTTCGCCGTCCCTGCGGCGCATCAGCGCAACCGCGCATCTGACTGTGGACGTGACGCCGCGTTCTCAGTTGACGACGATGTTCATGTATTCGCAGTCTCTGTCTGAGTATTCAAGTTCACCGTATGCGGCACGTTCACGCTCTCAGTCCCGGAATGCGGATAGTTACAGCACGCCGCTTCCTGTCTATTTGCCGGACGGCTCTCTGAACCCGAACAACCCGTTCGCCGCGCAAGGTGAAGAAGCCGAAATTAACTACGCCTTTGGTGACCTTACCCCAACCACGGAGCAGTTCAGCCAGAACTTCCGTGGAGCCCTTCGTTACGCTGGTACAGCAGCCTCCCATTGGGGATCAGACTGGAATTACGACGTCAACTTTACCGGCATGAATACCATGCTGCAGCAGACCATTACCGGTGCGCCCACCATTGCCGGTATCAAGAATGCGATTACCAACGGCACGTATAACTTTGTTGATCCGTCTGAAAACAGTCAGGCTGTTCTGAATTCCATCGCGCCGAAAAACGTCATGAACGCCCGCTCTCAGGAATATTCGGGTGACATGCATGTGTCCAAAGGGCTGTTCCGCCTGCCGGGCGGTATGGCGAACCTCGCGATCGGTGGGAACATTCGTTACGAAGCTCTGAACGACCCAAGCGCAAACCCCTATGACCGTAACAACCCGGATGCGCAGTATGTAGGGTACATTAACCCCTTCAACGCCGCAGGCAGCCGTTGGGTTGAAGCCGGATACTGGGAGCTCGGTCTGCCATTCCACAAAATGGTGCAGGCTGATATTTCCGGCCGTTATGACCATTACGCTCAGGGCAGCGGGTTTGGACGTTACTCACCTAAAGCGGGTCTGTCTTTCACGCCGGTGCGTCAGTTTACGCTGCGCGGCACGTTCTCCCGTGGTTTCCGTGTGCCCAGCTTTGCGGAAACAAACGGCATGAACGTGGCCTACACCACGTATAACGTGACCAACCAGAACTTCATCAACCAGCATCTTAACGCCAACGGCACAGCCAACAGCTATGCACAGGCTTACAGCCTTGGGCAGAACACGGCAGGTAACCCGAACCTGAAGCCGGAAATTTCCACCAACTTTACCGGCTCTGCCATTATCCGCCCCACGGACTGGCTAAACTTCACGTTCGGATATTACTACATCAAGAAGAGCAACTACATTGCGCCGAACCCGCTGGGCGCGACGGCTATTGCCAATGCATGGCTGACGGGCGGGGACGCCGCTCTTCCGGCAGGCACAAGTGTGACGCCGGATGTGGTTGATACACAGAACCCCACTGGGCAGGTTCGGCCCTACATGGTTAACCTGGCCTACCTGAATACCCGCAGCCTCGTCACAGATGGTGTGGATATGAAGGTGAACGCCAATGTGCGTCTGCCGGGCTTCCTGCGGGAGGTCCGTCTCATCAGCACCGGGCAGGCAACCTATGTCCGCTCCTTCAACCTGACGATGCCGGACGGGCAGGTGCAGCATTGGGCTGGCACGCTGGCACCGTACAACGCGGTTTCTGCCTCCGGCACACCCCGCTGGCGTGCTAACTGGTCCAACACCTTTATCTGGAAAAACCTGTCTGTTACGCCGACGGTTTACTATACCAGCGGCTATAAGAACGTGGCAGAAGATACCAACGGTGTCGGCACCCGGAGCTGTGGGGATAGCGCCAACCTTCTGGTCGGCAGTGCATACGCTCCCACCAACCAGTGCCATATTAAAAACTGGTGGGATGTGGATCTGAACGTGACCTATCGTATCAACGACAGATGGCGCGTTTACACCACGGTGTATAACCTGCTGGGTTTCCGCTCTCCTGCTGATTACGGCACGTTTGGGTCTTACCTTTACAACTCCGCCTGGACTGAAAAAGGTGCCATCATGCGGTCCTTCCAGTTCGGTGTGAACGTAACCCTCTAATCCGAAAAACAAAGTTTGCAGGGCGGTGTTTCCTCACCTCCCTGCGGTTCTTTCGGGATACTGCGGACGATATGCAAAAGGGTCAGAGGATTATCCTCTGACCCTTTTTTATGGGCTGTTGCCCGTAGTTTCGGGAAACAGCCAGAACGGAATGCGCCGGCCTACCGCATAATAAACTGCTGCACCGCCACCATCACCCCAAGGCAGATGGTCAGGAACAGGCTGTGTTTGAATGTGCGGGCCAGCACCACGCCTTCCTGCCCTTTGAGGGACGTGACGGCCACGCCGGTGGTAATGTTCTGCGGGGAGATCATTTTCCCCATCACTCCGCCGGATGAGTTGGCGGAGGCAAAGACCACCGGGTCCAGTGAGAGCTGGTGCGCAGCTGCCACCTGCAAATTGCCGAATAGCGCGTTGCCCGACGTATCGCTGCCTGTCAAAAAGACTGCAATCCAGCCGAGGAAAACGGAAACGAACGGGAACAGAACGCCTGTGGAGGCCACGGCGTATCCCAGCGTGTAGGTCATGCCGGAATAGTTCATCAGAAAAGCCAGACCGATGGTCAGGGCCACCGTCACCACGGCCAGCCAGCCCTGCCGTGCAGTGGTGACCAGCGCTGCCCAGATTTTGCGCGGAGCAAGGCGGGTGAACAGGGCCGTCAGCAGGGCGGAAACCAGAATGGCCGTGCCCGTGCCCAGAGGCTCAAAGTTCCAGACGGCCGCATAGGGTTTCTGATACAGCGAGATAAAGACCTGATGGTCCAGCCCTGGCCAGTGGATGGGCATCGCGCCAATTTTGGCAATGTGCAGGGAATCCCACACAATCACCACCAGTACGACCGTGATCCACGGAATCCAGCCCTGCCAGTGTGGGCCGTTCCAGTCGCCTGCCTTGCGGGGCGCCTGTTGCAGAATACGGTCGTCAATGGCGTGGGCCGGGTCAGGCGTTGGCTGCCAGACTTTCAAAAACGCAATGGTGGCTAGCAGAGAAACGCAGGAGGAGAGCACATTGGTCAGGCTGTATGTCACCCAGCTGGAGACAACCACCAGTGTCAGGGCAAAGCTTCCGCTTGCCACTACCAGCACCGGCCAGATCTGCCGCAGTGTGGACCAGCCCGCATACAGCACCATCACATAAAACGGGATGAAGAAAGCAAAGGGTGCAATCTGGTGGCCAATGGTCGCCCCCAGCGTATCGGCGGGCAGGCCGGTAATGGAGGCCAGCACGGTAATGGGAATACCAAGGCCGCCAAATGCCACCGGGGCGGAGTTGAAGATCAGCACATAGGTCAGGGCTTCCAGCGCGGGGAAGCCGAGCATGATCAGCAATGCGCTGGTAATCGCGACAGGTGTGCCAAATCCGGCAACCCCTTCCAGCGCGGCGCTGAAGCAGAACCCCAGCACGACCAGCATAATTCGGCGGTCATTGGGCAGATGGGTGATGATCCACTGTCGGAAGGCGTCAAACCGCCCGCTTTCCATGGCGATGTTGAAGAGAAACAGCGCGGAGAGCGCAATCCACATCACCGGCAGGAAGGAGAAAATCACGCCGTTGCTGATACTGGCGAGGGCCAGCGAGACCGGCAGCCCCCAGACGCCAAGGGCCATGATGACCCCCACAATCAGCCCGCCCAGCGTGGCCTGCCATGCGGGGCGCCTCAGCACGCCCATCAGGACCAGCGTGGTGAGAATAGGGGCGGCGGCAAGAAGAAAGGAAAGAACCAGAGAGTGACCTGCAGGCACGAGAGGCTGAATAAACATGATCGTCTCTTTGACAGGATTAATCCCCAAAACGGGAAGGTCCTATGCGTAACGTGCAAGTCTGTAAGAGGCTGACTCACGTTTGAGTGTAAGAGGCGGAGAAAAGCCGTTTTCATTAAAATGACATAATAGTAACCTTAACAGCATCATCCCTGATGTCAGGGTGACTTGAAGGTTTTTAGCGGAGCGTAGGGTAAAACAGGCGCGTCAGGCGGCAGAGCAGAGCCGGTGGCGCAGGGATAAGGGGCAGATTGTGCGGAGTCGAACACCAAAAGCACATTCACTTTGCGTGCTGGCGACAGCGCTCGGGCTGGGGGCAGGTGGTTTTCTGCCCGCGCAGGCTGGCTCCTATCACGCTGTGTATGACCCCAATGCCGCGTATGACCCGGACGCCATTTATGACATGGGCACCGTCGAGACCACGCACCCGGCCTATCGTGCCCCCGGTCCGGCGGAAGACCCCTGGGGGCCATATATCCGGCAAGCCGCTAAACGCTTTGCTCTCCCCGAGACGTGGATACGCGCGGTCATGCAGCAGGAATCCGGCGGTAAACAATATCTCAATGGCGGCCTGACAACGTCCGGGGCAGGGGCTATGGGGCTGATGCAGCTCATGCCCGCTACCTATGCGGACATGCAGAGCCAGTATGGTCTGGGGGGCGACCCTTATAACCCGAAAGACAATATTCAGGCCGGCGCCGCCTATATCCGCCTGATGTATGACCGCTACGGCGCACCGGGCTTTCTGGCCGCCTACAATGCCGGGCCGGACCGGGTGGATGATTACCTGAATAATGGCCGCCATCTGCCGGATGAAACGGTGAATTACGTGGCCGCCATTACGCCGCATCTGGGCGGTGGTGTGGCCGTGCGTGGCAAGTGGGCGCCGGTGCCTATCCAGAGCACAACGCAGGTTGCGTCTTCCGAGGCCTATTACGCCAAGGCCGATCTCTCCCGAACCGCCGATGGCTGCCTGAGAGACCCGGATGCCGCGTATGACCCTTCCGCTCCCTGCCTGATGGACCGCGACATTCCCCACCCCGACCCGGTGCCCGAGGCCAGCAGTCCGGCACCTGTCGCGGTGGCGCAGGACGATGCACCCACTGTTCCGGCGCAGGCCCAAATGGCGGCCAATACGGGCACTTCCAATGTCGGACAGTTTGCGGCTGGTTCTTCATCTTACGGAACAGAAGCCCCCATACAGACAGCATCCTCTGCCCCTGTAACCCAGTCCGCTACCATCACGCAGGCCAGCCTGCCACCGGCTCGCGTCATGCCGGCCTCTTTCGCGTCTGCGTCGTCATCCCGCACTCAAACAGGCCGCGTGCAAAATGCCGTTTACACGTCGCCCGCATCGTCTTCTGCGCATGTGCTGAGGTTGCCAGCTTCCTCTTCTTCGTCTGCCGGGGCCAGCCGTGCCCCGATGCTGTCTTCTGCGGTTGCAACACGATCTTTGCAGACATCGCATAGCGGTAAGGGCGGCACGGTGCAGGTGGGGGCTTTTGCATCCTATGCGGAAGCGCGGCGTACAGCAGAAAGTGTGAACCGTGTTCTCGCGTCTCGCTCCATGCAGGCAACGCCGACCGTGCAATCCGTCTCCGTTTCCGGAAAAGCCATGTATCGGGCACAGCTTGTCGCCAGTGATGGCTCAGGCGCTTCCGGCGTTTGCCAGATTCTGCATGCCCGTTCCATGCCGTGTATCCCGGTAAGGAGCAGCTAAGCCGGCGGGCAATGATCACACAGGGTCATTGCCTTTTAAGGCGTCATTTCGCCGGATCATCCGGGTTGTTCTTGTGGTAAGACGCCGTGAGTACAGCAAGGGTTTCCGCATTCGGCTCACCGAGCGGCAGCTGGTAAAGCGTTTTGCCGTAACGGCGGGACAGCAGGCCCCATGTGGCCTTGCCATCTTCTGAGAACACAACATCAAGCTGATGGTCGCCGCAGTCATGCGGTTTGCAGAGATGGCCTGTCAGATAGGTCTTGCCGTTCTGCTTCAGCGTTTCAGCCGGTGCAGAAACAGCCGCGGCTTTTGTAACCCAGTCAGGCAGTTCCGTCATGGTTTGCGTGCTTTGTGCAAAAGCCGGGGTCGCAAGGCAAAGCGCCAGTGCCATAAACGGGAGTTTTTTCATTCTTGTTGCTCCTGTCAGAAGACTGCAAAAGGATAGCCCCTCCAGTGTAAACCCGTTAGACTCAAACACAGAGTATAAAATGCGGATGTAAAGACCCAGATGAACACGAATGCGGGACTGGTGGACTTCCTGAATGGACTGAATCATCGCGCAAAACGCGCGTTTGATACGCTGCGGGCCGGACCACGCTGGCAGGTGCGGTCAGACGTCACCATTCCCGCTTTGCGGCATACTGCCCTGCTTATGCTGGTGAAAGATGAAGCCGATATTCTGGGGCTGAATTTACGGCATCATTACCGGCTGGGTTTCCGGCGCTTCTTTATTCTGGATAACAACAGCACAGACGGCACAGCGCAGGAAATTGAGCTTTTTCGAAAAGATGCGCCTCCGGCTGATATTTTTTACGCACAGGACTATCAGGACGCTTATTATCAGGCTGCAAAAATGCAGGCTCTGCAACAGTTTGCAGAAACCTACCTGCGGCATGATGCCAACCCGCCAGACTGGATCTTTTTTGTGGACGCGGATGAATTTATCACCTGCTGCCATACTGGCCCAAAAGCGGGCGAAAAGTTCGCCCGGGTACTGACGGACCCTCAGGCCCGGCTTCTGGTCTTCCACTGGGCGCAGGCGGCGTTGGTCACAAGCACGCCGCCTTATCGGCTGACAGCCTTTGGCCCGTCACTGGCTGAAACAGAGTGTGCCGTGTGGCCCGCCATGCGGCAGGAGGTCACAAAGGTCGCGCTCCGCACCGGGTACGGGCTGACAACAGGGCAGGGCAACCATTTTGTGGAATAGGTCGATAGTGTGCAGGACCATACCCGCCTGATGATGGAAGCCGGGTTCTGCATGTTGCACTTTCCGCAGCGCTCCATGGCGCAGATTGAAAGAAAAGTGCTGAACGGCATGCGCGCCCTACAGGCAAGCACCCTGCCGCCGGAAATGGGGAAACATTGGCGGGAGCATTATGACCGTTATCAGCGCGAAGGCTCTGCTGCCTTACGCGCGTTGCTCACGCAGCATCTGGCGCTGTGTCTGGCAGAAGGGCAGGACACATAACTCAGTGTGCTTTCTGGCCGCGCAGCCCGGAATCTCGCAAAGACCCATGCAGGCAGTCGGGTTTTCTGGAGATTTTGCAGAAAATGGAGAAAAAGCCCGCTGAGCGGGAAATCCCTTAAGCCAGCCTGTCTCTGTAAGGCAGAGAAAAGCGGATCAGTGATGCACAATCCCAGACAGAAAATCTGAAAACCAAAAGTGCTTCAAATTGAAAAAGGGAAGTGGTGCACCCGAAGAGACTCGAACTCCTAACCCCCAGATTCGTAGTCTGGTGCTCTATCCAGTTGAGCTACGGGTGCGCCTTGACGCGGTGTTTAGCCGGGGGCGCCGGGTCTGGCAACCCCCAAAATTCACATGAGGCGATTTTTTTTCAATCGTCCCCCATAAAGTTCTTCCAGGCCCGGCCTTCGGGGCGTTTGAGCGTCACATGCGCACGGCATTCCGGCGTGCCGTAAACGCCTTCAAACGTATCGCCGACCGGATGCGCTTCAAACACCATAGGGAGCTGCTGATGGTGGGAGTCCTGCAGGATCAGCTGTGCATGATAATGCGGCGTCTTCTTATCCGGCACACCACGCAGCACCAGCGCGCCCATTTCCGGCGTGAAGGTGATGTGCTTGGGCTGGACCTGCATGAGCGAGACCGTATGCACCGGGCAGTTGTGGCCTTTCTCGGCCACCAGCGTGCCAATCCATTCCCCATACGGGTCATCCGCCGCCGGGGCCGCCGCGCCACAGAACAGCGCCAGCAGGGCAACCCCGGCCAGCGGCAGGGCGCGCAAAGGCTGGCGCGAGTGGCTGGTGGAGGTCTTGCCGGGGGCCAGAAGAGAGAAAGGATTCATGAACACGCTCCTGTCAGAGAGAAGATCCGGGGCCAGATGCCCCCGTTCAAGGGTCTCACCTGCGCCACGCCTTTATAAAATGATGCTGCGGAGAGTCTTATTATAGGGTGACGTTTGTAACCCATCGCTTTATATCCGCTGTCTAGCATACAGCTGCCCCGTTGCCGGTGTCCCCTGTTTCCGGCGCTCTGCCCCGGTGGTGGCTGTCCGTCGTTTAGAATGCCGCTCAGGCGCTGACCAGAAAGACAGTAGCTCATGCCTGCCGATGCCACCATCCCCGCTTCCTCCACCAAACTGGACGAGTCCCTTCATCAGGACCGTATCCTGATCCTGGATTTTGGCAGTCAGGTGACACAGCTTATTGCCCGCCGCGTGCGGGAAAGCGGTGTCTATTGTGAAATCTGGCCGTTCACCGCCACGGCAGAGCGCATCCGCGCTTTTGCACCGCGCGGCATTATTCTCTCCGGCGGTCCTGCCAGCGTGACCAGCCCGGATTCTCCCCGCGTGCCGGAAGTCGTGTTCGAGATGGCCGTGCCGGTTCTGGGCATCTGCTACGGCCAGCAGGCCATGTGCCTCCAGCTGGGCGGGCAGGTTGAAAGCTCCGACCATCGCGAATTTGGCCGCGCCTTTGTTGATATTGTGGAAGACTGTGCCCTCTTCCGTGGCGCATGGGCCCGCGGCAACCGTGAGCAGGTGTGGATGAGCCACGGTGACCGCGTGACGGAACTGCCCCCCGGCTTCCGCATTGTGGCCGTGAGCGAAGGCGCACCGTTTGCCGTTATCGCGGATGAAGGCCGCCGCCTGTATGGCGTGCAGTTCCACCCGGAAGTGGTGCACACGCCGCACGGTGCCGCCCTGCTGCGCAACTTCACGCATAACGTGGCGGGCTGCTCCGGCACATGGACCATGGCTGGCTTCCGCGAGATGGAAATTGCCCGCATCCGTGAGCAGGTCGGCACCGGCAAGGTGATCTGCGGTCTGTCCGGCGGCGTCGATTCCTCCGTGGCGGCTGTGCTGATTCATGAAGCCATTGGCGACCAGCTGACCTGTATCTTTGTCGATCACGGCATGCTGCGTGCGGGTGAAGCTGAGGAAGTGATTGAAACCTTCCGTGGCCGCTTCAACATCACGCTCGTGCATCGGGATGCGTCCGAGCTGTTCCTGCGTGAGCTGGACGGCGTGACGGACCCGGAAATCAAGCGCAAGACCATTGGCCGCCTGTTTGTGGAAGTGTTTGAGGAAGAAGCCACCAAGCTGGGCGGCGCGCAGTTCCTCGCGCAGGGCACGCTGTATCCGGATGTGATCGAAAGCGTCAGCTTTACGGGTGGCCCGTCTGTCACCATCAAATCGCACCATAACGTCGGCGGCCTGCCGGAACGTATGAACATGCAGCTGGTCGAACCGCTGCGTGAACTGTTTAAGGACGAAGTGCGCGATCTGGGCCGTGAACTGGATATCCCGGAAGCCATTGTCGGGCGGCATCCGTTCCCCGGGCCGGGTCTGGCTATCCGTATCCCCGGTAACATCACGCGGGAAAAACTGGACCTGCTGCGGAAAGTGGATTCCGTCTTCCTTGAAGAAATCCGCGCTGCTGGCCTGTATGACGCTATCTGGCAGGCCTTTGCGGTCCTGCTGCCGGTCCGCACCGTGGGTGTTATGGGCGATGGCCGCACGTATGATCAGGCCTGCGCCCTGCGCGCTGTGACCAGCACGGACGGTATGACGGCGGATGTCTACCCGTTTGACATGAGCTTCCTCAACCGCGTGGCTGGCCGCATCGTCAACGAAGTCCGCGGCATCAACCGCGTCACTTATGACATCACCTCTAAACCGCCGGGCACGATTGAGTGGGAATGATCCCCTAAGTCACCCTCGTAAGAGGTGAAAAGCTGATAAACACAAAAACCGCCGCCTGAAGTTATCTTTTTGGGATGACTTCAGGAGCGGTTTTTGTCGTTCTGGAGTGTCTTGTTTTGTGCGTTATGAAATGCAAGCAGAAACACACTGGTTCTTTGGAAACACTGGCGTGATTAGGAGTTTGTTTCGTTCCTGCGGGGGGCAAGGGCAGTATCGGAGAGGCGCTGGCCTCAGTTCCGTAAGTCTTTACAAAACTGCCTTTACTTTACAGAGCTAATCAAAACCCCGCACAAACCGGGGCCACCATCAGCCCCACAGACTGCTGCTCAAAGCGCTCTTTGTAGCGGTTGCGGATGGTGTCCAGCCGGGTGGGGAGGTCCGCTGCCGGTGCGGCAATGATCGTCACCAGTCGGGCGGGTTCCTGTGAGACACGCCCGGTTTGCGGGTCCTGCCATTGTCCCTGTGCGGACAGCACGGAAAGCCCGGCAGGGAAGGCGGGGGTGAGGGTGGTTTTCAGAAAATCCCGCCATTCAGAGGCAGAAATAGCCTGCCCACGTGGGCGCGTCTGCCCAAACAGCAGCGTAATGTTCAGCATCGGGTGTGTCTGAAAAGCCTGACACAGCGTGGGTGTGGCGTTTGCAGGCGTTGGCTCTGCAATCTTTGAGCCCGCCTCCAGATTTGCCGTGGCGGGCGGCGCGCCAGTCGTGGTGGCCGGGGCGTGGGCCGCGGACGTGCCGACAATGCTCTCAGCACCGGGGGCGACAAGCGCGCTGCCGCACCCGCTCAGAACAACGGCCATTCCGGCCAGCGCACCCCACCGATGGATGCTGCGCGAAGGAAGCAAGGGTGTGCGGACCGGCATGGTGATGACCTCTTGTTTATCCGGTTGTTAATCCAGCCAGGGGGCAACCGGCAGGTTTTTGCCCCGCAGGAAGGTGGGGTTGAACAGCTTGGACTCATAACGCGCCCCGCCATCGCACAGGATAGTCACAATCCGGTGCCCCGGCCCAAGCTTGCGGGCCGTGCGGATGGCAGACGCCACGTTAATGCCGGAGGAGCCACCGACCGACAGACCTTCATCAATCAGCAGGCTATAGATAATGTCCAGTGCTTCCGGGTCGGGAATGCGCTCGGCATCATCAATCGGCGCGCCTTCAAGGTTGGCCGTCACGCGGGACTGGCCAATGCCCTCGGTAATGGAGGAGCCGGAAACGGACAGATCATTGTCCTTCACCCAGCCATACAGGCCAGAGCCTTCCGGGTCAGCCAGCACAATGCGCGGGGCCTTCACGCCAGCCTTGCTGGCGGCGTCATGCAGGCCCATGGCCGTGCCAGCCAGCGTGCCGCCGGTGCCGCAGGCGCAGGTAAAGGCATCAACCTTACCGTCCATCTGCTGCCAGATTTCCGGCGCCGTGGTGGCGCGGTGGCCTTCACGGTTGGCAAGGTTGTCAAACTGGTTGGCCCACACATACCCACCTTCTTCCGCCAGCCGGCGGGAGACATGCACGTAATTGCCTTCATCCCGATACGGCTTGGCAGGCACCAGCCGCAGGTCCGCGCCAATCATCCGCAGAAAGCCGATTTTTTCCTGACTCTGCGTCTCCGGCATCACAATAATGCATTTATAGCCGCGTGCATTGGCCACCAGTGTCAGCCCGATGCCGGTATTGCCAGCCGTGCCTTCCACCAGTGTGCCGCCGGGCTTCAGCACGCCCCGGCGTTCGGCGTCTTCAATAATGGCAAGGGCTGCACGGTCCTTCACGGAGCCGCCGGGATTCATAAATTCGGCTTTGCCGTAAATCTCGCAGCCAGTGGCTTCAGACGCCTTGCGCAGGCGAATGAGCGGTGTGCCGCCCACAGCGCCCGGCATATCGGCAGAAAGGGTGTGCCAGCCGGGGCGGGCGGAGGACGTTGCACTGTCAGTCATATCTGGTTGCACCTTCTCGCTTCGTTCAACAGGCTCGCATCTGCGCGCATCAGATCATGAAGTCTGTCGTATTCAGAACAGGATAACAAGATGGTGCCGGGGTGTTTACAGCCCCGCGTCCGGTTCCGCCTCTGCATCATAGAGCACTTCCAGAATGGTGCACCACGGATAACGCGAGTCATAACTCTCGCCGCTGGGGGCGGAGATGTGGCCGCTTGCGTCCGTTGGCACATGCGTCAGCGCCACGGCATCATCAATATTGCCGCCAATAATGCTTAGCTGATGGCCAAAAGGCTGCCCGGTCTGGTTGGTGGCAACCACATAGCCGCAATGCGCCGGAAAGCCGTAGGAGGTCGGCAGGCTGGAAAAGCGCACGGACGTTTTGGCGCGGCCACGGCCCACGCAGATCAGGTCACCCTGTTTGGGCACATAGGCCGCCGGGTCCTGCGCGCGCAGGACGGAGGTCTGCCCCGCAGCCGCTGCATTGATATAGGTGGAGTGGTTGGGGGAGTAGGGGAAGCGGTTATTCGCCCCGGCCACACGCATCACATAAGAGATAAAGGCAGCGGACCACGCATAGTCGCCGTCATGCACAAAGTTGGTCAGGCGGCCACTGGCGTCATGCTTGCCGGTAAAGGTGGATTCCGTCACGTCCGGGTCCATCCCGATCCACCAGTATTCCCCAACACGTTCCCACAGGCCGGGGGCGCGTTCGGGTTTGACGGAGGCAATCTGGGGTTCCGGGCGTAGTTCCGGGTCATCATCATTCACCGGGCTGCCGAACATCCGCCATTCCCGCATGGCAATGGCCACAACGTCCTGCCGGTTGAACGGCTCATAATTGCGGGTAGCAAAATCCGGCACATGGCCGGAATAGCTGTAACCGTAGCTCCCTGCGGTGCTGCCTGCGGCAGGAGTTGCGGTGGGGCGAGCCCCCGGAACGTGCGAAGGTTGCGCCGCACAGGCTGCCAGACATAAGGGGGCCAGCAGGGCAACAGAGAGCTTGCGTGACAATCTCGTCTCCATCCAGACAAATCCCTCCGGGGTGCCCGGAGCGTCAGGAGCCCTTGCCGTCAAGAGCTCTCCTGTTCTGCATAAGCCGCCGCGCGACGTGGGAAAAGAGGGGAGTGCCTTTTTCACAGCACCCCTGTTTCCTTTTTGTCGCGTCTGTGTCTTCAGGCAGCCGGTTCAACCGTCAGGTCAGCTGTCTGGCCGTTAACGCATTTTACGGCATCCGCCGGGGCCAGTCCAACCACCAGACCACGCCCGCCGCCGTTGATGTACATGATGTCCTGCTTGAGTGCGCTTTTTTCAAACACGACCGGCACCTGTGTGCGGGAGCCAAACGGGCTGATGCCGCCAACCTGAAAGCCCGTCAGCGCTTCTGCCTTTTCCGCACACAGCATCCGGGCGTTTTTACCGCCAAACAGGGCCGCGACCTTTTTCAGGTTCATTTTCTGATGTACGGGAATAACCGCACACACCACCTGCTTTTTATCAATTTCGACCATCAGGGTCTTGAAGACCTTTTCGTTATCAATCCCGATACCTGCTGCGGCGTGCAGGCCAATTTTGCCGGGGTCAGACACATACTCATAGTCATGCATGGTGTAGGCAACGCCATGGGCCGCCAGAAATTGGGTTGTGGGGGTTTCTATCGTCTCAGACATGCTCTTGCCCTTTCAGAATGGCATCATGGCGCGGACTGTATTGCGTCGTATAGCGCTTATCAGGCGCAGGCCGGGGGCCGTCAAGAAAAGCCGTGCGCATAGGCGTATGCACAAAAAAATGCGGCACCGGACAAAGGGGCCGGTGCCGCAGGATCAGGCTCGGATGAAAGACTGTTTGTTTACTGTTCAGGAAACAGAGAGCGCAGGCCTTCTTCTGTCGCCGGGCAGATGCCGCGCTCAGTAATCAGGCCCGTCACAAGCCGCGCCGGGGTGACATCAAACGCCGGGTTGGCGGCGGGGCTGCCGTCCGGGGTAATCTGCACGCGGGTCTGTTTTCCATTCTCGTCCCGGCCCGCGACATGCGTGATCTCGGACGCTGCCCGTTCTTCAATAGGGATTTCCGTCACGCCATTGGCCACGCTCCAGTCAATGGTGGTGGAGGGCAGGGCCACCCAGAACGGAACCTTGTTGTCCTGCGCGGCCAGTGCCTTCAGATACGTGCCGATCTTGTTGGCGACATCCCCTGTGCGGGTCACGCGGTCTGTGCCCACAATGACCAGATCAACCTGACCATGCTGCATCAGGTGGCCGCCAGCATTATCCGCAATCACCGTATGCGGCACGCCGTGGCTGCCCAGTTCCCACGCGGTTAGGGCAGCCCCCTGATTTCTCGGGCGGGTTTCATCAACCCACACATGCACATTCAGCCCTTCATCATGCGCCATATAGATGGGCGCCAGCGCCGTGCCCCAGTCCACGGTGGCAATCCAGCCCGCGTTGCAATGCGTGAGCAGGTTAATCTGTGTGCCTGCCGGGCGGTTTTTGGCAATCTCACGGATCAGTTCCAGCCCGTGGCGACCAATGGCCTCGTTCTGGGCGGCGTCTTCATCACAAATGCGGCCTGCTTCCGCATAGGCCGCAGCAACGCGGTTCTCCGGGGCAACGGGGCGCAGGCTGTTCAGCATACGGTCAATCGCCCAGTGCAGATTTACGGCGGTGGGGCGTGTGGCGGCCAGCATGGCAGCGTTCTGCTCCATGGCGGCATCACTGGCGTCCTGCCGCAGGGCCAGCGCAAGGCCGTAGGCTGCCACAGCCCCAATCAGCGGCGCGCCGCGCACCTGCATGGTGCGGATGGCATGAGCCACCTCCTGCTGCGTGGTCAGGCGCAGGATATCGAGGGAGAAGGGGAGGCGGGTCTGGTCAAAAATGTGAATGGACCAGCCATCTTTTTCATTCACCCAGACGCTGCGATACGGCGTGCCGTTGATCTTCATGAACCTGTTCCTGTCAGGATTGGGGATATGCGCTGATAATACCGGAGAGTTCATCGGATCACCACTCCCGGTCTGCGGACATGGGGTGTCAGCGGCCGGAATGGAACCCGTGGCACAAGGTGGGTCTCCGTAAAACGCCGGTTATTCTTTCTGGTTCTAAAGTATTTTTTGCATTTTCTGTTGTTTTTGTTATGAATGACACGAGTTTCAGGTCATCGGGGCGCCTTTCAGGAGCCTTTCCTGAAAGAGTAAAAAGAATTAATTCTATAATCTCGTTTGTATTTCTTAAAGTTTTGCAAGCGGGGATCAAAATGGAGTTTTGAATGAGCGAAACCAAAAAGCGCCGCGCCACGGCCCGGACTTCCGTATCCGCCGCCCGTACAGCCCCGGTTGCCACGCGCCGCACGCGCAAGACCCCCGCAAAAAACGCGGTAGTGGAAGAAGAAATTGCACCCAAGGCTCCGGCTCGTAAGCCGCGCAAGGTTGCCGCTGCAAAAGTGACGGACGCTGTTAAACCGGCCCGCGCCCCCAAAGCTGCAAAAGCTGAGGCCGCCCCGAAGAAAAGAGCAACCGCTGCAAAAGCTCCGGCCAAAGCCGCTGCCAAGCCTGCCACCCGCACCCCGCGCAAAGCCGCCGCCGCTGCTGCTGAAGCCAAACCGGCAACCCGCGCTACACGCCGCAAGGTTGTAGAAACCGTTGTGGAAGCACCGGCGCCTGCACGTCGTGGCCGTCGTCCGGCTGCTGCCGCTGCTGTTGAAGTCGCAAAGCCGGTTAAAGCAACGCGCAAAGCCGCTCCCCCCAAGCAGGCTGCTGCTAAAACCACCACGGCCCGTAAGGCTCCGGCCCCGGTCAAAACCCGCACACCGCGCGCTAAAGCTGCTCCGGCAGAAAAGAAAGTGCGTCTCTCCGCTGTTGAAAAACTGCGTATTGTGCAGGAAACCCGCCGCCAGAAGCGCTATGACCGTCTGGCAGCAGAAGCGGCTGAAGCTGCAGCCAAGCCCGCTACCACGCGCGGCCGCAAAGCTTCCAAAACCACCCGCAGCAAGAAATAAGTTTTTCTGGTCTGGCCTCTGTGCGCAGAAGCCAGACCGATCTGCTGCGGCCGCCGGGGCCTGTTTTATGCAGGTTTCTCCCGGCTGGTTTGGTTTCCGGCAACACAGAAAATCTCTGCTGCCGATGGTCTTTTTCTCTGGATGAAGACGTTTTTCAGGTCAGACAGACGCATCATGTCAGACCATACACCCTAAAAATATTTTAATGCTTTCTTCAAAATAAACGAATTTTCTACAAAGTGTTTTTGTTTTGTTCCTGTTTTTGCGCAGAATGACTTTGAAATTCACAAATTTTTATGCGTTTGGGGTGTTTGTAAATGCTCTACGGGTCATGGCCGCAGGGATAAGCCGTAACACCTATAAGAAGGCAGCGCCTCACGGCAACGCAGATCATAGCCTGAGGCCAATCTCCACGCTGCCATAAGGGCGATGCAGGCGTTTTATAAAACCGTGATGCTCAGGCCGCTGCGTCGGGCAGCCTGTCTCCGGCCAGTTCACGAGAGGCGCGGAGTTCACCTACCACCAGACCGTTCCAGTTCTTCAGCGGACGGCGCATAAAGTGGTTCAGGATCGGGGCGTCTTCACCCCCAAAGCGGGCAATCAGCGCCGCGGCAGCCGTTTCCGCAGCCCGCACGCCGCCATCCCGACATTTAATGGCAATGCCCAGACCTTTTTCCGGCAGAATGGCAATCATCACGCCTTCCGCGCCCATTTTGGTCAGCACACGCGGGGCCAGATCCTGCATGACCAGCGTATCAAACTGGTCCGTGCCCGCAATCATGAACGGGGCAGAGGAAATGGCAGCCCGCAGACGTTGTGCAGCCTGCGCACGGTCCGCACTCAGCCCCGTGCCGGTGGCAAAGCGCGCATAGGCCAGTGCCAGGGCAGAGAGCGGAATGGCCCATGTGGGAATGGCGCAGCCATCCGTGCCCCGGTTGGCATCGGTATGCGGCACACCCGTTACATCGGCCAGCGTACGGGCCATGGTCTGCATAATGGGGTGTTCCGGGCGAATGTAATGGGCCGGGTCCTGCCCCGTCGCGCAGGAGAGGCAGATAAAGCCCGCATGCTTGCCAGAGCAGCAGTTATGCAGCGCGCAGGCCTGCTCACCCGTGGCCGCCAGAGCGCGGGCCGCATGGGCATCCAGCGGCCAGTGGGTGCCGCATTCCAGCACACCATAATCCCACCCGGTGCGGCCCAGCATGTCTGCTGCAACGGCAATATGCTCAGGCTCCCCCTGATGCGAGGCACAGGCCAGCGCCAGAGCTTCCTGCGGCAGAGAGTATTTGTCCGCAGCGCCTTCCGTTAGTAGCGGTAACGCCTGCAGGGCCTTCACGGTGGAGCGCGGATAGATGGGGGTGGTGACATCACCCGTGGCAAACACGGTTTTTCCCGAGGCATCCATCACAACCGTCGCGCCATAATGGCGGGATTCCACCCGGCCTCCGCGTGTGACCTCAGCCAGAAGCGTGTCGCTTTGCGTGTTTCCTGTCATGGTTGCTTATCGATCCTGTTTCTATCTGCTTCCGCTCAGCAGATAACACGGAGCGGAAAATTCTGCGCTGTGGTCCGGGTCCGGTTCCAGCCACTCGGAGACCATGGTGCGCCGCAGACGTAGCACCACAGGTGTTGTGGCGAAAAGTCCCGGTGGGTCATCAGTCATTTTCGTCAGCCAGTGCGCCACGCCGCCGCGCTCTGTCAGCAAAAGCGGGTGAGTTTTGCGCAAGGGCAGACCCTCGGCCAGAAACTGGCTGGCTGTGTCTGGCTCCGTGACCAGATAAAGCCAGCTGTCAGCTGTGGCGTGCGGGGAAAAGCCAGTGGCAGGCACAGCAGAAAGCCGAAGTTCTTCGGTATCCAGATGCGTGCGGGGTGGCCGGGGGCGCGGCGGCAGAGGGTGCGTAAACAGATCGGTCTGTAACGGGTTTTCCGCTTTTGCGCGGGGCGAGCGTCTGGCGGGCGTTGCACGCTGGGGTCGGTCAGCGTCTGTCTCGTGGGCCGGTGTGGTCTGCGTGCCAGCCTTGCGAGGTCTTTTACCGGGCTGCGCACCCAGCAGGTCAAACTGCACAGGTGGGCGGCCCGGTTTTGAGGTCATGAAGGGGAGGGGGCAGCCTGTTTGCGGGCGGCTTTGCCTGCCGGGCGGGCTTTGGCAGCACAGTCGGCGCACAGGCCAACGACTTCAATGGATGCCCCCTGCATGACAAAATCCTGCTCCCGGCAAATGCCGCGCAGTGTTGTCAGCAGGCTGGAGTCCGCAATTTCCGTCACACTCTTGCAGGATTTGCAGATAAGGAACTGCGCCGTGTGCAGGCAGGTATCATGATCGTGGTCATGGCAATGGTCGGGGTCGTGGCCGGGTGCGTCATGCAAAAGATGGGTGCAGGGCACAAAGGCGGATAGGCGCTCAATCCGGTGGATCAGCCCGTGTTCCAGCAGAAAGTCCAGCGCGCGATAGACTGTCGGCGGGGCCGGGCGGCGGTCCGGGGTTTTAATCTTTTCCAGCAGGTCATACGCGCCAACCGGGGTTTTTGCGTCCAGAATCAGACCAAGAATTTCGCGGCGCTGCTGCGTCATGCGCCCACCCTGCCGGGTGCACAGGGCATCCGCCCGGTCGAGCTGGCTTGTGGTCGCGGGGGAAAACTCTGTGGGGGTCATGCGGTCACTACAGTCTGCGCGGCAGAAATCACGGTTTGTCTCCAGTCCGGCCTTGGGAGCGGGTGTATCTTACGCGTGCCAGAGAGTGAACGCAAAACAGACCAGCCCTTCGGGTTCTGGTCAAAGTCATCATGTTATAATATCACGTTCACCCGGCTGGCGGTCACAGGACTCGTTTGCCGGTCTGCACTGCCTCTGTGAACAGCCGATCGACAAGGATCAGCCTGATGCGTTTTCCTGCTTCTGTTTTGTCTTGCCTGATGCTTGCCGGCATATGGTCCGGTTCTGCTACGGCGGCGGAAACGCCCGTGGTGGTTGCTGCGGAAAATACGTGGGGCGATCTGGCCGCGCAGGTGGCGGAACCGGATATGCACGTCACCTCTATTCTGAACGCGCCGACCATCGACCCGCATCTGTATGAACCCACCCCGGCAGATGCCCGGCTGGTGGCGCAGGCCAGCCTCGTTGTGGCGAACGGCGCGGGGTATGATGCCTGGCTGGACCGTCTGGTGCAGGCCCGGCGCGGGCCGCCGGTGCCGGTGGTGAAAGCAGATGGCTGGACCGGCTGGCATGAGGGTGATAACGCGCATCTGGCGTATAATCTGCCTGCCGTTGCGGCCTTTGTGAGCCGGTTTATTGCTGCCTGTCAGGCGACGGATCCGCAGCATGCCGGGGCGTATGAAGCACGGGGTAAAACCGTCATGGCCGCCATTCAGACTGTTCTGGACGCCATGACCACCCTGCGCGCGCAGGTGCAGGGCCAGCCCGTAGCAGCGACGGAGCTCGTCTTTACCCCGCTGGCCGATAGCCTCGGTCTGGTGATGAAGGAGCAGGCTTTTCAGGTGGCCGTTATGAATGATGTCGAGCCGCCGGCGTCCTCCGTGGCGCAGTTTGATGCCGATATCCGCCAGCATGCCGTGCGGTTTGTGGCCTATAACGCACAGGCCGACCGCCCCTCCGTGCAACGGCTGATTGCGCAGGCGCATGCTGTTGGGGTGCCGGTGCTGCCGGTGCGTGAGATCATGCCGCCTGACACCCACTGGCAGGACTGGATGCACGGTATTCTGACGCAGGTCGCGCAGGTGCTTGGCCAGCCTACCCCATGACATTCCCTTTATCACCTCCGCACGATCCCGAGGCTTGCGGCCACTCTCATGCCGGATCAGGCATGCAGAGTGCGGCAGAGCCTGCACAGGCGCACCTGTCAAAACCGCGCGCTGCACCAGAGAGCATCAGCCTGCAGGATGTCACGCTGGCACGGGGTGGCCGCGTTGTGTTGAGTCAGATCAGTCTGGCCATCCCGCAAGGCAGTTTTGTCGGGGTTCTCGGGGCCAATGGGGCCGGGAAAACCACGCTGTTTCACGCACTGCTGGGGCTGGAACCGGCAGTGCAGGGGAGCATGCAGATCAACGGTCAGCCGGTGCGCCGTGGGCATCGCGCTGTGGGTTATATGCCGCAGATGCGCAAGCTGATTGGCGGGCAGTTTACCGGCTGGAGCATGGTGGCCTCGGCCCTGCACGGGCAACGCTGGGGGCTACCCTGGTATGGTCGCGCCGGGCGAGCGGCGGTGGATGCCGCTCTTGCGGCAGTCGATGCGCAAGATCTGGCGCAAAGGCCAGTTGCTGCGTTGTCTGGCGGGGAGCGCCAGCGCCTGCTGCTGGCGCAAACGCTGCTGGATGACCCTTCCGTGCTGCTGCTGGATGAACCTCTGGCCAGTCTGGACCCCGCCCGCATGCGGGAGACAGTGGAGCGCATTCACACCCTTGCGCGCGCCCGGAACATGACGGTGCTGATGTCCGCCCATGATATCAATCCGCTGCTCGGCCTGATGGACCATGTGCTGTATCTGGCCCGGGGCAAGGCGCTGCTCGGCACGGTGGATGAGGTGATTACCACCAAAGCTCTCACGGCCCTGTATGGCGCACCTGTTGATGTGGTGCGGGCCGGAGGGCGCGTGTTTGTGGTGGCGGAAGGCGGCGGTTCGGCCTTGCAGGAACATGACTGCGGAGGGTGCGTTGCGCATGCTTGATTATGACTTCATGCGCACGGCGTTTCTGGCCGCACAGCTGGTGGCGCTGGTGTGCGGCCCGGTCGGCTGGTTTCTGGTGTTGCGCGGGCAGACCTTCGCCAGCCATGCGCTCTCCCACGTTGGTTTTGCCGGAGCAACCGGCGCGCTCATGCTCGGTCTTTCCCCCCTGACCGGACTTGCCGGAGGCGCACTGGCCGCCGGTATTCTGATGGGTCTGGCCGGAGACCGCGTAGCCGGGCGTGATGTGATGATCGGCCTTGTGCTGTCCGTCGCCATGGGCGTGGGGGCGTTGTTCCTGCACCTGCTCACCCGCTCGGCCAGTGCGGCCACGGCGCTGCTGTTTGGGGATATTCTGGGCATCAGCCCCGGTATGCTGGGCTGGCTGGCGCTGCTTTCCGCCGGGTGCCTGATGGGGCTTGGCATCATGGCCCGCCCGCTGCTGTTTGCCACCCTGCAACCGGAAATGGCGGAAGCCAAAGGCGTTCCGCTTCAACTGCTGGATGTAATGTTTCTTGCACTTGTGGCCATTGCCACGGCGGAATGTGCGCAGATAACCGGCGTTCTGCTGGTCTTCACACTCATGGTCGCCCCGGCGGTAACCGTGCTGCGGCTGGGCCTGTCCCCGCTCGCTGGGCTGGGCGCGGCAGCCGGTCTCGCTCTGGCCGAAGCATGGGGTGGCCTGATTTTGTCATGGTATACAGATTGCCCGACCTCCTTCTGGATCGCCCTTCTGGGCGGCGCGGGCTTTCTGCTGGTCGGACTGGCGCAGCGTTTTAGGGCGTAACAGCCCTTAAGCCCGCTTTTTACTGCGGCAAAGACCAGTCCAGCCAGCCCCACAGCAGAATGAATACTGCCAGACACACATGAATGATAATCAGCGTGCGAACGGTAATAACCGGCACGTCATCTTCATGTTCCATTTTGGGGCGAGGGGCCATGGGTCAGGGTCCTGTCAGATTAAGGCGCCGTATGCGGCAGAGCGTGATAGGCGCGGTTGAAATAGACAAGTCCACCCGCCGTTTCATGAATGCGCAGGGCTTCAACGACCCCAAATAGCACACTATGCGTGCCCACTTCCACAATCTGGCTAATGCGGCAGTCAAACGTGGCCACGGCCTCTTCCAGCACCGGTGCGCCGGTGGCCAGTGTGGTCCAGTGCCCGGTGGCAAAGCGTTCCGCCATGCTGTTGGGGCTGGCAAAATGGTTGGACAGCGCCTGCTGCGTGGCGGAAAGCACGTTCACGCACAGCGGCCCCCCCATCACAAACGCCTCGCGCGCACGGCTCGCGCGGTTCAGGCAGACCAGCAGGGTCGGCGGGGTATCCGTCACGGAGCAGACGGCGGAGGCGGTAAACCCCACGGGGTCTTCCCGCGTTCCAGTGGTCACAATATTAACAGCAGCACCAAGTCTGGCCATTGCGTTGCGGAAGGTACTGGTTTCCAGCGCCAACATCTGCTCTCCTTCATCCCACTCCAGACGCAGTGTTTTGTGCATGAATATAAGAGGAAAGCAATGACTGAAGCCCTCCTTTCCGGCACGCCGACCGTCAAAACAGAACGGATAGGGCCGGTGGGCCGCATCCGGCTGGACCGGCCGGCCAAGCTTAATGCGGTGGATCTGGAGATGGCGGAGGGCATCGCCCGTGTGCTGGAGGCCTGGGAAGAGGACCCGGACGTCACGCTGCTGCTGCTGGACAGCACAAGCCCGCGAGCCTTCTGCTCCGGAGGCGATCTGCGCGCTTTGAGCGATCTGATCCGCGTGGAAGGACCAGAGGCCGGGGTGCGGAAAATTACCCGGGTGTATGGCGTCATGCGGCAGATTGCGGCTTACACGAAACCGATTGTCTCGCTGCTGGATGGGATCGCTATGGGCGGTGGCATCGGGCTGGGCGGCCATGTGCCGTATCGGGTGGTTACGGAGCGGTCTGTGCTCGCCATGCCGGAAACTGGCATTGGCATTACGCCGGACGCCGGGGGCTCGTGGATTCTCGCCCAGATGCCCGGCCTTTCCGGCTTGCGGCTGGCACTGCTTGGGGAGCGGATGACCGGGGCTCAGGCAGTCCAGAACGGGTTTGCGGATTATCTGCTGCCATCCGGCAGCCTGCCGGATCTTGTCACGCAACTCGCCACTCAGCCGGTGCCGGATATGCTGGCAACGCTCGCCCAACCCGTCCCCGCCGCCCCGGAACATGCGGTGGAGGCATGCTACAATGCGCCCGATCTGGCGCAGGTCCTGCACAATCTGGAGGCCGACGGCAGTGAAGCCGCCCGGCAGGACCATGAGGCGCTTTCCCGCCTGTGCCCGTTTTCTCTTCAGATCACATGGGCCGCATGGCACCGGGCGCGCACGCTGGAGTCACTGGATGACGCCTTTGTGCAGGAAACCACGCTGGTCAGCCACCTGATGCCTCGCCCGGATTTTCTGGAAGGGGTGCGCGCCAAGCTGATCGACAAGGACAACGCGCCGCGCTGGCAGCCCGCGACGCTGGATGAGGTCAACCCGGACGAGGTCGCGCGCTGCTTTCAGCGGCTCTGAGGCTTCAGCGCCAGCAGTAGGCACACAAGGCCTGCTCCCAACATGGCGCACAGGCTGCCCAGCAGGAAGACTTCGGCATAACCGCTGCGGTCTGCCAGAAACCCGGCCAGCGGCCCGGTGGCGGCGTAGGCCAGATCCTGAAACGCGGAAAACCCGCCAAGCGCTGTGCTGCGCATGGGGGCGGGCACCAGATGCACCACTTCCACCCCCAGCGAGGGGTAGACCATGGAGCAACCTGCTCCCGTGAGAAACGCGCCAATTAATGCGACTTCCGGCGAGTGCGCCCCCCAGATCAATGCCAGCCCGACGGCTTCCACTAACAGGGACGGAAGGGCCACTTTCAGCCCGCCGATCCGGTCAGGCAGATGTCCGCACAGCAAACGCATAGCCACAAAGGCCACGCCAAAGCAGGTCAGCCCCCACCCGGCATAAGACCATCCCGCCTGCAAAAACCGCAGAGAGAGGAAGGCCCCGAGGGCTGCAAACCCAATTCCCTGCAAGGCAACAGCCAGCCCCGGCCAGCGGATTTTGTTCAGAATGGCCCAGAACGGTTCCCGATGCCCTGTATGCAGAGGGGCAGCAGGCAATGTGCTGATCAGCACCAGCCCCACTAACGGCAGAGCAGCGCTCACCGCCATCAGGATGGCAAAACTGAAGTGCTGATACACAATCAGCCCCACCGGTCCCCCCACAGCAAACGCGCCATACATGGCGGCCCCGGTCCAGGCCATCACCCGGCCTGCCTGCGGTTGCCCGGCCAGACCAATGCCCCAGCCCATCATGCCGACAATGCACAGGCTCTCCCCTAGTCCCAATAAAAGTCGCCCGGCAATCAGCACGCCATAGCGCCCGAATGGGGGAAGGGCGGGCAGGGTGGAGAGCAGGCAAAGCCCGCAGGCCAGCGCGTACAGCACCAGTCCACGCCGCATGCAGCGGTGGCCGCCCGAGGCATCGGCAATCTGCCCGGCATAATTACGGGTAAAAATGGTGGAGAGAAACGGAATGCCCACAGCCAGACCGGCCAGCACGTTGCTGAACCCCGGCCAGGACATGACGTACACCGGCACGGCTGTCAGAGACAACGCCACGCTGAGGTAGGAAAGGAAAAGCGCCAGACTCAGTCTGGGCAGGAAGGAACGATCGGTTTTCATGGATGCGGCAGACCGTATCGTGGTCGCTGGTTTATGGCTAGAGGGTCTGTCCTCTCAGGCGGCCTGACGTGGCGGTGGCGCAGTAAAGGTACGCCATGTGGTGTAGAGGTCCGCCTGCTCCGGGCTGGGGCAGCGTCCTTCCTTCCGTCCGTAATGGTTATAATGCGCGGCACCGGAGGGGCATTCCCCAAGCTGGACGGCAATGGCCACGTCCGGGTTCTGGCGCAGATACCAGTCTTCACAAAAGGGAGGGGCTGCTCCGTCCCGCTCTTCCCAATAGCCACGCGTGGCATAGTGCTCCTGCGCGGAGGATATGTGTCCGGCCCGGATGGCGTCCGCCACATCTGGATTGGTGCGCAGGTAGGCATCTTCATCAAACGGCTGATGCCGCAGATAGTTTTCAATTAGCAAAAGCAGCAGAGAGTGGGGGACCGTCACAGAGTGTTCATCAGCCTGCTCGGCAGACAAGCCAAGAGTTCTGGAGAGAAAGGAATACGGGATCATGCGCTCTCCTCTGTCAGATATTAATATTTCCTTAAAGTATGACAGCGGATTAAGCCGGGCAAGCCACAACGCTGCCCACAGGAATGGCTGACACGTTGGGCCAGACTGTTGCAGAAAGGCCGTTAAACCCGCATCACAGTCTCTCAGCCGGGAAAGAGGGGAGCGCACAAAAGTGGACGTGGTGGATATCCAGAGCCTGCACAGAGTGCCCGTGGCAGACGTTCCCTCTCCGGCGTTTCAGCTTGCTCCCCCGCGTGTGCTCAACCCCTCCACCATCCCGCCGCATATTCTGGACGCCATGCGCCCCGGCTGGTTTACCGGCGCGTTTCCCGCAGGCACTGTCCGCCTGACCAAGCTGTTTGATGTGTATGTCACGCTGGAAGGTCTGGTGTTTACGCAGGACAAAAAGCTGGTGCAGCAAAGCATCGCCCAGCACACGCCGGAAGAATGTGCACAGGGGCTGGCCCAGATCCTGCACGCCGAGCAGGCGCAGACCGTGCAGGTGGTGACCCCATCCTCCCTGCTGCTCCGCAAACGCGGGGAACAGAATTACGGGCACTGGATGGTCGAACTCCTGCCAAAACTCTGGCTGGCAGAAGAGCATTTGCCGCTTTGCTCCCTTGTCGTGCCGCGCCTGAGTGGCAATTTTGCCCGCGTGCTGCGGGATAGTGTGGCGCTCAGCACGTCCTTTGTGGCGCTCTACCATGAAATGGGCGTGCAGGATGTCGCCTTTTTCAAGGAACTGGTGGTGGTGGATGGTCTGACCAATCACGGCGTTTACATGTCGCCGCTGGCTTTCTCCCGCACGGATGACATGGTGGCCTGCGTGCCCGGCGCGCAGGCGCGCAGGCTGTATCTCACGCGCAAAAATCGCGGCAGAACCATTCAAAATGAAGAGGGCCTGATCGCCTTTTTGCAGGAACAGGGCTTTTTGTGTCTGGACCCCGCAGAACTGACTCTGCTGGAGCAGATAAAACTGTTTAAAAATGCAGACTGCGTTGTGGGTGTGATGGGCGCGGCGATGACCAACATCATGTTCTGCCGCAAAGGCACCAGAATTATCAATCTGGCACCGGGGAACATGCCGGATACGTTTTTCTATTTCATCGCCGGGCTGCGCGGGCTGGACTATTACGAAATCCGTGGAAAACTCTGCACTGAAACCGAAAGCTGGGACAGCCCGTTCGAGATTGAACGGGACCATCTGGCGCATGTTCTGAGTCTTGGCCCACAGGGAAACGCTGTTTTAGGGTAAAGCAGAACCAGCAGGCGGCCTCCTTCTTAAAAGGATGAACGCCTGCCGAGAGCGCAGCTTAGTAGCTGAAGTTGATAAAGCCGCCGATGGTGCGACGGGCATCGGGGGAGGTGTAGTGCAGATACCCTGCCGTCCCGTAAAGCTGGTAGCCGGTGGAGAAATACTGGTTGAACATGTTCCGCACATACAGCCCAACCTGAAGGCGCTTGTTAAGCGGCAGCAGGCTGACGCGCAGGTTGACGAGGCTATAAGCCGGAACTTTTGAATAATCAGGCTGCCCGGTTACGGTCCATGTCGTGCCCCGATAGGCGTAATCAAGGTGTGCCTGCACGCCAAGGTGCGGTGTCAGGTCATGGTGGTAGTCAATAAAGGCATTGGCGGACCAGACCGGCGCATTGGTCAGGCGTGTATTGGTATAGTTGGCTTTTGTGCTGGCAACGTAGTCCGTAAAATGGGCATCGGTAAAAGAGACAGAACCCGAGAGCGTCAGATCCGGAATCGGTCTGTAGGCAACATTACCTTCCACACCCTGACTGACCAGTCCGCCGGCATTCCCGATAGCACTTGTCAGAATAGTGGTGCCATTTCCTGCCGGAACAGGGGTCAGCACAGTCGCCTGAAAATCGGTAAAGTCTTCACGGAACACGTCCATGTTCAGACGCAGCTTATGGTGCATCCATTCAGACTTCATGCCGACTTCGTAGGATTTAACGGTTTCCTTGTGGTAGGGGTCGTAATTGTTCCCCACAAAAGCGATGCCTGCCGGTTTGTAGCCCGTGGAGAAGGTAAAATAGGCCATGACATTGGGGTTGAAGTGGTATTCAGGCGAAATGCGGCCTGAGAAGTTTTGCCCCGTCATCTGGCCCCACGGGTAAACGGGCGCGTTATGGGTCGGGGTAAAGGTCGGATTATATCCCGTGACAGCCTGAGCGTCCGTATTGATAAAGCTCAGCCCCTGCGAGTTTTTGTCATGGGTGTAACGCCCACTGATCGCAATATCAAAGTGGCGGGAAATATTGAACTTCAGCTGACCAAAGGCCGCCAGAGACTCATTGCGGGACTGGAAAAGAGAGGTATTCCCACTCTGCCCGACCGCACCGGAGTTGTTATACAGGTTCTGTGCCGGAACCCCGTCAACATAGAGCGGGTCCCCTGCCGTGCCCCACTGATACTGTGTCTGGCGGGCATCAAGGCGGTTGAAGAACCCACCGGCAAGCCATTCCAGAAAATGCCCTTTGGGGGATGAAAAGCGAATTTCATCGCTGAACTTGCGTGTCGTCAGGCTGCCAAAGTTATAGGGATAATAAGCAGAGACATCGAGCGGAACCAGATCGACCGGCGTGTTGTTGTTATAGAGTGACTGACGCCATGCACTAATAAAATTAAGGTCGTTTTCACCAATTTTGGTGTGGATCTTCAGAGCCGCACCATATTCTTCTGAAACAATATTACCATAGATGGGGTCAGCCGTGTCCGCGTTCTTTGCATTGGGGTAGATACCCAGAGAATTGAGTTCAGATGTCACTGCGGCACTCTGCCCACCCACAGGGGTCCGCACGCTGCTATCCCAATGGTGGGCGTAATCGCCCTGTAGGGTAATATCCAGATTATCTGTGGGTTCGACATAGAATTTGGCACGGCCACCATATTCATTGGTTGAGCCGACCAGCTTGTTCAGCACCACATTGCGGCCAAAGCCGTCCTGCGCATTGTCAAAACCGGAAATACGGAAAGCGGCCTTACTGCCCAGCGGAATATTAACGGTTGCATTGAGAATGCGCTCGTTATGTTCACCATAGCTGGCACTGGTGCGGGCTGTCAGTTTGTTCAGTACCGGTTTTCCGGTTGTCACGGCAATCACACCAGAGGTGGAGTTCATGCCAAACAGCGTACCCTGCGGGCCCATCATGATATCAACATTGTTGATATCCACCATGCCAATCATCCCGTTGGCGCGCTGGGCATCCATCACAACATCATCCACCACCACGCTGACGGACTTTGCATTGGAAAAGTCAAAAGATTCGCTGCCAACACCACGGATCTGAAAAGCGGCACCCTGTGTTGGGTCATACTGCACGCCGGGTGCCAGATATTGCAGGTCGGTCAGGGCGGTATAACCAGCGTTTGCAAGCGTTTTACCATCAATGTGCTGGATGGAAATCGGCACATTCTGGTTGTTTTCTGCCCGGCGCTGGGCTGTCACCATCACGGATTCCAGGCCAGACTCTGCATGGTTCCCAGACTTTTTTGTGACCTTGAGAGTGCGGGGCGGCGCGGCCTTATGGGGGGCCTGTCTGGGTTTATGCTCCGCAGGTTTGGCGCTCTCTGTTTCCGCCCATGCCTCGCATGGAAGGACGATGCCGCAACACAAAACAAACTTAAAAAGTGTTTTCTTCATAAGGAAATTTTTCCGGGACATTCGTGGAACAGCACCAGCTGACTGCGGCATACGGACATGGTTGTGGGCATCCTTCAGTCATAGGAATTTCGAATGATTCACCCCTTACAAAGATTCACGCCCCGGCAAAAGAATGATTCCTTGTTCGTAATATAAGTTTCATAAATGTTTATCGATTTGTATTTGTCTTGTCCTGGTTAAAAAATGAAATTTATTTCATAGAACCTGTAGATAATGGTTTGTGAAATAAATATGAAAAAGAGGAGTGGTTTCTTTACTTCCAGCGCCCTCATTCTTATTCCATGCGGGCCATCGGCCTCCCATAGACAGAGTCCGTTCTCATCCTGCTGAAATGGGACATTTCCATGAAACCGGTTTTTTGTGCGTTTCCTGCGCTCCTCTGTGCTTTTTCTGTTTTGTCAACCCCCGCAAGTTTTGCGGACGACACCCTCAAAATGAACCAGATTCAGGTGATCGGCACGCACAACAGCTATCGTCGCAGCCTCTCTCCCACCACACTCGCCTGGTTGAAGAGCCAGTCGGCAGAGATGGCAAACGCACTGGATTATCAGCACGGTTCATTGAAATCTCAGCTGGATGGGGGCGTGCGCCAGCTTGAGATTGATATTTATGCCGATAGTTCGGGCAAACGTTACGCGCACCCGCGCGGCGTGGCGTGGGAGAAAAAGGCAGGCTTCACCCCGGATGCGGACCAGAGTGATGCGACCGATAAGCAGGGCACAGACTTCAAGGTCATGCATATTGTGGATATTGATCAGCGGTCCAGTTGTGAGCCTTTGCGCCAGTGTTTGACGATGATCAAAGAATGGTCAGACGCACACCCCAATCATCTGCCGCTCTATATTGATCTGGAGACCAAGCAGGATGTACCGCTGCCCGGCGGCAAGCTCCCCTTCACCCAGCCCGAGCAGTTTACCAAAGCGACGTATGACAAGCTGGATGCGGAATTGCTGTCCGTCTTCGGTCGGGAAAATATTCTGACCCCCGATGATGTGCGCGGTTCCTATGCCACGCTGGAGGAGGCTATTTTAAAACGTGGCTGGCCTGCTCTGGCCTTTGGGCGTGGCAAGGTTGTGTTCACGTTTGACCGCCCGCATGATACGGCGCGTTATGTGGACGGGCACCCGGCGTTGCGCGGCCGCGTTGTCTTTACCAATGGTCGCCCTGGAGACCCGGATGCTGCGTTTACGGAAGCGAATGAAGGCTTTGTCGGGCGCTCCGGTAACGGCAGCGCTGCGGTTGATAATACGGCCGCTCTCCAGAATATTCAGTCTCTTGTTAAAAAGGGTTATCTGGTCAGAACCCGTTCAGACGCCAATACGGTAGAAGCCCGACAGGGGGATGTTACCCGGCGGGAGATTGCGTTTCAGTCCGGGGCGCAAATCATCAGCACGGATTATCCTGCTTTTGAAACAGCGCCGTGGAACAACTACACTGTTGCCTTCCCCGGTGGTGCTGTTGCGCGCTGCAATCCCGTCAACGCGCCTGCCACTTGTTCTGCGGCTGATGTGACCGAGTAAGGTTCGTAGTCGCTTAAACCGATACAGGCAGAAGTAACCCTGCGACCCTGTGTGGAACTATTACACAGCCGTCGCAGGATGCCTCCTGCTGCTCTGTTTACCCAAACACCACATGCCGCTGTGGCACCATGGCAGAAACAGGCGCATCCGCACCCGGCATGTCTGCCGTAAGTTGTAGCGGGCCGTGGCGGTCAAAAAAGCCCGGCACGGAGCGGATGATATAGGCCGCCTGTTCAAGGCAGGACACAACACGGTCTCGCGCCAGTGCGGTGCCGGGGTGGTCAGGGATAGCGCTGATTTTCTGCGCGGCAAGGCTCAGGCTGGCTGCTGTTTCCAGCGGGGCGCGATGCAGGTGGCGGAAGGCACCCAGAGCCTCTTCCAGAATGTCATGGGTCTGGCCATCGGGCAGGGTGTGGCCTGCGTTCCAGCGCAGCCGGACAATCAGCCGCCCGAGGGAGAGAGCGGCAAAGGCGGCATCCGTATAGCCCCGGCGGTCCACGTTGTCTGTCAGAAAGGAAAACCGCATCATCATCCGGGAGATTTTCTGAATCTGGAATCCTTCCCATGCCACCCACATCACCTTCCGGTTCTGCGGGGCAAGGGCCAGACGCTGCACACTGCGGGTGAGGGACGAGACCAGTCGTGCCGCATCCAGCCGATGGTTTGCAGGCAAGATTACCCGGAAGACCAGCACCAGCAGAACGCACGCGACCGCCATGGTCATCCAGTTGTTGGTCAGTGTCAGGTCGTCATAGGTAATCGGGTTATTTACGGCGAGCATCATGGTGAAAAACACCGCATAGCCAAATGCACCAATGCTGTAGCGTGGGTGGAACTGCAACCACACACCGGGCAGCAGAAACAGGCAGATGGTCAGCCAGAGCAGCGGGTAACCATCAATCTGCGGCAGGCCGAGCGTGTGGCACAAAAAGCTGGCAGGAATAGCGAGGGCCGTGCCGCAGGCCATCAACGGACTGGTTTTTGCGGCAGAGGGCGTTGTGGACAGCAGGCTGGAAGCCGCCACCACAAACAGCATGAGCATCGGCCCGGTGCTCCAGTGCAGCACGTACCACATCATCCCGGCCAGCAGGGCAATAAACATGCCACGTGCGCCGTTGCGCAGCGCCATGGGCCATTCCAGATACGGTCGCAGAGGCATGCGCGCACGGGTCGGGCGGCGGATCGTCAGGTCATGCAAGGCCTGATCCAGCTGCACCAGCACATCCCGCGTATTGTCCAGCGAGGCCAGAACGGTGGGGGATGTCGTCTGCTGTTCCAGCCGCTCCAGCGCATGCAGCGTGGTGCGGATGCAGGCGGAAATAGGTTTGGGGTCTTCCTGCCAGCCCGGTTTTTCCGTCAGTTCCAGAATGCGCGTTAGCGTGGCAGCCACTTCCTGATGCACCGCGCAGGAGGCCCCGTTGGCCAGAGAGAGGTTCAGCCAGTAGGGGTGGTATGTCACAATCAGCCCGGTCAGGCGGCTCAGGCCAATGCGCAGGCGGTTGACGCGGGCCTGCATGTCCCGGTCATCAGCCGCGGCATATTCAATAGCAGGCCCAAGTCCGGCCATGCGGGCCAGCAGGCGGCTGCGGCTGTCATACAGCGGTTGCGGCAACGCGCGGAAAGACGGGGCAGGGGCTGCGGTTTCCAGACGCTCAATCTGTTCCGCTGCGTGCTCCGTGGCGGCTGCCGTTGTGGGGTGCTGGCTTTCCGCTGCGTGAAAGGACAAGGCATGGCGGACTGTTTCCCGGAACGCATCCCCCAGCGCACTTAACACCCTGCCAGGCTTGCGCGGGGAGGTGAGCATGAACACAAAAGCAGTGGTTACAACGCCGGTTGTCACCGCAGAAAGCCGCCCCATGGCTGCCAGAAAGATATGCTCCGGGTTGGCAAAAGCCGGTGCGGACACAATCACAATCGTATAGCCCACCAGCACGGCGGCATAGGCGCGGAACAGCCGCAGGAAGGTGGCGACCATACAGGCCAGCCCCACAAAGACGGAAAGCGCTGCAAAATACAGCACCGGAGACTGCACAAACGCCGCCATCACGCCCACGCTGATGGACGCGCCAATGACCGTGCCAATGACACGCCACACGCTTTTGGAAACCATGGCCCCTACTGTGGGGTTTGCCACAATCAGCACCGTGGTCGCCGCGCTCATGGGGGACTGCAACTGGAACATGAAGGCCAGAAACAACGCAATACCAATGCATAGAAACACCCGCGCCGTATAGGCGGCGGTGCCCAATGTGGCCTGCCAGCGCTCATCCTCTGCAAACATGGCGGGCATCAGGCGGCGGAGTGTGTCTGAAAAACTGTTGGACATGGCGCAGGCTATTCCGAAGGCCTTAAGAGGGCAGAGAGTGGGCGGTGGTCAGAAGGGCATCCATGCGGGCCAGAAGGCCCTGCGTATCCTGCGCGGTCATGCCCTGTTTCATGCTGTGTTCGACTTCTCCTGCAACCTTGTGGAACAGAGCGCATTTTTCCCGCCCCGCTGCGGTCAGGCTCAGACATTTGGCGCGGCGGTCCTGCGCGTCCGGCGTGCGTGAGAGCAGACCTTCCTTTTCCAGAAGGTCCAGCACCCGCACCAGGGCGGAGCAGTCCGTGTCCATCACCAGAGCCAGATCCCGCAGGGTGGTGCCTTCGGGCGTCATCATCAGATACGCCAGAGGCCGCATGACAGCCACGGTCATGCCGTGCGGACGCAGGGCGCGTTCCAGCCGCGTGCGCCACACCGCCGCCAGCCGCATGACGCGGAAGGTGAGCGCCATGGAACTGAACGCGGAATCATCCAGAGCCGGCAGGCCGTGCTGGGTCACCAGAAACCTCTATTTTGTTAGGGTGGGAATATTTGACATGTAAAATATATTGGTAGCAATATAACAGACGGCTCAGGCCGGTCAATACGGGCTACGTCTTTGTAATATTCAGAAAAGTGTGAGGCTCATCAGCCCGGCCGGGGAAGGCAATCAGAACCGCAGTCGGGGGCTTGGAGGGCGTCATGGCCAGAATAACCCTGTGCAGGCGGTCAAAACATTCTGAACAGAAAACAATGCGCCTGCAAAAATGGCAATAATATGTATTCTATTTGAGAATAAATATCATTTTGAGGAAATCCGGAAAGGCGGGAATTTCAGGCTGGACGCCTGCCGGGTACGTCATTATAGACTTTACCCCTGATGAAATAACAAAAAGGACCATGGCTCATCTGGGCCGATGGTCTGCCCGGTTATGTACAAACCTGTGGAAAAGGACTGACCATGAAGAAAGACTGGCCCTGCGTGCCTGTCAATCTGCAAAATGTCTCGCCCAATGCTATGAGAATGGCAAGACTGATGCGGATGTCCCGGCGCGATATGCTGATGACGGGCATGGGCGCTGCCGTTACGTATGGTGTTGCCAGTGGCATTGCCGGTGCGGAGGAAACGCAACCCAGCCCCGCATCTGGCGCGGACCCTGTGGCCACGCAGTTCATGGCGGTCTCTCGTTTGCTGACAGATCGGCCCACGCTGGATCTGCGTATCGGGAATGCCATCTATGCAGGAATTGTGCAGAGCAGTGCCGACCGGCAGGCGCAGATCAGCAAATTGCATGATCTGATGGGCTCCGGGCAGTTCACCAGTGCCTCCGCATTTGCCGCGGCGGCAGAGAAGGCGGACCCGGCTCTGAAGGATGTCATCCACGATATTATGACCGGCTGGTATCGCGGTGTGGCGGACGGCAAGGTGGTGGTTTATCGCTCCGCCCTGATGTTCGACATCACGAAGGACGCCATTTACCCCAAGACCTACGCCACAGGCGGCCCGTTCTACTGGACCACCCAGCCGCCGGAAGTCGACCGTCCCACAGGGCATCCAGCCCTTTCACCCTCTAAATTCGTCGTAGAACCGACCTGAGAGCGGGAATATCAGCCGTATGCCTTCTGAACAGACTCTTTCCGCCGATGTTGTCATTGTCGGGTCCGGTGTTGCCGGGTCTTCCATTGCTAATGAACTCGCGCGTGCCGGAATTTCCGTCATTGTGCTGGAAGCAGGCCCCCGTGTGGACCGCCAGCATTTTGTAGAAAACTTCCGTAATCTGGAAAACAAGCCCTCTTATCAGGGACCATTCCCGGCTGTGCCGTGGGCCAGACATCCGCCAAACCAGATCACCCCGAACGATTACCTGCACACCTCCGGCCCGAATGCGGAAGCGTATCAGCAGGTGTACCTGCGTATGATGGGCGGCACCACATGGCACTGGGCCGGGTGCGCATGGCGTTACCTGCCGTCCGACTTTGAGCTGAAAACCCGCTACGGGCAGGGGCGTGACTGGGCTTTGAAATATGAAGACCTGGAACCGTTCTATTATCAGGCGGAAGTGATGATGGGCGTCTGCGGGCCGGACCCGGCCAAGGAAGACCTCGGCTCTCCGCGCAAGCAGCCGTACCCGATGGAAGCGCTGCCCATTTCCTACGCCGCGCAGCAGTTCCGCAAGCTGATTGACGAGAAGACGCCCTGGCGCGTTGTGCATGAGCCGCAGGCCCGTAACACCCGCCCGTATGACAGCCGCCCGACGTGTGAAGGCCACAATAACTGCATGCCCATCTGCCCCATCGGGGCGATGTATAACGGCAGCTATTCCGTGTACCATGCCGAGGCTGCCGGGGCGAAGTTCATCCCCAACGCTGTGGTCTATAAAATCGAGCGTGACAGCGCGAACAAGCGCGTGACCGGCGTCCAGTATTATGACCCGGACAAAAACTCACACCGCGTAACCGGCAAATACTTTGTGATTGCCGCGCATTGTATTGAAACCGCCAAACTGCTGCTGGTCTCCGCTGATGAGCAGAGCCCGGACGGTGTGGCCAACAGTTCCGGCCATGTCGGGCGGAACATGATGGACCATACCGGCGTGCAGGTGACGTTCATTAGTGGCGATAAAGCCCTCTGGCCGGGCCGTGGCCCGCTGGAGACGAACGTGATCGATAACTTCCGTGATGGTGACTGGCGGAATGAGCGCGGCGCGTATCTGGTGCATATGGTGGATGACAATCAGGTTGATTTCGCCACCCAGATGGCCATTTCCAAAGGCTATGTCGGGCGGGAGCTGGAAGAGCAGATCCGGTATCTGTCCTCCCACACCGTGCGTCTGTTCAGCCATAACGAGGCGCTGCCCGACCCGGATAACCGCCTGACGCTGAGCAAGACCAACAAGGACATTCTCGGCATTCCGCACCCGGACGTGTATTACAAACTGCCGGAATACACCGTGAAAAGCTGTGAACACACCCGCAAGGTGTTCAAGGAGCTGATCGGCCTGATGCACGGCACGGATGAGGAATGGACCCCCGGCTACTTCCCGCAGGACCATCCCTCCGGCAGCACCATCATGGGTACGGACCCCAAGGATTCCGTGGTGGACGGCCATTGCCGGACGCATGACCATGAGAACCTCTTCATTGCCAGTTCCTCAGTTTTCTCAACCGTGGGCACGGGCAACATCACTCTTACGGTCGCAGCGCTGGCGCTGCGTGTTGCAGATACGCTGAAAAAAGAACTGCTTCATGGCTGATTTCAGAACTCTCCTCTGTTCCGCACTCGTTGCCGGAACAGCCCTCGCTGGCGTGGCTCTTGCTCCGGTTGCTCTGTCTCCGGCCGCGCTGGCTCAGTCTGCGGATAAACCTGCCGACAAGCCTGCCGCACAGCCTGCGCCCGCTCAGCCCACGGTACCCGCACCTGTGGCGGAAGAGGGCAAGCCTGCCGCCGGGTCCGATGCCAAAACATCTGACCACAGCCCAACCTCTCAGACCCCGGCTCCCGCCGGGGAGGCTGCAACGCCTGCAAACAGCCAGTCCGCAGCAACCGGGGCCGCCATGGCCCCGGCTTCCGGCACAAATGCCGCGGCCCAGCCGGAAAGTGCGGATGCAGAACTGGCGCGTGGTGCGTATCTCGCCACCGCGGCAGACTGCGTGGCCTGTCATACCAAACCGGGCGGAAAACCCTTTGCAGGCGGCCTGAAAATCGCCACCCCGATGGGTGATGTGGTTGCCACCAACATCACGCCGGACCCGCAGCACGGTATTGGGTCTTATACGGAAGCCGACTTTGAAAACGCGCTCCGTCATGGCGTGCGCAAGGACGGGTCTTACCTGTATCCGGTCATGCCGTATGTGTCTTACGCCGGCATGACGGATCAGGACGTAAAAGCCCTGTATGCTTGGTTCATGCACGTGGTCAAACCTGTGGCGGAATCCCCGGAGGAGACAAATCTCTCTTTCCCGGCCAGCCTCCGTTCAGCCATGATGGCGTGGAACTTTGTCGCCAGTAAGGAAACGCCGGAAACGGGTGATTCCAGCACGTATGACACGCTGCGTCGTGGCCGCTATCTGGCCAATGCGCTGGAACATTGCGGCACCTGCCACACCCCGCGTAACTTCATGCTGAGTGAAAAGCAGGACCATTATCTGGCGGGCGGGTCACTCGGCACATGGTATGCCCCCAACGTCACCTCCAGCAAAACCGGCGGTATTGGTGACTGGAGCGAGGATGATCTGGTGGCCTACCTGCGCAGCGGGCATGTGGCCGGTCGCGCTCAGGCTGCTGGCCCCATGGCCGAGGCCGTGGAGCACAGCACCAGCCACCTGACGGATGCGGACCTGCACGCGCTGGCCGCCTTTATCCTGAAGGTCGCGCCGATGGATGATGATGCCGACCATACCGCGCGTGACGCTGCCGGTAAGGCAGCAGAAATGCCCGACATCCGCACCAAAGGCCCGCAGCGGATTGATGATCTGGCGGAAATGGATGGCCCGCATATCTATGATGCCAACTGTTCCGCCTGCCACGGGCATGATGGCGCTGGCACGAAGGACCATTACGTGCCGTCGCTGTTCAACAACTCCACAGTGGGGGCCGGGCGTCCGGGCAACCTGATCATGACCATCCTCAAAGGGGTGGATCGCACGGCAGGCACGGAACATGCCTTCATGCCGGGCTTTGATGGTCAGTCCAACGTCCAGCGTCTGAGCGATGCGGAAATTGCGGCCCTGACAAACTACATCACGGCCACATTCGGCACCGGCGACCATCAGGTGACGCCGGAACTGGTCAAAAGCCTGCGGAAAGATACCCCGGTGGTCAATCCACTGGCCAAAGGCAAATAAGGTAACCTCAAGACAGGCCGGACCATTCTTTAAGGTCCGGCCCCTGATTCGGGTTGGGAAGAGGGCAGGGGACTGCCCGGTTGCCCTCTTCCTCCCGTCTTCCCCCCTCCCGTCACAAAATTGTCTTTCTTCCCACCCGGTGGCTGGCATGGGGCAGGTGCGCCCTCCGGCATGCGGCCTGTGGGGCATTTCCCCAGCTTTTCCGCGGCTGCTGGCGTGGCCGATCTGAGCAGGGGCGGGTTTCGTAAAACCCGCCAGCTTCACTCTCCTGTTCACGAATTGTTGCAGCGGTTTTTTAGGGGAAGATTTTTAGAAAAAATACGATATGGACACCGCCCTTTGACGAACACTTTGAGCAAGGGTGAAAACAGTGTTCAGCACGCTTTCTGTTTCAACACGGATCGGCCTTGTCGCGCTGTGCGCGGCAACCTTTACGGCTATCACCAGTGAGCTTGCTCCCGTTGGGCTTCTGCTGGATATGGCGCGCGCTTTTAACATCAGCACAGGCCGCGCCGGGCTTGCTGTCAGCGCCTATGCGCTGATTGTCACGGTGGCCGCTGTCCCGCTGACGGTGCTGACCGCGCGCGTCGAGCGCAAACGTCTGCTGCTTATCGCCCTTTCGGGGTATGTGGTCTCCAACCTGATTTCAGCCTTCGCGCCCACCTTTGGCATCGTGTGTTTTGGCCGCGCGATTGGCGGCGGCGCGCATGCGCTGCTCATGTCCATGGTGTCCGCCTATGCGGCCCATCTGGTTCCTAAAAAACTGACCGGGCGGGCCATCTCTTTTGTGTTTGGCGGGTCTTCCATGGGGGGCGTGCTGGGCGTGCCGGGAACGGCGGCCATCAGTCAGCTGGCGGGCTGGCGCGTGGCCCTTATGGTCGTGGCGGGTCTGGCTGCGGTCCTGACGGTGCTGATTGCGGTTTGTCTGCCGCCGGTCATCAAACCCGCCGGGCGTCCGTCCGGCCCGTATAAGGTGCCGCGTGAGTCTGTCCGGGCTTTTGCGTGGGTAATCTCGGCCAATGCGCTGTTTTTTGTCGGGCATAACGTGGTGTACACCTACATCGCCCCGCTGCTGATGGCGCATGGCCTGCCGGAAACCTCCGTCAGTGTCGCGCTGCTGTTTATCGGGGTGTTCAGCCTGTCCGGCCTGTGGGCGTCCGGCCTTATGGTGGACCGCTGGCCACGTGTGGGGGTGCTGGCATCGGGGGCTGCTATTTCGCTGGGGATTGGGCTGCTGGGCGGCCAGTTTATGCCTGCGTGGGGTGGCGTGGGTGTCGCGGCTCTGTGGTGCGCGGGCTATGCGTCCATCATTCCGTTCATGATGTCCGGCGCCATTCGCGCCCGTGCCACCACGGCGGATACGGCCGGGGCGGCCATCAACAGCACCAGTAACCTCGGCATTCTGCTTGGTTCCGCACTCGGCGGGCAATTGCTGGCGGTGTATGGGGTCAGCGTTCTGGTGCCGGTGGCGCTTGGCGTCTGTGCGCTCTCCATGCTGGTCATTCTGCTTAGCGGTAATGCCTTCCCCGCGCATCTGGGCGAGCATGAGGATGAAGAGGCGGCGGAACAGGTGTGTGCGGAACGCGGTCCGCTCATGACTTGAAAAATACCCCGGTTATGCGATGCTCAGCCGCATGATGGTGTCCCGCAAGGGATGAAAAGGGAAGAACGGTGCGCAGCTTCGGCTGCAAGGCCGTCGCTGCCCCCGCAACTGTAAGTGATTGCATGGTCCGCTGTGGGCCTGCCCCCTCAACCGGGCAGGTCCATGCCACCGGCCCCCACCGGGCCGGGAAGGCAGGCAGACCCGCAGACTGCATGGTTAACCCCCGTGCAGACCCTGCACGACACAAGCCAGGAGACCTGCCATCATCCGCAAGCCCATCGGGGCGTGCGGTTGTCTGAGGTGTCGTGTCCGGCGGGGTGCCCGGAAGGCGAGGGTGCGCCGCGCCGCGCATCACTTCTGCCTTGGCAGGAGCACCGGTTGTGCACTCCGTTTAAGTGCCGTTCCGCAGGGAATGGTGCCTGATCGGGAAAATTTTATGCCTGCGTCTGTTACGCACTCCGCCTCTCCCCCCACATCCCCTGCTGCCGCGGCAGAAGGCCCGGTGCTGCATGTCTGCACCACGTGCCGTCGCGGTGGTCCCGCCATGGAGACCCCTCCGGGCGCACAATTGCTGGACCGCCTGCAAACGGTGCTGGATGCCAGCCCGCAACCCATCACTCTGCGCCCGGTTGCCTGTCTGGCAGCGTGTGACCGGGGCTGCACGGCGGCCATTGCCATGCCGGGCCGCTGGACATGGCTGCTCGGCCATCTCGGCCCGGAAAAAGCGGAAGATCTGCTGGCTTACGCAAAACTTTACGCCGCCTCGGCAAAGGGCACGGTCATGCCGTCCCGCCGCCCGGCCTCACTCTCTGATATGATTCTGGGCCGTGTGCCCGCAGCCGAACAGGAGCCGTCATGACCGGTTTACCCGCCCGCGTTCCCGTAACCATCATCACCGGCTTCCTCGGGGCCGGAAAAACCACGCTCCTGCGGCACATTCTGCAAAAAGCGCAGGGCCACCGCATTGCCGTGGTGGTGAATGAATTCGGCTCTCTGGGCATTGATGGAGAAATCCTGCGCGGCTGCGGCGTGGAAGGCTGCCGGGAGGACGATATTGTCGAACTCACCAATGGCTGCCTGTGCTGCACCGTGGCGGATGATTTCCTGCCGACAATGGAAGCCCTGCTGGACCGCGCCGACCCGCCGGAACATGTGGTGATTGAAACCTCCGGCCTCGCGCTGCCCAAACCGCTGCTCAAAGCCTTCGGCTGGCCGACGGTGCGCAGCCGCATGACGGTGGATGGCGTGATTACGGTGCTGGACGCCCCCGCCGTGGCCTCCGGTCGCTTTGCGGATGACCCGGAAGCGGTGGCCAAACAGCGTGAGGCCGATCCCTCACTGGATCATGACAATCCTCTGGCCGAAGTGTTTGAAGACCAGCTCAACGCGGCGGACCTGATTGTTCTCAACAAGACCGATCTGCTGGACGCTGCCCAGTTGGACGCCGTGGAAGCGGAAATCAAAAAGCTCTGTCCGCGCCCCGTGCGGATTATCCGTGCGCAGGATGGCAAGGTGGACCCCGCCGTGCTGCTGGGCCTCGGTGCGGAAGCGGAAGCTGATCTTCAGGCCCGTCCGTCCCACCATGATGCGGAAGATGGCGAGCATGAGCATGATGATTTTGAAAGCTTCGTCGTCACCGTGCCCGAACAGCTTTCCGTCGAACGGTTCCTGACACTCTTGCAGGATGTCGCCGCCCGGTATGACGTGCTGCGCATGAAAGGCTTTGCCACCGTGCAGGGCAAACCCATGCGTCTGGCCGTGCAGGGCGTGGGCACGCGCTTCCGGCATGAGTTTGACCGCCTGCTGACCCCACAGGACGCCCGCACGGGCCGCATTGTGGTCATCGGTCAGAAGGGGCTGGATGAGGCCGCCATTACGGCAGCCCTCGCGGCAGATGCCGCCGCAACCACCGCCGGTTAAACAGGCAGGACCGCCCTTATGCACCTCCTTGTTCGGGAAAGCAGGACGCTTGATGAGCAGGATGAGGCCGAAGACCTCGGCCTGCCGCCTGCGGATCTGGTGGTCCTCTCCTTTACGGAGAGCGACCTGCTCGGCCTGCTCCACGCGCAGGAGCGGCTGAAGGCCGAACACGGGGCAGAGGGGGCACCGCCGTCCCTTCAGGTCACCAGTCTGGCCCGGTTGCGCCACCCCATGTCGGTGGATCTGTATCTGGAAACCACTCTGGCGCAGGCCCGCTGTGTGGTGGTGCGTCTGCTGGGTGGTCTGGATTACTGGCGCTATGGCGCGGAGGAACTGGCCGCATGGTGCCGGGAGCATAAGGTGCCATTGGCCCTCCTGCCCGGTGAGGCCATGCGGCAGGGAACCAATGCCTCTCTCCCCATGCAGGATGATACCCGTCTGGCGGCCCTCTCCACCGTTCCTGAAGAAATCCGTAATCGCCTAAACGGATTTTTTCAGCATGGTGGAACCCGCAATATGGTGAACGCCCTGCGCCTGATGGCTTGTCTCGCCGGACAACGCCCGGATGAGAGCGCGCAGCCAGAGCCTTTGCCGCAATGGGGCCTCTATCGCACCGTGACAGGCGTTCCGGTTGTAAAAGCCACAGCCGCAGACGGGATTGATCGGGAGGCCACCCGCCTGCCGTCAGGCCGTGTCATGCGGGCCACGCTGGTATTTTACCGCGCGCATCTGATGGTAGGGGATATCGCCGCACTGGATCTGCTGGCCGAAACCCTCGCGGCGCAGGGCTGCACGGTGGAGATGCTGTTTGTCACCTCGCTCAAAGATCCAGTCGTCGCCAAAGGGGTTGCAGAGGCGCTGAGGCGGTCTCAACCGGATATCCTGCTCAACGCCACGCTGTTTTCCTCCAGAAACCCGCAAGGGGACTCCCCCCTCACCGGGGCGGATGTGCCCATTCTGCAACTGCTGCAACCGGGGGCCACACAGGCCGTGTGGGAACGCAGCCCGCGCGGTCTCTCCCGGTCGGATCTCGCCATGCAGGCGGTGCTGCCGGAACTCGATGGGTCTGTTGCAACCCTCCCCATTTCCTTCCGCGCAGAAGCCCCGCCGGGTCTGCCCGCCGCTCGCGTGCCGTATCTGCCCGGCATCCGCCAGACGGCAGACCGCGCGCTGGCATGGGCACGTTTGCGGTATCTGGCACCCGAGCAAAAACGAGTGGGCATCATCCTGTCCGATTATCCGGGGGCAGGGCTCACGCAGGAAACCGGGCATGTGGCTCACGCTGTCGGGCTGGATGGGTTCGCCAGTCTGGCTTCCATCCTCACCCTGCTGCGGGCGGAGGGGTATCAGACGGGTGCAGCACCTCTGCCGCAACCGGAACAGCTCGCGGCCATGCTGGCGCAAAGTGCCCCTCGGCCTCTGTTTTGCGTCGCCACTTATCGCGCTCTCGCAGCCGGGCTGGATGCTGCATTTATGGCTTCCGTTACACAGGCATGGGGAGAGCCGGAAGAGGACCCGTGTGTGCAGGACGGCACATTTCACCTGCGAGCAATAGAACTGGGCCATCTGACACTGGCCGTGCAACCGGACCGGGGGCGGCAGGCCGACCGCAAAGCCCTGTATCATGACCCGGACAGCCCATCCTGCCACGCCTATGTTGCGTTCTATCTCTGGTTGCGCAGTGTGCGGCGGCTGGATGCGCTGGTGCATCTGGGCACCCACGGCACGCTGGAATGGCTGCCCGGTAAGGCCGCCGCTCTGTCCGCCTCCTGCGCGCCTGCCGTGCTGACGGGGGATCTGCCGGTTATCTACCCGTTTATCGTCAATAATCCGGGCGAGGCTGCCACAGCCAGACGCCGGCTGGGCGCTGTTACCATCGGGCACATGACGCCCCCGGTCATGCAGGCAGACCTTTCCCCAGATATGCAGGCGCTGGAACGGCTGATTGACGAATATGCCGAGGCCGACGGTCTGGACCCGCGCCGGGGTGCGCTGCTCCGTAAGGATATTCTGGAAAAAGCATCCCGCACAGGCGTCCTTTCAGAAAGCGGCGTCCGCCCCGGTGAGGACGATGAGGCCGAAGCGCTGGCCCGTCTGGACGCCTATTTGTGTGACGTAAAAGATCTGCAAATCCGGGACGGCCTGCACGTGTTCGGCCAGAACGCGCCGAAGGCCGACACGCTCGCACAGGCTATTTTTCAGGCATGCAGGTCTCAGGATGGGAGTGTCCAGAACGACGCGCAGCCCTCTGAAAAACAGACAGCGTTGAAAGAAGAAATTACAAACCGCATTCTCCAGAGCGGCCCGGCGGAAGCACAGGCGCTTCTGGCCGCCCTCGCTGGCCGGTTTGTCACACCCGGTCCCGCCGGAGCCCCCACACGCGGGCGGCTGGATGTGCTGCCCAGCGGGCGCAACCTGTTCACGCTGGACCCGCGCGCACTGCCCACGCCCTCCGCTATGATTCTGGCAGAAAAAATGGAAAAGCTTTTGCTCACACGGCATTTGCAGGAACAGGGTGAACCGCTGACCCGTCTGGTCATGGACCTGTGGGGTTCAGCCAGCCTGCGCACGGGCGGCGAGGACATGGCCCTTGCCCTCCGCCTGATGGGTGTGGAGATCAAACGGGCTGAAGGCACCGGGCACGTCACAGGCTTTGAAGTCATCCCGCTGCCCGTGCTCAATCGCCCCCGCGTGGATGTGACGCTGCGCATCTCCGGCCTGTTCCGCGATGCCTTTCCGGATCAGATTGCCCTGTTTGATCAGGTTGTCAGCGCCGTCGCCAATCGGCGAGAGCCGCCGGAATGGAACCCTCTGGCCGCCAGCGCCAAAGGTCTGGACGGTGAGGCCCGCACTCGCGCCACTGCCCGCATTTTTGGCGCAGCGTCAGGCTCCTACGGCACCGGGGTGGAAGAGGCTTTGCAAACCGGCACATGGGCGGATCAGGCCGCTCTGGGCAAAGCCTGGCTGGAAGGCTCCGCATGGACTTACGGCGGCGGGCGAGACGGCGGGCAGGACGCCGACGCACTCGCCACCCTGCTGGGGCAGGCGGATGCCGTGCTGCATGTGCAGGACCACGCGGAAACGGACATGCTGGAAAGCCCGGAAAACGCCGCGCATGAAGGCGGTCTGGCCGCAGCGGCAGCAACCCTCGGGGCCAGTCCAGCCCTGTGGCATGGGGATACCTCGCGCCCGGACAGGCCCCGCCTGCGCGCCACCGCGCAGGAAGTGGCGCGCATTGTGCGTGGGCGGCTGGCCAACCCGCGCTGGATTGAGGGCATGCAACAGCATGGCTACGCAGGTGCTGCGGAACTGGCCCGCGGGCTGGACGCCCTGCATGGGTTTGCCGCCACGCTGCCCCAGCGGTTTGACCAGCAGTTTGACATGGTTTTTGCCGCCACACTGGGGAATGAGGCGTGTGATGCCTTCCTCCAGCGGGAAAACCCGGCAGCGCGGGAGGCCATGCGCGCCCGCTTTGCTGATGTCTGGCAGCGTGGCCTGTGGCACCCGCGCGGCAACAGCGTCGCGCAGGTTCTGGAAAGCGGAGAACGGGCATGAGCGCACGTGCTATCATGGTGGCAGCACCCCGGTCCGGCGGCGGGAAAACCACGGTTACGCTGGCCCTGCTGGCGGCCTTCCGGCGGCGGGGTATCCGGGTGGGGGCTGCCAAGACCGGCCCGGACTATATTGACCCCGCCTTCCATGCCGCCCTCACGGGTCGCCCCGGCCTCAATCTGGATAGCTGGTGCATGAACCCGGCCCTGCTGGCCGCAACACTGGAGGCCGCCCGGCAGGATGTGGATCTCGTGGTGGTGGAATCCGCCATGGGCCTGTTTGACGGATTAGTCGCCCCCAATGGCGCACGCGGGTCACCATCTGACATTGCCGCCCGCTTCAACATCCCCGTGCTGCTGGTGCTCGATGTGTCCGGTCAGGGCCAGACGGTGGGTGCGGTGGCGCATGGCTTTGCCACATGGCAGCCGGATGTGCAGGTGGCGGGCGTGGTGCTCAACCGCGTGGCGTCCCCGCGCCATGCCAGACTGACGGAAGGGGCCATTGAGGCCGCAGGTCTGCCCGTCTGTGGCACATTGCTCCGCCAGCCCGGCACGCCGCTGCCGGAGCGTCATCTGGGGCTTGTGCAGGCGCGGGAGCATGACGGCCTGACCGACTGGCTGGAAGACCTGGCCGACAAGGCCGAGCGCGAACTCAACCTCGACGCCATCCTCGCTACGGCCAGACCTCTGCCAGAAAACCTGTTGCCCGATACGCTCTTACAGGCTCCGAATAGTCAGTTTACCCCCCTAAACTCAGCCATCTTACAAGGCTCCAGTTCGGCTCCTATTCAGGCGCTCCCCCCCGGCGCTCTCCCACCTCCCGGCCAGCGTATCGCTCTCGCGGATGATGCCGCGTTCTCCTTCCTCTATGGGCATCTGGCGCTGTTCTGGCGGCAGGCCGGTGCGGAGCTGGTGCCGTTCTCACCACTGGCGAATGAAGCGCCAGACCCGTCCTGCGATGTGTGCTGGCTGCCCGGTGGCTACCCGGAACTGCATGCAGGCCGACTGGCGGCGGCAGAGCATTTCCGGGATGGGCTGGCCAGCTTTGCACAAACGCGCCCGGTGCATGGGGAGTGCGGGGGCTTCATGGTGCTGGGTGAGGCGCTGGAAGATGCGCAGGGCACCCGCCACCGCATGACGGGCCTGCTGGGCCACGTCACCTCCTTTGCGCGGCGCAAGCTCAATCTGGGCTATCGGGAGGCTACGCTGCTGGCACCGTCCGTGCTGGGGCAGGCGGGCACCACACTGCGCGGGCATGAATTCCATTATGCAACAGTGGTGGAAACGGGGGCAGATGCCCCACTTGCGCACCTGCGGGCAGGAGACGGCACGGACCTCGGCCCATGCGGTGGGCGCAGAGGCGCTGTGTCGGGTTCATTTTTCCATGTGCTGGCTTGTGGTCATCCGGCCTCGCCCCCACATTCTGGCTGGTCTCATACCGGGTCTTCGTGAAATGCACGGAGCCGGGCGGGACGGTGCTGCGTTGAAAAGCGTGGTTTACAACAGCAGAGGTGTCAGGGCAGGGGTTATAAAGACCGGCCGCTTCTGGCTGAGGAGAGAAAAATGGCGCAGTCTTTCCCTGTTTTATTAGTGCGCCACGCACCCGTTATGGTGCCGGAGGGCGTGTGTTACGGGCGGCAGGATGTCGCCCTGCGCCCGGGGTGGGAACGGGTCACGTCCGGGCTGGCTGTGCTGGCACAGGGCGCAGTCTGCCGGGTGCTCTACAGCTCCCCCGCAGAACGCTGCCAGCAGATGGCGCGTAAACTGGCCGCTTCCACAGGGATGGACTTACGAATCGACCCCCGGCTGGCAGAAATGGATTTTGGGGAATGGGAAGGTCAGCCCTGGCAGGATATTGATCGCGGCCTGCTGGACGCATGGGCTGCGGACCCGGAGGGCTTTGTGCCACCGGGCGGGGAGAGCGGTCGTGCCCTCTGTCGCCGCGTTCTGGCCTTCTGGCAGGATGTGCAGCAGGCCGGAACCCCTGCCTGTGTGCTGTCCCACGGCGGCCCCCTGCGGGTGCTGAGCGCGCTGGCGGCTGGTACGCCCCCCGCCTTGCTGGCTCCTTCCATGCCGCAGGGCTTTGCGCGTCTCTTTATGGTCAACGGACCTGCCGGGCTTACGCCAGAGGTCGGGGCTGATGAACCGGCTCTGGCTCCCGTCGTGCCCCTCTGGCCGCGTGATGCCCGCCGCACACCGGCTGATGTCAGCCTCACTTTTCCCAAAACTGATACAGGACAAACCCTCACATGACCTCTGCCGCGCCGTCCTCTCCGGAAAGTGAAGCCGCCCGCCATCGCGAGAAAATGCAAAAGCGCAAGGCCGTGCAGGATCAGGAAGTCGCGGGCAAGCAGATCGAAAAAGGTTTGCTCATGGTCCATACCGGGCCAGGTAAAGGCAAATCGACCGCCGCCTTCGGGCTGGCCCTGCGCACGGTCGGCTATGGCCGCCGCGTGGTGGTGGTGCAGTTTATCAAAGGCGCGTGGGATACGGGTGAACGCCGGGCGCTGGACCGGTTTGAGGGCCTTGTGGAATTCCATGCTCTGGGCGAGGGTTTTACGTGGGAAACACAGGACCGCGCGCGGGATATTGCCGCCTGCCAGCAGGCATGGGCCGTGGCGAAGGAGGCCCTCTCTAACCCGGATGTCGCCCTTGTGGTGCTGGATGAACTCAATATCGCCCTGCGGTATGATTACCTGCCGCTCCCTGAAGTTCTGGCAGCTTTTGCGGCCCGGCCCGAGGGCCAGCATGTGATCGTGACAGGCCGCAACGCTAAACCGGAACTCATCGAGGCCGCGGATCTGGTGACGGAAATGACGTTGGTCAAACACCATTTCAAAAACGGCGTTCGGGCCCAGCAGGGAGTGGAGTTTTGAGCGCACGCGTTCTCATGGTGCAGGGAACAGGCTCAAGTGTCGGGAAATCAACTCTGGTGGCAGGTCTGGCGCGGGCCTTTACCCGGCGCGGCCTGCGGGTGCGGCCCTTCAAACCGCAAAACATGTCCAATAATGCCGCTGTTACCGCAGAGGGCGGGGAAATAGGCCGCGCACAGGCGTTGCAGGCGCGGGCCTGCGGTGTGCGTCCCACAGTGGACATGAACCCGGTCCTGCTCAAACCCCAGGGCGAGACCGGAGCACAACTGGTCGTGCGCGGTCAGGTGCGGAACAGCCTTGGCGCGCGGGATTATCAGAAACGCAAAGACACCCTTCTTCCCGTTGTGGTCGAAAGTTTTCAGCGCCTTGCCGAACAGGCGGACCTCGTTCTGGTGGAAGGTGCTGGCTCCGCATCGGAAATCAACTTACGCGCCCGCGATATTGCCAATATGGGCTTTGCAGAAGCCGTCAACGCCCCCGTGGTTCTGGTGGGTGATATTGATCGCGGCGGCGTCATCGCCAGTCTGGTCGGCACACAGGTTGTGCTGCCACCGGAGGACGCGGCCCGCATCAAAGGCTTCATCGTCAACAGAATGCGCGGTGATATCTCATTGTTTTATGATGGCATGGACTTCATCGTCCAGCGCACCGGCTGGACAGCCCTCGGCCTTGTGCCGGACCTGCCCGCTGTCCGCACTCTGCCCGCAGAAGACGCCGCCGATTTGCTGACCAATCTGACAGCCCGCCGCACCACGCCCCCTGTGTACATCTCTGTGCATAACGGGGATGATAACGCGCAGCGCCCTTTACGCATTGCCATTCCCCTTCTGCCACTTATTGCGAATTTTGATGATCTGGACCCGCTGTGTGCAGAACCGGGCGTGCAAATTCTCCCCGTGCAACGTGGGCAACGCCTGCCGGAGTGTGATCTTGTTTTGCTTCCCGGTTCCAAAGGCACCTTGGCGGACCTCGCGACTTTCCGGGCGGAAGGCTGGGCGGAGGATCTCACCGCCCATCTGGCCCGAGGCGGCCATGTGATGGGCCTGTGCGGCGGCTATCAGATGCTGGGCCAGACTGTGGCAGACCCACACGGCACGGAAGGCCCATCCGGCGCAGCCCCCGGCCTCGGCCTGCTGGCCGTGGAAACAGTGCTGAGTGACGATAAACATCTGGAAGACACATCCGGCACCGTTGCAGGCACACAAGCCCCGGTGTCCGGTTATGAAATGCACATTGGCCGCACCACCGGCCCGGACCGCGCCCGCCCGTTACTGGTTCTGAACGGGGACGGGGAGGGGGCCATCGCCGCCAGCGGGCAGGTTTACGGCACGTATCTGCACGGCGTGTTCGGCCACCGCGCGGCCCGCATGGCCCTGCTGGCCCGCGCAGGCGGGGCTGCGTTCTGCCCCGGTGGGATCTGGTATGAGGCCAGCCTGCCGGAGCATCACGATACCGTCGTAGAACAGGCGCTCGACAGGCTGGCAGACCATCTGGAAGCCCATATCGATCTGGATGCCCTTCTGGCCCTCGCAACCGTGCCAGACTACAAAACGCTCACGCCCCAAGAGAGCTGTTTTTCCTAAGCGTTTACGCCATAAAAAAACGCGGCCTTCTCTGTAAAAAAGAAGACTGTGCTCAAAACGCTAACCAATAACAGGTCCGTTTGCCGATGTGTGGCGCTCAGACCTGCCTGTATCCCGCGTTCAGTTAGCCGGAGCCGCGCGGGTGGTGGTGCCCAGACGGTAGCCGTTCTGTTTGAGAACCTGAATGGCCGTTTCAGAATATTTACCCGTCAGCGGCGTGACGTTACCCGGCGCACACCAGAAGCTGAGTGTCACTGCAATGTTAGCAGGCTGCGGCAGGAAACCGACGGACGGGCCGGGGTTTTTCAGAACCAGCTCATCATTTTGCACAGCACCAAGCAGCAGGGCGCGGGCTTTGTCGATATCGTCGTTATAGTCAATCAGCAGCGTAACAGAGGCCTGCAACATGTCAGACTGAGAGCTGTTGACCACAATGTTGTTGGAAAGCGTGCCATTGGGCACATAAATCAGATCGTTTTTGGCATCCCGCAGAACAGTGCGGAACATTTCGATAGATTCCACGGTGCCTGCGCTGCCACCGGCCACAATGGAATCCCCCACCTTGAAGGGGCGGAACAGCAGGATCAGCACGCCACCGGCAAAGTTCGCAAGGCTACCCTGCAACGCCATGCCCACGGCCAGACCGGCCGCCCCCAGAACGGCGACGAACGATGTTGTGGCAATCCCCACCATGGAGGCCACGCTGATCAGCAGCAGAGCCTTCATCAGCAGGCCCGCAACGCTCAGCAGAAAGCCCTGCAATGTCGGTTCAATATGGCTTGCCGCCATCATCCGGCCCATGGCGCGGATGACCATGTTGATAATCTTCCAGCCAACCAGAAGCACAATAAGAGCCAGAATAACCTGCCCGGTGTAGCTTAATACTGTCGGTAGCCAGGCATTAAGCTGGCTCCATAATGAATTAACCTGATGTTCCATAACCATCCCTGAAGTGTCTGTTTGTCACGCGTACGCATCCGCGCACTTACCCCTTTAGTCCAGGGTATTCTGGGCAATTTCAAGACCATGGGGGGAATTGTGACCGCGCGGCCTGCAATAAAGGGGACAAAAAGCGCATGAAACAGGGTAACACCGCATCCGTTTCTGCCCTAAAACAAAGGGCATCCCCAGCACGCAGGAAGGACGGTCCGTGACACTCCCAAAAATTCTGATCAGCGCCTGCCTGCTTGGCCGTCCCGTCCGTTATAACGGCTCCGCAAAGCCCGTTTTACATCCGGCTTTGAGCGCATGGCACAAGGCGGGGCAACTTGTCATCATCTGCCCGGAAGTCGCTGCAGGCTTCAGCACCCCACGCCCCCCGGCTGAAATCACCCAAGGCCACTCCGGCCCCGACGTGCTGGCCAGCACCGCCCGCGTGCAGGATACAACCGGAGCGGATGTGACAGACCAGTTCATCACCGGTGCCAAAATCGCACTGGCTTTGGCGCAGGAACACGATTGCAAATTCGCCATCCTGACCGACGCCAGCCCCTCCTGCGGCAGCACCCACATCTATGACGGCACCTTTCAGGGCCAAAAACACCCCGGCACCGGCGTCACCACAGCCCTCCTCCGCACCCACGGTGTGCAGGTGTTTGCGGAGACGGAGATTGATGGACTTGTGGCTTTTCTCTCAAAAGTTCTTCCAAAGAATTAATTTTTCAAACTGTTATGACTGCTTTCGCCTTATCTCAGATGAAAAATCTCAGATGAAAAGTATGGTCGTTGTGTTAGATATCACGGTGCCATATTGGCAGTCCAAATGGTTTTGAAGGGCGATAAGCCGCCTCTTGATGAGCTAGTCTGCGGCGAGGATAATCGCTCGCAAACTGGATATTTATAGTTATTCCGAAAAATTTTGTGACTAGGACATTCTTAGTGTCTGACCGAAAATGAGTTGAGTGATTTCAGCAGGTTATGATTCATGGGTTTGCGAGAACCTGATGAGATCAAGATGGCCTGGACTGAAATCACCCGAGCGCAGTATCGCCGGGACGACCTGGAATATGCAAGCGACCTGCGCGATGCGGAGTGGGCGCTGATTGCGCCGCTGATGCCCGAGAAGAAACGGCTGGGCAGACCACGACGTACGGATTTGCGCCGGGTCATGGAGGCGATCCTCTATATCGTCACGACCGGCTGCCAATGGCGGCAGTTGCCCCGGCACTTTCCGGCCTTCACGACCGTACAGGGCTATTTCTACCGTTGGATCCGCGAGGGAAGATGGGAAGCCATTAACCATATTCTCGTGATCCTGTCGCGTGAGCAGGACGGGCGAGACGCCACGCCTTCGGTAGGCATTATTGACAGCCAGTCGGTTAAAACTGCTGAAAACGGCGGTCCACGCGGTTATGACGCGGGCAAGAAGATCAGGGGACGCAAGCGGCATATCACGACCGACACGCTGGGTCATGTCGTGGCGGCTGCCGTGCATCCCGCCGACATTCAGGATCGTGACGGTGCGCCGCTGGTAGCGACCAGAATACGCTCATTATTCCCTTGGCTTCGCCATCTGATCGGTGACGGGGGATATGCTGGCGAGAAGTTGCGTGGTGCGCTGGCTGAACTCGGCCGATGGACGATCGAGATCGTCAAACGTAGCGATCGGGCCGAAGGCTTCGTCGTCTTGCCCAAACGCTGGATCGTGGAGCGTAGCTTTGCATGGCTCGGACGTTGCCGTCGCCTCACGAAGGATGTCGAGGCAACAATCTCGTCATCCCACGCGTGGTTGATGATTGCCCATATCCGCAGAGTTCTGCGAAAAATCAATCAAACCGCTTTCTGATTCAGGCTCTTAGTTTATTCACTTTCATGTGATGGAATTTCGTTTTTTGTTCGAATTGCGTTTAGAATCCTCAAAAATCCATTCTGTACACGAATTTTCTTTATCTATAATGAAAATTATTGCTGTGATATTGGAAATAAGATACTATATTATATTAATCATCTTACAATAAGAAGGAATATTAAGGTATGAGTATTTCAGAAAATCCAAATGGAAAAAAAATAAACCTAAAAAAAATATTCTTATTTTTTGTTCCATTGATTACACCTGTTCTATTGCTGTCAATTCCTGGATATGTAGTGTTATTTTATTATCAAATTCATATTAGAAATCTATCATCATTTTTAACGCAAATAAATGTACCTATATTTATTATTCTGGGCATTGTTAGTGTTTTTTTTATACGCTTCTCGTTCTTTACGGAATGGCATCAAGTCTTTGGTTATACATGCTAATAAATTTTTTCATGAAGAAAATTTTGAATGCGAGTAATTTAGATAAATCTAACATAATACCAAATACAAAGAGTTGGGTTTATTGGTATTTTATTGGATCTATTTTAGTTTTTTCTATTATTTTTATTAGTTTATATGTAGAAAGAGTAAATAATTATAGTATTTCATTGTCGGTTTATTTTTTCATGGTTGGATTTTTTTCTATTGCAGCAGTTGATAAAATACCTAAAGATAATTATAAAAGATCATTATTTTTAATATTATCTCCTGTTGCAGCAGGATTGATACTTCCAGTATTTCTTCAGGGTACCGGGCCCATGATCGCCGAAGATTTTATATCTATTATAGGCATGAGAACACGGAATTTTAATAATGTTTATATATCAATGAATGAATATCAAAAAATAGATGCATTGCTTAAAGTGTTGAGTGGAGTGGAGCAAAGTGTTTGTTATGTATCTGTAAACGGAAGAGAGTTTGTAAATATAAAAATATCATTTGGAAAGGAAAAAGACAGTATTCCGTTGGTAGTTTTATGGAATGATAATTCCGACCATAAAATAGTAGGATTTGATAATAGGTGGACTCCTAATGGTCCATTTGAATTTCCAACTTTTTCTATTTCTAATAATGATTTTTTTGAGTTGCCTAAAAAATTTGTAAATAATTGTTAGAGCCCTTTTGGAAATTCGCTAT